>NZ_JALNTU010000014.1:0-115670 GCF_023161685.1 Vibrio sp. 1CM8B
ACATGGTGCCTCCGATGCATTTTAGTACCACATAAGTGTGGCAGATCCTCGGTAGGGGGAATCCATGTCATTCGTTAACTAGCTAAATATCTATGGGTAAAGAGCCTCATGTGGTATTTGAGTTGCGAAAGGTAATTTAAATAAAGGACTTATTTGTGGCTACAACAATCGAAAAATTTGTTTTTAATCATACGAAAACAAGCCATAAACGTTGGGAATCTATGGTGATGTATGCGCTGCACTATGCGCTAAGAGATGTAAAGCTCTTATCTCAATATCCAGTTAATCAGTATTACATTGATGGATATTTCCCAGATTTAAAACTCGCAGTGGAGATAGATGAACCATTCCATGAAAGAACACAAGAGCAGGATGCTGTTCGAGAAAGGGATATAAAATCTGAACTTGGTTGTGAGTTCTTTCGAATAAATGTGAATGAGCCTGTCTACGAACAAATTGACAGGTTAATTATGAAAGTCAAAGCATCTAACCCGCCTGAGTGGAAGATAAAAGACAAACCTTTGCGTAAAAATATTGGTGAGTTTTCTCAGGATTGCTTTGACAAACTCACTGCGGCGAATGCTTTTGAATTCTTGGATAATATCCAAGAAGAAGTTGAGCAACTAGGTATTTCGGTCTCCACTCAAGAAGCTAACCCTAATACTCGTCCAAGTAATGGGATGGTGAGTTTTAACGTTATTTTTGGAGCCCTTAAACTAACAGTTTTTACCCGCAGTACGTGTAAGCCAAAGATTATAGTTAGTGAATATGATTTGGCCACGATACAACAGGTAGATATGCGTTTATCTGAACCAAGTAAAACGAACCCACCATATTGGAAGATAGTAGGTTTAGATAGACAGTTGACCCGTGATGAAACAGTATCTTATTTGGCAAACCTGTCGATAAAGTACGGAAAATAGAAAGTGCATTACAAGTTAATGGGCAACTTAAATTTTTTATTCGAAGTTCATACAGGCTTCGCTAGTTAACAAATGACTATGGTGTCAATGATTAGTTTTTGGCTGTATTTTCATCCCACATGGCGCCATCTCTCAGCATAGAGTTAAGGGTCACAACCTCTTTTGTACACACACGATTATTGCGACTGTTTTCGGTTTTCCAGATACTCAAAGTCGAGCATAAGTCGCTTTGAATATAGGGTTACATTGCATGGCTGACATGATCGCCATGTATAAAACGGTTCGTACTTACGTTCAACCGCCTTAGATTACGCGCTTACCTTGTAGGGCCCACTTTCGCGTGTTATTGGAACGACACTAATGAGTACATTTTGCTAATGTAGTCAGTAGTTTAGAGCGAGTTACTGTCTTATGAAGTATGACCTTACCATTTTGGTCTACGGCATGAAGACTAAAGTGGTTTTTAGCTAGGTCGTTACCGCAGAAATAAGAATAATCAGGCATGGTACCTCCGATGCATTTAAGTACCGCATAAGAGTGGTAGAACCTCGATAAGGGGGGGATCTATGTCAGTCGTTAGTGCGTTGAACTAAATATTTATCAGATGAATCCTTCGATATCTCTATTTGTAGTGGTTTGTTATGTTGGTTGATCTTTGAAGTGCAGGGTGATAGTACTTAGCTTTAAAGTATTTATGAAACTGAGTAAGGTTAACCTTACTCTCAACTAGGAAATCACATCAGTGTCTAAACATTCCGTAACTGTGCAAATATCTCCCTTATTGATTAAATCTCAAGTGCAGCAAAGTCCATATTTAGTCTATCTTTTAGAACTAGGTTCTTTAGGAACATATGTAGGGATGACGTCTGACTTTATGACTCGCTGGGACTACCACCAAAGCTCCGCTTACAATGCTAATTACACTGGTACTTGTAACGAAAATTTAAGGAAAGCAATTAAACGTTGTCCGGCACCCAAATTTTATATAGTTGCGTTAGCTGATACGAAAGAAAAAGCGGATGATCTGGAAGCTCTTGCTATAGACTTTTATAAACCGTCTCTTAACACTCAACCGGAATACAGCACTCATAAGACAAGCTATTCTTTTGCGCAATTGAAAACCCTATCCAAACGTATTTCAATCGTCTCAAAACGTTCACATGGCAACAATCATCATTACACTGACTCTGAACGAGATATGTACACATGCCAGATGGTTTGGAATAAATCAAAGTTAAGAGTTCAAGTTGTAGAGGGCATTCACAAGGGGAAGTACGTTGAATGTTCAAAGACAGCAAGATCAGAACATGCTTTAGGCACTCGAGTAAAAGTTAAAGCAGTACTAAAGTCTACAGGAACATGCTTAGTTGCCCCTAAGACAGATCGCTTACTTCCTGTTTGATCAGAAACAAGTTCTAAAAGCAGGGAGTAACGTACTAACAAACGACTATGGCGTTATTGATTAATTTTTGGTTGTGTTTTCATCCCACATGGCGCCATCTCTCAGCATAGAATTAAGGGCCACAACTATCTTTCGTACCCACGCGATTGTTGCGACTTTCTTAGGCTTCTCTGCAACGCAAAGTCGAGCATAAGTCGCTTTGGATTACGCGCTTACCTTTGTAGTGCCCACTTTCGTACGTGATTAGAACGACACCAATGAATTCATATTTGCTATTGTAGTCAGTAGTTTAGAACGGGTTACCGACTTGTGAGTGAGTATGACCTTACCATTTTGGTCTACGGTATGAAGACTGAAGTGGTTTTTAGCTAGGTAAGTACTGCAGAAATAAGAATAATCAGGCATGGTGCCTCCGATGCATTTAAGTACCACATAAGTGTGGCAGAGCCTCGGAAGGGGAATCCGTGTCATTCATTATGTGACAAGCGTTAATCCATCGCTGGCGAAAGCACTCGATATCTCATATTGTTAGTGTGAAACTTCCCTTCATGAGGCTGCTATGACGAATCAACTTAGACAAAACAAAGACAATGCTATTGCTTTTTATAGAACTGCTTACATGGGTGATCCAGCAAAAGCAGTAGAGTTGTATGTTGGTGATGATTATATCCAGCACAACCCAGTTGTTGCTGATGGTAAGCAGGGCTTTATAGATTACTTTGAAGAAATGTCTCGGGACTATCCAAAAAAGGATATAGAGTTTTTGAGAATTATTGCTGAAGGTGATCAGGTAGCTTTGCATACAAGGCAAACATGGCCTGCTGGTGAAGAGTACGTAACGATGGACTTTTTCCGTTTCGATTCAAATGGAAAAATAGTCGAGCATTGGGATTCAATTCAAGTGGTCCCGAAAGAGTCAGCCAATAATAACTCGATGTTTTAATAGTCACATAACAAGGCGTTCAAGCCGACCTCTAACGCATGGCACTCTCGCTTCGCGAATTGTAGTGCCATCAGCGTTGTGGCGGCTTAACTTAGCCTTAGGCAAAAAGAAGAAATATTCAACAGAGGAAGTCATGGAAATAAGAGCTGCAAAACTTGAGGACATCAGTCAAATCGTAGAACTACAGAAATCTTGTCATGTATCTAACTTGGATGAATCTGATAAATGCGATGGTTTCTTAAATACAGTGATGGACGAAGTGCTTCTAACTCAAGTTATCGAGCAAGAGCAGGCTATATATGTTGCTGAACTCAACAATACGATAGTAGCGATGGCTGCTTGTGCTTCATGGAAGTTCTGGGAATGTTCAGAAGGACTCACTTCTGTGGCGAACAAGCTTGGTTCAGTGGTAGTTGGGTGTACCCAACTAAGCTCTTCTAATTCATACTTTTGGGGACCTGTCTGTGTGGGTAAGGCTTGTCGTGGTCAAGGTGTGTTTGAGAAGTTGTTTCGGTTTAGTTGTGAAGTAAGAAGTTCTAAATTTTCTTACGTTTACACGTACGTGCATAAAGACAATGCTCGTTCTTTTGCTGCTCATACCAATAAAGCAGGCTTTAAATATACAAAAGACTTCGTTCTCAATGGGCAAACTTTTCAGGAAATGGCGCGCGAAACGAAATTTGCCTAACAAGCGCTCAAGATGAATTCCCAACGCTTTGCAGTTTCGACTTACTTGGCTTTAAAGCGTTTATGTCACAGAGGGTTCGGCCATAACGTCACTCACACCTATACATAGTGTTGCTTTCTACGAGGGAATGAACATGAAACAAGGCATTTTCAAGAATCTGAAGCTGGCATTAGGTGTTGGTTTTGGTGTTTCCATTCATCAGTACTTTTTTATGACGGATGGTGCGTTTGATTTCTATCAGCCACTTGTGGCGTTTGCTTTTACGTTTGTCGTTAGCAGTATTGGTACACTTCTAAAAGAAAGAATCATGCGTAACAAGGAGACTAATGGGACATCATGACTAAAATCTATTTCGTATGTGGCTTTATCGGTTCGGGTAAGACGACTTATTCTAAAGCGCTTGCAGAAAAGCATGGCGCCTTTCGTTTCTCGATTGATGAGTGGATGATTCCTTTGTATGGCGAGCATATGGAGCGTGAAGTTTTCGATCGCCGGCTGGCTACGTTACAAGGTTTATTCAAGGAATCTGCAATGCAGCTCTTTTCCTTGGGTGTCCCGGTGATTTTTGACTTTGGTTTTTGGCGTAAATCAGACCGAGATTCTTTTACAAGCTGGGCGTCAAACCTAGGCGTGGACAGCGAAGTTCACTACCTTGATGTTCCCTTTGATACTTGTAAGCAGAGAGCATTTAGCCGTAACTCGGAACTGAATGGAAAGTCTTATGAAATGACACCTGAAATGTTAGATCTGTTTTGGTCTTGGTTTGAGGTTCCAACTTCAAATGAAAATGTTGTTTGGGTTCAACAGGAAGCTCAATAAGGTATGCAGTCAGGTGCGAAGGTGAGTGGTATTTTTGTTATCTAGCTTGTGTTCTAAGTCTTCCGTTACATTGGGTTTATGAAAGTCTGAGTTGTCCATCGAATAGTCGTGTAACAAGGGCATTTCTCATGCCGTATTTTTGGTAATTGGTTCTTCCTGTCGATTATCGAATTGGTCCTAAACCCACTATTAAGGCAGGGAACCCCAATGAATAGAACGCTATGGTTCGCACTCATTTCGCTTTTGTTTTCAATGACAATGGTATTTTGTACATACAGTTATGGCATAGAGAGCCACGTTGAAGTAATCACACTCACTTTAGTACTATCCGGCCCTCTGATTTTGACCTTTGCGCTTGTTGTCATTTTTTGTGGCGCACCAGTCATTAACAGGTACAAGTTACTTGGAACCGTCGCAATTTGTGTGCATGGATTTACAGCCTCACTGCATGTGCTGTGGAACGGTTTTATGTTTGTCGATGTGATTAATAAACAAGGCTTAGGTCCGGGACAAGGTTATTCTGGCTTGATACTTTGGGTTGGTAGTATCAAGGCGATGCTACTTGGTTTGGTTGTGGGAGTATGCCTGCATTACTTTCTACGATTATTTAGAAAGGCCGCAGTAAGATAGCTGTTGGCTAGTTAATGGATTGTTCGTTGTCTATAGGAGTTGTCACTGTGTTTTATAGTAAGGAATTCAACAAGGGATTGCTGCTCATCCTTGTTGCGATAAGTGCTTTCATTGTCGTTACCTCTGATAATAACTTCGGGACATTAATTGCTCATGCCATCAATGGTTTAATTGCTTTGCTCTTTTTCTCCATGACCATTGAGGTCAAACACAATGTACTAAGCTGGTATTTCGGCTTTGGTGTTTGGCGTAAGAATGTAGAAGTGTCAGACATTACAGAGACATCGTTCTATCAAAGCAAGTGGTATCAAGGTATTGGTATCCGAATGCTGAGCGATGGCTGGTTGTATAATGCATCGATAGGTTCAGCGCTGAAGTTAAGCCTAAACAATGGAAAGCATGTTTACATTGGTTGTAAGGATACGGACGGTTTAAAGCTGGCCTTGAAAACCGCTAACGAACAGATAACCGAAAAATGATTTATTAGGCATGGCATTTTTTGTTCTGAGTTGGGCTAATGTTTAAGGTTCTATGCTTTAAGTGAGTACACTTTAATATCACAACAAATGAATCGGAGGTTGAATGGACCAAGCAATCAAAACACATTTCGACGAGTATCCCGCTGATGTTCGAGCTCGGCTTGACGAATTGCGTTCATTAATCTTTGAGCTTTCATCTGATTTGGAATTAGGTGAAGTCGAAGAGTCTCTGAAATGGGGCGAGCCGAGTTACAGCGTTAAGACAGGCAGCCCAATCCGAATTGACTGGAAATTGAAATCACCAAACAACTATTACTTGTTCTTTAACTGTCAAACAAAGCTAGTCGACACATTCAGAGAATTGCACGATGGCACATTGGCATTTCAAGGTAATAGGGCAATCGTCTTGAACCTAACTGAACCACTTCCCAAAGCACCAATCAAGCAGTGCTTAGAGCTAGCCTTAACTTATCAACAACGAAAACATCTACCGCTTCTTGGCGCGTAACTCTTACGCGCTGTCATTATATTTTTTAAACTGGTTACCTGTGTTCTAGCTATCACTCTTTAAAGCGCTAAGACTGTACCATCTTGATTAGTATCAAGAGGCTAGGGAAACTCGATAACCAACGCTGATTGTATTGCTTACCGTTTAAAAAGGTGTTCTAGTCACCTTGTATTTCAGACTTAAAAGGAAGTTGTATGAATTTAGATAAAGCCAAGAAACGTATCGCAAAGCAGGTTAAAAAAGGCGACCACGGATACCCAAAAATCACGTTAGCGTATTACGGGGCGACCAAAGATCTCGCAACGGAAGTCGCAGTTCAATTTATGCTGGGTGAGGGCGATGGTGTTCAAGAAGAACGTTTTTCTTGTGAAACTGAAATCCGAGATAATGAGCTGATCCAAACAACGTTACTCAAGATAATCGAACGCGCTAATGTTAACTCTGTGATTGAACTTGAAGGCGTGGCTGTTCTTTAGTTTGGTTCGTATCCGAGAGTTTATGAGTTGCCGTCGTTGTCTAGGTAATGTGTCATTACATGGGTTAGTTAATTCAGGATATTTAGAGTAATGCACGTAAGAAAAGCAGAGCTTCATGAGCTAGATGCCATTTATACAATGGGCTTCGATGTTTGGGGTGATGGCTTGACGTTAGACAATTACTTAACAGGTTGTCGTAACAGTGAAAAGTACTTATCTGGTACTTGGTATGTGTTAGTCGAGAAGGATAGAGTCGTGTCGTCTCTTATCGTTTACAGTGATATGTTTGGCCTTGCAAAAGGATGTTTCGGTATTGGCTCTGTGGCTACGCTTCAAGAATTACGGCACCAAGGTTATGCGTCTGAGTTGATCAACTTGGTAAAAACGGAGTTATTCACTCGTCATACTTGTAAGGCTTTATACCTACACAGCGACATTAAGCATCAATTTTATAATAGGCTGGGCTTTGTGAGCATAGTAGGCTCAGATTGTATGTATATTTCGAACGACTCTTCTGAATTTGATGGACGAATACCAGATTACTTTTAGGTGTCAACTCTACTTAGAACAAGACGTGTTGGTTTGGAAACGAAGCCAATACGAGAACTCAGGTGTATAATCCACATTTTTATCGAATTAGGCAGGACACATGGCGATCTCGTTTGAAACTCAAAGACTAAAAGTAGAAGAAGTTGCAGGTGAGCTTACTGTTCCTGAACGTTCGGCACTGCTTGAGCGAGTACCTGGCATTCTAGCCCCATCAGTTGTTGAAAATCTTCCACAATACTTTCACGGTATTGTGTCACGTGAGCTGGCTGAAATTTGGCTCGATCGAATGTTGTCGGAGAGCCGCTTACTTCAAGTGAAAACCCACGATAATCAACTGATTGGTTTTCTGTTCGCTTATGTGGAAGAGGAAAGTGATGCTCATATTGGCTACTTGCTTGCAGAAGAGTTCTGGGGCAAAGGTTTAGCAAGTGAGTTATTGCAGAGTTTCATCACAGAAGTCGCAAAAACGGAGTCATGGTTAACACTGATTGGCGGTGTCGACCGTTCAAACATAGCCTCTACACACTTACTTAATAAGCTAGGTTTTGTTGAGCAAGCCTCTGACGAAAGTGCCGTTGTTTTTTATGAATATAAGCTTTCTCGTCTTAACTCTTAATTATTAACTCTGAGCTCTCAGTGCTTAATTTCTAATCCCTAACTCAAGCCATATCTGCGTTTACATTCATCCCCAATGCTTAAAATCACCCGTTTGATTCAACTTTAGTGTTTACAGCACAAACTTTTAGGTACAGTAGTCGCACTTCTCACTATTGAGTGAAGCGTTATTCGCGAGAACAAGAAGGTTATATGGAAAATATTAGAAAAGCCCAAGCATCTGATTTAGCGTCAATCCAAGAGCTAGCGAGAGACACAATCAATGCGTGTTACCGTTCATTTTTGGGCGACGAAGGCGTGGATTGGTTCATCAACAGTGGTGAGTCTGATAAAGAAGTTGAGAAACAACTCTCAAATTGTGTCGTGCTCGAATCAAATAATCGGATTCAAGGTTATTGTGCGTTTGAAAATGACTTCGTACATATCTTAATGGTTTCCCCGAACATTCAACGTTCAGGCTTCGGTGCGACTCTTCTCAAGCATGTTGAGAATGAGATGAGCACATTGGGCCATGAGCATTATCGTCTTGAAACATTCAAAGGTAATGAGCAAGCGATTCAGTTTTATCTGAAAAACGGTTGGTCAATTGATAGGGAAGAAACCGACGAAGAGTTTGGATTTGTTAGGGTTTACTTGAGTAAGAACGCCTAACAAAACGTCGCTTATTACTCATAATTTATCAAGGAAGAAACGTTATGAAATTAGCTCAGTTGAATATCGCTCTGGCAAAATACCCGTTAGATGCGCCAGAAATCAAAGAGTTTGTCGATAACTTAGAGTTGGTTAATGGAATCGCAGAAAGTAGTGAAGGGTTTGTTTGGCGTCTGAAAGATGAATCTGGTGACGCCACCAACATCCAAGCTTTCGATGATCCTAATATGATCGTGAACATGTCGGTGTGGGACTCTGTGGATTCGTTAAAGAACTTCATGTTCCGCACACATCACCGTGATTTCATGCGCCGAAAGGGGGATTGGTTTCATCGTTTACCTGAAGATACTTATGTTCTTTGGTGGATCGAAGAAGACCATATTCCCACACTCGAAGAAGCGATAGAGCGACTTGAACACCTCAGAGAAACCGGTGATACGCCGTATGCTTTCACTTTTAAAACCAATTTTACAGCATCAGAAGCGCCAAAATAGCGTTCGTCCAATCAGCGTTATGTTCCATTGAAACTAAAATAGGGGCATCTGTGGTGTGTGGGAACTGTTGACGTTGGATGGGTCATCGACAGCTTGATAGTATTCAACCCAAACCTTATTGCTTCTAGGAAACTCTCGTTTCAATACTTTCTTAACGTGTTTTCGAGTGCTTGCTACATCACCTGTATATGCATGGTTGTAGTAACCCGTTTCAATGATCTGAAACTGTGTGTCACCAAGGCAATAAAGCAGAAAACCACGGTCTCTTTTGTACGTTTTAAAGTGTACGGCTTCTTTAGGTTGTAACCACTTAAGCTGCTTTTCGACTAACGTTAGTACTTGGGATATATGAATCATTTGTTGCTCACTCTTGTAGTGAATGAGGCAAGTTTATCAAACAGATAAGCTCTCGAAATATCAATAAATACTGAACATGCGTTTAGTTAAGGCTCGGTTTTATTGGGCTTAAATGGTGACGGGATTAGGCGCTAACAGAGCTAATGTACTAACAAAGCCAAGGTATTAGCATTAACAGTGTACTCTGCATTTAAACAGATAAAGGTAAGTTGTGATTGAATTTAAAACGGTCGGTCTTTTTGTACTTACGGCGGTCGCCGAGATTGTAGGGTGTTATCTACCTTATCTTTGGTTGAGAGAAGACAAGAGCATTTGGTTGTTGATTCCTGCTGCGATAAGCCTAGCGTTGTTTGCTTGGTTATTGACGCTTCATCCTACCGCGACAGGGCGTGTTTATGCTGCCTATGGCGGTGTGTATATTTCTGTTGCCCTAATATGGTTGTGGCTTGTTGATGGCGAAAAGCCGACAACGTGGGATCTGGTTGGTGGCTCAGTTGCACTACTCGGTATGGCGATTATTATGTTTGGCCCTCGAAACGCGTAACGTGCTCACATAAAAATACCGCCGTAATCAACGGCGGTATTTTTTATTATGCTTATTGCATTATTCAGCTGAGAACAGAAAGCGAAGAGCCTAGTTAACGTGGGCTAATTCAACAGTCTGCGTTTCATTCGCGACTTTCCAATCGCCACCTAACGCTTTATACACCGCAATCGTGGTGTTGGCGGTTTGAAGCTTGGCGGCCACTTGGCGATCTTGCATCGCTTTTTGTTGTCTTTGTGCGTCTAACACCGATAAGTAATCGACTAGGCCCGCTTTATAGAGTGACTTTGCCTTGCTCACCGCATTATCAACAGCAAGGGTAGCTTCATCGATGCGCTTTTGGTTCTCTTGGCTACGGCCATAGGCAAACAAACTTGAATCGACTTCTGCAAAGGCGCTGTCTACCGAGTGTTGGTAGTTAAGTGCTGCAGAACGGAACCTTGCTTCGTTCATTTCCACCATGGCTTCGCCTCGGCCACCATCGAATACATTCCAACTGATGCCTGCAGAGGCCGCCCAACCGAATGAGTCGCTACTGAATAGGTCATCAAAACTTCCTGCCGTCACACCTGGCGTGCCTGTTAGGAAGAATTTTGGATAGCGATTGGCAATGCTTGCGCCGAGTTCTTCATTAATGGCTGCCATTTCTCGCTCTGCAATGCGGATGTCTGGGCGTTGTTCTAACAAGTCAGAAGGTAAGCCTGTCGGAATAACATCGTTCATTCTCGGCAAGGTAAATTCTCCCGCTAAACGTTGGTTCACGTTCGTAAGCGACTCGCCTAATAAGACTGCCATGCGTTGTTTGTGGACTTGCTCTGCTATTTCAAGTTGAGGAACAATGGATTCAGTCGCGGCGAGCATGGCTTTGGCTTGAGCAAGATCTAACTCAGAGCCGTAGCCGCTGCGAACAACTTTGGTGACTAATTCTAAGGTCTGTTTTTGGTCGGCAATGTTTTCTAGAGCGATCGCTTTTCGCTCTTGAGCGCCACGATATTGCAGGTAGTTGTGAATGACATCGGCAGTGATCAAGGTGTTCAAACCGGATTGAAAGATCTCGGCTTGTTCCACTCGAATTGTCGCCGCGTTGGATTGCTTGTCGATACGTCCAAACAAGTCCATTTCCCACGCGATGCTCGCCCCTAAAAACCCACCATCGTGTTGGGCTTCCAATAACGACATACCTGTGGCCGATTCAACCGTATCAGAAGCGCCAAATACGGGGCCGAGTAGGGAGTCGTTCTCACTCAGTTGGTAGTTGTAATAACCGCCACCGACATTGATGGTCGGAACTTTGAATGACTCCACAACGCTCTTATATGAGTTCGCCATGTTGATTCGCTCGGCGGCCAATTTAAGTGGGATGTTCTGGTTTTGAACATCGGCCACTAACTGATTGAGCGTTGGGTCATTGAACTGTGTCCACCAATGATTGTGCTGTTCGTTTTGGCTCACGCCGTCTTGGTTCGCATCACCTTGGCTATATAAGAAGGTCTCAGCCATGGTCGTTTGTGGTTCTTCGTAATCGGGGCCAACCGCACAACCTGTCAGCAACAAGGCGAGAGCAATAGGAGCCACTTTAAACTTCGTTAATGGATACATGTTTATTGCTCCTTGTTGAATGAGGTTGTAGTGCCGCTGTTTGTAGACTGAGGTGTTGCATCAAGCACGATCACGGCGTCTTTGATGGCTTCTTCTACCGTCTTTTTCTCTTCAGTTCGATAGAAAAGCTTGTACAGCGCAGGCATTACAAACAGAGACAACACAGTTGCTGCAGCCAAACCACCGATAATGGTTGCCGCCATCTGGTCAAATAGCAGGTCACTGAGCAGCGGGATCATGCCAAGTGCCGTGGTGAGTGCGCCCATAGAGATCGCCATTGTACGGTTCACGGTTGCTTCTTTGATTGCATCAGACAGTGAGCGACCGTTTTTACGTTCAAGCTCAATTTGGTCCATCAATACAATGCCGTTCTTGATGATCATACCGGTCAAGGTTACCGCGCCAATCAATGCCATGAATCCGAATGGTTTATCCAACAGCAATAAGCTGAATGTTGCACCCGTCGCCGCAAGCGGTAGGGTGGTAAAGATGATCACTGGTTGTTTGAAGCCGTTAAACATCGCCACTAAGATAATCACCATCAACAGCATTGCTTTAGGTAGCTGCTTAAGAATATCGCTGACGGCTTTGTGCTCGTCGTAATATTCGCCGCCCCATTCCAAGTGGTAACCATCTGGAAGGTGGATGGATTCAATTTGCTCTTTAACCGAGTTTCTTACCGCTGCAGGAGTGGTGTAACGACCAACGCCAGCTTGTGCAGTGATGGTTTTTACACGGTCACGACGCCAAATCATGGTCTCTTCACTGGTCAGCTCAAAGCCATCAATGACTTGACCCAGTGGAACGCTGTGAATACCTAACAGAGAGCGAACCGGCAGAGTTTCTAGCGACTGAATTGAGCTTTCTGTGCCACGCAGTTGAATCGTCACCAGTTCGTCGTTTAAGTTCATACGACCCAGTGGCATGCCTTCTGACGCGCGTTTCATCGCGAATGCAATGTCGGCACGGTTAATACCGGCTAGACGCATCTTGTCTTGGTTGATGACAGGTTCTAGAACCTTGCTCTTTTGTCGCCAGTCGTCACGCACGTATTTGGTGTCTGGATGACGAGCAAAGATCGCTTTGGCTTGCTCTGATAAGCCGTGAAGCACCTCGACATCTGGGCCGGAGAAACGCGCTTCAACACTGAATTTATCGGCAGTCGCCAGTTTTAAGCTTCTAAAACGAGGATCGGCGTTTGGAAACTCTTCCATTAACCATTTGTCACCACGCGCAATCAGCGGGCTGAGTGACGGGAAATCGGTAGCGTTAATCAAGATCTGACCATAAGCAGGGTCAAACGGTTCTGGTTCAATGGTTACTGAGAAGCGAGGAGCACCCGCGCCAACGTATGTTGAGATACTCTCGACTTCCGGCTGTTCTAACAACCACTGTTCGATGCGCTTCATGTCCTCTGAGGTTTGTTCAACCTTGGCACCATTCGGTAGCCAGTAATCTAGAAATAGGATGGGCCTGTCGGCTTGTGGAATGAAGTTAACCGCGATGCTCGGCACAGCCAATGCCGTCACTAATATCAGCGGTATAAGCCCCGTCAGTGCTTTGAGTGGGTTATCTACCGTCCAGTTTACACTCTTACGGTATAAGCTCACTTTGGTGTTGTCAGCTTGTTTGCTTGGCTTGATAAAGAACCAACACATCAAGGCAGTGAAGGTCATCGCGACGAGCCAAGACAATAACAACGAAGAGGCGATGATAAGGAATACCGAGCTTGCAAATTCCGCCGCATCGGTTTTGGAGAAGATAACTGGGCTTGCACCCATGATAGCAATAACTGTCGCGCCAAAGAGTGGTGTTGCTGTCTCTTTAACAGAATCAATTGCGGCTTTTGTGCGGTCGACGCCTTTGTTGATTTTCACAATCATCATATCGGTGATGACAATGGCGTTATCCACCAACATGCCGAGCGCAAGAATGAACGTACCTAGCGAAACTCGGTGTAAGTCAATTGACGCGATGTTCATGTAGATAAGCGTCAGCAAGATAGTCAGCAGTAAACTTGATCCGACGATGGTCGCGCTTTTTAGTCCCATGAATATCGATAGGACGATGAACACAATCGCGACACTTTCAAGTAAGTTTTGTACGAAGTTATCGATCGATTTCTGAACTTCTTCAGGCTGGTTTGCTACCGTCGAGATATCAACGCCTAACGGCAGAGTTGCTTGGAAATCGCTAACGATCTGATTGATTTCATCGCCAAGCGATACCACGTTAACGCCTGGCACAGGGCTCATCGCTAGCGTCACCGCAGGTACGCCGTTGTAGCGGTTTTCCGTCATCATTGGCTCTTGGTAGCCCATGGTGATGTCTGCGATATCGCCCAAACGGATTAAGCTGGTTCCGAATTCACTCACGCCGCCTTTAATCATCAGGTTTTTGATGTCGTCTAATGAACCAAACTCGCTCGACTGTTGAACGCGAATACGTTCAGTGCCCGCTGAAAATTTGCCCGCATCAAAGGTCATGTTCTGAGTATTAAGCTGTGACCAAACTTGTGTGATAGATAAACCGTATTGCGCCAACCTTTCATCTGGAATATCGATATGAACAACACGTGGCTGAACACCGTGTAACTCAATCTTTTTAATGCCATCGACGGTTTTAATTCTACGTTGAAGTTCTTCGGCGTAACGTCTTAGCTCAGCAGGCGAAGCATCCTTACTGTGGATAGAGAAAAGCATGCCGTAGACTTCAGAAAACTCATCCTGCACGACACTGATCTGCGCCGTCGAAGGCAATAACAGCTTCATGTCTGACACTTTACGACGCAACAAGTCCCACTCTTGTGGTAGTGCTTTTGAATTAAGAGACTCTTTAAGGTCAACAAACACCATCGACATGCCCGGACGAGACAGTGAACGCAGTCGGTTCAATGACCCCATCTCTTGCAGTTTAGTTTCGACGGTATCGGTGACTTGTTGCTCCACTTCTTCTGCAGACGCGCCGGGGTAGAGTGTCACTACAACGGCCGTTTTGATGGTGAAACTTGGATCTTCGAGCTTGCCAAGATCAAAGTAAGAAAACAGGCCTGCGATAACACTCAATGCAGTGAAAAACAGGATGAAGGTGCGTTGTTTGATCGCAAAATCAGCTAGATTCATCATGATTTACCTACAGGCTCTTAATTTGAATATCAGAGAAGTGTTGGCCTTCCATGACGTACTGAGCACCACTTACCACAACGAAGTCGCCATCGCTAAGCGTAGATTCGACACACACGGTATTTTGGGACATCGAAACCACGTCCACAGTCACGCCATGCGCTTGTTCGTTTTGAACGGTGAATACTTGCTCGATACCCGATTGGTTGACGATCGCTGAATACGGTAAGCAGAAATTATTGGTTGGTTCGCCAAGTTGAGTCGTCAGTGTGACGGCTTTACCCGGCAACACCGATTTTTTGGCTGACTCTACATGGTAAGTCACAGCGTAGGTCTGCTTAATAGGGTGAGGGGACGTGGCAATTTCAGTTGCGTGCCCAATCAGTTTTTCCTCTGAGCCATACCAGTTGATACCAGCGGTTTGATTCGGTTGGAACTCATGAATCAAATTTTCTGGGACTTGGATTTTAACTTCAAGCTGCTCAGGGTTGTGGATGGTGAAAACTGAAATGCCCGGCAGGACTTGTTCAAACTGATCGAAGTTAGATGCCGCGACCACGCCGTCGAATGGCGCGAGCAGTTGGGTGTAACGAATTGAATCTTTTGCGCGGCGTATGTTTTGCTCAACCACTTTAACCGCGGCTTCACTTCTTTCATAACCACTGATTGCACGGTCTAGATTAACATCAGCAATCGCGTTGTCGGCAATGGCTTGTTTCACTCGAGCAAGTTCAGTCTTAGCTAGCTTGTGTGCGGATCTTGCTTCAAGAGAACGGGCTTGCAACTCTTCCAACGCCACTTGGTAATCGTGCGGGTCGAGTTGTGCCAATGGTTGGCCTTTCTTAACTGAATCGCCAACAGAGACCAGCATGTTTTGAATAGTGCCGGGTACACGAAACGCGACGCCAGCCGTTTCTGATGACTGCAATTTGCCCGTGAACGATTTTTCACCTTGATGAGAGAGAGGCTCAAGTTGAATAACTTGAATCGGACGCGTTTGTTTTTGAGCTGTCGTCGCCTCAGAGTCATTACAGCCAAACAGAGCAGTTAAGCTTAGTGCAATGACTGTGTATTTGAAGATAGGTGTCTGTTGAAAGATAGACGAACGCTGCAAAACAGATGAATGTTGAGATATAGGCTTCATGGATTACTCCTGTCAATTTATGGAGCAATTCTATCTTTCAGTTTTGTTTAGATAATCTAGTCTATTCGCGAAACACTGTCATGATATTCGTTACAATAACTAAAGATTTGGAAGTTCTTGTAATAGAAAATCAATCAAAAGTTGAGCAGAATGACTCAGCGCTTTGCGTTGCGGGTAGAGTAGCCATGCTTCTTCTTGTTGAAGGTTCTGGTCAGGGAACAGGTTAATCAAGGTTCCGTCTTTGAGCTGTTGTCGTACCAAGAGTTCCGGCAGTAATGCGATGCCTCTGTGACGTGTCGCACCACCGATCACGAAGCCGATACTGTCACTCACCACCGAAGGTTCGACCTTGATGATGTGGTCTTTGATGTCCCATTGCTTGTCGATGTCACCACTTGGCCATCGAAAGCACACAAAGGGGTAGTTGGTGATTTCTCTTAAGCTTGAAGGCGTGCCTTCTTTCTCTAGAAACTCAGGGCTGGCGACAAAAACACGCTGTAAAGTCATAACTTTGCGCGCCACTACATTCGCATCACTCAACGTACCACCGTGCATCGCGAGATCTAACCCTTGTCGGTACATATCGACAAAACCATTACTGACCGTACGAATATCAAGCTCGATCTTTGGGTACATATCTTGGAATTTAAATAGCGTCGATTGCATGATGTCGCTGGTTTCTGGCAACAGACCAATCTTAACTTGCCCGTGTGCAACTTCTGATAGGTTGGAGGCGATATGGTTCGCTTTGTCGAGCGCACTTAACGCATTGAGGAGCTCTTTATAATAAAGCTCACCAGATTTGGTTAAAGAAAGGCTTCGTGTGGTTCTAAAGAACAGTTGAATGCCAAGAGACTTCTCAAGGTCGTTAATTCTGCGGCTAACGTTAGCGCGGGGAAGGTCAAGTGCATTGGCAGCGGCAGTAAAACTACCCAGTTCGACAACGGTGGTAAACAGCTTTAGATCTTCGATTTTCATAACAACGGCATTTAATCGTTTTTAGAACAGTATGTTGGCATCGTATACCAATTGGATTTTAAAATCGAAGCGTTCTTTAAGTTGGCTTGTTTTGAGGCAGTAAAAAGCCAGCCGATAAATGATTATCAAAGCTGGCTTTGTGTTCACATCGGACAAGACTGCTCTATTTACCACCTTGGACTAAGCAGCTTGTTCTTTCACCTTAGACCATACTGGTTTAGCGACCTCGACCATCTACCATGACGATGATTGTTTTAGAGATGATACTAAGATCTGCGGCAATCCAAGACTTAACCGAACATAGGCTTAGTGCGTAACTGTGGTCAAAACCCACTTTACGACGTACATCATCAATGCAGGTGTCGTAACCTTGATTCACTTGTGCAAGCCCTGTAATACCGGGCATTACACCGTATGTACGGTCTGCAAAGTAAGGGATTTCGTTCTCTAGTTTGGTGTAAAAAGTAGGGCGTTCAGGGCGTGGGCCAATTAGAGACATTTCACCTTTCAATACATTGATCAGTTGTGGGAGCTCATCAAGACGTGTCTTTCTCAAAAAGCGGCCAACGGGCGTGATTCGTGGGTCATTCGCGGTAGCCCAAACGGCACCAGAGCGAGTTTCTGCATCTTCATACATGCTACGGAACTTCATGATCTCAAAGATTTCCATTTTCTCCGGTGTCGATTTACCAACACGCAGTTGACGGTAGAAAATAGGGCCACGAGACGTGAGTGCAATCGCCATCGCAATCAACGGAAATACTGGCGCTAGTAAAATCAAAGCAATCAGTGAGCTTACGAAATCGAAAGTACGTTTAGCACGTGAGATT
The DNA here is from genome assembly GCF_023161685.1 of Vibrio sp. 1CM8B. Lineage (NCBI taxonomy): Bacteria > Pseudomonadati > Pseudomonadota > Gammaproteobacteria > Vibrionales > Vibrionaceae > Vibrio > Vibrio sp. 1CM8B. The sequence goes on from NZ_JALNTU010000014.1 coordinate 17,752, forward strand.
TTGTATTGGTATAGGTTTTGGGTAGATAGCTGTTCAATGTTCATCATAATAAGTCCTTAATGATTCGCTCGTGTCCAAGGTGAGTTTTCTAGTCCGATTAGGTAACGAATGCCACCAATGAAGTTGGCATAGTGTCCAACTATCAAATAAGAGATTAATGAAATAGGTTTGTTTACTAGACGCTTTGGCAAGATACAGCCGAGTACACCAATGATATAAACGGCAACTTGAGCCCATAACAGCGCTTCAAATACCAAGTAGTTGCTAAGTAAGATTGAGCACACTAAGCACACAATCATTAAATATGGCGTGAGTAGGCGAAGCCCTTTTCCTGAGAAGAACGCAAACGCGATGCCTTTGAACTTCGGGCTGAACAAACCAAATAATCGAATCGCTTGTTGCATGTTGCCCGCTGAAATACGAAGTCTTCTTTTGAAGTCCGTTTCTAGGTTCGATTCCTCTAGCTCTAATGCCACCATTTGGGTTTCGTATTCTGCGATGTAACCTTGTTTAACAATTTGCATCGGTAAGATGAAATCATCATTAATAGTGTTAAGTGGAAGCAGTTCAAACAGGTGTGTTCTAAACAAGTAAAAAGCGCCATGGGAACCCAAGCTAGAACCTAATGAAGCCTCTGACTCTTTAACCGCGGTTTGGTACTGCCAATACGTGTTTTCGCCTTCATTGCCTGTCGGGCAAAGCTGATACGTTGCGTTTACCACTCCAACCTTGTCACTTTTAAAATGAGCGGCGGCTATAAGCAACGCATCCAATGAAATAAGGGCAGAAACATCACTCATCGCCGTGATATCACTGGTTATATGTGTCACTTCTTCATTAACAACCGCGACTTTACCTCGGTTTAATTTATGGTCATGTATCTCAAAATAAACATCACTGCACATTGCTTCTTGGATGGTCATTTGTGCAATGGCGACTGTGTTGTCGGTACAACCATCACAAGCAATAATCACTTGTAGCTTCTTTTTTGGGTAATCGAGTGAAGCAAGGTTACGAATCTTGTCTGCGATCCACTGTTCTTCGTTAAATGCAGGAACAAGAACGGTGATGGTCGGCAACGTGCAATCTTGCTGTTCCTCTTTGTAGCAACGATGACTCTCTTCAACTTGACGTGCAGGGTGGCTTTTAGCATACCAACGCAGTAACAAAGGGTAGGCTGCGTGATGATAGACAATCAACGCACCTGAAAACAAACAAAGTCCCGCAAGTAACCAATCAATCATGCGTAAGCTCCTTCTGAGATATCGTTGTAAGACGAAACCATTTTGATGATGTCGAAGTTCTCAAGAACGTAACGTCGAGGTGATAAAAAGCGTTCATTTTGATTCTCTAACAAGGCATTGGCTAATCCCGTGATACTACCTTTTTTAACGAGTGTTCCGCTTATAGGGCACAAGGTTTCATCGACAGCGCCAACGTCCATTGCGACGGTTGGAATATTGCATGCTTGAGCTTCGAGTGTAGAAAGCGGCAGACCTTCGTGGCGTGAAGGTAGGCAGAAGGTATCCAACGCTCCGTAAAACGTGGTCATGTCTTCAACTAGGCCAAGAAAGATCACTCGGTCACTCAGATTCAAGCGGTTAGTAAGTTGCTCTAGTTGATTTCGCTTCGTACCGCAGCCAGCCAATACGACAACCATGTTTTCAGGTAAAAGAGTCAGTGCCTTAATAAGTTGGTCTTGGCCTTTGACATGTTCTAGTCGACCTGCACAACCGATGATGTGTTTGTCTGTCGGCAGGTTTAGGCTTGCTCTCGCTTGGTTTTTCGACATTGGCTTAAACTTCTCACAATCGACGCCATTTTTGATGGTAATGATGTTCTCATAAGAAAAAGCAGTGCGTAGTTGGTTATAAACACGTGTCGCGTCGGCAACTAACGTTGGTTGAGCAGCTTTTAAAGCGAGCGCTTGTAATCGACGACGTTTGCTGTTGTTCAGATGCCAAGCGTCATGTTCGGTATGGATTCGAGTTGGAACCCCTGTTACGCGAGCGGCATAACCAGCGTATAACAGTGGGCCAATATGATGGGTATGAACCACATCAGGGCGAATCGCGTTGAAGGCTTTAATTAGCTTAATAATGATATTGAATTGTACGCCTGGTGCTTTATCCAAAAAGACGATTTGCTCGTTGTATGGCTCTAGCTTCGGCCAGTTGTTTATAGATTCTTGTTTTGTACCTTCTAAACTGACAATCAACACTTGGTCTGTTGGTTTAGCAAGGCGCAGCAAATCCAGAGTTAGGGTTTCTAATCCACCCGGTGCAAGGTGCTGAACAACGTGTATGATCTTTTTGCCATGCTTCGTTAAATGCGTATTCATAGTTTGGACCCTGCCTTTATAATTCTTGTTTCGCCGTTCTGACGTTTCTCTTGAAGTAAATTCTTTAAAACGTTTAACTACACAATGAGATTGCAGGAGTTGTGCCAATTAAATAGTCTTTATTTTTCAGTTATTTAGATTGTTCAATTCCAGGGGGATTTTCATTTCTCAAAATGGGAATCAAAACAAAATACGATAGAATCGCAGTTTGAAACATAGGGCTTGGGTAAATCGAAAGTAGCATTAGAACTTGGGGCTTTAAACAAACAAAACGCCAAGCGAGTGTTGGCGTTTTGCTCTAGGATGCACGAAGCAAGGAAATTAGAAAGCTGTGAAGCTAGCAAGTCGAAAATGACTTTGAGGCTGACTAGCTCATTTTAGGGATCACCGTAATCACTGGGACGCCTAAGATATCTTCGATTTCGTCTTTGCGTTTGATTGAAGAGTCGAACAGTTCAAACAACAAAGCTAAGCCAACACCCAATCCGATACCTGCAACGAATCCAGCCAGAATAAAGACAAAAGTCGGCATGTTAGATTTGATACTCGGTGTGAAAGGCAAATCAATAATCTTCACACGTTTGTTTTGCTCGAATACACCAAGCGAACCCGTTAGCTGAGCCATTTCATAACGCTCTGTCAGTTCATCATATAGTTGACGTTTGATTTCAACTTGACGTTTAAGGCGGTACATCTCTTTTGCATTTTCGCCGAAGTTATTCGCCTTGTGTTCTAATTCGAAAATCATAGTACGAAGGCTTTTGGTCTCTTCGGTTAAAGACTCAAAGCGAGCACGAACCAGCTGTAGGCTGTGTAATTGAGTGACCAGAAGAGGTTGGGTATCAGAAAGTTTGTTCAGTGTCGTGCTACTTGCGATGTCCCAAAGCTGGTCGCTGTTCATCGTTGGCTGGGTTACCTCGAGTAAACTCTTACGTTCATTCTCTAGTCTGTCTAGCTCACGCACTTTAGCTTGCACAGCACTGTGTTTATCTGTGTATTTTGCTTGTAACAAGGTTAGATCGCTTCGAATGTCGATGATCTGGTCTTCTAATTTACCTATCACAGGGTTGGTTCGTGAAAGTTGTTGGTCGATTGACCCTAAACTTTTTTCGACACCCGATAACTCAGCCTCTTTTTCTGCCAGTGTTTGTTTGAGTGACGCTAAGCGATTCAAACTTTGACTTTGTACCTCAGGTGTCGACTGGACGTTTTCGTTCATGTACAAGGCTAAAGCTTCTTCCGCTTCTTCAAGTTCCACACTCCGTTTGTCGATATGAATTTTTAAGAAGTTACTTGAGTCTTCAATTGATGAACGTTCCGGCGCGAGCAACTGTTCAATGAAATGTTCACTTACCGAGCGCAGCGTCGCTTCCATTCCATTTGGTGTGTTCGACGTTAGACTTATCTTTAGAAAATCTTTTCCAAGCTGAGTCACCGATAAACGCTGAGACAGGTCTGTAATGATCTCTTGTTTCTTAATTTCAGGCATATCTGGCGTGGTTAGTTGCAGTTCATCAGCGACTGAGTAAAGCACATGTCGACTGTGAAGCAGTGTTCTCAATGCGTTCAGTCGATCTTTGAGCATCGTCGAAACGGCGATGTCTTCCAAGAATGGATTCATCTTGGCCGTTTCTTGAATCAACATACTGGTATGCGCGTCATATTTAGTTGGAGCCAACTTGCTCACACCAAAGCCTACAAATGGCAAAATAAGCATTGGCAGAACGATAACGTAGCGTTGGCGCCACATCGCATTGATGATAACTAATAACCGCAATTTCAGATTATTCATAATAGCTCCAACATCCAATGTACGAAGTTACCACGGTTTTGCCAGCTCTCTTGTTCGACGACAGAGATAGGTGAATTGCTGAGTTGGCGTGCATGATCAAGCGCCCAAATCATTTGGTTCGCACTACCAACAGTCGTTACGTGCTCTTGATATGGAACCAAAGCAGGGAACGGTGTTGTGATAATGGGTGTGCCAGCCGCAAGGTATTCCATTAGTTTGAGTGGGCTACAAGCTCGGATCTGCTCGTTATCAACAAACGGCAGCAAGCTCACATCCCAGTGTTGAGAATAGCTTGGCAGCGTGTGGTGTGGACGTGGGCCAAGGTAATGTACGTTACTCAACTTAGGTAGCATGAGCGTATCAAGCTCGTTTGGGCCAATGAAAACAAAGTCCCATTCCGGCATCGCATTCGCAACTTGACCAATCATTTCATAATCCAGCCATTTAGAAAGGCTGCCATAAAAACCAGCAATAGGGCGGTGGTTGCTTGGTAAATCATTCGCTCTGGGTGCGGGTGTTGAAAATAGGTCTACGTCGACACCATGTGGTAGCAAGTGCGCTTTATGCTTTGGAAATTTATCCATCAATTTTTTGCTAGCCGCGAATATAAGCGTCGATTTATCGATTAGTTCCGATTCGTGCTGTGCAACGGTTTCATGATCAACACCAGCCAGCGCGCTAAAATCATCACCGCAGTAATAAACCACAGATGACTCGCCTAAGTGTCCGCACAAATCAACAGCGGTCGGAAGAGAAGTCCATAGGATAGGCGCGTTAAGATTAAGCTCCGCAATAACCGGTTTTAGTTGGTGCAACATCATTTGCTGAGCCAACTTTCTAGAAAATTTAGAAGCAGGCGCAGGGATTGTCTTTAAGTTAACGATAGTAATGTTGTCGTGTCCCTCAGAGTCGAGCATGTTTTGAGTAACGGCTTTGGTTTTACCAAACAGCTTGTTGAATGCTCGGCTTACATCTTTGGCGGACAGCTTCGGTTGTCTTAAGCCAATAGAGTTGACCCATAAGACTTTGTGTTGCTTAGCAAGATGACGAACTAAATGTTGAGTCGATGAAGGTAGGCCACCAAAGTCTTCACCAAATACGATTAAATCACGCATGGTCACCTCCATGAGTCTCTAACGAATCGAACATATCGGATTCTGTCACTTCAACGGGTTTAATGTGACCGACAACTCGAGCTGGGTTACCGCCTGCGATTGCGAAGGCAGGAATATTCTTTGTTACTACGCTGCCTGCAGCTATTACGGCACCTTCGCCGATGGTAACGCCACCTTTAACCGTCACATTCGTGCCCAGCCAAACATCGGGTTCAAGAATGATGTCACCGATTTGCTGAGGATCATCGCCTTCACCTAACGCTCGGCGCTTTGCATCAAGCGGGTGTCCGGAGTATCCAAATAGGAAAGCGCCGCCTGCGATTCGTACGTTGTCAGAGATAACGACTTTACCGCCAACAGCGATAGTCGACTGCCAACCGATGTCGACGTTGTTGCCAATCGACAACAGTGGGTGTTCCAAGCCTTCTAGTGGCTGAGTACAACCAGAGAATGTCGTGTGGCCAGAGATACGGCAGTTATCGCCAATCGAAATTTGTACCGGACCACTGACGAAAGGCAGACCACCATACAAATACAGGCGTTTGCCACATTGAGCCACACGACCTTTGAAAGCCGGAGTCCAGTAGAAGAATCGAGTAAAGCCAGAAACCAAATTCACCACTAGCTTGTGCGCTTGATATAGGCAACGATTAAGTATTTGAGGGGTAGGTAGCTCTGCGCTTCTGATGTCTTTCAAAATGAAAAACACATTTCTAATTCGAGAATTAGGATGAAACTTAAGCCAATGTTTGAATTGATGTATAGATACTGACGTCATAATGAAAATCCTCTATTTTGTTATATAGAAGTACTTTCATATACTGTGCCATCTAATAAACACAATATTTTCAATGAGTTAAAATATAGCTTTTAGGTTTTCTCATTTTGACAGGCAGTTTGAGATACGTTTGAGACGCAAACTGTGAGTGCTGCGAGGATATAAATCGGCCAGTTGAAGCCTTGAGTTAAAAATGTACCCGACACGATTGTTCCAATCAGACCTGCATAGATCGCATAGGCGACCGCATTAAGCTCGGGGTCGATTTCTGTGGTCGAGTTTTTTAATCTCGTTAGCGTAGAGCGAGAGGTTTTGATCAAAGAAACGATAAGGCAGACAAAAATGATCAGACCAATAAAGCCAGTCTCTGCTAACACACCAAACCAAGTACTGTGAACGGCGTGATTCAGTCCGTCCCAGTGCGAACTATAAAAGAAGTAGTTCGAGAAGAAGTTGTTCAACCCTACGCCAGTCAGAGGGTTCTCGACTGCCATTTTTACTGCTGCTTCCCATGCATAGATTCGTCCCATTGCAGATTCATCGATACCTTGTTCAGCTGCACCCCCAGAAGATCTGTCTGAGATCCCAGCAACCAAGTAGAGCACCACGGCCGCGACAGTTCCCACTGAGATTAAGAGAACTTTAGAGCGCACTAGTTTCCACGCAAAAATACCAATTACCGCAATACACCCCAGTAGTCCGCCACGGCTTTGGGTCGCAATAATGGCGGCGAGTAGTAACAGACAGACTAAGGCACTGATTAAACGTTTGGACCTTGAGATGCCAGTCGTGGTGGCTTGGCTTATTGTAAAGGCGAGTGGGAACATCAGTACCAGTGCTAGGTCGTTCGGGTCGCCTAACATAGAGCCAAAATCGCGGCCAATAGTCACACGTGAGCCTTCAACAAGCCCAATGCCATTTACTGAGTTGTACACTGCAATAGAGCTGACTAAAGCGCCCGCGTAGATAATCGTCATCGCGGTTTTTGCTAGATTTTCCGTGGTGTTTACTAACCAAGTAATCGCAAGCGTCATCACGATAATTTTCCAATAAACACCTTTGAATTCTGCCAGTGCTATGGGCCTGTTAGACGCGAAGATAATACCAATGAAAACCAACACCCAAAATATGGCGAGCCAATTTAAACAAGGGTGCCAGAAGATTTTAAGTTCTTTACTGATTAATGCATGCCAGAGAAGAGCCGACAGAGCACCTAGTGAAAGCATCAGCGGTATTTTTAACGAATAGAGCTGAGGTACGGCTTCGTGAATTCGGAAAAATGAAAAGACAACGAACAATAGAACTAACCAGAATGTCTTGTTTAACACGAATAACCCGGCCAATGGCACAAGAGCGAGCGCAACAATGACAGCAGGGTGAGGCACAAAGTACCAAACAACACCAAGCCCAACACACAAGGTGCTGATCGTGATGATGACTGGCAATCTATTGGCTTCAGGGTTGACCATTGTGACCTCTATTGGCAAATAAACTCTTCATGACTCGGCTCGTAATCTTTTAAGACGTAGTTACGCCTGATGTTAAAGATTGCAAAGTGAGTGCCAGTTATGCATTTTATTTAACTAACTGATTTACTGTTGGATTATTAAGTGAGGGCGTAGCCTTGAGGTGAGTTTTGTCATTTTGAGAATCAGTATAAAACTGACTAAAGCACTTAAATCATCAAGCCCAAATGACCAGTTAACTACTAAGACGAGTATTAACGGTCGAGTTGATAGATTTCCAACAACTGCGGGACAACAGCTTGTGGCGAGTATTGGTTTTTGACGGTTTCTATCGCGTTACTCTTGAGAGAGTCACGTTGCTCGTTCGTCAATGATATCCACAAAGATAAAAACTGTTGTAGCTCGACCTGTGAATTGGCGAGGTAGCCGTTAACTTGATGCTTGATGAGCTTAGGCAAGTTACCAACTGAGGTGGCGAGAACGGGAATGCCACGAATCATGGCTTCTAATGCCGCCATAGGTAAGCCTTCAAAGCGAGAAGGGATGATTAACAGATCGATTTGGCTCCAGACGTCATCCATATTGGTCTGATGCCCATGAAAGGTCACATTATCAGGCTGCGATTTAACTAAGACGTCCATTTCTGGTCCGTCACCAAAAAGCTCAAACCGAACATCAGGAAACTGTTTGGCTAATGCGACAAATCGATCCGGCGCTTTTTCATGGCTCAATCGCCCCACAAAACCAACATGGAATGGGCTTGATGAAGGGGAGTTTGTTAACCCAGTTGGAACTTTAACAAAGTTATTCAATTGATAGGTTTTACTCGGTACCTTCGCTTTAATCTTCTCACTGACCACGAGCGACTGATCGGAAAGAAAGCTGCTGTAACGGTCGAGCCAGTCATAAAGCCATACTTTGCCTGTTGGGGTTTCACCTGCGTGATAAGTGGTGATTTGCTTTGTGTTGTTTAAGCGAGGTTGGATCTTGATGAGCTTGCTGACCAAACTGGCTTTGTAACCATGAGCATGGATAAGCCTTGGCTGATAATGTTGAACTGCACGTTTAAGCTGTGTCGCGCTATTGCTGCTTGAATCTGCAGAGCAAGAGGCTAAATCGGAAAGGTAACTAAAAGGGATGTTCAGCGTATTCAACTTTTCAACGATGATCGCTTCAGGATTAAACTTAGTTAAAAGAACGATGCGAACAGCCTCTGAATACTGAGCGCTTTCAGAGATCAGGCCTTGTGCTAATTCTAAAACATGCGTTTCTATGCCTCCAAAAGTTTGGCTGTCGATCAACAGCCAAATCTCATGAAGGTTTACGTTAAGTACACCTTGGCTAGGCTTGATTGTACTCATCTTCCGATTCCCAAGCCTGTTTCTTACGATAAACAGTAGAAGGGCTCAGTTCTAACAGCACAGCAGCGTTTAACACATTCCCATCGCAATGATTGATGGCATGTTGAATGGCTTCACGTTCTATTTGCCACATTGGACGAATAGCACCTTCGCTTGTGGTAAATGCAGGCGTCATCGGCTCGTTGTGAGTTTGAGCCACTGACGATTGTTCCAACTCTTCCGGAGTAATCGGTGGCAACTTAGCTTCTGGTGCTTCAACAACTGCAGGTTGGGGCGCAGTTACTCGAATTGGTGTCACTGATTTAGATGATGGAGCTACATCTACTTTATTAATCGGAGGCGGTAACATGTCTTTAGTCACGCTCGTTTCATTGTTCAACACCACGATGTTACGGATGACGTTTTGCAACTGACGTACGTTGCCTGGCCAAACGTAACGTTTAAATAGGTTCTGCGTTTCTTTGTCTATTGATTTAAACTTCTTCTTATCTTGCTTCGCGTACAGCTTCAAGAAATGATTGCAAAGGGTGACAATGTCACTTCCTCGCTCGCGAAGCGGCGGCATCTCAATAGGCACAACGTGAACACGATAGTAAAGGTCTTCTCTGAAGCGTCCTTCTTCTACTTCGACCAGTGGGTCGCGGTTGGTCGCACAGATAATTCTGACGTCCACTTTAATCTCGCGGTTGCCACCGAGTGGGGTAAACGTACCGGTTTGCAAAAATCTGAGGAGCTTCTTCTGCATCTCCAGTTCCATTTCACAAAGCTCATCGAGAAATAGGGTGCCGCCATGCGCTTGCATTGCTGCTCCTTTACGGTCGGTTGTTGCGCCGGTAAACGCACCTTTTACGTGACCGAAGATTTCACTTTCCATTAGGTCTCGAGGGATAGCACCACAGTTAATAGCCACGAAAGGTTTATCATTACGCTGACTCTCTTGGTGAATCGCTTCCGCACACACTTCTTTACCTGTACCACTTTCGCCGTTAATAAACACGCTGGCAGTGGTTGGTGCTACCGAATCAATGATCTTGTAAACCGCCTGCATGGGTAGGCAAGAGCCAATGAAATTATGAAAACGATCACGATCGAATTTGCTTTGCATGTTATCGACGAGGTTTTCGAGTTTCGCTCTTTTTAGATGCAAGCTAACAGAGGTCTTGAGTCGATCGGCTTGAATGGGTTTCTCTAAGAAGTCTTCTGCACCGCGTTGGATAAGGTCTACCGCGATGTTTACTGAACCATGCGCTGTCGCGATGATGACAGCGGTCGGTATTTCGTTAGCAGTAATCCAATCTAAGACTTCTTCGCCTGGCATGTCAGGAAGCTTAAGGTCGAGAATCACAAGCTGTGGAGAGTGCCTTTCAATGAAGGTCTTAGCTTCCGCGCCGGTTTCGACGTGGAAAATATCATAGGGCTCGTCTTTTACGTACTGCTTGTAGAGTACGGCGAGTGAGGTGGAGTCTTCAACTAACAATACTTTAGGGCGCATTGTGTATTCCTTTTGAAACTTTATCCTAACCAATCAATAACATAGTGACATGTAACCATCAATACGATTCGAATGTAATTGTTATCTACCGCATGCAATCTCTTAATATCACTTTGTGTTATGGGAGTGCGCTGTGAATAGATACATGAGCTGTGAGAAAACGATCAGCTGAATCCCACTTCTTTTCGTTCAAGTAGGGCATTGATTGAGCGGTCTGCAAGTTCGAGCAACTCATCAATTCGAAGAAACGCTTCGTCATGTTGCTGCTCTAAACATTGTTGTTCTAAAGCACGTGATAACTCGCCCAATGGACGGTTACCTAACGAAAGCGCAGTACTGCCGAGAGTATGTACCTCGAACTCGAGTGTTTGAGCGTCTCGATTGCTTGTAGCTTCTCTGATCGCCACTAAACGAGTTTGTGATTCTGCCACGTAATGGTCGATTAATATGGGGATGATGTCCGCACTGGTGTCCCGAATCATTTGCTCCAGAACGCTTTCATCAACAAGCTCGAGGTCTACTTGGTTAGTTACATTTTGAGGTGTGTCTGACGTTAAAGTCGAATTCATCAAACGATGTCCTTTTGTTAAGTCGTAATCCAATACGTCTGCTTGAGCTTAATATCGATAGGTACTATTAAGTTTTAGTCATTTTCTAGAATAATTTCAACTGCTTGCCTTAAAAACTATGGCATAAAATCGTGCTGATAGACGTTTTCTAACACTCTAGCTATGGATGTAACAAGTTGATTTTACGAGTTTTTACTTATGAAATATGAACTTAAGTGTCTAACAAACGATTCGCAAAGAGGAGATGCCTTAGAAAAGGCTGAACAAAACTAAAGGCCACTGCATCAAATCAATACAGTGGCCTAGGTTAAGTTGGTGCGTAGAATCCAGTTACGCTAAGGATTAGATTCTGTCCAATTACAGTAAAATAGCGTTTAGGCTAAGAAGCTTTAGCTATCTTTGGCTTTGGGTCGGCTTCTATTTCTTCCTCGCTACTTTCCGAGAAGATATCAGCAACAGCGCTTCTCTCTAATTCACCTTTTAGATTACCGTCTTCATCCACAACCGGAAGAGAGTAGTCACAAGACATAGTGTCTGGTAGCACTTCTTCAATCACCGCATCAGGTAAGATGGCAGGGACTTCTTCGTATATCTCATCACTAAAGTCATGTACCGATGAATCTTCAACGGCGTCTTGTAGGCTCTCTTGTGTGACTAGGCCTTGATAGCCGTCATCCGTTACGTGATAAGCGTAATCGTTTTTAAGCATCTTCATTTGTGCCAGAGCACCTTCAATCGTTTCTGATGTGATTCGATAGAGAGGAGGCTGCATAACGGTTTCAACGGTCAATGCGCGAGCACGGTTTACGTCTTTCACGAACGCTTCCACGTAATCATCGGCTGGATTTAGCAGAATCTCATGTGGTGTGCCTTGTTGTACTAACTCGCCGTCTTTCAAAATTGCGATTCTATCGCCTAGGCGGAGTGCTTCGTCCAGATCATGAGTGATGAAAACAATCGTCTTATGAAGCTTCTCTTGAAGTTCGATAAGCTGATCTTGCATTTCACTTCGAATCAAAGGGTCGAGTGCCGAAAAGGCTTCATCCATTAACAAGATTTCAGCGTTAGTACACAGAGCGCGAGAAAGGCCAACACGTTGTTGCTGACCACCTGAAAGTTGCGCTGGGTATTGCTTGCCGTAACCTTTTAAGCCCACCGTTTCTAACCATTCGTTGGCTTTCGCTAAACGGTCTTCTTTTTTGATGCCTTGTACTTCCAACCCGTACGCAACGTTTTCAACCACAGTGCGATGAGGCATTAAGCCAAAGCGTTGGAATACCATCGACATTTTATGACGACGGAACTCTTCTAGCTGTTTAGTGTTGAGGCTCATCACATCAATGCCTTCAACCATGATCTTACCTTGAGTCGGGTCAATCAAACGGTTGAAGTGGCGAATCAGCGTCGATTTACCCGAGCCAGAAAGCCCCATGATTACGAAGATTTCGCCACGGTTAATCTCAAGGTTAATCTCTTTTAAACCAACGGTATGACCCGTATCCGCAAGAATCTGATCTTTGTGTTCGCCGTTTTGAACTCGGTTCATAACAGACATTGGTTTCGGTCCAAACACCTTGTATAGACCACTAATTTCAATCAATGGTTTAGTCATGCTTGAATCCTCCTAAATGCGCATTAGTTCTTCTTGCGTACGCCTGAGAAGCGCGGTCAAAAAGGATTGCGAGGGCAACGATGGCGAAACCATTCATCAAGCCTAATGTGAAGTACTGGTTAGTAATCGATTTGAGAACCGGTTGTCCTAGGCCTTTCACACCAATCATGGATGCTATAACAACCATAGACAGTGCCATCATGATGGTTTGGTTGATACCCGCCATGATCGTTGGCATTGCTAACGGAAGTTGAACACCCCATAAGCGTTGCTTTTTGCTCGCACCAAAAGCGGTAGCGGCTTCAAGGACTTCCTTGTCGACTAGGCGTATGCCTAGGTTAGTTAAACGAATCACAGGTGGAATCGCGTAGATAACCACGGCGATTAGCCCTGGAATTTTACCGATGCCCAGTAGCATTACCACTGGAATCAAATAAACGAATGCAGGCATGGTTTGCATGATATCGAGCATCGGCGTAACGATAGATTGCGCTCGATTTGAACGAGCCATCGCAATGCCAATCGGAATGCCTAAGAATATCGAAACCAAGGTACACACAGTAATGATACTGAGCGTCCGCATGGTGTCTTCCCACATTCCAAAGTAACCAATGAGAAGTAGAGATACAACACAACCTAAAGCCAGTTTCCAAGAACGGCTTGCTGCGTAGACAAGGCTGGTACACACAGCCAGGACTATAATCCAAGGTGTTGAGATAAGAAGTTTTTCAAACCAAACAAGGAATGAAAGAAGAGGGTCAAAGAGAGATTCAATCATTTCGCCGTATTCACGGGAAAATTCACGGTATGCGCCATCTAGCGTCTTTTTTATGGTTCGTAAATCACCGCGTTCCATCTCTGGAAAGCTTGATAACCAATTGCTGTCAGCCATTTTATATCCTTATAGTTCGGAGCCACTTGTCCATGCGATAAGAAAATCAGCAATGAAAAGGGCTCCGAATCATGAATAACATCAAGTATAGCGACGTTATTTCTATTTTATTGTTGAAGCGTAATTACTTGTTATTAAATCAAGCTCTTACAGCTCTGCTTCAACTTTCTTAGCCACTTCTTCAGAAACCCATGGGTGCCATACTTCTGGGAATTCACTTAAGAAATGCAGACTCGCTTCTTCGCCATCAGCTTGGTTGTCTTCCATCCAAGCAAGTAGCGAGTTCATTTTGTCGTTTGTGAAACCACGTTTAGTAAAGTAGTCGTATGCTTCAGGAGCACGTGACGCAAAACTTTCAGTGGTAATCGTGTGGACAGGTGAAGGCGGGTACATGGTTGCTTTTGGCGATTCACAATCTTCTTTGGTGGTACAGTTAAGGAACTCTTGCTCATTAACGCCACTGCCAAAGTCGACTTTAACCATGTCGTATTTACCTAGCACAGCGGTCGGTGCCCAGTAGTAACCAAACCAAGCTTCTTCACGTTCATACGCTTTTGCGATAGAGCCAGATAAGCCGGCACTCGAGCCTGGATCAACAATCGTGAAACCGCTGTTTTCTAGCTCAAGAGCATTAAACAAGTTTCCGGCGCTGATCTGACAGTTCCAGCCTGCAGGGCAGCTGTAGAATGCAGATGTATCTGGGTCTTCAGGGTGTTTGAATAAGCTTGCGTTTTTGCGTACGCCTTCGATGGTTGCCATTTCAGGGTACTGTTTAACTAGGTAAGCTGGAACCCAAAAGCCTTCTTCGCCGCCGTTCACAAGTGCTTTACCTGCGTAGCGAAGACGTTTTTCTTCAACACCTTTATCTAATGCGTCTTTTAAGCTGTTGCTCCAAAGTTCAGGTGCAACATCAGGCTGGCCTTTTTCGATCATAGACGTGCCTGTTGGCATAGTGTCGCCAGGGATAAGTTCAGCATCACACCCATAACCATGTTCAAGGATGAATTGGTCGATATTGGCGATCAGTGTTGCAGAGTTCCAGTTCATATCTGCGATTGTTACGCTGCCACATTCTCCAGCGTTAGCATTACCGCTGGCTGCTGCTACTAACAAAAATACGGAGCTTAACTTGTATTTCATATTGAGTTTCCTTTCTCTTTAATAATACAACTAAGGTAACCAAGGTAAATTGATTATCTAAATTGCTCGATGGTGATCCTTTCCGTGTATTTGAACCATTTGAGCAGAAGGAGGGATGGGTGAAGTTTGAATAGATAAACGTGCAAAGTCAGTGAAGTGTGATTTGCCAATTCATCCACTGTGTTTCAACAGCCATCGGATAACTTTGTCAAACTATTACAAATTCGTCAAAAACCACCTCTATTTATAATCTTAGGGAATAATCGTACGAATTCCATCTTTGATTCGATTTACATGGCACTTTAACCGTCTGTGTCACATTACCGCTAAAGTTAGGCGTGGGGCTGTTGATTTTTGAAGGGATTTAAAGGTGGTAAGACCATGGTTGATGTGTGTGAAATGCGTTGAATGGTTTTTAAAATCTTATTTTTAATAATAATTTCGCCAAAAACACCCAATTTGGTTTTGAGTTATTAAGAATTTTCGGGGCTTGAAGTCTAATAGGATAGGTGGCTGTCATGATTTTAATGACAGCCAGAAAGTAGCAAAAGAAAGCTACATTGGAAGGTTCAAAAATTCATTTTGATACAGCTTGTTTGCCAAGCTATCGCGAAGCTTAACGGGGATGAATTTCATTCGATTGATTTGTCTGACCAACTCTTGTGCAAAGCTGGGTTTTTGTTTCATGTTCATCACGCAGCCCATTAGGTTGATGCTTTGTGCATCAAGCAGCTTTTTCGCTTGTTCTAGGTGGTGAGTCGACGTTTCACCATAGGCGACAACCATCAGTGTACTGTCACAAGCGCTCGCGACAGACTGCGCCGGAATATTGCCTTTGTTTATGTTGAGAAGCGGTGAGGTATCAATGATGACTCTGTCGTATTTCTCTAACCATTTGTTGACTACTTTTTGTAACGTTGTCGGATCTTTATAAGCCAATTGCGTTGAAGCAACTTGTGGAGCAGGGACACCGATAAACGTGCGCTGAGATTCAACGTGTTCTATCAATTGGCCTTGCTGATTGTCTTCTAGCATATTCAAATCTTTGAAAGCAGGGTTGAACAAGTTGAGATCAACATAAAGCGTTGAATGACCCGCAAGAAGAAAACGCTCGGCTAATGCGGTTGCAATAGATGTTACCCCGTCACCTGAATGGCAGGCGGTGACGCATATTGATTTTTGGCCGTTAAGTTCAGAAGCTAAATACAGTTGCTCGACTTCGGCATGGGTCGCTGAAATAGTCATTATAAAGCTCCTATTAATACGATGGTGGTCGTAATACGCAGTATGTCATCAAGTCCGACACGTGCTTTTTCAATAAAGCTTTCGCGACGGTCTGGAATGTAAATCGTGTCACCAGCGCGTAGCACCGGCAGGTTGTAAATGTTCGCCGTTTTACTGAACTCTACAAGGTCAAAAGTACGAGCCTGACCTTGGCAGCAAGACATATTCACAATGGTAATTTTCTCTACGTAAGCATTGTCGGTAGGGCCTGCTGCTTCTGCCAGAATATCTAGAATGGTCATGTTGTCGTTGAACACATAACGCCCCGGATTGTTAATAGCACCAAGCACACGAACGGTTTCTTCTTTCGGTGTATCTAGCCAGTTTTTGCCTTTCTCTGGGATGTAAATTGTGTCGCCAGTGGTTACGTTTGGCAGTAACGATTCGTCACCGGTTTCGAAGTACAGTGATAAGTTAAGTTTGCTTACTTGCGAATAGGTTTTGTCACGATGCGTTACTCGAACGTTGTGGATGTCAGCATCCTTTGTTGGACCGTCAGCCGCAGACAAGATATCAAGGAAGTGCATGTCTTTGGTGAAGCGGTAACGACCGGGCGCATTCACTTGTCCAAAGATGTAGATCGAAGCATCAGAGCTTTGACGAACCCATTGTGATTTATTGTCTGAAGGATCTTGTGGCAAGTCGTGAACGCGCACGATAGAACCCGCGCGAATTTGTGGCATTTGGTCACGTGGCGCGCCATTTCGAATGAAATCATCAAGGTTAAATACAACCAACTTTCTACCAGTCACGACTTCAATTTTCGATGTGTCAGCGCGTAGCGTAGGGCCGCCGACGTGTGCCAGTAATCCCATGAAGTTCATTTCGTCTGACCATTCAATACGACCAGGTCGATTTACCTCACCAATCACGTTAACTGCTCGGTCTGGCGTGATTTTCAACCAAGACTTCTCGTTCATGTCGGTTTTCTCAGGAACGAAAATCGCGTCACCCGCTTTGATGCTTGGAGGGTTAGAGTTTGGTAAGCCTTCGGTGTAAGCCGCTAAATCGAATTTAAGCACTCTGCCATCTGCTTTGATGACACGGATTTGTCGTGACTCTGCAAATCGAGTTGGGCCGCCCGCATTGGCAAGGATATCCATAAATGTCGCGTCTCTCTTGCCTTCAAAAGCACCTGGAGCTGCGACTTCACCCATCACGTAAACCATGTTTGCGCCAGATTTGATCTCTTCTTCTTGCTTAGGAACGAAAATGGTCGCACCCGGGCGTAAAATTGGAAGCAGGCTTTCGTCACCAGAGTCTAAGTAACGTTTTAGGTTGAATAGCGTTGGTGTGTTGTTTGAGATTACTCGGATTTGTTCAACACTGGCATAACGAGTTACACCGCCTGAACGCATAAGTACGTCGACAAGGTCGGTGTTCTCTTTGTAAGTGAACGAACCCGGCGCGTTTACCTCACCAAACACTTTGATGGAGTTACGAGAGTCGGCACTGTCGCCTGAGTTAGCAAGCTTTGCTGCATCGAACTCTTGTTCAATGTTACCGACTAATGGAGAAGCTGGAACGAACAGTGAATCCAGTGATTGCAGAGTAGGTAATGTCGACTCGTCTCCTGAATCAAGGAATCGTTTGTAGTTAAACTCTTTCTTATCTGCGCCTCGCTTTAGAATAAGCTTGTCCAGTTGTGCGCCCGGGCGTAAACCACCTGCAGCGTAAAGTGCCATTTGGATGCTAGAACCTAATGCGAGCGTGTATTCGCCAGGCTGTTCTACATAACCTTGCACGTAGATGATGATTTGCTGCTCTTTTACATACACTGAAGCGTTCGAAAGATCCTTATAAGCGGTTGCCAGCGACTCTAGAACGACTTTGTTAAGCTGCTCACTGTCGTAACCTGCAACAAACACTGCGCCTACTTCAGGAAGGGTAATACGGCCACGCTTATCCACTTGGAACCCCGTGTTTAAGGTACTTTCACCAGGTACGTTAACTTGGATAAGGTCACCGACTTGAACTGCGTCTGAAAACTCATCGTTAGCATTGACGACATTGGCAAAGCATAACGATAGGGTGATGATAAAAGCGATCAAGGATTTCATAGTCCACCTCCCATTTTCTCGGCATTCTTAGGCGAGATGATTTCGATACTCACTCGGCGGTTCGTTAAACGCGTGCCGTCGGATTCACCTTCAAAAAGAGGGACGGTTTCGCCAACAGAGACGGCTTTGATTCGTTGAGCGCCTAGACCAAAAATAGTCAGGTAGCGTTCGACTTGTTTCGCTCGTCCAAGTGCTAACTTATCGTTGTATTCTTCGGTGCCTGTCGCATCAGCATGGCCGGTAACAACAAGGTCTAGAGATTTGTGTTCTTTGAGTAGGCTGGTTGCTTCCGCAAGTCTTCCCATGTACTTCGGGTTTACTTCAATCGAATCTTCCGCGAATTGGTTATCAACATTAAGTAGGTCATACAACTGTTCGATAACTGACAGTTGCATTCTAAATTGGGTTTCATTTTTTGGTGGCTCACAGCGGGCTTGAGAGGTTACGTAATCCAGTTGGACTTCAAGTTCATTTAGGCGTTTTCTTTGGATCACTAAGTCGTTGGCTGCATCCAGTAGTAGACCACCTTGAAGTTCACGAGCAATACGATTTTGCTTTTCGATCGCTTGGACAACAGCAGCGGGGAAGCACCAACGAGCGCCTTCTTGGATCAAGGCATCAAGGTGCAATTTAGCAAGCTGCCAATCAAAACGTAATCCATGTTCTGGACCAAGAGGCTCGTCTGGCATAACAGGAGAGAAGTCTGAGTTTTGATAGTTGATAGAATCATAACTTTCCGCCAACCCCCCTGTGCCTTGTTCAGGATAGCTAGTACAGCCACCCAGAACGAGAGCGGACAGAGAAAGGGCTATGTAGTTTTTCAGTATTTTCATGCCAACGTCCTATGTTTCTAATTTTTATTATTATTTTTTGTTACTTCTAGCTTAGTGGATCTTCATGAATTTGTAGGATTTTTTGAATTTACTGGGATAGCGTGGCCAATACGTAGTAGGTTCATAATTTCAAGAGGCTGACCAGTCACATTTTCAAGTCGCATGTTGCGTTCGCGCTCAGTCAGGCGTTTGAACATATAAACAATCGCGCCAACACCAGATGAATCTAAAAACTCGACCTGGCTAAAATCAACTTCGATTTCAGGGTGGCCATCGTTAGAAATCACATCATCGATGTCTGTTTGTGCATCACGACTGCCTGCTGCATCCAAATCACCGAAGATAGAAAGCGTCAGTGTCGTTGTATTCAAATCAATCTTACGTAGTTCCATAGCGATATCTCCTTTTAAGTATGTATGGACAATTGCACTGAATGTGCCAACTTTTATATTGTTATTTTTCAATGAGTTATATTTAGTGCGAATTCCCATCTCATATTGAGAAAAGACGTTTCTCAATATGAGAACTAAAAACGGCGGAACATATGAGAGTTATAAGTCATTAATTTAATGAATAAACGCAAAGGTTAGATAAGGTTGATGAGTGGATCGCATCTTCTGCCAAAGATTGTCTAACTGCGTGTTAGAGCGCTTAGGATTAAAGACATTTGTTGACCACTACAGATATTAATACGGAGCAGATGATGAGATTAACCAAACTGGCTTTAGCCACTCTGTGGGCGTGTTCGCTTTCATCTCATTCATCCTATTTACCTCCTGACCATTTGGTGCTTGCAAACTCCTACCAGCAAGGCATAGATGTTTCTGAATACTGGAAGAGTGAAAAACTTGATGGGATTCGGGCTCTATGGGATGGACAGCACCTTTATACACGCAATGGCAATCGCATTTACTCACCTAAGTGGTTTACTGAAAACTTGCCTAAGGTCCATCTCGAAGGAGAGTTGTGGGCAGGAAGGGGCAAGTTCCACCTCGTTCAATCTACCGTTCTCGATCATACGCCGAGTGACACAGCATGGCGCCAAATCGATTTCATGCTGTTTGATATGCCCGGCGCCGCAGGAGATTATCAAAAGCGCTATTACAACATTTTGCATTGGGTAAGCGTGATTGGAGAATCTCATGTCGGCTACATAGAACATGTACCAATTCACAGTGAAGAGGCTTTATTTCATCAACTTGATAATGTCGATGAGCGTAATGGTGAAGGTTTGATGCTTAGAAAGATCACCAGTCGTTATCAAGCAGGCCGAAGTAATGATTTGTTAAAGCTTAAAAGGCATCATGATGCCGAAGCCACGGTTATTGGCTACAAGGGAGGTACAGGGAAGTATAAAGGGATGATGGGTTCAATTTTGGTTCACACAGAAGAGGGTGTGGAATTTTATATCGGCAGCGGGTTCAGTGACCAAATGAGACTCGCACCGCCAGAGATCGGCAGCCGTATTACCTTTCGCTACAATGGTTTTACTCAAAACGGAAAACCCAAGTTTGCCCGCTTTGTTCGAGAGAAGAGTGAATATTAAGGCAGATACGATCTACCTGACCATTAAACGAAAAGAGCCCTGAAAATCAGAGCTCTTTTTTGTATTCGAAATCAGATAGACCGACTTAGTGAGTGCGAATCTAGCGTGAACTAAACTCTAGCTGTACGTCGTCGTCTTGTTTATGCATCCAGTGTAGTCGCATACCCAGCATAATCGCTGCTGATGTTAGACCGACAATGAAACCAATCCAGAAACCGTGCGCGCCCATAGGTTCAACAATCCAATCTTTCATTCCTAAGATGTATCCGATAGGAAGGCCAAGCAACCAGTAAGCAACGAACGTAATATTGAAGATTGAACGCATGTCTTTGTAGCCACGTAGAGCACCTGCAGCGATAACTTGGATGGCGTCAGTGCATTGATAAACCGCCGCGAACAACAGCAACTGCATTGCAACGGTAATTACCGCAGTGTTCTCTGTGTAAAGTAATGCAACCTGCTCTCTAAACAGAACCGTTAACGCCGCTGTCATTAAGGCTGTAACTAAACCAACAATGATACCCACGTGTGTCGCTATCTTAGCGCCTTCGGTGTTGTTTTCGCCCAACTTATGGCCAACGCGAATACTCACGGCAGCACCGATACTCATTGGAATCATGAAAACCAGCGAAGAGAAGTTGATCGCGACTTGGTGCGCGGCAACAATCAATGAACCCAATGGTGCAACTAACAGAGAAACCACCGCAAACAGAGTTACCTCGAAGAAGATAGCGGCCGCCACTGGGAAACCAAGTCTAAACAGACGGATTTGAGCTTTAAGTTGAGGCTTGTGGAACGTACCGAAGATGTTGATTTTCGCCAAACGCTTTGATGTTAAAACGTAAGCGAACAGCAGAGCAAACATCACCCAATATACGATAGCCGTTGCCACGCCACAGCCAACACCACCCAGAGCAGGAGCACCAAGTTTTCCGTATACGAACATCCAGTTCAGCGGGATGTTTAATAGCAAGCCAATAAAACCAATCACCATTGCAGGCTTAGTTAAAGACATACCATCGGTAAAGCTTCGCAATGTTTGGAACAACAAAAACGCAGGTACAGCAAACATCACTGCATTCATATAACCGATGGTCTTTTCCGCCATGAGTTGTTCAATGTCCATCCACTCCAATATCAATTGTGTCTGGAACAGGACGCCAATGATAGGAAGAGAGATAACGAGCGCTAAAAACGCACCTTGTTGAATCTCAAATGGAATTTTAACTTGTCGACCAGAACCATTCAGCTGTGCAACGACAGGAACCAACGCCATCAATAGACCGACACCAAATAAGATAGATGGTAGCCAGATACTTGCTGCAATCGAAACCGCCGCCATATCGATAGCACTTACGCCACCGGCCATTACGGTATCAACAAAACCCATTCCAGTTTGTGCAACAGATGCGATCAATACTGGGGTCGCAAGTTTGATTAGATTCGAGGATTCTTCTTTGTAACGATGCACAAACAACTCCAAATAAGAGGGAAAATTAGAATAATAGTGTAGGAAAGGACATTCTGAAGGAATCAGAGACAATGATCTTAAGCTTCCACTGGACGAATCATAAAGAAATGTCACAATAACTGCTATGAAAAACTGTTATTAGAATGCTAAATAGGAATCTTATGTTTACAGGTATCGTTCAAGGCATGGCAACACTGGTTGCTATAAACAAAAAAGAGTTGTTTCAAACTCATACCATTGAGTTAAGTGACGAAATGGTTGAGGGATTAGCAATTGGTGCTTCAGTAGCTCATAACGGTTGTTGCTTAACGGTAACGGAAATTTCAGGTAACCAGATTGCTTTTGATTTAATGCAAGCGACATTGCGATTGACGAACTTAGGTCGGCTAAATGTTGGTGACAAAGTGAATGTTGAGCGTGCAGCAAAGTTTGGTGACGAAATTGGCGGGCATAGCATGTCTGGCCACATTACTTTGATGGCTAATCTCGTTGATGTGATTAAGACAGAAAACAACCGCACGCTTTGGTTTGAGCTGCCTCAAGAATCAATGAAGTATGTGTTGAGCAAGGGCTACATCGGCGTTGATGGTTGTTCATTGACGATTGGTGAAGTGGAAGGGAACCGTTTCTCTGTTCACCTGATCCCAGAAACGCTGAATCGCACTCTGTTTGGCGGCCGTGAAGTAGGCGACCAAGTAAACATTGAGTTTGATCCTCAAACACAAGCGATTGTTGATACTGTTGAACGTGTACTAGCAAACCAAAAATAGTAGTTGCGGTTTATCAACAGCACTTGCTTAAAAAGCGCTGACTAAGTCAACGTCGAAGACATTAAAAAAGAGCACATTGAGTGCTCTTTTTCTATTTGTATGTATCTGCGTTTTTTTAGGCTAGCCTCAAAATCGAGGGTAGCTTTAAATAGAGGTGTAGATCCAACTCGACAAGAGAGTAGGTGTTAGAAGACTTGTTCGTCGTCTGCATCAATCGAGAGATTAATCCTGTCTCTTACTTCATCTACCTGCATGTCTAGGTGAATGGCATTGCAACACGCTGGGCAATCGTCATAAAAATCTTGGCTCCCATTAGAAGCATCAAGCGTTATGCTGATGGCATGCCCACAGTGGGGGCAGGAGACATGTTTCTCTGTGTATTTATGCATCGCGAATTCTCCTCACTGTAACTTGTTCCAATCGTAGTAGCTTTATCGATCGCAGTAGCTTGTATAGATCGTAGTAACTTTATAGAACGACTTAGCTCGCTGTGATTGGTATTAAACGGCCTGTATCTTCTGAATGCATGCTTCAGTTTGTGCTAAATATTCGCCGCCAAATTGATTGCAGTGGTTAAGAAGATGGTACAAGTTGTAAATGTCTTTC
Organism: Vibrio sp. 1CM8B; assembly: GCF_023161685.1. NCBI lineage: Bacteria > Pseudomonadati > Pseudomonadota > Gammaproteobacteria > Vibrionales > Vibrionaceae > Vibrio > Vibrio sp. 1CM8B. The sequence continues at coordinate 40,880 of NZ_JALNTU010000014.1, forward strand.
CGATCAGTATAGCCAACGTCGAGTGGATTGACGCTCTGGTAACCGTCATAAAACTCTTTTGGAAATCCTTCAAACAATTCCGTTAACGCCAAATCGCATTCATGATCGCCCCAGTAACAAGCCGGGTCGTAACAGATTGGCCCAAAGGCTGAATTTGCTACATTGCCATTCCAAAGATCCCCATGAAGCAAAGAAGGGCGAGGGTTGTGGCCGGCAAGACGCATATTCACCACATCAACGATGTCATCAATATCACCAAACTCGATGCCTTTCTCTTTGAGCAGTTGCAGTTGGAAACCAATGCGTTGCTCAGAGAAAAAGCGCCCCCATTTCTTATGCCAAGGGTTGGGTTGAAGTGTGCTGCCGATATAGTTGTCTTGGTCGCAACCAAACTCTTTTTGCTCGCCCCATTGATGAAGCTGCGCAAGCTGAACGCCGAAATCGAAGCTATTGTTGCCCGTCTCAAGCGGCTTGGTAGGTAAGTAATTGAGAATAATGAACGAGCACTCTTTGGTTTTGCCAATAAGCACCAACTCAGGAACGTAAACGGTGGAGGTTTCTCTTAACAAGCGTAAGTTCTCAGCTTCAATTTCAAACTTAGGTAAAAATTCTCGCTGATTCACTTTCACAAAGTAACGTTCATTACCATCGCTGATCATATAGCAATCGTTAATGTCGCCACCAGAAACTTTGGTACGTTCAGTAATCTGAAAGTTAAATAGAAGAGTATCTGAAAGTTGTTGAGAAATGGCCTGCCACATAGGAAATCCTCAAAGACTGAAAGTTAAAAAGATTGAAGGTTAGAAATACTGTTTGTTTAATAGCAATAGTTTAGGATAAATCTGAACAATTTATAGACGCACTCGTCAATGTTCTTAGCTCTTCTTCATCTTACGCAGAATCAATTGGCCGAATTGTGAACTCGAACTGATTCAAGCTCTTTGAAATACAAACATAAATTGAAAACCTGACGTGATGAAATAGTTTGGAACTGGTCTCACAATCGAAACGGTTTTGAACGCCACAAACTGGAAAAGTGGTTTGAGCTTGTTATTGTCTACCAACCAATTTAAATGAGCTTTTAGAGTAAGTTGAAAGGGCTATTGTTAACTGGCGCAATACTTTGCTTCAAAGTTTGTCTTACACTTTGTTAGGCGTGAATTTACTTATGGCTCAAGTAGGCAGGTATACCACTTAACCCTATATCGATTTAAATTTAGGCTGAAATACTAACTAGGATCATTTTAATGCGGTTTTGGGCAATAAAGTGATGACAAATAGCTTCATTTACATAGTATTAGGCAAGTACGTATTAATCTGCGCTAGAGCTTAAAACGGAGAATTATTGTGGTTGTAGAAACCGATGGCTATTTGGCTTTAATCGAGCACCTATCATTCAACCTTGATGTGTTTACCAATAGTAATGGTGATACTGGAAACGAAAGTGTCGAAGACATTGTTACCGACATGATTTCAACGAACATCATGGCTATTTTCGAGCAAAACCCAGAGTTGCATTCGAGCGTTCGTTTTCAGCTTTTGAAAGAAGCCGATGCGGTAGTAGCGGATCTTGGTGAAGTATTAGCGGGTGTGTGGGCTAAGAAAGCGACTAACGAACAAATTGTATTCCTTGATGAGTACATCGCGTTAGTGAAGAACCTGTTTGATACTGCTGTTGCTAAATACGACTAACGGTTTGTTTGTCCATTTATTGTCGTAATTAGTCAGCATAAATAAAAACGGGCGTTTAAGTCGTATCTTTCTAGAGTTACCTCGCTCAGCGGTTTATCTTTCGAACCGCTATAAACGCCTAAAGTGCCAAAACTTGGATGCCCAGTAGGGGTTATCTAACCTAGAAATAATGACACCTTTAGATGTCGAGGCATGTAGGAATTGGTTGTTTCCTAAGTAAACGCCTACGTGTCGCACCGTCATCGAAGTCTTGAAAAACACCAAGTCACCGCTTGTTGCTTCCCCATACGCAATTTCTTTTCCCTTTTTACTCTGGTCTTTTGTGGTTCTTGGTAGGGCTTGTTGAGTCGCATTTTGCACGGCGATTTGAACAAAAGCAGAGCAATCTATACCTCGAAATGATGTCCCACCGAAATGGTATGGCACACCTTTCCACTGTTCATACACGTTCATATAAGCGTTTGTAGTCAATTGTTCTGACTTTGATAAAGGTTTCTGTGCGGTTTGACTAAGCTGAGAAGGCGATGGTGACGAGCTACAAGCAGCCAATGTTGCTAAAGTTATTGTAACTACAGCCATTTTTCTGATTTTCATATGTAACTCTTCTGACAAAAAACTGAAATAAAAACGTCATCAAGGACTTCTAGTATACGAACTAACTTAAGGATATCTCTTTTCGTAGTCAAACTGGATTTCACATGCCCGACACAAATTTATCAATAAAACCCTCACGTTATACATTCTCGCTCATTCAAACCGTCACTGCTGTATTTATTTCCATTCTTTTACTCGTTAGTTTTTTATCAATGGTTAGCATTCGGGGCGTTGAACGGGTCGGGGGACATTTTGATGCACTCTCGGAACAAGCATTACCCCTTGCTCTACATAATGCCGAATTAACGCAAAGCGTATTAGAACAAGTAAAACTTCTCACTTACAGCACCCAATCAACCGACTTAGATACACTGAATGCCACAAGGGGCTCAATTGACCAACTCGCGACAGAGAGCAATACCACGCTAGAGGAACTCCTTTTTATCTCCCAATCTTTTCCTGATGCAATCTCTTTAGAGCAACAACAAAACCTTGTCGATGACATGGCGCAATTGCAAACCATGACCAACACGGTACTGCTGGCGCAGATCGAAATTCAAAGTAAGCAAAATCTGATCGACAGTAAAATGGGCGAGTTCCGTTATGGCGTTGGGTCTATCGGACCAGAAATGAATAGAATCAGCTCATTCTTGGTTGAAGACAACCCAGAAGCGAGCGATGCAGCGAACCGATTTACATCCAGCGCGTCTGCTATGGCGAACACCTTCTTGATGCTGATGATGCAATCTGACATTGATAAAGCACAAGACGAATACCGTCAATTGAGAAACCGAATCGCAGGCCTTAACTTGGCTTACAGCGATTTTGCCGATTGGCACCCAGACATCGCTGAGTTCGCGAGCTTAACGGCGCCTTACGAGATGGTGAAAGAAGGCTTTACCGAAGAAGGCGTAATAAAACAAATCCTCTTGAAACTCGAACTGGTTCAGCAGCAAGAGCAGAACTTAACGCAAGTCATTAACTTAGCGAACACCGTCATTAGCACATTGAATCAGCTGTCTTCTACCGCTTCCCACCTGATTGATGAAAGTGAACTGATTGTAAATCAAACCATCACCAATATTGATCGTGTATTGTTTATCAGCGGGTTAGTGATTGCCGTAATCATTGTGATTTCGTGGTTCGTGTTACGCCGTTGGATGAATAAAGGACTTAAAAACATTACTCAACAGTTGAGTTCACTGGCAGATCATGACTTCTCTAAACAGAGCGAATTGCTTGGGCCGCTAGAGCTGCAAGTTATTACTTCAAAGCTCAATACGGTCGTTGATTCAACCGCAGACTCGGTTCGTTTAGTAACGCGTAACTGTGAGACGCTTTATCAAACGGCTGAAGTAAGCCATGACGCTGCAGAGCAAACCAATTCGAGCTTGAACGAACAGAACGAATCACTTCAAAATATGATCACCACCATTACTGAACTAGAAGCATCGATTGGTGAGATAGCTCGTATCTCTAACGCATCGAACGACGATGCACAAATAGCCGAAGATGAGTCAGTGAATGGTAGCCAAGTGGTTGGCCTTAACCAACAACGATTACAAGCGCTTGAGCAGTCTCTTAGCATGAGTGAAGAGTCGATGGCTGACTTGGATGGTCGAGTGAAACAGATTCGTGAAATGGTCGACATGATCAGTGGTATCGCTGAAAACACCAACTTGTTGGCATTGAACGCTGCGATAGAAGCGGCGCGAGCAGGTGAACAAGGTCGAGGTTTTGCGGTAGTTGCAGACGAAGTGCGTAAATTGGCGAGCGGCACATCCCAGCAAACCACCAATATTCGTAGCATGATGAACGAACTAGTAGCAGCAGCCGATCGCTCACGTGCTTCCGTAACGGAATCGAGAAGTGAGATGGCCAATGCACTGCAAACCAGTGGCGATGTAAGACAAGCCTTCGAGAAAATCGAATTCGCGGTGAGCCAGATCAAAGGGCGTGTTGAGCAAATCATGGTGGCTACGGAAGAACAAGCTCGTGCGACTGTCGATGTAACCCATTCAATCACCCGAGTATCTGAGCAGGGCGAGAATACTAAGCTGCAACTTGAATCTATGATCGAGAGTTCAGAGCAAGTCGGAGAGATAGCAGGGCACCAACAAGCCATGCTTCATAAGTACGTTTTAAAGTAAACGAGCGTGCTGAAATAAGCGAGCGTGCTGAGTTAAGCCAAACAGCACAAGAGTTGAAGCCTAGCTGCTCTTATAATTCTATCGATACAGAAACGCCCTTAAATTCTCACATGAATCTAAGGGCGTTTTGTTTTCGGATTAAGCTAAGGTTGGTCTCAATATAATCTTGAGACTCAACCGAATTCGAACCTAATCTTTCGTTGTCGGGAATCGTGCAAATGGCTGACGCAACATTAAATCTAGCCGTTGCTCTTTACCATCTTGAATCTCGGGAACACCAATATGCACCTTATCATGGCCAAGCTTGGGTTGGGCGCGGTAAGTCTTAAACCAGATGTCCCACACAGATAAAAAGAAACCAAAGTTTGAATGGGTTTCTTTCACAATGACCGAGTGATGAACGCGGTGCATGTCTGGTGTCACAATCACTTTTCTTAATCGTTTATCGAACCATAACGGAAGACGTGCATTGCTATGGTTAAACATCGCGCTGGCATTAAGAACAATTTCAAAGATCACGACAGCAATGACAGGCACACCAAGCGCGATCACCAAACTCACCTTGATGAGCATTGAAAGAATCATCTCAATAGGGTGAAAGCGCGTTCCGGTTGTGACATCAATATCGAGGTCCGCATGGTGAACTCGATGTAGCTTCCACAACCAAGGAACACGGTGAAACACCAAGTGCTGTAGGTAAATGGCACAATCCAAGAGCAATACACAGATCAGAATGGTGAGTTCTTTCGGAAGTGACAGGGTATTGAAAAAACCCCATTGGTTGTCTTGTGCGATAACCGCCGCTTGGAATGCTGCAATAGGAATTAGAGTGGCCAATAGAAAGCTGTTCAAAGCGACTAACGCAAAGTTGTTTCCCCAACGAAACCATTTACTCTGAGTCAGCGTTTTACGTGGAAAGCGGTATTCCCAAAGCGCACACAGTCCGAAAACGACAATAAAACAAACAAGGCGAAGCAGTGATGGGTCTTGCATGGGAATTCCTTCTATCATTCTAGGGACACTGTAAGTACAATCGTGCCACTTTTCTAGATTTATCGTTATTGTCCATGAGAATCCACGCTTTTCACCGTTTATATCAACACCGTTTGTCTCTTTCTACCAAGCCGTTTAACGCGCGCGGGTGTAAAGTGGTTCGATGTGAGTTCTGCAAAATCAAACAAGACAGCTGTATCTGTGAACATCAACCAGACGTAAATACGAACGTCGCGACCATGTTGATCTTATCGGACAACGAAATACTCAAGCCAAGTAATACCGGCCGTTTAATCCTTGATACCGTTAAAGACAGCTATGCCTACCTTTGGCACCGCACTGAACCGAATCAAGAGATGCTTGATGTGCTGAAAGACGATAAATATCAGCCAGTCGTGGTCTTTCCTGAAGATTATACCGATGACAAATCGCGCGTGGTTGCAGACCTTTGTGAGATGCGAGATTCGAACAAGACGTTGCTGCTGATTTTTATTGATGGCAGTTGGCGAGAAGCGCGGCGTATCTTCCGTCGTTCAGAGTATCTGCAAGACTTACCCGTGTTGTCGATTGAACCAGAATCGGTTTCGCAATACATGATGCGTAAGTCAGACAACGAACAACATCTTTCGACTGCAGAAGTGGCGAGCTTGGTTTTGAAACAGGCAGGTGAAGAGCAGGGCGCTCAGACTTTACAGCTGTGGTTTGAGACATTTCGCGAAAGCTACATGCTAAGTAAGACGCGTTATAAGTCCGATCCAACCAAACCAAGCCTGAACGCTTTCATAGAGCACACTAAAAATGAGACGTCACTCTAACCTTTAACCGCTTTGTGCTGACTTGTTGTTCAAACAGATTCGAACACGAGATAAGTTTGTTATCTATCACGGTTTGTAGGGGGAGTGTTATGGATAATGCTTCCTAGATGTTTAATTTGAAAAATTTATTTGCCCGAATTTAGGGAAAAATTGGAGAGATTTCATGTATTACGGCTTCGATGTTGGCGGCACAAAAATAGAGTTTGGTGCATTCAATGAAAAACTTGAGCGAGTAGCAACAGAACGCGTACCAACGCCTACTGAAGATTATCAACTGCTACTTGATACGATTGCCGGTTTGGTGAAGAAGTACGACAACGAATTTTCTTGCGAAGGTAAAATTGGTCTTGGTCTTCCTGGTATGGAAGATGCTGACGACGGCACAATGCTGGTTGTTAACGTGCCAGCTTCAACGGGGAAACCACTACGTAAAGACCTAGAAGCGCTTATTGGTCGTAGTGTGAAAATTGAAAATGATGCGAACTGTTTTGCGCTTTCAGAAGCGTGGGATGACGAGCTTAAAGACGAACCATCAGTAGCAGGCCTAATTCTAGGTACTGGTTTTGGTGGCGGTTTAGTTTACGAAGGAAAAGTGTTCTCTGGTCGTAACCACGTTGCTGGTGAACTGGGCCATATGCGTCTTCCTATTGATGCTTGGTTCCACCTTGGCGACAACGCACCGTTACTCGGTTGTGGTTGTGGCAAGAAAGGTTGTCTAGACAGCTACCTATCAGGTCGTGGCTTTGAATTGATTTACGAGCACTACTTCGGTGAGAAGAAGAAAGCAATCGAGATCATTCAAGCGTACAACGAAGGTGAAGCAAAAGCGGCTGAGCACGTTGATCGTTTCATGGAGCTATTGGCTATCTGTTTCGCGAACCTGTTTACCGGTCTTGATCCACACGTAGTTGCATTGGGTGGCGGGCTTTCAAACTTCGAACTTATCTACGAAGAGATGCCAAAGCGTATCCCTAAATACCTATTGTCTGTAGCGAAATGTCCAAAGATCATCAAAGCGAAGCATGGTGATTCAGGCGGCGTTCGTGGTGCTGCATTCCTTAACATTAAGTAGTCGTGACTTAAGATAAGCTAGCTAAGGTTAGATAGTTAAAAAGCACAAATAAAAATGCCGCAATCTCGAAAGAGGTTGCGGCATTTTTTATAGTTCAGTGTTTTCGTTTCTTTCGCTCTAAGAACTTAGAGCTTAACTACAAACGAAAAGCTAGAAGCGACATATCAAGAAAAGAGCCAAGAGGGATTACTTTTTCTTTTTACCAACACCAAGGTTGTCTTTTTGCTTCAACGTAAGCTTAGTAAAGCCAAGCTTGCGGAAGTAGTTGTCTTGGTAGTTGCGAACCGCTTTAGTATCAGAAATCAACTCAAGCTGTTGCTCAGTTTTTAGATACTCAGAGATGTCGATGCCTTCCGCTGCAGCAACAGCTTCTTGGATCGTGCGGTGTTCTTGTTTTGAAAACAGTAACTCTTTGTCTTCGTCTTTGTAAGTGTACAGAATGGTACGAGCCATGGTGCTCTCCAATAGAATTATTACTTTGCGCGCACTCTACATAAAAACCGTACGTGGCTCAAGGTAATGGTAAGAAATCTTAAGATTATCGTTCTAAACGTTTAGCGTAATTTAAGCTATTTGTCTTTTAGGAAACGAACAGGTTGTTTTTCACGAAACGAAAAGAACAAAAAGCCCCTTAACATCGAAAAATCTATATAGGGGCTTCGTCTGTGTCTTGACAAAGATCTTCTAAATCAATTAAAAAGCTGCCAAGTCAATTTAAGTGTTTGCTTTGAGTTAAACGCGACCTTGCAGAGGAATGATCGTCACTGTCTCGCCAACTTTCACGGTATCAACCGCAGGTGAAATCTCGATTAAGCAGTTCGCTTCGCTCATTGAGCGCAGAATACCTGAACCTTGCTTACCCGTTGTTTTCACTTCAAGCACGCCGAATTCATTCATCGAGAACACACCACGGCTGAACTCAGTACGGCCTTGGCGTGAGCGCAGTTGTTCCGTCGCTACAGCATTTGCTTTCACTGGTGTCCAGTTCGTTTGACCTTGAAGCTTGCGGATCGCAGGCTCAACAAAGTTAATAAACGACACCATTACTGCAACTGGGTTACCCGGCAAACCAAAGAACGGTTTGTTTTCAATCTTACCGTAAGCCAATGGGCGACCTGGACGCATGTTGATACGCCAGAAGTTGATTTCACCCAGCTTATCTAACGCAAGTTTGATGTAATCCGCATCACCAACAGACACACCACCAGAAGTCAGAACCATATCGGTTTCAAGAGACGCAGAGTGGAGCACGTCCATCATCTTTTGTTCGTCATCTTCAATGATGCCGTAATCGACGATGTCACAGCCGAGCTTTTGAAGCATACCAATAATAGTGAAACGGTTTGAATCGTAGATAGAGTTTGGTTTTTGCTCGCTACCCGGTGCTTGAACTTCGTCACCCGTTGAGAACACACCCACTTTCACTTTACGCAGAACAGGGCAGGTACCAAAACCTAATGACGCCATCATGCCCATTTCTGGCGCTTCGATGCGTGTGCCACGTGTAAAGACAGGTTGGCCGATTTCTAAATCTTCACCTGCCATACGGACATTTTGTCCAACCGAGATTTTAGCATCAGGGAAGCTCACTTTATCGCCATCTTGAACGGCTTGTTCGCGCATAACGACAACATCAACGCCTTCTGGCATTGGTGCGCCCGTCATGATCTTAACCGCTTCACCTTGTTGAACGGTTTTTTCATAACTGTGACCCGCCATGACTTCAGCAACGATGTTATAGCTGTCCAATTCTAGATCTTCACTACGAATCGCATAGCCGTCCATTGCAGAGTTGGTATTCTGAGGAACGTTGATTGGTGAAATCACATCTTCAGCCAGCACGCGGCCGTAGCCTTGCAGTAATTCAACACTCTCTGTGAGATCAAACGCGTCAATGCTATCAACAATCTTTTGCTGACCTTGAGTAACGGTTAAACCTGCAGGAGAGAACGAATCACAACACACTGCGGGCGTTGTGTCTTTTGAAGGTGAGCATGACACGGCTTTGCCTGTTGTAGAGGCAAGGTCAAAGGACTGCGCGTAATCGATGATGAAATCACGAATCGCTTCTAAGTCGCTGATCGCCATTTGTGGCAAATCGGATTCAACTTGGCTGTCTGCCGCGATAGCAATAATGTTGTTATCGTTCGGGTACAACCAAGGTTTGCCCACTTCATCTCGGTGCAGTTCAATTTTAGGGAAGGCGATGTTCTTACAGCCTTCAACCAAAATCAGATCAAGCGTGTTGGTATCAAATCGAGTCAGCAGGTAATCAAAATCTGCTTCGGCTTCTGGTGTTTCTGTCATCATCACGTGACGATTACGAGAAGCAATCAACATTTGGTTCGCGCCCGCTTTACGTAAGCGGTAACTGTCTTTACCCGGCTTATCGACATCAAAATCGTGGTGAGCATGTTTTAACACGCCAACTTTTAAACCCGCATCAGTCAACAGAGGAAGCAGGGCTTCAAGTACGGTCGTTTTGCCTGTACCGCTATAAGCAGCAAAGCCCAATAAAGGAAGGTTAGGGCGTTGTTTAGAATCTTTCATTATTGAAGCGTTCCGAATTGGGTGAGTTCTTCTGGCGTGTTGAGATTAACAAAGCAGTTAGGAGAATCGCTGAAATCGACGTATTCGGTAACACACTCTTTGTATAGCAAGATGATTTTACGATCACCACGTTCCAAAAACGCTTCTAACTTTGGTAGAACACGTTTGTGGAATAGGGTGAATACAGGTTGCTTAAATTCGCCATCATGCGCGACAAGAATGTCACTGTCTTCTTTAACTGCAGAACAAAAACGCTCAACAAGGTCGTCACTGATTTGTGGGCTGTCGCACGGGACAAAGCCAACCCAGTCGGTGTTCGCATTTTTAAGGCCAGCATGAATGCCACCCAACGGACCCGGGTAGTCAGGGAAAGAATCAGAAACAACCGGAGCAAATGCTTTATAACTGTCTAAGTTACGATTGGCATTGATAATGATGCTGACATCTTGTTGTGACAGCTTGTTTATAACGTATTGAATAAGCGGAGAACCGTTGAGCTCAACGAGTCCTTTATCTTTTCCGCCCATACGGCTGGCCTGTCCGCCAGCCAAAATAACCCAACTAGTTTGCGTTGGAAGCAGCATAAATATTCTCTTGTGCTTTATCTTTCTGAATAACTTGCAGAAGCGGGGATTCGGTCAAAGTATTGTCTTTGATCCACCACTGCTTCTTACATAAATCGGTTAACGCGTTAGTTTGGTGACTGGTGATGACTAAACTCGCGCCTCTCTGAAGAAGATCTTCGGCCATAATCACCAATCTTTCAATAGATTCTTTGTCTAAAGAAGCACTTGGTTCATCCATAAGCAAGATTGAAGGCTTAAGAATCCAAGCTCGAGCCATTGCTACGCGTTGACGCTCACCGCCAGACAACACAGAAATGTGCTCATCTGCCAGGGTTTCTAAACCTACCATTCTCAATGCATTAATTATTTGAGCTCGCTTATCTTTTTGGCTCTCTTTGTTAAAGCGAATGCCATAAGCGACATTTTGGTACACCGAGCCATCAAAAAGATAGGGGGTTTGATGCAGGTAGATGATGTCTTTGAACTTGAGTCGAGGGAATAATCTTTGTTGCCAGCTCTGTGTTGGAGATTGAATGCGGCCAGAGCTCGGCTGAATTAATCCAGACAAGATTTTAAGTAGGGTCGTTTTACCAACACCATTGTCTCCTTTGAGATAAATGGCATCGTTGGGGCCGATCGACAATTCGGGAATGTGGAACAAAACACGCTCTTTGTAGCGCATTGAAATTTGCTGCGTTGTTATTTTTATACTCATGACAGCGTTCCTAAGTTCTTAAATAGCCTTTTCCTCTCACACTGGAAAGGAAAAAGTTAAGGGCTAATGCCAATGCTAATAACACCATGCCGAGGGCGACACCTTGAGCAAATGCGCCTTTGTGGCTTTCCATGGCGATAGCTGTAGGGATGTTTCTTGTCATCCCCATAATGTTGCCACCAACCATCATTGAACAACCTACCTCTGTCACGATACGAGAGAAGGCAGCAATGGTTGCAGCCAATAGAGGAAAACGTGTTTCCCAAATCAAGGTACACGCCACGCGTGTTGTTGATACGCCAAGTGTGCGCGCTGTTTCTACCGCTCGGCGGTCACTGGCCTGCAGAGCGCCGTGCATCATCGCAACTAGGATAGGGAAACAGATCACCATCTGACCTAGAATCATCGCCTTTTGGGTGAACAGCAATTGCCAATCACCTAACGGGCCAGAGCGAGAAAGCATCATGTACATCAACAAACCGATCACCACAGTAGGGATCGCTTGCAGGGTGTTGATCACTGAAAGCAAAGCCCATTTCCCGGGGAACTCGGTATAAGCCAATAAGAAAGCCATAAGGATTGCAGGAACAATCACCAATGAAATGGCGGACAAAGATACGCTGAAGGATACCGCGACGATTTTCCACAATTCGTGGTCAAAACTCACAAGTAGATTCATTGCATCAATCGTTGTTTGCCATAGGGTCATGAAGTATCTCGTGTAAATCGATAATAGGTTTTATCGGTAATGACTGATGTTAATCATAGCTGACCCAAACTATTTGAGTGTGTGTTGGTCAGCTATTGCTCTTAAGCATGATTGTGTTTCTATGCGTGAACGTTATTAAAGCGAGACAGCTTTATAGCGATCTGTTGTTAAAACAAGATAGTTTTTAAAGCGATATTGCTTAGGTGCTTCTGTTAACTGTTTAGTTAAGCGTAGCGCTAATTGATTCGGGTTGAACCCTTAGCGCTACTTTTACTTACAGAAAACGACGGTTCACTTACAACAAACTATTCTGCGCTTGCAACAAACAGTTGTTTGCCATGCAGTTTAAAGTCGTTAATCAGTTTCTGACCTTTAGGGTTAACCAACCAATCACTGAATACTTTCGCTGCTTGGTAGTTAATGCTTGGGTAGCGCTCAGGATTGACCAGAATCACTTGGTAAGGGTTGAAGAGGTTCTTGTCACCTTGGAAAAGGATTTTTAGATCCAGTTTGTTTTGGTAAGCCAACCAAGTACCACGGTCTGTCATGGTGTAGCCTTGCATCTCTGACGCCATGTTCAGAGTAGGGCCCATGCCTTGACCAACACTGCGGTAACCACCAAAGTTTGGTTCAATTTTAGTTTGCGCCCAAATACCCATCTCTTTCTTATGAGTACCAGAGTCGTCGCCACGAGACACAAACGTCACGTTATTAGTCGCGATCGCTTTAAACACATCTGCCACTGCTTTTTGAGATTCAATTTTTGCAGGGTCGCTTTGTGGGCCGACGATGACAAAGTCGTTGTACATCAACTTACGAGGTAAAACGCCGTAACCTTTTTCTACGAAATTCGCTTCAGCCTTTGGTGCGTGAGTCATCACCAAATCAACGTCACCATTTTCACCCATGCGAAGTGATTTACCTGTACCAGCGGCAAGAACATCAACCTTGATACCAGAATCCTTTTCGAACTCAGGCAATAAGTAGTCCAGTAGACCAGAGTGATAAGTACTTGTGGTTGTCGCCAACTTAATATGAGTGGTGTCTTCCGCGCTGCTAGCCGTGTAACTGACGATCGATAGAGCTGCAATAGTTAGGGGAATTGCTTTCATTATTATTATGTCCATTCTGTTATAAATGAATGACATGCCTTCAGTTTTAAAGGGCTCAAAGAAGGGCATGTGCATAAGACGCTAATTGTTGTAATTAGAAATCTACACCTTATAAGCAATCTTAATGCCAACAAATAATGCATCAGATTTCATTAAATTGCTGTTATTTCGGACAAAACTGCGCCATTTACCCCGTTAAAATGAATCAAAACATGAGCTAGGACAAAATGTCGCACATTGACCCTGTTGGACAAAAGGTTAATTGGTACACTCTGTCCCAACTTTCCTCACTGGCTAATCATTATGTCTTTACCTAGTTCATCTGTATCCAATCTCAACCCGAACACATTGACTCAGTATCAGGCGTTTTCCGTTTTGGTCGTCGATGATGAATTGGGTATGCAGGCTATCTTAAAGAAAGCACTAGGTAAGTTCTTTGGCAAGGTATCAAGCGCGGGTTCGGTTGAAGAAGCTGAAACGCTACGTTCTAGCGAACATTTTGATCTCATCGTCCTTGATATCAACCTACCAGGTCGCTCTGGTATTGAGTGGGAAGAAGCCTTTAACGATAGCGACAAACGCGCCGATGTGATTTTCATGACGGGTTATGCCGATCTGGAGATGACCATATCTGCACTTAAGCTTGGCGCTTCAGATTTTATTCTTAAGCCTTTCAACTTAGAACAAATGATACAAGCGGTTCTGCGTTGTATGGACAAACGCCTTGACCAAAGAATGCAGTACGCGTTGAAGCGCGATGTTAGCCGTCATATAAAAACCGAATTAATCGGTAATTCAGACAAGACTAAACAACTTAAACTACTTATCAGTCAATTTGCACCTTCTAGAGCATCGGTCCTAATAGAAGGTGAATCTGGTACGGGTAAAGAGCTGGTTGCACGTGGCGTGCATGAAGCCAGCAAACGCACAGGGCCGTTTGTGCCGATCAACTGTGGTGCGATTGCGCCTGAACTTCTAGAAAGTGAATTATTTGGACACACCTCTGGCGCATTTACTGGTGCGAAGAAAAACCGCGAAGGTCTTTTCCGAGTCGCAAGTGGTGGCACCTTGTTCCTTGATGAAATCGGTGAAATGCCACTACCAATGCAAGCTGCGTTGTTACGTGTATTAGAACAAAGAACCATTCGTCCGGTCGGTAGCGAGAAGGAAATTGCCGTTGACGTACGAGTGGTGGCGGCGACTAACCGAAACCTTCAGGAAGAGGTCGATAAAGGCCACTTCCGTCGCGATCTGTTCTACCGACTCAATGTACTTAAAATCGATGTAGTGCCATTGAGAGAGCGTCCATCAGATTTGATTGAGCTTGTTCCATACTTTACTCGTCTTTTATCACAAGAGCTTGGTATGCCAGTTCCAAACTGGGCGCATGAAGATATATTGGCGATGAATGAATACGAATGGCCGGGGAATATTCGTGAGCTTAAAAATTTAGTCGAACGATGCATTCTGTTAGACAAGCCACCAGCACACTATTGGCGAGAGATTAATGGCGATCCTGTACCGGCTAGTATTTCAGTGACGGTGTCACATGGTGCAGAAATGCCAAACTTGAATAATGCAGACGCTGCCGAGGGTTATCCAAACACCTGGACACTCAAAGAAGTGGAGAAATCTCACATAGAACAGCTTGTTAGTTTCCATGATGGTAATAAGTCGGCGGCTGCAAGAGATCTGGGTGTTGCTCGTAAAACGCTAGAGCGTAAGTACAAAGATTGGAACACAGAAGGTTCAGAATATGCCGATTAGACGTCATTGGTGGTCTAAATGGACGTTCCGATTCAAAACCATGGTGCGTTACCGCTTATTATTCCTAACATCTGCACCGATCATTTTGACCTTGTGTGCACTTGTGGCTATCACTCTTTATTGGTCTGTTCACTATACGTGGCAGGGCGCATTGATTGATGTTGATGAGCGTTTGGATGTTGCCGATAACAGTATTCACCTGATCCAAAATCAGCAAGCATACAACGTTCGTGCGTTTGCCGAGTCTTATAACTTTCGAACCAAACTCGCGAGTGATCTTTCACACGAAGAGCTAACTCGCTGGGTGTCTGAGAACAAATCTCGCTATGAGCTCGATTTTCTGCGTTGGCGCAGTGTCGAGAGCATGGAAAAGAAACTCGAATATCTAAACTTAACTCACAAGTCTTCATTTTTCAGTGTCTTAAGCCGTAATGAACTCAATTATCTCGATCGTGACCTCGCTAAAAAAGCAGAAGTTCCGATGCTCAACGGACAAGAAGTCGAGACTCGAGGATTGGTAAGCCGAACCGTTGTATCCATCAAAGATGAACATGATCATGTAATTGGTTTTCTAGATGGTGGGATCTTACTGAATAACAGCACTCAACTTGTTGACCAAATCAGTAACCTTATCTATCCACAACGAGAAGGGTTTAATCGTCATATTGGTACGGTCACGGTTTTCCTTGATGATCTTCGTGTTAGCACCAACGTGCCTTTGAGCAGTGAAGACAGTGTAGGGCGCGCGATTGGAACACGTGTTTCTCACGAGGTTCACTCGAAAGTCTTGAATGAAGGTAAAGAGTGGCTAGATCGAGCGTATGTTTACGATGCTTGGTATATCACAGCTTACCAACCAATCCATGACCAGTTTAACAATGTGATTGGTATGCTTTACACCGGTTATTTGATTTGGCCGCTGATAGAAACCTACTTGACCAACCTTGGCGAAATCAGCATTACCATTGTGTTGCTGCTGTTGGCATCCGGCTTGATCGTTCACCGTGGTGCGCGTGATCTTTTTAACCCAATTGAACGCATTCATAAGGTCGTAAAGCTAGTACAGATGGGGCAAGACAAGCGCATTGGTACGCTAGGTTTGGATGATCAACACGAACTGACACTGCTCGCTAAACAATTCGACAAGATGTTGGATCTACTGCACGAGCGCAATCAAGAGATTCAACAAGCGGCGTCTGAACTAGAGTGCAAAGTGCATTCTCGTACCGCGAGTTTGAAAGAGAAAACTGAAGAACTCGAACTGCATATCAAGCTTCTCAATCAAGCCAGAGATAAGCTGGTGGTCAATGAAAAGCTAGCCGCGTTAGGTGAATTAACAGCAGGCATTGCTCATGAGATCAATAACCCAACCGCCGTGATTCTTGGCAACGTTGAACTGATGAAGTTTGAACTGGGCGATGAAGTGAGCCGTGTAGACGAGGAAGTCCACGCGATCATGGAGCAGATTGACCGAATTCGAAATATCACGCGAAGCCTGCTTCAATACAGCCGTCACGGTGGCGTACAAGACGAAATTACGTGGCAACATATCAATCCAATTGTCGATGAAAGTATTACGCTCGTAAAAACAGGTGCGAAGAAGAAAGGCATTGTGTACGTATCACAGCTGAACGCTAAAACCTCAGTCGAAGTCAATCGAAACCAATTGCTACAGATTCTGGTTAACCTACAAATGAACGCGATTCATGCAATGGACGGTCAGGGCACGTTAACCATTTCGAGTGAAGACTGGGTTGAAAATGGCGTGTCTCACGGCGCTATCGTTCATGTTCAAGATGAAGGCTGCGGTATTAAGGAAGAACAACTGAAACGTATTTTCTCGCCTTTCTATACCACCAAACGTGATGGCACAGGCTTAGGGTTGTCAGTGTCTCAGAGTATCTTGAGCCAAACTGGCGGCGAGATCCGAGTTGAATCGGAGGTAGGTAAGGGAAGTTGCTTTAGTATCTATCTTCAACAGAAAGCGACGCCTCAATTGCTAGTATCAAACCTATAAGTTCTAAGAACCAATTCACTGATATCATCATCTGATAATATTTCTAACGCGCCTGGGCTATTGCACGAACGTTTTAGCCCAAGCACGAAAATTCCGCACTACTAATCTATCTCAAACCAAATCTCAACCTCTGCCGGTTTGACGAGCACCTCTTTTTGGTTATGTAACACAGTGTATATCTTTTGATCTTGATGCATATCATCTGAACTGTACGAAATTTTGATACCTTGGCCGAAAATCCATAATCAAAACAAATAATAAAGTCAGCCAGCTATGAAATTAAGTAACTTATCTATCAAATCAAAACTCGTCTCCATCGTCATTTTATCGGTTGTTCTATTGGTAATGGCGTCCACTTTTAATCTAATGCAGCAGCGTGCGAGTTCCATGCAAGAGCGCCAAGATAAGCTCAGTGCTCAAGTCGAAACTGCAGTCAGCTTAGCGAGCTACTATTACAACCAACGTAATGTGCTCGGTGAAGAGGTCGCAAAGAAACAAGCACTTCAAGCGATCGAAACCCTTCGTTATGACACCACCAATTACTTCTGGATCTTAAACCAGCAACTCAACGTTGTTATCCATCCATTAAAGCCTGAACTCAATGGCAAGAACGCGGGTAACTTTAAAGATGGTGCGGGGAAACACCACTGGCGTGAGATGGTCACCATTTCTCGTACTCCAGAAGAGAAAGGCTTTCTTGATTACCAATGGATGAGCCCGCAAGGTGAACTCAAAGACAAGATCTCCTACGTACAACTGTTCCCAGAGTGGAATTGGATTGTTGGCTCGGGCATCCTAGTTGCGGACATCCAAGAGGCGTTCTATGCATTGGCGCTCAAAGAGGGATTGGTTGCGGTCGTATTGTCGGGCCTGTTGTTTGCGATGGGTTACGCGATTTCAAATAACATCTTAGTGCCACTAAATAAGCTTATCGACAACACCCATAAGATTGCCGATGGCGATCTTCGTGTACGCATGAACATGACACGTAAAGATGAACTGGGCGATATGAGTCAGCAAATAGATACCATGCTCGACAAACTGCAAAGCACGCTTCGCACAGCCAATGAATCGGCGGATTTATCCAGTAATATGGCGAGCCACATCGCTCAAGCCAGCGAAGAAGCGGCAACCAGTGTTAACTCACAGCATGCACAGCTTGAGTTGTTATCGACCGCAATGACAGAAATGAGTGCCACCATTTCTGATGTCGCCGTTAATGCTGAAAACACTGCCGCAAGCACCAATAAGGTTGTAGACCACGCAAACCAAAACGACCAAAACATGCAGGTAACGTCTGATACTATATCTCAGGTTTCAGAAAACATTTCGACCGCGAACAACTTAGTCAGAGATCTGCAATCAGGTGTGACTGAAATAAGCCAAGTCGTTGGTGTCATTCGTGATGTATCAGAACAAACGAACTTGTTAGCGCTCAACGCAGCAATAGAAGCGGCGCGTGCAGGAGAGCAAGGAAGAGGATTTGCGGTTGTTGCTGATGAAGTCCGTAACCTTGCTAGCCGCACTCAGAATTCAACTAACGAAGTGCAATCCACAATTGAGAAACTGACTCAACAAGCAGAACGCACCTTTAAGGCAATGCAAAGCAGTAACGAGAAGGTTGATCACAGCGTTATCGCGTCTAACGAAACTCGCCAACAACTCGATGTGATAGTGAATGAGCTTCACAACGCCAACGACATGGTCGCACAGATCGCCGCCGCATCGGAGCAACAAAGCACGGTAGCCACTGAAATGAGTGAAAGTGTCACTGGGATTCATCTCGCTGCAAATGAGGTACTGCAGGCCTCACAATCGCTTGCAGAAGACAGTCAGAAAATGGCGAACACTACAGAACACCTTACTGAGCAATTGAAATACTTTAAGGTTTAGCATCAATAGGACTATTCGCTTGAAGATAAAAAGCTCATAAAAAAACACCTCCGCACTTGCGATAAGTTCGGAGGTGTTTTTATTTATGGCTAGTCGCTAGTCATTTGCTATAAGAAACAGACATCTAAAGCATCAAGCCTAATGCGCCGCCACTGAAATCTTCGGTGGGTTGATGTTGTGCTTCTTAAACTCTTTCATCACACGCAGGGTAATGTCGGTTTCAAACAGCTTCTCATATGCAGTATCGACGACATAAGCCTTACAAGTTAGCTGTATCGCTAGATAGTTATCGGTAATCGTCTGTTTAACCAAAACCGTTACAGGCTTCGGCAAGTGGATGTAACGACTTGAAGACGCCGCTTCTTGAATCAGGTCGCGGGCTAGGGTGATGTCTTCATCCATACCGACGTAAAACGGAATCACCACCTGCATGTCCAACGCACCGTAGTTACCACTGGTGGTCACTTCATTTAAGAACTTGTTGTTCGGAATGGTAATTATGTCATCGTTCAGGGTTCTCATTCGCACTGAACGCAAACCGATGGTAATGATATCACCGTAGTTGCCTTCAAACGTGACACGGTCACCAACTTGAAAGGGTCTATCAATCATCACAGTGATACCCGCGATAAATGATGCTGCCAAGTCTTTAAGCGCAAAGCCGACCGACACGGCGAGGGTACCACCAATCAAAGCCAGTATTTGGTCGTTGATTCTAAAGCTCATCATGAACACGATAAGACCAGTGCTCACGTAGATAAAGAACTGAGTAAACGACTGCAGTTTTTGTAGCAACATTCGATATTGCACGAATTGGCTACCAAAACTGGTCACCATTGAGTTGATGAACTTGAGCAGTAACCACATCGCAGCAATAACGATCATGGAGAAGAACACGCCGCTCCATCGCACTAGGCTAGCTATCTTTGAGATGTTTTCTACATTGGCTAACTCTTCCGTCGCAAAGGTCGGGAAACTGACAGCACTTGCCAAGCCAACAAATAGTAGGATAAATAATTTCTTCATTTTACTTCACCAGTAGATGTTGACGGTCGAGAACGTTAGTAATGTGGCGGAACCAGTGCTCGGAAATTCGAGCCTTTTCTTCATGCCAACCAATATAACCACGGCTTTCAAAGTAACGCAGAATGCCCGTTATCTCAGCCGTGCTTAGCTGAGTACAATCAGACAAGACTTCCGGAGATGCGATTTCCAACTGCACGATAGAGCGAAGCACAGCCAACATAGGTTTTGGCATGTTTTCCAGCTCTTGTGCTTCAGGAACATGGAACAAGCGCACCACGGCTTGATCGGTATCTTTGTTTCGATTCAAAGAAAGTCGGAAGAAGCGCAGAGCAACGGTAGGGTTACCATCAGAGTAATGCCACAAGATTCGGTAGAAACCTTGGCGTGCGCGGTCTTCCTCGCTCATGTCATCTTGGTCCCACTGTTTAGGCACCACCAAACCATCAAACGACAGCGGCTTCTCAAGCTCTGTATTGATACGGCTATTCAGAAGCTCACCGACCTGTTTCTCTGTCCAACGTGGTAGAAAACACACCAAATCAAACAGCAGACGTTCACCACGCGCACGATCGACAAATCGCCAGCTCGATTTAGCAATCGAAATCACGATACGGTGGTTCTTTTTAGAACGGCGCAGTAGGTTGGTTAAACGAATCAAATCAGACAGGCCGCCAACCATTGGCTTAACTAGACGTTGTGCATTGTCGATCGCAATCAAGTACGTGGTCTTGCTTTTACGAAGGTGCGCCAAGATCTGAATCTCAGTCGCTTTCTCTTCCAAGCCGATGCTCACCGCTAGATGTGCTAACAGCTCTTGATAACCTGCGTAAGGGCAACTTACGTAGACAGGTTCAGCGTTAGAGACTTTGTGCAATAGGGTATAAAGCAGCGTTGTTGCGCCCACACCACGTTCACCTGAAACAATACAGATAGCAGGGCTGTCTGACATCAGGTAGCGAGACAGTTGCTTAACCTCATCACCGGCGTAATCAATTAGAGTGCTGTCGATATTACCCGGCAGGATGTACTCATAGGTTTGATCGCCTTTGATTCGAACCAAGTTTTGTTGGTTTTTATCAAGGTCAGACTGCTTAGCCACTTCGATTCTAAATAGATAAGCCAAAGCTTGGCTAAACAGCGTGTAATTAGATAGCAAGGCCATGATGCGGTGTTGGAAGCTGTACACGCTCAACCATACGATGCCAATTGCCGTCGCTAATATATTGAGTAGGAAGGTTTCCTTACGGTTTACTGCCCAGTTCACCCATACCGGACGATCGGAGATATGTTGCAGCGTATCAAAGACTTTCGCGCGCCATAATCTAAGCACTGAAATGGTAACCAGTACAAACCAGAAAAATAGGGCGCTGTAGATCCAGCTATAGATAGTACCTTTGCCTAGCGTGATGCTCGATATCTGAAGGGTCACACCCGCAACAATGAAGCTCCATACATAACGGCGAATAGTCGATAGGCGCAGCGCAATCACTTCTTGATTGGATGTGCGACCCAAACGATACGCAAATTCCAAAATAAAGCTGATGGCAATCGAACCACCTAGAATCCACCAGGTGAAGATCTCAAGGAAAATCAGGTGTTGTAGGCTAGGGATGCTGGAGAGCACTCTTAGAGAAAGCGTAATCGCGATTAACCAAGCAATCGCACGATCAGCGCGGCTGATATACCAGATCACACGTACTAAAAATGGAGGGTTCGTTTTCGCTTCAAGAAAATTAATTCTGAACAATTCGATCAAGCGAGTGCTGTTAGCAAGCCACCACACTAAACCAAAATAGATAAACAACACTTTTAACGATGCACCAATCACAGGCACTGGCGAAATAAAGATGTCTTTAACGAGCGCTTTAAAGCTACGAATCTGGAAGTAAACAAGATACTCAATGTTGAGCTTGGTTAATTCCCACTCTTGTTTAAATTGAGTTACGCCGTAAGGGCCAAAACCCGTTAGACGCTCTTTATTAGCGGAGTTCGTCTGCTCTAACAGGTGTTGCTTGCTCACATTCAAGCTATTCAAAGTGACGTAACTGGTTTGAACGGCAAACCATTGTTCGGCGTCGTTGTTCACTCTGTAGGCTTTTATCTGTTGCTCGAAGGTTTTGATTTCCTGCTTTTGAACTTGTAGCACTTCAGCAAGCAATATATTGACTTGGCGTCTGTCCGAAGGCTCCATAAAGAGGGGATCAGGTAACGAATCAATTCGGTCATCGAGATCAACAGCGGAATCGGATACCTGCGGCTGAGATTGTAAGTCATATTCCAAGTTGGCATGACTAGGCCAAGAGAGAATGGCCAAAGTGAGGATTAAGAAGCGCGATAGTGAACGCATAAAAGTCTCTTAGAATTATGAGGTTAGGATTACTATAGTTAGATAATCTGACTTTGTGAAATCCAACCCCGTGTCGGGGGCGAGTACTTTATTCCTGTTTCGAGCGATTTTGTCATGAAATTGTCAGGGATTAAGCTAGTATTTGAGCATCTTTGTTATGTCTGCTGTTGCGTTGATCGGGTTGTTTTTTACTGTGACCAATCAGCATACGATATATTCAATGGTTGGCATGATTTGGGGCGTTATATACCGCCTATTATGAGGCGCTGTTCGATATTTTGTTTTTCCTTAAAATCGACGGTTTTACGGCGATAAATAGAAAATCAAAAATGTGAGTCAGCTCAAACTATGATTTGGCTAGGTTATCACTCACTTAATGGCCAGTAATTGCAATCAATACTTGCAGTTAAAGCCCTGAACAAGTAACGTTGCGGCGTTTTTCACATTAAAAAGGTAATGGCATTGATCTCCACAGCAAATATCACCCAACAATTCGGCGCTAAGCCACTTTTCGAAAATATTTCAGTTAAGTTCGGCGAAGGCAACCGCTACGGTTTAATCGGCGCGAATGGCTGTGGTAAATCGACGTTCATGAAGATCCTATCTGGTGAACTAGAACCAAGTGCTGGTAACGTAAGCTACGATCCAAACGAGCGCGTTGCTAAGCTAAACCAAGACCAATTTGCTTACGAAGAATTCACGGTAATCGACACGGTTATCATGGGTCACAAAGAGCTTTGGGCTATTAAGCAAGAGCGTGACCGCATTTACTCTTTGCCAGAAATGAGCGAAGAAGACGGCATGAAAGTGGCTGACCTTGAAGTTCAGTTCGCTGAAATGGACGGCTACATGGCAGAAGCTAAAGCGGGTGAGCTTCTTCTAGCGGTAGGTATTGAAGAATCAATGCACTTCGGTCTGATGAGTGAAGTAGCACCGGGTTGGAAACTTCGTGTTCTATTGTCTCAAGTACTGTTTGCAGACCCGCATATCATGCTTCTTGACGAACCAACGAACAACCTGGACATGGATACCATCAAGTGGTTGGAAGATACGCTAAACCAACGTAACTGCACAATGATCATCATTTCGCACGACCGTCACTTCCTAAACTCTGTTTGTACACACATGGCTGACCTTGATTACGGCGAACTTCGTCTATTCCCAGGTAACTACGATGAGTACATGACGGCTGCGACTCAAGCTCGTGAGCGTCTATTGTCTGACAACGCTAAGAAGAAAGCACAAATTGCTGAACTTCAAACGTTCGTATCTCGTTTCTCTGCTAACGCATCGAAAGCGAAGCAAGCAACGTCACGTGCTAAGCAGATCGATAAGATCCAACTAGACGAAGTTAAAGCGTCTAGCCGTCAAAACCCATTCATCCGTTTCGAACAGTCTAAAGAGCTATTCCGTAACGCACTTGTGGTTGAAAACCTATCTCAAGGTTTTGAAGAAGACCTATACAACAAGTTCGACGGTATTTTCGAAGTAGGTGAGCGTGTTGCTATCATCGGTGAAAACGGTGTGGGTAAAACAACACTGCTTAACACACTAGCGGGCGCTCTTGAGCCTCGTACTGGTGAGTACAAGTGGTCTGAAAACTCAAACATCGGTTACTACGCTCAAGATCACGCACATGACTTCGAACAAGACATGAACCTGTTTGATTGGATGAGCCAATGGCGCCAAGAAGGCGAAGACGAGCAAGTTGTTCGTGGCTTCCTAGGTCGTATGCTATTTGGTCAAGACGACATTAAGAAATCTGTAAAGGTTATCTCTGGTGGTGAGCAAGGTCGTATGCTTCTTGGTAAGATCATGATGCATAAACCAAACATCCTTCTAATGGATGAGCCAACAAACCACATGGATATGGAATCTATCGAAGCGCTTAACTTGGCTCTTGAGAACTACAAAGGCACATTGTTCTTCGTATCTCACGACCGTGTATTCGTAGACTCGCTTGCAACTCGTATCCTTGAAATCAAAGATGGCAAGATCAACGATTTCCGCGGTACTTACGCTGAGTTCTTGAAAGCACGCGGCTAATACCGTGTAGCAAGAGCTAATACGTAATAACACGTTAGTGCGTATTCAAAATTAGAAAGGCCTCTATCTTAGCAATCAGATAGAGGCCTTTTGTTTTTCCATACCGCATAAATCAACTAGCTTGCGTTAATCACTAATCACTAATCACTAGTACTTAAACTGCGCGACAATCTTCTCTAGCTTCACACTCACACTCGAGACTTGTTCACTGCAACGTACTGATCCAGAAACCACGGTATAGGTATCACTGGCAAGGTGAGCGATATCCGTAATGTTTCGGTCAATCTCAACCGAAACCATCGATTGCTCTTCGGACGCTGTTGAGATCTGACTGTTTAAGTCGAACATCTCGCCAACTTGGAAGTGTATTCCTTCTATCGCATTCACCACGTCTTTGGTTTGGCTTTTCACCAGCTCAGTTTGTTCTAAGCTCGCTGTCATCTTAGCGACGGTCTTGTCTATCCCAGTGGTTAAACCGTGAATCGTGGATTCTATTTGATGGGTTGAGTCGTTGGTCATTAATGAAAGCTCTCGCACTTCCGATGCAACCACAGCGAAACCTCGTCCATGATCGCCAGCACGCGCTGCTTCAATCGCAGCATTAAGTGCTAATAGGTTAGTTTGCTCAGCAATACCTTGAATAGTCGTGACCACCTGATTGATTTCACGGCTCTGTTCTTCGAGCTGAACGATGAGATCCTGAGACTCTGCGATGTTTTCTACCAAGACATTAATACTGTCGTTGGTTGATTGTGTTTTTTGTAGCGCTTGATGGGCATTTTCTTTGATCTTCTCGGCATTGGTTGCGGCATTTTCGATGTTCGCCGTCACCTCATTACTGGTCATCACTAATTCGTTGACTGCCGTCGCTACCGATTCAGATTGCTGCTTTTGTTTCTCTGCATTGCTCATGCTTTTAACTGCCGCTTCTTCAGAGCTGCATGAACTGTCTGTCAACACCGTCATCACACCGGATAGCTCTTTGATGTTACCGTGCAGTTTATCGATGAAGGTATCGAACGAGTGGGCAAGTTGAGCGAGCTCGTCGTTACCTTTGGCGTTCATTCTGACGGTTAAGTCTCCATCTCCATTTGCAATAGACTCCATCATCACGTTTATCGCTTTGATACGACCCAGGATGTTGCGACCGATGAACACCAATAACAGAGAAAGCAGAGCGACGATAGCTGCACCAAACAGATGTAACATGTTTTGTGTGTTTCTAACTGCCGCTGTAATCGCTTGGCTTATCTCATTCTGCACTTCTTCAATGGCTTGTTCCGTTTGATGAACATTGCTACGTAAGGCGCCTCTAAGCCCCAACTCTGCAGACAAACCTAGATTGCTGTTAGCAACCAACAGAGTTTCAACCGCAGCCTTATATTCGGAATAGGCTTGTTCAGTCGCAATCGAAGTTTGGGAGTAGGGTTCAAACTCAACAAGAGCCTTGGTTAACGCTGCATTCGTTTGACTATTAATATGTGCGAGGTAATGGAAGTCTTTTTCGATCAGCTCTAACAACGCAAGTTCCAGTGCCAAACTTGATTCTGATTCGATTGCTGATTTCAGCGTTGTTCTTTTTCCATCGAGAGTTGCGACAATGCCCAAAGGTGGGGTTGTGCGTTCGATGTCGTTCACTTGATTGACGATCTGGTGGAACTGTTTCTGATATTGATGAAGGGTATCGGAGATCTTGGTCATTTGATCGGTCAGGTGAAGCTCGTGCGAGGTTAGGGTTTGGTTCAACGTCACCAATCTTTGATTCAATGTCTCGGCGGTTTTATCGAAACGCTCTGCGTATTTTTGATCGTGGCGAGACAAGAAGTCTTTCTCATGTCGCCTAAGCGTTAATAAATCGACTGAGCTTCTGAGATTTTCGGTTGCAGCGATCTCCAATGATTCCAATTTGTCTAAGCTGAATTGCTCGTAGATGGCATAGATAAAAACAGAAATAAACAGGGTGAGGTTGATTAAAATAAACTTACTGCGAATAGAAAGAGACAGCAAACGATGCTGAGGTTCTGATGGATTGTTCATGGTTAACTCCCTTTAGCCGATGACGTTTCATGTCCATCTATGCTTAATAGCTATTAGATACATTTAAATGATGGATATGTAACTAATAGCCTATAGAGTTGTTAAAGCAAGGTCAGTTGGTGGGGAAAGCAACTTAATCGATGATATGAACCAACTTAACGATTAACTTAGTAATTTGAAGAGCCGACTTTGCTGGATAAGATGAGGTTAAGCACGTGAAATTAGATGCGAAAAGAAAAAGTCCTCATTAACACTCATGTCTGCAATCTTTGAAATTGCAGGCATCGCATTAAGTGAGGACTTTCAGTTATTTTAAGTAGTTAGCTTACTATCGAGTTAACAGTTGTTAGTAACTTTACCGATCAGCTTTATTCGTTTTGTTCATCGAGAAAGTCGGTGTGCTCTAACCACAGCGCATTAATGATTCCAAACGCGCAGGCGAGTAAGACGCCCAGTACCCAACATAAATACCACATAGGTTATCCTCCTATTTCATCTTTAATTAATACAGTGACGAACTGTTATCGTGAATGTATTGGCTATCTAGTCGACCGAACATTTTGTAGTAACACCAGATTGTGTAACCCAAAATAATTGGCACCACGATAACTGCGACAACCGAGATAATGCTTAGTGTCAACTCACTCGATGTTCCGTCCCACAGCGTTAAGCTATGCGATGGCATCAAGCTAGATGGCATGATCATTGGGAATAGCGCAACGCCTGCTGTCGTTATGATGCTTGCTATCGATAAGCTCGACGAAGCGAAGGCCAAACCAGCGCGGTTAAGTCGAGTCATCACTGCACAACTCAGCATTCCGATGATGCCTAGAGCAGGGATTCCCCAAAGTACTGGATAGTTTTCGTAGTTATGTAACAGTAAGTCATCAAACTTCATGACATGTTTTAGCAACGGGTTTGAAACACCATCAGTCACAACTGGGCTAGTAATCAGGTAACCCGGAAGTGTATACGCGTATATCCCACCAACAATAAACAGTCCGACAGTGACAAGCGCCATGCATACGATCACTTTCTGCGCGCGTTGTTTTAAATCACCCGTCGTTTTCATCTGTAGGAATGCCGCGCCTTGCGTGACAACCATCGCCAAGCTCACCAAGCCACATAGTAGTGGGAAGGGCGTGAGTAGATCCCAGAAACCACCTTGGTATGACATCATTAGCAATTCGTTAAATTCAAACGGAACACCAATCATCAAGTTACCGAAACCAACACCAAAGATAACCGGAGGAATGAAGCCACTGACGATAAGTGCAATATCACACGCTTTCTTCCATTGCGGGTTATCGATTTTAGCGCGGTAATCCATACCGAGCGGTCTTAACCACAAGGTCGCCAACACGATAATCATGGCTAAATAGAACCCGGAGAACGCAGCCGCGTAGATTGCAGGCCATATCGCAAAGATAGCGCCACCCGCGGTAACCAACCAAACTTGGTTGCCATCCCAGTGAGGGGCAATCGAGTTAATCATGATTCGTCGATCAACTTCTGACTTGCCTAGAACAGGGAGCAACGCCGCAACGCCCATGTCGAAGCCATCGGTAATGATAAAACCGATCAACAACACGCCAATAACTGCCCATGTAAACAGGCGAAGATTTTCGTAATCAAACATCTGAATTCCTTAATGAAGGTCGATAGTTTTATCTAGCTGACGCGGTGCGCTTTGCTCACCTGTAACGGCTAGATCTTGGTTTGATTGCTCATGGTGATAGCGACCCGTTTTCAGTGCGCTCGGGCCCATTTTTGCAAACTTAACCATCAGGAACATTTCTACAATTAGGAATGCGGTGTAGAACAAGTAAACCAATCCGATAGAGATCCATAGACTTGAAGCGGGTAGATTAGAAGCCGCCATGTTTACTGGCAGAATTTCACCAATAGCCCAAGGCTGACGACCGTATTCCGCAACAAACCAACCGGCTTCACAGGCAATCCAAGGTAGTGGAATCGCGCATATTGTTGCTTTCAGTAACCAACGGTTGGTACCAATCTTATGACGACAAATTTGTACGAATGAAAGACCAATGATGGCAAACATCAAGACGCCACACACCACCATGATGCGGAAGCTCCAGAACAGAGGGGCAACCGTTGGGATTGTGTCTTTGGCTGCTTGTTTGATCTGTTGCTCTGTTGCATCCACTACGTTATCGCTGTATTTCTTAACCAGTAATCCATAACCTAAATCATGTTTAACCGATTCAAAATCATCGATATTTTGTTGTGATTTATCACCAGAACGCAGTTTTTCTAATAGCCCATAAGCTAAGATACCGCTGCGAACACGTTCTTCATTCTTTGCCAATAGATCATGAATACCGACAACTGGCGTATCCAAAGATCGCGTTGCGATAATACCCATCACGTAAGGGATCTTAATCGCGTAGTCCGTTTCCATGGTTTCTTGATTCGGGAAGCCGAACAGTGTGAATGAGGCAGGGGCTTCTTCTGTATGCCATTCAGCTTCAATAGCCGCTAGCTTCACCTGTTGAACATCACCCAATTCATAACCAGATTCATCACCTAGCATCACTGTCGAAACAATCGCAGCCATACCAAAAGCACTTGCTACTGCAAATGAACGACGAGCGAACGGTAAATCACGCCCTTTAAGCATGTAGTAAGCACTGATACCCATGATAAATAGCGCGCCGGTTGTGTAACCTGCCGCAACGGTATGTACGAACTTCACTTGAGTCACTGGGTTGAAGATCACTTCGACGAAGTCTGTCATCTCCATACGCATGGTTTCGAAGTTAAACTCTGCGCCCACCGGGTTTTGCATCCAGCCATTGGCCATCAGAATCCACAGACCAGAGAAGTTCGAACCCAACGCCGTCAACCAAGTTACCGATAAGTGCTGACGCTTAGAGAGCTTGTCCCAACCAAAGAAGAACATACCGACTAAGGTTGATTCCAAGAAAAACGCAATCAAGGCTTCAATGGCGAGCGGGGCGCCAAAGATATCGCCTACGTAATGCGAGTAATAAGCCCAGTTAGTACCAAACTGGAATTCCATGGTTAAGCCGGTAGCAACACCGACAGCAAAGTTAATACCAAACAACTTACCCCAGAACTTGGTCATGTCCTTGTAGATGGTTTTGTTGGTCATGACATACAGCGATTCCATCACTGCGAGTAAGAAGGAGAGGCCTATAGTTAGGGGGACGAATATAAAGTGATAAAGAGCGGTACTTGCGAATTGAAACCGCGACAGATCAACGACATCTGTAAGCATAAAAACTCCTTCCCGCCACGAGTGTGACGGGTAAGATAATGGAAAATAAGATGATAATTAGAGAGAACTAATTAAGGGTTTTACATGTAGCTGTGTGAAAAGAATCTATTACCAACGAAGTGCTTTGTTTTGTTTTTTAGAGAACTGTTTACGTAGCCAGTAATCTGCACTCACGTAACGGCCACCACCGTAAACAAGCAGTACTAACAGCATCACGAAGTAGGTGCCTGCGAACTCCATACCGTTGTTCAGCATTACCGGGTCGCCAAGTTCTGTGATGTAGTTGTAACGACCTGGGAAGTTAACCGCGAGCCATTCGATGAAGCCGTTAAGTCGAACGGTTGCTTCCATACCACCAGTCGCAATCGCATCCCAACCGTGTTTCCAGTGAACCATTGCACTTGCTACGCTCATCATGAAAATCATTGGAATCGAGATAAAGCGAGTAAACAGACCTAACGCGATACAGATACAACCTAATACTTCGGTCGCTGCCGCTAGGAATGCCAGTAGCTCAGGGAAGGGAAGGTTAAGACCACCATCGGCTGCTGAAGCACCAAACCATGCCACTGTTCCCGAGAAGCCCAGCACTTTAGAGCGTGCACCGACGTAAATCACCGGAATCAAATAAAGACGTACTGAAAGCAGTACTAAGTAATCGTATTGTTTGCATTTTTCGACAATAGCGTCGTACCAGCTGAGGGCTGACTTAATCATAATTTTTCTCCTAAAGAGTGAACGCCAATCAGTTCAACTTCACTGAAATGTTCGACCCAATTAATAAACTCGAATCTCGCCAATTGTTGAGCAATTATTTGTTTTATATCGGCTAAAGAACGATTTGGTTGTTGTTGAATTATTTGAATAATCGCAACATCAATTTCTCTTAGTTTTATCGTGTTGACGCGTTGGTCACGGTCGCGATAAATCGCGTAATAAATGGGGTGTCGCCTTTGTGTTAGAAACGTCAGTGACTCACCATGAACAAGGAAAGGTACCTGTACGAGCTTCATCGTACTGTTGACTAACAAACCCAATTGAAGCTGTTGTTCATCAACACGAAGATCACCCGTCCATGACATCGGCAATACTTGCTTTGAAGCGTCAATTTCAACGCAAAAGGCACACCATTCGTACTCCAACACCGCAAGCTGGTCGGCTGTAAGGTCATGACTCGCACTCAAAGTAGACAAATCACTTAGATTAGACATACCCATTGGCTGAGTGCGACGCTGGATAAAGCTGACAAACTCAGTTGCTATATGATGAAACTCCGGCTCTGAGGCGTAATGCACGACAACAAACTCATCAACCAATATCAGTAGTTGGTCTTGGTCGACTTGCTGGCAAAACAGCGGGAATGTGTTGTTCAATACACCAAATACGTTATCTCTAATGAACTCGCTGTATCGACACACTGCGTTGTCTTCAAGTGGCGAACGTATCAGTGCGGTTAGTGCGTGTGTTTGAGTGATCATCATGCTAGGAGGGTTATGCATAAACCAACTCCTGATTCATTGGGCGATGAGCAATACCAGCATCTAGAACCTGACTGTGCATCGTTCGTAATTCCTCAGTCAGCACGACCAAAGGTGGTACGTTGTTGTCTCTTTCGAGCAATAACGGTTTACTGCCATGAATAGAGAAGGTGTAACGCGCCAAGTCAATAACCGCTTGCTGTACCGGCATTCCGTGGGTATCAATCAGCGATTTGTAGCCTCCACCTGAGCCATCACTTTCAACTAAATGTCCAGCAATGTGGTAATAGCGAATAGCATCGCTCGGTAAAGCTTTAAGCATTTCAGCCGCATCAAAGTGGTGGTTCTGACTGTTCACGTAGAGATTGTTGATGTCGACCAACAACTCACAGCCACTACGCTTTGCTATTTCAGCGATAAACTCACCCTCAGGCATCTCATCTCCGTAGTTGTGGTAATAAGATATGTTCTCCATTACCAAAGGACGTTGAATGATGTCTTGGACTTGCTTGATTCTGTCCGCTAAATAGCCGATGTTTTCTGCGTGACGTGGCACGGGTAACAGTTCATACAGATACCCTTGGCTGTCTCGAGAGAAGCTCAAATGCTCGCTGTATACCTGAATATTCAGTTCATCGAGAAATTGACCAACCTGACGTACAAACTTCGTGTTAAGCGGCTGACAATCTCCAATGGATAAGCTTAAACCGTGTGCGATCAAAGGGTATTGCTTCGCTATATCCTGTAGTTGTTCGCGCTTAAGACCACCTAAGCTCATCCAGTTCTCGGGAGCCAGTTCCAGAAAATCAATATCAGGGTGCTTTGGGGAACGAGCGAGCAGTTCAATATGCTCACTGCGTAGCCCAATGCCTTTGTCTGTATTCTGAATGGTTCGCACTTTATGGTTTAACTCGCTGCTTTTAGGGGCTTGGTCATTTGATGCTAAAGCTTTGGTTTTTAAAGCCTTATTTTTTATAGCTTTAGTTTTATGCGTTTCTACTGGCCACATACACCACCTGTCACCTTGCTATTCGCCGTTAAGATGCGCTCTTTGCTTGGCGAGATACCTTCAGCCGTTAAGCCACATTTCCCGTCACGAGCACGCACTAAACGGTCTTGAGGGTTGCTGGTCAGTTCCGCTTTTTCGAAGCGTTTTTCTGTACCACATTTACCCGCAGCACATTTACCACCGTGTCCTGAAGATTGTTTAGCTTCAACAGGGGCTTCGGCAGGTGCATCAGCAAATGCCATTGCAGAGTTAAGGCTAATCACAGACGTGATCGCGATTGATAGGGCGATTTTGTTGTTCATATTATTTCTCCTTTACAGCAGACATAGGGAAGCTCGCTAAATCACGACCAGACATGATTGGTCCGTCGTAGTATTCGCGTACAATTTTGATTGATTCAGATTTGCGCTTAAGGCCTAGACCCATCCAGTGGTTAAGTACCAACATTTTTGGATTGATCTCTTTTGCAATTTCACCAATGACAGAAGGCTTAGCGTGCATGAATGTAGAGACACCATCGGCTTGTTCATGAATCGCCATTGGCATCATCATGATGTCGGCACCACGAGCGAAGTCTAAGAACGCAGGGTTGCTACCGTTTTGGTCAGCCGAAATCACCATTACGCCTTCTTCACTTTCAATTCGGTAAGCGAGACAAGGCACATCACCATGAGGAATACCCAGAGCAGTGATCTTCAAACCATCTTTTTCATAAACAACGGTTGGCACTGTGGATTGATAGTCAACATCGGTAAGATTGACTGGGAATAGACCATCGGTTCCATCGTATAAGCCAGCAAGGTAAGCGTATGCGCCATGGTCTGGGTCAAAGTTCGCTGCAAAGTAACCGTTGAGGCTTGGAAAGGCTGAGCCTGCGGCTGGACCTGAAATCTCCAACGCCTTTTCACGTTCAAAGAAGTAGCCACCTTTAAGAAGAGCAGGCATGTCATTGACGTGATCGGTATGGAAGTGAGTAATACCCATAAAATCTAGGTCTTCAAGTTTTGCACCCGCTTGACCGAAACGTAGGTAAACACCGCCACCGGCATCAATCATGATTCGTGATTTGCCTTTCCACCATACGATTTCACCTGAGGATGCACGTAGGTCATCCGAGATAGGACCACCTGAACCCAGTATTTGTAATGTAAAGTCAGTATCGACCGGCTTAAGTTCAATTGCGTGACAGTTGGCGCCCAAGGTCAATCCAAGAGCAATTGCTAAAGCTTTTAAAGGCTGTTTCATATTGTTATCCAATTCTTTTTTCTTATGTGTTTTCTTCGAAGTGAGCATTCAAAGAAGTGAAACTTTCACCAAGCGGCACAATAAGTGCGTGCTTCGTTCTGTTCACGGAGCACAAGATAAAGAATTGTTAATGTTTGGTATATCTAGTAATTTTGAAATTAACGTTAAGTAAAACTAAACAGTAATATTGAGCGCGTTCTGTTGCTGAAATAACGTGCAGAAAGGGTGGTAACAGCGAACTGGCTGTAAAAATTATGCGAATAAAATGATGGAGCAAGGAGAGAGAATGATAAGGAGACTAAATCGAATAGAGGACACAAAAGAAAAAGGTGCAAGCCTTCGCCTACACCTTATATGAGTTCATCTGAAAATTGGCTTTAGATAGCACTTGCCTTTAGAGAAGTTTGTCTTTAAAGAACTTACGCTGATTGTTCGCCTTTCACATCAAAGTCGATCTTGTCTGCGCCTGTGAACACTTGGAAGCGTAAACCTTTTGCGCGTGCAATAGTGGTGATGCCGAACTTCTGAGCAAGGTCTAAGCCCATTTGTGTTACACCAGAACGTGATAACAGAACAGGGATACCCATCTGAGCAACCTTAATTACCATCTCAGACGTTAAACGACCTGTGGTATAGAAGATCTTGTCTTCACCTGACTCTTTGTTAAGCCACATCTCACCAGCCAATGTATCAACGGCATTGTGTCGGCCAACATCTTCAACAAACGATAGAACCTTGTCGTCTTTACAAACCGCACAGCCGTGTACCGCGCCTGCTTTCTTGTAGGTATCGTTATAATGAGTCAGCGCTTCAAGCGCTGTGTAGATTTCAGATTGTTTAATCTTGTTTTGAGGCACTTGGTAATCTTCCAACTGCTTCATCACGTTGCCATACATAGTGCCCTGACCGCAGCCAGAGGTTACTGTCTTCTTCTTAAGCGCTTGCTCAA
Source organism: Vibrio sp. 1CM8B (assembly GCF_023161685.1). Taxonomy (NCBI): domain Bacteria; kingdom Pseudomonadati; phylum Pseudomonadota; class Gammaproteobacteria; order Vibrionales; family Vibrionaceae; genus Vibrio; species Vibrio sp. 1CM8B. Next base: position 74,927 of record NZ_JALNTU010000014.1, read on the forward strand.
GTTGGCTCGTGTCTTCTTTGGTGATAACCGCAGCAGAGCTGGTTTCCCAATCGATGATAATAGATTCAACCGCTTCAGGGTCGGAAAGGAAGCTTTGATTTTTCAAATAGCCTAAGACTAATGACTCAGGACGAGAGCCCAATGTCATTAAGGTTACGATCTCTTTCCAGTTCAACATTACGGTAAGAGGGCGCTCACACGCGATCTGTTTCGTTAGCTTTTCGCCATATTCATCAAACACTTCAACTTCGATTGTCTGAAGTGGGTTCTCACTGGTTTTTATTATGTTTGGTTTTACCACAGTCATTTCCTACTTAATGAGATAGCGATTTTATGAGATAAGAAGTCAACAAGAGCAATAAGGCTCTCATTCATCAATGCGCTAGTTTGTTGGTTCGCTACGGCCTAGGTTTCGATTATCGTTCTGAACATGCCATAGATCTGTGAATACATATCTCTGTGAATAACATTAGCGAATTAGCTAAGGCAAATCTCATTCCAAAATAACGGGGATTGATGGAAACATGAAGCATTAGATTAAAATAGCGCAAAATATGAGAGTTCACCGGGTGGAGTTGTCTGAAATAACCAGTATCGACTAACGTTATAGTGACAACTTGATAACGAACGCTATAGATACGCTCTCACAGTCAATCCGTATTGGCGTGTTTATTGCTTTATGGGGTGTATATGAATGCGCACAGTACAAAATGTCCTAAGTGTATTCAGACCAAAGAAAATCAATTGGGTGAAGTATGTCTGAGATAAAAGAATTCAAAGAACAATATGAAAAAACAGAAGCAGCTTGGCCAATCGGTGTCCAAAGAATAGAAAAAGAGATCAAAACAGGTATTTGGATAACAACGCAATGGGAATTGACGGGGTTTGAACTGTCGCCAGAAGATAATGCCCAAGACGTTTGTTTGCTCCAACTACATAAAGACGAGCGTACAGACTATCGTTTCAACCTCAGCTCGCAGCAACCTAAGCTTTTCTTAGTGATGGATAATGTTGATTCTGGTGTTAAGCCCGTCATTCAGTTACTTACAGCATCACAAACCGTTGCAGGGCAATACATGGACGGTGACAACCAAGTCCTTTCATACGACATTCCATTGCCTGTACAAGCTTGGATGGAAGCATTCATCGGTCGTCATGGCGAGTTATTAGAAGCAAGACGTAAGAAACGTAAAGGCGCGGGTCGATCAAATGGCAACTAACTTTTTTAGCCGTTGGTCTCAACGAAAGCTTGATGAATCAACCGACCAACCATTAGAAGCGCAACAAACGCTAGAGGAAACTGAGCTTACTTCCACTGAAGCTTCGTCTGCTGCTTCATCTATAGACGCAGAAACATCGGAGTCACTAGAACGTGGAGCTTTGGAAAAAGAGTCTCCAGAACACGCTGTCGATTCTCAAACTATTGACTCTCAGGAGATAGCATCAGAAACGACTGAAGACTTGTCTGTTGCTCAATTATTGGTGTCAGAAGCCTCAGAAAGCGTAAAAAAAGCGGCATTGCGTAAATTATTCCTCTCAGAAGAGTTCAACGTTCGTGATGGTTTAGATGATTACGACGACGATTACAGTAATTTGAAGTCTCTTTCTGAAGGGGTTGCGGAAACCTTGCGTGATTGGGTTAAAGATAAAACGGAAGAAGAAGCTGCGCCAGAAGAAGAGCAACTCATTGATAATAAAGATGAAGGTGAAGTTTTAGAAAATTCTGAAGGCGATCTTGAGGTATCTGATAATGAACTTGAAACGTCAGAAAGTGCCGAAATTACCGAACAAGAAAAAGAACTGTATAAAAACACAGTATCAGATAATAACGCTACAATGTCAGACGAAGCTGACCTGAAAGAGATGGGACAAAATATACCACACAAAGAATAGGTACATTTTGACTAAACACTCAATGAACCGCTTGCGACAAAATGTCCCAAGCGGTTTTTTTATACGCACAATAAACGTTATAAAGAACTAAATTACTGATATATAAGGTATATTAAATTGGCATGGCATTTGCTAAATAACGTTCATTATCAACTTTTTTGTAGATAGACGAGTTCACGGTCTGACAAACGACACACTGGCTAAAGGGTTAGTTGTTAACGGATTACTCAGCAAGTTCTCTATCGCTTACTACAATGAAAGTTGAACAGATTATCCATGTCCAAAGATGGAACTGAGCAATGCTTAAACAATTATTAGAACAAGCAAATTCAAATAACGCTAAAGCAAGACTGTATGCATTTGAAAATACAGTTGAGTTAACAAATCTGATTCCACCGACAGTCAGTTATGAAAGCGGTGGTAATACGCTGATTATTGGTCCAACTACGATCATCGAAAGTGCTGCGGCGCAATTGCCTCAATTGACGAGCCTAACCTTATTGTCAACAGATGGCGAAAAAGGCACAAACCCAGAACTGTACTTTGCGAATTCGGTTCAAGTATCCGGTTTCCTTGGTACGTTTGAAGTTGTGATCGAAAGTAAAGGTACATCAAGCAACCTGGCAAAAGTCGCGATTAATCACGATTGTTTCGATGTTGTTCTAGACCTATGTCTGAATAGCTGCATGACAGAAGAAGTACCTGTACCGGGTTATTACCCAGTTGGCCGTGGCTATCCTAAACTGGCTGAAGCGTTAGAAGAAATTCCTACGTTAATGGGCACGTTTGATAAGCCTAAGTTCTTCCGTTTGGACACCGACCTTTGTGCGCACAGTTCTCGTGGCGTAAAAGGATGTGAGCGTTGTGTTGATGCTTGTCCTGCTGGTGCGCTTTCAAGTGAAGGCTCTGATAAGACGGGTCACAAGATTGAGATTAACCCTTACCTATGTCAAGGCGTGGGTACTTGTGCAACGAGCTGTCCTACAGAAGCTATCTCTTACGCATTGCCTAATCCTGATGATACTCAAAAATTCATTGAACGTACGCTAGCTAACTACGAGCAAGCGGGCGGTCTGGATCCTATCGTGCTTATCTGTAGCTCACGTCATGAGACCTACAACGTGATGGCACTTAAAGCGCTACCAGACAACGTGATTCCAATTGTTGTTGAAGAACTGCCTTCTATTGGTATCGATACTTGGTTTGCAGCATTGGTTAATGGTGCGACTCAAGTTCTCTTTGCAGCATCTCGCTTTATGCCAGAAACGATCATTCGTGTTCTGAATAACGAAGTAGGGATCGCTCAAGAGCTACTAGACCAAATCGGAATTCCGAAAGAAACCATCGATATTCTGTACTTAGAATCTCTACGTGAAGGTCCTCCAACACTATGTGTGGATTCATTCGACCTTGCACTTGGCGATCTTCAAGGCAATAAACGTCAACGCCTGTTCACAGCACTTGATGCTATGTCTTCATCTCGCATTCCTGTTGAGAACATTGTTGAACTTCCTTCGAATGCGCCATATGGCACGGTTTCGTGTGAAAGCAAAGATTGTACTTTGTGTATGAGTTGTGTGGCGGTTTGTCCTACACGTGCTCTTCATACTGACGGCACATCTCCATCACTTAAGTTTGTAGAACAAGACTGTATTCAATGTGGCCTGTGTGAAAAAGCGTGTCCTGAAAATGTTCTGACTCTAACACCTCGCATGAACTGGGTGAAAGAAGAACGTCAGAAGGCTGTTGTGATTCATGAAGAGAAAGCAGCGGAATGTATTCGTTGTCATAAGCCATTCGCACCGCAGTCTATGATTGACATGTTACAAAGCAAGTTACGCGGTCACTCTCATTTTTCAGACGAATCTGCAATTAACCGTATTGCGATGTGTGAAGACTGCCGTGTGATAGATATGTTTGATTCGATGGCTCAAGACCCATTGAAGCAACTGAAATACTAGGAGTAGGCATTGGAAACTCATTTAGATCAAGCACAAAGCAAATTTGAACAAGACCAGACACTAAGAACTGAAATCTATTTGGTTCTTTCTGCATTGTTTCGTAGCGCACCTTCTGAAGAGGTCATTGATTTCCTAAAGACGCTAGACATTGAAGCGTCTGAGAGCGCGATGCAAAAAGCTTGGATTGCTATTCAACAAGCGGCAACGGAATCAAATCGCGAAGCATTAGAAGATGAATATCAAGATCTGTTCATTGGCATTGGCCGTGGAGAGATTGTTCCATTTGGTTCATGGCATAGAACTGGCGCCATGATGGAAAAACCATTGGCAGAGATTCGCCATGACCTAGAGCTTTTAGGCATTGAGCGTGATGATCAAGTGAAAGAGCCAGAAGATCATATTGCTGCATTGTGTGAAGTAATGGCAATGCTAACTGGTGAAGAAGAAGCGCTTCAACAAGCCGTTTTCAATAAGCATCTTGGCCCTTGGTTTAACTCTTTTACGCGTCAGCTTGAAAGCGCAGAAAGTGCGAACTTCTACAAATCAGCAGCTCAGCTGTGTGAAGCATTCTTAACGTTAGAACAAGTGCGCTTTAGCGTTAATACAAAAAGCAGTAAGCATAAATTAAAGATTGATGTGAAAAACGTCACTGATTACGAGTAATCGAGCAGTACGCGATTATATCGATAGAGGGGCATTAAGCCTCCAAAAAGATCTACCGTAAGGTAAGGAAGCAATGATGAAAGATAATAAAGAAATAAACACAAGCCGTAGGGACTTACTCAAAGGCTTAACGACTGCAGCCGTAGCTGGTGCCGTTGTCGCTGGTACAACAAAAGTGGCAACTGCTTCAGAAACGGTTGAAATGCCGAAAGAAGACATGAAGAAGACGGGCTATCGTGAAACGCAACATATTCGCGATTACTACGACACGCTTTAGGAGATAACGGATGAAACTTGTCAAACGCTCCGATAGTGTGAGCAAAGAAACCAATCAACTGGGTGTGTCTCGACGTGCCTTCATGAAAAACACCTCATTAGCCGCTGGTGGCGCGGTAGTAGGTGCAAGTCTATTTGCACCTGGCATGATGAAGAAAGCACAGGCTAAATCAGTCGATCCAGAAGCGAAAACAGAAGTGAAACGTACTATCTGTTCTCACTGTTCTGTGGGTTGTGGTATTTACGCTGAAGTTCAAAACGGTGTTTGGACGGGTCAAGAGCCTGCATTCGATCACCCATTCAACGCTGGTGGACACTGTGCGAAAGGTGCAGCACTTCGTGAGCACGGCCATGGTGAACGTCGTCTTAAGTACCCAATGAAATTGGAAGGCGGTAAGTGGAAGAAGCTTTCTTGGGAACAAGCGATTGAAGAGATTGGTAACAAAGCGCTAGAACTTCGTAAAGAGTCTGGCCCTGATTCGGTTTACTTCCTAGGTAGTGCAAAACACAGTAACGAACAAGCTTACGCGTTTCGTAAGATGGCGTCGCTTTGGGGCACCAACAACGTTGACCACCAAGCGCGTATTTGTCACTCAACCACAGTAGCCGGTGTTGCAAACACTTGGGGTTACGGTGCGATGACAAACTCGTTCAATGACATGCACAACTGTAAATCGATGCTGTTCATTGGTTCAAACCCTGCAGAAGCTCACCCAGTAGCGATGCAGCACATCCTTATCGCGAAAGAGAAGAACAACTGTAAGATCGTTGTTGCGGATCCTCGTCGTACGCGTACTGCTGCGAAATCTGATCACTATGTTTCTCTTCGCCCAGGTTCAGATGTTGCATTTATCTGGGGTGTATTATGGCATGTCTTTGCTAACCAATGGGAAGACAAAGAGTTTATCCGCCAACGTGTATTCGGCATGGACGAGATCCGTGAAGAAGTCGCAAAGTGGAACCCAGCAGAAGTTGAGCGTGTAACTGGTGTAAGCGAAGAAGACGTTTACCACACAGCGAAACTACTTTCTGAAAACCGTCCGGGTTGTATCGTTTGGTGTATGGGTGGTACTCAACACACGACGGGTAACAACAACACACGTGCTTACTGTGTACTTGAGCTTGCGCTAGGTAACATCGGTAAATCAGGTGGCGGTGCAAACATTTTCCGTGGTCACGATAACGTACAAGGCGCAACAGACCTTGGCGTACTATCAGACACTCTTCCTGGATACTACGGTCTGTCTGAAGGTTCTTGGCGCCACTGGTCTAAAGTTTGGGACATCGACTTTGACTGGGTGAAAGGACGTTTCGACGACAACGCATACGGCGGCCAAAAACCAATGAACAGTGCAGGTATTCCTGTTTCTCGTTGGGTTGATGGCGTGCTTGAAGACAAAGACAAGATTCGTCAGCGCGAAAACATCCGTGCCATGTTCTACTGGGGTCACGCAGTAAACTCTCAGACTCGTGGTCCAGAGATGAAGAAGGCGATGCAGAAGCTGGATATGATGGTTATCGTTGACCCATACCCAACCGTTGCAGCAGTAATGAACGATCGCACCGACGGCGTTTACTTGCTTCCAGCAACCACTCAATTTGAAACCTACGGCAGTGTAACGGCATCAAACCGTTCGCTACAGTGGCGTGACAAGGTTGTAGATCCTCTGTTCGAATCTAAGCCTGACCACGAAATCATGTACCTTCTTTCTAAGAAGCTTGGTTTCTCTGATCAGCTGTTCAAAAACATCCGTGTTGAGAACAACCAACCATTGATTGAAGACATCACACGAGAATTCAACAAAGGTATGTGGACGATCGGTTACACAGGTCAAAGCCCTGAGCGTTTGAAAGAGCACCAACAGAACTGGCATACATTCCACAAAACGTCTCTGGAAGCAGAGGGCGGGCCTGCAAATGGTGAGACTTACGGTCTTCCTTGGCCATGTTGGGGCACGCCAGAAATGAAACACCCAGGCACACATATCCTTTACGATACGTCTAAGACTGTCGCTGAAGGTGGTGGTAACTTCCGTACTCGTTTCGGTGTCGAATTTGAAGGTCAAAGCCTATTGGCTGAAGACAGCTACTCAAAAGGCAGCGAAATCAAAGATGGCTACCCAGAGTTCAGTGACAAATTGCTGAAACAACTTGGTTGGTGGGATGACCTAACAGCAGAAGAGAAAGCCTCTGCTGAAGGGAAAAACTGGAAGACCGACGTTTCTGGCGGTATTCAACGCGTAGCTATCAAGCACGGTTGTATTCCTTTTGGTAACGCGAAAGCGCGTGCGATTGTTTGGACATTCCCAGACCGTGTACCACTTCACCGTGAGCCACTTTACACACCACGTCGCGACTTGGTTGCTGACTACCCAACATGGGATGATAAAGAAGCAATCTTCCGTGTTCCTACGTTGTACAAGTCGATTCAAGAGCAAGACAAATCTGGTGAATACCCGATTATTCTCACTTCTGGTCGTCTGGTTGAGTACGAAGGTGGTGGTGAAGAGACCCGTTCTAACCCTTGGTTAGCAGAGCTACAACAAGAGATGTTTGTTGAAGTGAACCCTAAAGATGCAAACGATATTGGCTTTAAAGATGGTGATGACGTTTGGGTTGAAGGTGCTGAGAAGGGCCGAATTAAGGTGAAAGCGATGGTAACACGCCGTGTGAAACCAGGTCTGGCGTTCATCCCATTCCACTTCGGTGGTAAGTTCCAAGGTGAAGATTTGCGTTCTAAATACCCAGAAGGCTCTGATCCTTACGTTATTGGTGAAGCTGCTAACACAGCGACCACTTATGGTTACGACCCTGTCACGTTGATGCAGGAAACGAAAGTAACCCTTTGTAATATTCGTAAAGCGTAAGGAGTCTTAAAATGGCTAGAATGAAATTTCTTTGTGACACCAAGCGTTGTATCGAATGTAACGGTTGTGTCACTGCATGTAAGAATGAAAATGATGATGCTCTGGAATGGGGTATTCAACGTCGTCGCGTTGTGACATTGAACGATGGCGAACCGGGTGAAAACTCTATCTCAGTAGCGTGTATGCACTGTACTGATGCGCCATGTATGGCAGTTTGTCCTGCAGACTGTTTTGAACATACCGAAGACGGCATCGTACTTCACAACAAAGATCTGTGTATCGGTTGTGGTTACTGTTTGTTTGCTTGTCCGTTTGGCGCACCTCAATTCCCTAAACAGGAAGCGTTTGGTGAACGCGGTAAGATGGACAAATGTACCTTCTGTGCTGGCGGTCCTGAAACAGAACCAGGTTCTGTTGAAGAGCGTCAAAAGTACGGTGCAAACCGTATTGCCGAAGGCAAACTGCCAATGTGTGCTTCGCTTTGTTCAACCAAAGCACTGCTAGCGGGTGACGCAGAGAAAGTTTCTGATGTTTTCCGTCAGCGTGTTGTTGAGCGTGGGGCGAAAGGTGCGGGTTGGACAAACGGCAATGACCTGTCTTACGACGCAACTAAGAGCTAAGTAGGAGAGACATATGCTTACAATGTTTAAGCGTCTCTTCCTTGTTGTGCTGCCAATGTTGGCAGCACTAACAATGCTTTCTCCTATGAGTCATGCATCTGAGACGAACTCATCACAAACTCAAGCAAGCTCAGCTGAAAGAGAAGTGGTTCAACTTGCTGGTGCGGATTACTGGCGACAAGTTAGAGATGGACAATCAGGTTACACCACATCTCAGTCTCCTGAGCATGGCGTACTCATCAGTACTCCGGGTCAGACTTGGTACATACTAAAAGAGAAGTGGATGTCACCAGCCGGTGCCGTTGCTATCTTTGGCAGTATTGCTTTTGTCACCCTAATGTACGTAGTAATTGGTCCATTGATGCTCAGTGCGCCAAGAACAGGTCGTAAGATCAAACGTTGGTCTCGACTGGATCGTGCGTTGCACTGGAGTATGGCGTTTACTTTCTTAACACTGGCATTCAGTGGTTTGATGTTGGTTTACGGTAAACACTTCTTGAAACCTTATATCCCAACGGATCTATGGGGGTTCATCGTTCTACTGGCTAAGCAATATCACAACTACATCGGCCCGATTTTCTACGTGCTGTTGATGGCTGTTCTTATCAAGTGGTGGCGCAAGTCTATCTTCAAGATGGTCGATATCCAATGGTTCATGAAGCTGGGTGGCATGGTAGGGAAGCATAAAGGTTCTCATCCATCTGCAGAGTTTTCGAACGCGGGTGAAAAAGCACTGTTCTGGCTATTGATTGTTATGGGTAGTGTGGCTGCGATCAGTGGCCTGGTTTTAGACTTCCCAATCTTCGGTCAAACGCGTCGAGATATGGAGCTTTCAAACCTAGTCCACATGTTGGCTGCTCTGATCCTTATCTGTGGTTTCGTGTTCCACATCTACATCGGCTTGTTCGGTATGGAAGGGGCACTAGAAGGCATGGTAACAGGCGAAGTTGATGAGACTTGGGCTAAAGAGCACCATGACCTATGGTACAAAGAAATGATGGAACAAGAGAAAAACGGCGTTGAACAAAGCGCTAACGCAGCAACAGAGAAAACGGAAGGGGTGAATAAGAATGAACAAACCTCATAAAGGTATTTGGGTTGCTTACATCCTAAGCTGCTTTACACCATTTACTTGCCTTCTCTCTGGTGTGGTTGCCATCATCTACGCGGGCTATCGTTTAGATAAAGGCGAAGACGGCGAAGTAGTGGATACCCATTACTACGGCCTTATTCGCTCGTTCTTCTTGAACCTGACGTTCTTTGTGGTGCTTATCGTAACGGTAGCTACATCTAACGGTATTTTGATTGGTGTTAACGATTATTGGTATCAGAACCACTTTATTGATGACATCGCTTACTACATTCCTTACGTGGGTATGTTGTTTGGTGGTGTCGCGATTGTGGTTTGGTTTATCCGCATGTATCAAGGTATGCAGCGTTTGAGTCAAAACTTACCGCAAAACCCGTCGACAGGACCAAACCTGTAACGCTAACACGTTAACGACATATCTAAAGAAAGCCCAGTGATTCATTTCACTGGGCTTTTTGTTTTTTAGGCTCTGGAACCGTAAATAGTTTGCCAGCCGATCTCTGGATCATAACCTATTCATTGACCGCTTCAATATGGTGCAACTCCCTTATTTGGTGCAATTGTCGTTGTTGTTTTTTCAATTTTCAAGAACCATAAAAGTGCGCATAAATATTTAGATTATAATAATCAATAAGTTAAAATTTAAAACTGTTGCACGAAAATTACCCTTCACACTTGGAACACATCTTGCGTTCATTGTTGAGTCTTTAATTAATTACAACATTGAATCGCACGATATCAGTGCAAATCAGATAAAGCGAAGGAGAATGCTTTAATGAGTGAAACGGTGACTCAAGTTCATAGTGCAGTACAAACCCTTACCCAAAGTTCAGATACTTTATTCCTATTACTCGGTGCCATCATGGTTTTCTTGATGCACGCTGGCTTTGCATTTCTAGAAGTCGGTACCGTTCGAAAGAAGAACCAAGTAAACGCGCTCGTTAAGATCCTGTCGGATTTTGGTGTCTCCGCCATTGCTTACTTCTTTATCGGTTACTGGGTTGCTTACGGTGCACATTTTTTTGCAGACGCAGAAACACTGTCGCAAGGCAACGGATATGAGCTGGTTAAGTTCTTCTTCCTTATGACATTCGCAGCGGCAATCCCAGCGATCGTTTCAGGCGGTATCGCAGAGCGTGCACGTTTCTACCCAATTTTGATTGCGACACTGTTTACGGTTGGTTTCATCTATCCATTTTTTGAAGGCATCATTTGGAACGGAAACTTTGGATTCCAAGATTGGCTAGAAGGTCAGTTTGGTTATGGATTCCATGACTTCGCAGGTTCTGTAGTAGTTCACGGCGTAGGTGGTTGGATTGCTTTGGTTGCGGTTTACTTCCTAGGGATGCGTAAAGGTCGAATCCGTGCGGGTAAACACACCAACTTTGCACCATCGAATATCCCATTCTTAGCACTAGGCTCTTGGATCTTATGTGTGGGTTGGTTTGGCTTTAACGTGATGTCAGCTCAAGCGATCAATGGTATCAGCGGCTTGGTGGCGATGAACTCACTCATGGCAATGGTTGGCGGTATTCTTGCGGCTCTAATTGCAGGTAAAAATGACCCGGGCTTCATCCACAATGGTCCTTTGGCTGGTCTCGTCGCTATCTGTGCGGGCTCAGATTTGATGCACCCACTTGGCGCTTTGGTGACGGGCGGCGTGGCAGGCGCGCTATTTGTTTACCTATTTACTTACATGCAAAACAAAACACAGATCGATGATGTACTCGGTGTGTGGCCTCTACACGGCGTATGTGGTGCTTGGGGTGGCATTGCTGCTGGTATCTTCGGTTCACAAACATTCTGGGGACTAGGTGGCGTGAGCTTTGCTTCTCAAGTGGTCGGCACACTGGCGGGCATTACTGTGGCTTTGATTGGCGCAATGATTGTTTATGGTGTGTTGAGCAAACTAACAGGCCTGCGTTTAAGTGAAGAAGACGAATTCAACGGCGCGGATCTTTCAATCCATAAGATCTCGTCTATCAACGAAGACTAACTCTAGTTGCTGCGATGAGCTCTAAACTCTTCAAGTAAACGCCAGTTAAATCAATATAGAGCGGCTTCGGCCGCTCTATAAGTTCCCTAAGCATAAACTCTCTAAGTTAAGTGTTTTCAACTGGTTTATCTGCGGAATAACCTTACCAGTAACATAGCGGGGAGGAGCCAAAGAGGTATACTACCACCGCCCGAACCACCTTGTGCTTCCGTAGGTTCTGTGGGTTCTGTGGGGCTAGTTATTGGAGGTATTGCTACAACATCAGTCCATTGAGTATTCAACGCCATCAGATCAACACTTGTATCTTGCACTTCATCATTACCAATCACTACAACGTACACACTCTGTACAGTATCATTCGCTTGTTCGAATAAAGGGTGTAAGTCAGTGAATGGCACTTCTACCAATTGCGACTCGGTTTCGCCAGAGTCAAAAGCAATACCAATGGGTTCTAAGCTTGTATTTCCAGAATTAACATATCCTCCAGCAATATACAGCTTCATCATTTCTTCGTTAGTAACGTTTAGTCGAGTAGCTTTAAAAGTGAAAACTTGGTTAGTAATATCTTCTTTGATTTCAACACTTACAGTCCGATTGCCAACAGTATCAGTATAATTGGCAGCTAACGGTGCGTAGTGATTAATGAAGTTAATCATATTTGCTTGAGCATCAGAGCAGCCAGTAGCCCCTGTCATTGTCAATTGAGTGTATGGAGTTGAAGATACTGACGTATGCATTAATGATGAATAACCATTATCACATACTTTACCGTACCCATCGACACGGCCTAATCCATCATCATTAAAGTCATCAGAACTTACGTGCTCGCCACCAATGGTATGCAAAATTTCATGTGTTAGTACATAAGGTAGTGAGGTTTGATCATCAGTACCAAGCATCACGCTATGACCAATAGCAATCTTACGTGTTCCTGTTGGATTGCTCGTATAGTAACTTGATAGCATTGCCTCTGCTAATGCAAGTGCAGAACCTGTTTGTTCGAAGACTCCAACAGCCATATCACCGATATTAGTTTCAATGTCGACACCTGACCCGCCATCCCATTGCATAGTTGCTTGACCCCAGTTAACCGTTTCACTTGTACCCCAGCTATTAGTCGATTTAATGCTAATTGGCTTAAGTGTAAGGTCCACTCCATTATCAATGAAGAGTTGATTACCAATTTCCAGTGAACGATAGAATCCAATGACTTCTGCTGACACTTCATAATTCGGGTCTGAATCGAAAGAGTCAGGGTAGAACAGGCTAACCTCAAATGTGTTCGCAGCTACTTTTGAAGCCACTAAAGCTAGACCTAATCCGAGTACCTTTTTCATGTGCATTTCCATGTATATTTAATTAACTGTTACTTAACATATAACGCGACTTAGCATTGTCGCTGTATCCAAGAGGTAACAAGCGAGTCATGTCACAAATAACCAATGAATTCAGTTGGCTAAGACTATGGTCTAATCCCTAAAACTATTGTTGGAATTTGAACAGTGCTAAGCTGTTACAAAGTGACATATTGAAAAGGACGTTGTATGCATTTCCCATATCGAAATATCGTAATTCTTACTGGCGCTGGCATCTCTGCGGAGTCGGGGATACAAACATTCCGAGCACAAGACGGGCTATGGGAAAACCATAAAATCGAAGATGTCGCTACTCCAGAGGGGTTTGCAAAAGATCCCGACTTGGTTCAAGCATTCTATAACAAGCGTCGCCATGGCTTACAAGGTGAGAGCATTCAACCAAACTCTGCCCATAAGGCGCTAGGTGAGCTCGAAGACAAACTTGATGGCAAAGTAACAATCATCACTCAGAACATCGACAACCTGCACGAGAGAGGCGGTAGCAACAACATTATTCACATGCACGGCGAACTTTTGAAAGCACGTTGCAGTGAATCCAATCAAGTTATCGACCATAAAGACAACATCGAAACCGGCGAGCTTTGTCATTGCTGTCAAATTCCAGCGCAGATGCGCCCTCATATTGTGTGGTTTGGCGAAATGCCATTAAGAATGGGCGACATCTATTCAGCACTGGAAGAAACGGATCTGTTTATCTCTATCGGAACTTCAGGTGTTGTTTATCCAGCGGCAGGCTTTGTTCATGATGCGAAAATGCATGGTGCACATACTATCGAGATAAACCTCGAACCTAGTGCGGTTGAAAGTGAATTTGAAGAGAAGCGTTATGGCAAGGCGAGTATCGAGGTGCCTAAACTGGTTGGCGAGCTGTTATGTTCAGAGAAGGGCTCTTTAACGGCCTAAGCCTTGTCTTTAATAACACACATCAGTTTCTGAATCTGAAAAAATAAAGCGGCTTACGCCGCTTTATTTACTTAACTGGTTAACTAACAATAACCTAGTTGTTTACTTTAAGTTTTTGGAAGTACTCGTCATAAATGACACTCGCTTCACCAACTTCGTCTTGCCAAACACCGTTATCCATCACTGATTGTGGTGGGAAAACGTTCTTGTCTTCAGCAAATTCTTTAGGAAGAAGAGGGTAAGCGGTTTTAACTGGCGTCGGGTAACCGATCTCTAGAGCAATTTTCGCAGCGTTCTCTGGGCGAAGAAGGAAGTCGATCATCTTATGAGCCGCTTCTGTGTTCTTAGCACCTGCTGGAATTGCTAGGCTGTCCATCCAGAAGATAGCGCCTTTTTCTGGCCAGATAATGTCAATCGTTGCGCCTTCTTGGCGTGCCATGTAAGCAGAACCATTCCAAAGCATACCAAGAGACACTTCACCTGCTAGGTAAGGGTTCGCTGGGAAATCTGAGTTAAATACCAATACGTTTGGCATTAGCTTACGAAGTTCTTCGTAGGCTTCTTTGATTTCTTCTGGGTTAGTCGTGTTTGGAGAATAGCCCAGTTTAGATAGAGCGATATGGAAAACCTCACGAGAGTCATCCATCATCATCAATTGACCTTCCCACTGCGTATCCCACAGATCGCCCCAGTTTTTAACTGAAGACTTGTCTAGCATGTCTGAGTTGATACCAATACCCGTCGCACCCCAGATGTATGGGATTGAGTAGTTATTATTTGGGTCAAATGGCTTATCTAAGTAATTTGGATCCAAATCTGCAAAGTGGCTTAGCTTGGTTTTATCAAGCTCTTGAAGCATGCCTTCTTTACGCATCTTAGAAACGAAGTAAGTAGAAGGAACCACTAAGTCGTAACCCGTACCTTGAGTTTTTAACTTAGCGTACATGCTTTCGTTAGACTCATAAGTAGAGTAGTAGACTTTGATGCCAGTCTCTTCTGTGAAGTCTTCTAGTACTTCATTTGGAATATATTCAGACCAGTTGTAAAAATACAGTTCTTGGTCAGCTGCGAAAGAGGGTGTAGAAAGTAAAGTAGCAGCACACAATGCGCCGGTATACAGTGTTTTTTTCATTACTGTTCCGTTCATTTGTTTGATTTGTTTGATTTGGAGCTGGGTAGTGAACCCAAGGTAAAGGATTTCGAAAAATCGTGCCATATTATAGCAGCGATATAATAAAATAGGCAGCCTAAGCTGCCTATTCATTGATATTCTTATTTTTAACTTATTGAATCTCTATATCGGCTTGTTAAGTAAACCAGTTACTTAGTTGCCATGAGATAATAAGCTAAATTACTGACCTGCTTTAAGTTTCATGAAGTAATCTTCGTACTTCACTGTCTTATCGCCAACCGCAGCTTGCCATTCAACACGATCAAGGTCTTCTTGCGATGGGAATAGCGCAGGGCTGTCTTTGAACTTCTCGTTAGACGCTTTAACGGCTGTTAGGTAGCCTGTGTCACGAGAAATCTGCTCAGCAATTTCAGGGCGAAGTAGGAAGTCGATCATCTTATGAGCCGCTTCTACGTTTACCGCACCAGAGCTAATCGCAAAGTTATCAACCCAACCGATGCCGCCTTCTTTAGGGAAAACCAGTTTGATTGGTAGACCTTCGTTTTGCGCTGCAGCAGCAGAACCGTTCCACAGCATACCAAGACCGACTTCACCAGACATGTAAGGCGCGCCTGGGTTGTCTGAGTTAAATACTAGAACGTTCGGCATTAGCTTACGCAGCTCAGCGTAAGCCTCGTCGATCTCTTTTTCGTTAGTCGTGTTACCAGAGTAACCTAACTTACGTAGTGCGATGTGGAACACTTCACGAGTGTCGTCCATCATCATCAGTTGACCTTCAAGCTCTGGCTTCCATAGATCAGCCCAGCTTTGGAAATCTTCTGGGTCGTACATGTCAGTGTTAACAGCAAGACCTGTGATCGCAACGACGTGTGGAATAGAGTAGTCGTTGCTTGGGTCGTACGGCTTATCTAGGTAGTTAGTATCTAGATTCTTGAAGTTGTTCAGCTTAGTTTTGTCGATCTTTTGTAGCATACCTTCGTCACGCATCTTAGATACGAAGTAAGTCGACGGCACAACTAGGTCGTAGCCTTTGTTGTGTGTTTTTAGCTTTGCGTACAGGGTTTCGTTCGACTCGTAAGTCGAGTAGATAACCTTGATACCAGTTTCATCAGTGAACTGTTCTAGAATCTCACTGTTGATGTAAGGTCCCCAGTTCATAAATACCAATTCTTTGTTATCTTTTGCAAATGATGGTGCAGATAACATTGAAAGCGCACATGCACTACCAGCTAATAGAGTAGCCCATTTTTTCATTGACGTTAGCTCCAAACTAAACGTTGCCCGAAGGCAGTAGATAGAAAAACAGAATGGCAATTTACCATTCTGTTTATGATTAACACTTTTTTGAACTTGAAGTCTCTTAACTTCTTATCAAGCCAGTCTCTATACAGAGTAGGAGACTTACTTGATTTTTTCTCTCGCTAATAACTGAGAAATGATCACCAGTATCAACGACACCACTAACATCACTGTTGCTAGGGCATTTACCTCAGGAGAGATACCCACTTTAACCATTGAGTAAATCTTCAGTGGTAATATTTCATACGTTGGGCCTGTTACGAAAGAGCTGATGATCACATCGTCCAAAGACAGAGTGAAGCTCAATAACCAACCCGCAGCAACCGCTGGCTTAGCAAGAGGTAGAATGATCTGCTTTAGAATCGTCCATTCACTTGCGCCTAAGTCTTTTGCGGCTTCTAGCATCTTCACATCAAAGCCATTCAAGCGACTGTATACCGTTACTACAACGAACGGTAGACAGAAGGTAATGTGAGCAGCAAGTAGGGTAAAGAAGCCCAGTTGAACACCCATTACCAAGAATAGCGCAAGAAGCGAAATCGCCATTACGATATCTGGAGACATCATTACGATGAACAGCATGCCATTTACGATGCCTTTACCTTTGAATTGGTAACGGAATAGGGCTACTGCTGTAAGGCTCCCGACAATCGTTGCAGCTGTTGCAGAGAACACCGCTACGTTGATCGAGTGCCACGCAGCCTGCATTAGGCTGTCGTTGTTAATAAGCGCGTCATACCATTTAGTGGTGAAGCCACCCCATTTCATACCAAACTTATTGGCATTAAACGAGTTAGCGATCAATACGATAATAGGTAGGTATAGAAAGGCGTATACCAGCGCCATAAAGCTGAACTTAACTGTGCGACCCATTAGTCTAGCTCCACTTTCTTGTTCAATAGCTTACCTGCTCGGTAGTAGGCATACAGCATCACAGCCATTGCCATGGTCAGTGCGATACTCGTCGCTGCGCCAAACGGCCAGTCTCGAGCGTTGAGCACTTGGCTCTTAATCACGTTACCAATCAATAGGTTCTTAGCTCCGCCTAATAGGTCAGAGATGTAGAACATACCTAACGCTGGCAGTAGTACTAATAAACAGCCGCCAATAATGCCCGGCATTGTTAGTGGCAGTACAACTTTCAATAGCGTTTGCAGTTTGTTCGCACCTAAATCTTTAGCCGCTTCTAAGTACGTATCGTCAAGTTTTTCAATCGCTGAATACAGCGGCAGAATCATAAACGGAAGTAGGATGTACACTAAACCGATCATTACTGCGGTTTCTGAGTACATGATACGTAGCGGTTTATCAATGATATCGAGCGCTAACAAGCTTTTGTTCAAGACACCTTGCGTACCCAGTACAATTTTCAATCCGTATGTACGAATCAAAGAGTTAGTCCAGAATGGCACTATCACTAGGAACAACATGATTGGACGCCACTTCGCAGGCATTTTTGCCACGATGTAAGCGAACGGGTAACCAATAACTAAACAAAGTAGGGTTGCGACAATTGCCATATAGAAAGAGTGCATCAACACTTTAAAATACAGCGGGTCAGCCAAACGCACGTAGTTATCGAGAGTGAAGGTCATCTCGATCAAGTTCGCTTCATCACGAGTTAAGAAGCTAGTACCAATGATCATGATGTTTGGAATCATCACGAACAGCACTAACCAACCTGTGATTAAAGCAACAATTGCGTTTTGTAAATTAAACTTCTTGCTCATCTTCTAATACCACTTCCCAGCTCTCAACCCAAGTTACTGCAACTTTTTGGCCCAGTGAGTGATCAACATCAGGGTCATCTTCGTTGAAGAATTCGCTAACCATGACACGCATACCAGATTCAAGTTCTACGACTGAATCTAATGTCATGCCTTTATAGGTTCGCTCGACAATGTGGCCAACAATACCGCGTTGCTCAGACTCTTTAATTTCTTCGATTCGAAGATCTTCAGGGCGAAGCAATACTTGCAGTTTTTGACCCGGTGTTACGTCTTTATCGTGATAGATAATGGACTCTTCACCTTCGATTGTCGCAACAATGCGTTTTTCATCTTGACGAGATTTCGCTGTCGCTTCGAATACGTTAATTTCACCAATGAAACGCGCTACAAATAGGTTCTTAGGCTCTTCGTAGATCTCTCTTGGTGTTCCGTCTTGTTCAATCACACCATCACGCATAACAATAATACGGTCAGACATAGACAGCGCTTCTTCTTGGTCATGCGTTACAAAAATGAACGTGATACCAAGTTGGCGTTGTAATTGTTTCAGCTCGATTTGCATCTGTTTACGTAGTTTGTAATCCAGAGCAGATAGAGATTCATCCAACAAAAGAACTTTAGGCTTATTAACGACAGCACGAGCGATTGCGATACGTTGCTGTTGGCCACCAGATAGCTGGTGTGGCTTTCGTTGTGCCATTTGTTCTAGGCGCACCATTTTCAAAGCATCCATTACACGAGGTTCAATCTCGCTGTTTGGAACTTTCTGCATGCGTAAGCCAAATGCCACATTGTCGAAAACGGTCATATGCGGGAATAGGGCATAGCTTTGGAATACAGTGTTTACATGCCTTTGTTCAGCAGGAACTTGGGTTACGTTTTGTTCAGCTAATAGTATTTGACCACTATCTGCCGTTTCAAAACCCGCAATCATTCTTAGCACGGTTGTTTTACCACAACCTGATGGGCCTAAAATCGTGAGAAACTCACCATGATTTACGTTTAAATCCAGATTGCCGATGACTTCCTTACCATCGAAACTTTTACTGATGCCAGTTAGCTGTACTACTGGCTTTCCTACTGATTTTTTAGCGTTCAACGTCTGTTTTTCTCCACCTTGGTTCTATTTGAGACCTGTTGCTATACACCTTTGAGGCGCGCATCATAATCACCAAAAACGTGAATTCAAAGCATTTTTTACCTTTCGAAGATAAAAAATTTCGCAGGTAAAAGTAAACATCCTTTACCATACTGTTATTTACTGGGTTTACACCCTAACAAGTGTCTAATTATTAACCATTAAGACGCAAAAGCAAGCCTTGTTACAGATTCATATTTTAGTTTGTATCCGACATATGAGTATAATGAAGGTAATTTTTTATCAATAAGTTAGGTGGCTTCGCTTAATCGGCACACCTAGGTATCAATATGAACAACGACATCGAAAAAGATTTTAATTTGGGCGGTAGTATCAACCGTGCACTTTCTGGCGATTATGAGCTCAAAGCAACGGCTGTATTCCAAGAAGCTTGGAAACATACAATAAGTCACTTTCTTTCGTTTTCCCCAGCGATTATTGCTTTGATGTTTGTCCAGCTCGCTATCTTTTATATCGCATTAAAACTACAGCTTGGTGATCCTGCGGTTATCTTGGATGCAGTTATCGACCCAGAGTCGTTTACGCCACAAATCGTTGAATCGATTTTTATTGCGAACTTTAGCTATGAAGTGATCAGCGCGCCTATCTATGCTGGTATCTGTTTAATGGCAATGAGCCACGCCGCTGGCCTACAAACCAAAGTACGCCACATCGGTAAAGGTTTGCAGTTTACGGTTCCCGTGATTCTAGTGACTTTGTTTAGCCTAATGCTTCAAGGCATCGCAGGTATGATTCTGCCGTTCTTGTCGATTTACTTCTCGCTTGCGTTCAGCCATTCAATTCTGCTGATTTGTGATAAGAAAGTGCCGCCAATGCAATCGCTGCTGCTTTCATTAAGAGCAGTAAATAAGAAGATCTTCGTAGTCGCGTCTATTTACCTGATGGTTATGTTGATGTTCATCGTGGCTGCGATGATGTACGGCATTGGCTTAATCTTCGTTCTTCCGTTCTTCTTCCACGTGAAAGGTATCCTTTACCGTGAAATGTTTGGCATCAAGTTGAAACTGATTGCTTCGGATCGTCCAAAGAGCGATGACGATAACAACGACAGCAATAACGACGACAATAACAAAAACCCACAGGTGTTCGATGCATAAAGACACACAGGCAAGCACAAGTAAATCACTTGCGCTTAAAGTGACGGCACTGGCTCTTGTTGGCTCTATTTCACTGATTGGTCCTTATATTTACCAAGAAGAAGAGCGTCGACGTACGACAGAGCAGAGCTCCAATTCAGCTGACCAGTTTGGTGACTTGACGGTTTCTTCGAGCACACCGAACTTTGCGGCCATCGAAGATGTGAATGAGAAAAAGGACACGTTCTTTTCGTTCCTACGTCCAAGCATCAATATTGAAAACAAGCGTATCACCAAAGAGCGCGCGTTTTTATCTAAGCTCTCTGAGTCTGGTTTAAGCAATATTGATTCTGAAGACGCGTCTTATGCGAAAAGGTTAGGGAAGTTGTACAGCCTGCCAGTACCTAGTGAAGGTTTGGTTCAGGCATGGCTGACAGAGATGCTTAACCGCGTCAATGTGCTGCCAGAGGCGCTTGTACTGACACAAGCTGCGAATGAGTCAGCTTGGGGAACGTCACGTTTCGCGACTAAAGCGAACAACTATTTTGGACACTGGTGTTACACCAAAGGTTGTGGCCTTGTTCCGCTACAACGTAACGAAGGTAGCTCGCATGAAGTCGCCACATTCTCTTCAAGCCAAGAATCCGTACATCGTTACTTCATGAACCTTAATCGTAATCGTGCTTACGCCGATCTAAGAGCGATTCGTGCAAAACTTGCTGCGCAAGGTGATGACCTTTTAACAACCGCAACGGCGACAGAGCTCACCAATGGCTTGTTAAAATATTCTGAGCGAGGTTCCGACTATGTGACTGATTTACAAGCTATGATCCGTCACAACGAGGTATACTGGAAAAAGTAACTCATTTTGATACCAACTTGGTTGCCTTCGATAGTCGGCTTACACCAAGTAATATCACCAAAAGAGCAGCTCATTGGCTGCTCTTTCTATTTATAAACGCTCAACTTCGACAAGATTATAATAATGAAAAAGACAGCACTCGCTTTATTAGCCTCATTAAGCCTTGGGGTTTCTCTTCCTGCTTCAGCGCAAGAATACATATTCACGTATTCTAAGCTTTATACTCAGCTGAAAAACAACACCAAAGAAGGGCATGATGATGTCAAAGTTGCGGTCTTCTTTGTTGATCAACAAGCTCAGCAAACCTGTCACATCAGCAAAGCTTGGATGGAAAAAGAAGAGCACTACGAAGAGCTAAAAGTCTCTCCAGCCAATGAACTGCTTCTACCGGTAGATCAAAACCTACGCTCAGCAAATCCTCTTATCTTTGTACAAACTCAGGAACAAGAATGTGCGTATTCTTTAGTTGTGATGACTCAAGAGCCTTTAGCTGGCACAGTAGAAGTTGCACAGATAGAAAACCTATTACCACAGATGCAGGCGATGCTTGAAGACGTCAGCGGCATGTTCTCTGGTTGGTTCACGCCAGATATCCAAGGGCTAACGCTAGAGTTCGCTAATAAGCTGGAAGGTAACATCGAGCTTTCAAATGGTAAGCAACTACCAGTCAAAGAAGGGCGAGCGAAATTCACCTTAGAAGAACTGAATGGAAGTGACAGCATCACGTTACCAGAACCAACAGTCCGCGTATTGCCGTACATTCCCGCGCAATAATTTTTAACGGAATCATTGTTAGTGAAGTAAAAGCTTAGCGAAATTATTCCTCTAAGCTTTCATGACATATCTTAAAGCAGCCTCATCGAATAAGAACAGGCTGCTTTTCTTTATCTGCAATACAAACCGAGAGCTTGTGAAGCCGCGTTTCTCTACCGTTTAGGGCGCTTATCGAACAACAAAAGCAGAATCTTTCTATTACTCAGCTTGTTTATACTGCCGTTACTATTTCAACATCAAATAAAAATCCGTATAATCCACGCCCTAAAACAGTCCCACTAGCAATCTACAGTCGGTAATACGACGGTGTGAGAGTCGCAATGAACCAAAACGATAATAGAAAAGAAACACTTGAATTCAACAAACTTCAGAAACGTCTGAGAAGAAATGTTGGAAATGCCATCATCGACTACAACATGATCGAAGAGAATGACGTAGTAATGGCATGTATTAGTGGCGGTAAAGATTCATTTGCGATGCTAGACATTTTGCTACGTTTACGTGAAGCAGCACCGATCAAATTTGATGTTGTGGCAGTAAACCTAGATCAAAAACAACCTGGGTTCCCTGAACACATTCTTCCTGAGTACTTTGAAACGCTGAACATTCCTTACTACATCGTAGATAAAGATACGTATTCAGTGGTTAAAGAGAAAGTGCCAGAAGGTAAAACAACGTGTGGCCTATGCTCTCGTCTTCGTCGTGGTACTTTGTACTCATTCGCAGAGAAGATTGGTGCAACTAAGATCGCTCTGGGTCACCACCTAGACGACATCGTTGAGACCATGTTCCTAAACATGTTCCACGGTGCACGCCTAAAGGCTATGCCACCAAAGCTTCGTTCAGATGATGGTCGTAACGTTGTTATTCGTCCACTGACTTACTGTCGTGAAACGGACCTAATCAAATACGCTGAACACAAAGAGTTCCCAATCATTCCTTGTAACCTATGTGGCTCTCAAGAGAATCTACAGCGTCAGAACATTAAAGCGATGTTAATTGATTGGGATAAGAAAACGCCAGGTCGTGTTGAGAAGATCTTCAAGTCAATCCAGAACGTAAGCCCAAGCCAACTGGCTGACCGCGAGCTGTTTGACTTCGTGAACCTTCCACTAGACCGTAGTGAAGACCGCAAAGCGTACGAATTCGAAGAAGCTGAAATTTCATCTTCTAACATTGATGAGTCAATGTTCATCGACGTAACGAATGTTTAGCCATTTGATTAGATAAAGATGCTGCTAGCCATTCTGTGTTTGGAATGGCGTTGCTCTAGGTAGATACCCCCGTGCATGCACGGGGTACTTACTGTTACAACTCCATGCGGAGTTGACCAGAATCCTTTTCGCCCTGATGCCTAACATAATTCGCTATAACCTGTTCATTCACGCCTACGCTACTGACAAAGTAACCTGGCGACCAAACAATGTTCTCTTTCCAGTAAACCTTACTTAGCCAACTGAACGTTTTTCGCATGTGATGCGACGATTGGCTTTTTAGTTTACCCATGACGTCTGAAATGCTGTATTTCGGTGGGATAAGCATCATCATATGCAGATGATCTTCATCAAAGCCTATCGTCTCGATCTCAACGCCAGGTAAACTTCGCAGTAACTTTGGCATTACCTTCCGTAGGTAGCTGCACATACCAGGATTCAGGATTTTCCGACGGTACTTAGTCACCCAAACTATGTGATATTTCGTGTAATAGACACTGTGGGAGGAGGTGTAATATTGCATTTAGCCATCGTACCGCCTACAAAGGCATTCATCCACGGGTAAACCCGTGGTTTTCTGTATCCACAGAATAAACAAAAACGCCTCAAGCAATGCTTGAGGCGTTTTTTTATAAGTTAAACTTGTCTCTGACTTAACCTTTCGAAAGGTTAGGGTCTAGTGGGCTCACGTAACCAGACGGTTTAAGAGCCAACACATCACAGTTAATCTTATCGATAACATGTTCCGCTGTATTACCAATAAACACGGCAGACAAGCCAGTACGACCCGTTGTGCCTAGGATCACCATAGCAGCGTTATTTTCAGAAGCGACACGAGGAATAACATCTTCAGGCAAGCCTTGCTCAACCACAGTTTGTTCTTCACACATACCATGCTTCTGGCGCAATGCTTTCATCGCCGTTAAGTGATGGCCACGAACCGCGTCAGTATAAGACGTTGGATCAAACTCTGGCAGTTCAATGGTGATATTCGCAGGTGTCACTGGGTAGGCATTCACCAAGAACGGTTCCGCATCCAAACGACCGGTGATCTCTAGCAATCTGTCGACCATCGTATCGTTAAGCTCTAAATGAGCTTCTGTTTCAGAACCTACATGAACTGAAGCAAAAATCTTCGCGTGATCTGGCCAGAAATCGTTTTTAACCAATAGCACTGGACTAGGGCACTTTCTCAACAGATGCCAATCGGTTGGAGTAAAGATGACAGACTCCAAAGTATCATGCTTACGCGTGCCTTTGATTAAGATGTCGTGTTCGCCACTGTAAACCTCGGCTATGATCGCTTCGTACGGGCGGTTGTGCCAAACCACTTGTACGTTAAATTCAATAGAATCATCTAGGTAAGGTTCTGCGACTTTATTCATCCAAATTTCGCGTTGATGAATTACCCCTTTGCGCATTGCGTCTCTTTCATCGATAGAGAGCATAGATGTCATTTCATACGAGAAGTCGTATATCGACAAAAAGAAAGTGATGTGGCTTGTTGAGGTGCTTTTCTTAGCAAGTTGGATAGCACGAACTAGAGCAGGTTGCTCGTCGTGATTAATGTCTGCGACAACTAAAATTTTGTTATAGATACTCATAACTAAGCCTACTTTTCAGACCGAACATATAAATAATGTAGCGTAGTTATGGAGAGATTAAGAGAAATATAAGAGGTTTTAAGAGAGAAACATGATGTAGCTCATTATTGAACTACATCATTGATATCTAGACTATTCTTTTGAAACGCCAGCAAGTTCCATCAACGCATCGTGATCTTCGATAGTGATATATTTGCCTTTAACGCTCAAGATGTCTGCTTTTTGGAAACGACCTAGAAGACGGCTGATCGTTTCAACAGTCAAACCAAGGTAGTTACCAATATCGCCACGAGTCATCGTTAGGCGGAACTCACGCGGGCTGAAGCCACGTTGAGAGAAGCGAGTAGAAAGGTTGTAAAGGAATGCAGCAAGACGCTCTTCCGCGTTCTTCTTAGAAAGAAGCAGAATCATTTCTTGGTCACCTTTAATCTCGTTACTCATCAGGCGCATAATTTGCTGACGCAATTTAGGCATTTTTCCTGATAGGTCATCAAGAATCTCATATGGGATTTCACATACCATAGAAGTTTCTAGCGCTTGTGCGAAACTAGGGTGTTGGTCACCAGTAATCGCATCGAAGCCAACAAGATCGCCCGCTAGATGGAATGCAGTAATCTGCTCATCACCTTGCTCGGTAATCGTGTAGCTCTTGATCGTTCCAGAGCGAATAGCATATAGAGATTTAAGCTCGTCACCGGCTTTAAATAACTCTTGGCCTTTTTGAATAGGCTTTTTTCTCTCAATGATCTGATCAAGTTGATCGAGTTCAGATTCATTCAAAGTAAACGGAATACAGAGCTGGCTAATACTACAATCCTGGCAATGGATCGCACAGCCACCAGACTGAACACGTTTCGTCACAGGCTTTTCAGAAATCATAACAATCTTTCACTATTTGATATACGTCAATATTTTAGCATTCCTTTATCCAGTTGGGTAGTAAAAAAACCGGATTTAAAGATTGCCTATACGGTATAAATAATGAGCTGCAATGCCATATATCCGGTATAGAAACCATATAGGAGGATTAAAATTGCGCCTAATTGGCGAAGTAAGTCAGCTTGTTGCAGTTTTTTGAGGAAATTAGCGCCCATGCCAACGGTGAGCATTGCTGGAAGCGTACCTAAACCGAAAGCAAGCATGATACCGGCTCCGTTGTACCAACTTCCTGATACGGCCGCCCACGTAAGCATTGAGTAAACTAAGCCACATGGTAGCCAACCCCAAATAAAGCCAAACGGCAAAGCGTGGCTAGGGTGCTTTAATGGTAGAAATGATTTACCTAAAGGAGAGATATAGCGCCATAGCTTCTGTCCGACTTTTTCAAAGAACAACAAGCCGAACCACCATTTACCGATATACAAACCTAAGACGATCATAAAGCCAGCAGCAAATAATCGCAGCCAACCCAGCAGAGCGTTAAAATCGCTTAGCTGACCTATCGAAGAGATTGCACCGCCGATCACACCACCAATCACGGCATAACTTAGCAAGCGTCCTAGATTATAAAGTAGGGGAATAACAGGGGAAGGTTTACTGTTGCCAATCGAAAGAAGCGACGCAATACCACCACACATTCCCATGCAGTGGCCTGCGCCGATCAATCCAACAACAAAGGCTCCGATCCAATCAGGCGTCATCGTTCTTTTTGTCTACGTTAGTTTGGCTTTCGCTGTAAGCTTTCTCATTATTGACAGGTTTGCTATCAGAATGGTTGTGAGCCTTTTCGTCTTCATCAAATAGAATGTTGTGGCCTTGACGTTCTAAGTCTTCAAACTGTTCGCTCTTCACCGCCCATAGAAAAATACCAACAGCGATGCACACTAGTACAATCGCAATGGGAATCAGGATGTATAAACTTTCCATTATTTACCTTGCTCTTTTAAAAGCCTTAACGAGTTAGACACAACAATAATAGAGCTGGCAGACATGCCAACAACGGCAATGTATGGAGCAACCAAACCTGCAACAGCCAATGGAAGAATGAGTAAGTTATACCCTAATGACCAAGCTAGGTTTTCACGGATTATCTTACGCGTTTTTAACGCCAAAGTACGCGACTTAAGTAATCTATCGAGCTTATCACCCAACAACACCATATCCGCAGAAGCTTTCGCCACATCCGTACCGCCGCCCATAGCAACGGAAAGGTGAGCACCCGCAAGAATAGGGGCATCGTTAATGCCATCGCCAACCATCATGGTAATGTCACTTGCATCTCGAGAGTTCAAGTAAGCAAGTTTATCTTCAGGCTTCGCGTTAGCAACAATGTCTGTAATACCGATCTCTTCAGCAACAGGCTTCGCGTTAAGCAAAGAATCGCCAGTAAGCAGAGTCGTTTTGATTCCCGCTTCTTTAAATTGCTTAATAAACTCAATGCTTTCTTTACGGATTGGATCTTCATAAGTAAATGTCGCGATATGACGACCCGCCATCGACAAGTAAATGCCGTTGCTTTCCGATGGTTGAGCTTCACCTAGAATGAATTCGCTACTACCAATCGCAACTTCTTGGCCGTTCCACTCACCAGTGATGCCTGAACCAATTACGTTATTGACAGACTCTACTTCGATATCATCTGAAATATGAGTCTTGAACGCTTTAGCGATAGGGTGGTTAGCGTATTGTTCCAGGCTCGCCGCTACTTTGAGACAAGTGTCTTTATCAAGTTCAGCGAAGGTTTCAACTTGGCTGATACGAATATCACCCTCAGTCAATGTGCCTGTTTTATCGATGATCAAGTGATTCACTTTGCACAAGGTTTCGAATACGTGGCCTTTGCGCAGCAAAATACCGAAGTTACCCATGCGAGAAGTGGAACAGGTAATCGCCGTCGGTGTTGCAAGTGACAGAGCACAAGGACACGTTGCAACCAATACCGAAAGCATGATCCAGAAAGCGTCTTCTGGTCGTGTTTGGTGCCAGTAGAACCAAGTACCGAACGAAATGATTAAGATCACCGCAACAAAGTATCGAGCCACAACATCAGCAATTTCTGCGATGCGAGGTTTAGACAGTTGTGCTTCGTCTTGCAGGCGAACGATATTAGAAATCACCGAATCCGCTTTTGACGTCATCACTTCCAATTCAAACGATTCATCACCATTCAATGTGCCAGCAAAGACGGTATCGCCTTCGTTTTTGACCACATGGATAGATTCGCCAGTCAGCATCGATTCATCAATATGGACTCTGCCAGATAATACTTTGCCATCGGCAGGAATGTGTTCACCCGGAAGAACGCGAATTTGGTCGCCAACTTTTAAGGTTTTTACCGGAACTTGTTCGCCATCTAACGT
Organism: Vibrio sp. 1CM8B; assembly: GCF_023161685.1. Classification (NCBI taxonomy): domain Bacteria; kingdom Pseudomonadati; phylum Pseudomonadota; class Gammaproteobacteria; order Vibrionales; family Vibrionaceae; genus Vibrio; species Vibrio sp. 1CM8B. The sequence goes on from NZ_JALNTU010000014.1 coordinate 102,721, forward strand.
TGTTGCCATAGCAGGAACGAGCTTAAGCAGGTTACCACTAGCAGCTGCTGCTTTACGACGAGCGCGCATTTCAAGGAAACGACCAAGCAGTAGGAAGAAGGTAAACATCGAGATGGATTCGAAGAAGACTTCACCTTTCTCTGTCACCGTTGCGACCAAACTTGCAACATAGGCAAACAACAGAGCAATCGACACAGGTACATCCATACCCAATGTTCGACCTTTGAGGCTACGCCACGCATTGATATAGAAAGGCAATGCAGAGTAGAGCAGAACCGGTGTTGCAAAGATTAAGCTCACCCAACGGAAGTAACTTTTGAATTCGGGCTCAAGGTTACCAAAGACTTCAAGATAAAGCGCCACAGCCAGCATCATGACCTGCATGGTTGCTAAACCAGCAATACCTAGACGATAGAGATAATTCTTCATCGAACGATGATAGGCGGCTTCTTGTTGATCAGCCTCGAATGGTGCGGCTTTGTAGCCTAGGGTATGGATTGCAGACAACAGCTCGCTCAGTTTAGTCTGAGTGTTGTCCCAACTGAGCAGGGCGCGGTTAGTCGTGGTATTAACACGAATACTCACAACCCCTAATTTTGAAGAGACTTGCTTCTCAATAAGCCATGCACAAGCAGCACAAGAGACACCTTCTAGTGACAATGTCACTTCAGAGGTGTTTTCAGAGTTACGGACGAACTCCAATTGAACATCTTCGTTGTCGTAATGACTGAGTGCCAGAAGTTGCTCTGGCACGAGATCCGCTTTTTCAGCTGGAGCGGTACGATATTGGTAGTAAGAGACCAAACCGCTATCAACGATTGTCTGGGCTACGGTTTCGCAACCCGGACAACACATAGGTCGCACCGATCCTAAGATTTCTACTTTAAAATCCGTTTCCGCTGGTACATCTTCACCGCAGTGATAACAGGATTCACACATAAGCTTTAGTTCGTTAGTTGAGTAGGAGTATCAATAGGGAAGTTCATGCGACCTTGCACTAACCATTCAGAATCATGCGGAGAAAGCTCGATAAACCATGGACCTTGCATTTCATGGTCCAGAGTCAACGTGTAGTTGCCTCTCGCATCAGCGGTCAGTAGCTGAGTAAAATCACGGTCAGGCAGCGTTCGGTGCACGAACATTGCGCTAATAGCAGGGAAGTGGTCTAGCTTGCCTTTGTCTAGGGTAATGATAACTGAGTTACCTTTCTCGCTAACTGAAGCTGATAGGCCAAGCTCTTTAGCAACGTTTACTTTTGAAATGTCGACATTAATACCTTTACCTTTTTTATAGTAATCTTCAGTGACAACGTTAACTGAATGGTTGGTAAGTATCGCGACTCGAACCAATGTTAGCATAGAAACGCCAACGGTTAGGAAGATCAAAAACCACGGCCAAAACTGCTTATACCAAGGTTGTTCCATATTATTATTCTCAATATATACAATGAAATAAAACTAATTTTTACAAACACTTAAGGTTATAACTGTAAAAGAAACACAGCCCCTTAAGAAGGGGCTGTTATTATTATGTTACTCTTTATCTGAGTTGCTGAGGCTCCAGACGTAGGCAGAGACGAGCTGAACCTTATCCTCACCGAGGATGTCCTTCCAAGCCGGCATTACACCAGAACGTCCGTACATGACTGTTTCCGTCACATCAGCGCGAGAATCGCCGAATAGCCAGTCACGGTCAGTCAGGTCAGGTGCGCCAACAGCAGGGTTACCCTTACCATCAGTACCGTGACACGCTGCACACACTACAAAGCGCGCTTTACCAGCTTCTGCTTCACGTGCGTTTACGCTACGACCTGAAAGGCTAAGCGTGTAGCTAACTACTTCTTTTACGCCTTCTTCGCCAAGAGCGTCTTTCCAACCTGGCATTTGACCGACACGACCATGCATGATGGTAGTCACGATAGCTTGTGGTTCACCACCATATAGCCATGCGTCATCAGTTAGGTTCGGGAAACCTTTCTGACCACGTGCATCAGAGCCGTGACACTGAGAACAGTTTTGTAGGAACAAACGTTGGCCCACTTTGATTGCATCAGCATCTGATGCAATGTCAGGGACAGAACGTAGACCATTTTCGTCGTGAGCTAGCTTTCTGAAAGCTTCACCAAAGTAGGTGTCTGCATCATCAAGCTCTTTCGCGTATGCGTCTAACTGTTTGTTTGCTTGCGCAGCAGCGATTGCAGAGCGAGACTCTTCTACGCTACGAACTGTTTGGTTTGAACTCGTCCAACCTAGTAGACCTTTAAAGTTGCCAAGGCCTGGGTATAGAGCTAGATAAACAGCTGCAAATACAATTGTGCTAACGAAAAGGTATGTCCACCATTTAGGTAGCGGGTTATTAAGCTCACGAATACCATCGTATTCATGGCCCATATCCTGACCTTCTTCTACACCTGTTTTATCGTTGGAACACCAACGAAGTAAGGCTGCACAGCCAATCAATGTACCGATTGTGATTACTGTTACCCAAATACTCCAGAATGTACTCATTACTTCGTCACTCCTTGATTTTTATCTTTCGCAGGTGCTTCATCAGCGAACACTAGGTTTGCATCTTCGTCGAAGCGCGACTTACGATTTTTACCGAAAGCCCACCAAACGATGCCGATGAAACAAGCAAAAACAGTAACAGTCCAAACACTTTGAAATGTAATAATGTCCATAATTATTCCTTATTTCATTGCGTGGCCAAGCGATTGAAGGTAAGCGATGATTGCATCCATCTCTGTTTTTCCTTCAACATCTTGTTTAGCGTTAGCAATTTGTTCGTCTGTGTAAGGAACACCAAATTGATTACGGAAGATTTCAAGCTTCTGTTTAGTCAATTTGCCATCAAGTACATTCTCAGCAAGCCATGGGAAACCAGGCATGTTTGATTCAGGAACAAGTTCGCGAGGGTCGATAAGGTGAACACGGTGCCACTCATCAGAGTAACGATCACCAACACGCGCTAGATCAGGACCAGTACGCTTAGAACCCCATAGGAATGGGTGTTCCCAAACACTTTCGCCAGCTACAGAGTAGTGACCGTAACGTTCAGTTTCAGAGCGGAAAGGACGAATCATTTGGCTGTGACATACGTTACAACCTTCGCGAATGTAGATATCACGACCTTCCATTTCCAGAGCAGAGTAAACACGTAGATTTTCTACAGGTTCAGTAGTCTGCTTTTGGAAAATAAGTGGGGTAATTTCTACTAAAGCACCAAAACTGATAGCAATAACGATAAGAATCGCTAGTAAGCCAACGTTCTTCTCTACCAACTCATGGCGATTATTTGAATTTGAGCTCATTCTAAATCTCCTTAAGCCGGTTGAGGGATAGCTTTAAGGCTATCTTTAGGTGCAGAAACAGTTTTGTACGTGTTGTATGCCATTAAGAACATACCAGATAGGAAGATGAAACCACCTAAGAAACGTACAAAGTAGAACGGGTAAGACGCTTCTACAGATTCTACGAAGCTGTAAGTTAATGTACCGTCAGAGTTAACTGCACGCCACATCAAACCTTGCATCACGCCAGAGATCCACATTGCAACAATGTAGAAAACCGTACCAATCGTTGCCAACCAGAAGTGAACATTGATTAGAGATACAGAGTACATACGCTCTTGACCAAATAGTTTAGGAACTAAGTGGTAAACCGAACCGATAGAAACCATTGCAACCCAACCTAACGCACCAGAGTGAACGTGACCGATAGTCCAGTCCGTGTAGTGAGATAGTGCGTTAACCGTTTTGATTGCCATCATTGGGCCTTCGAAAGTCGACATGCCGTAGAATGATAGAGAAACGATTAGGAAACGTAGGATTGGGTCGTAGCGAAGCTTATGCCACGCACCAGATAGAGTCATAATACCGTTGATCATGCCACCCCAAGATGGAGCAAACAGAACCAAAGACATAACCATACCTAGAGATTGAGTCCAGTCAGGAAGTGCAGTGTAGTGTAGGTGGTGAGGACCAGCCCAGATATACAGAGACACGAGAGCCCAGAAGTGAACAATCGACAAACGGTAAGAGTAAACAGGGCGACCAGCTTGTTTAGGAACGAAGTAGTACATCATACCTAGGAAACCAGCTGTCAATAGGAAGCCTACCGCATTGTGTCCGTACCACCATTGCACCATTGCATCGATCGCACCGGAATAAATCGAGTACGATTTAAACGCAGAGACAGGAACAGCAAGGCTGTTAACGATGTGCAACACGGCAACCGTGATGATGAAGGCTCCGAAGAACCAGTTTGCTACGTAAATGTGCGATGTCTTACGTTTAATCATGGTTCCGAAGAACACGACCGCATAAGCTACCCACACAAGAGTAATAGCAATATCGATTGGCCATTCAAGTTCTGCGTATTCTTTACCAGAGGTTAAACCTAACGGTAAAGTAATTGCAGCGGACAGGATAATCGCTTGCCAACCCCAAAAGGTAAAGGCTACGAGAGGGCCACCAAAGAGACGCGTCTGACAGGTACGTTGTACAACATAATATGATGTTGCAAACAGCGCACTTGTACCGAACGCAAAAATAACCGCATTAGTATGCAGGGGACGTAAACGACTGTACGTCAACCACGGCGTATCAAAGTTTAGCTGTGGCCAAACTAATTGAGCGGCAATCAAAACACCAACGCCCATACCGACAATACCCCACAAAATTGTAACTAGGGTAAATTGACGGACGACCGTATAGTTGTAGTTTTGTTCAAGCTGCTTTTCTTGGCTCATTTGCATGCTTCCAATTTCTTATTTACTACACTTTACTTCCAACACGACTCACGTCGTAATGCCACCCAAATTAGAAAAGGAAATTCAGCCTATTCAGGGCTTTATTTCCACTTGCTGATTTTAAAAAAAAGTGGCATTTTCAACGCGACACTATACTTGAATTAACAAATCAATGACAGAGTAGTAACCTTACGCTTGGTCTGGAATTGGATTTTTATTTAAAAACTTTGAACTTTGTAACAAGGAGTAAAGATTATAATGGCGGCACAAAAGCTAACAAAAGGCAGGCTTGTTCAAATTATCGTCATGTTGGTTATTTTAATAGCTGCATTTACTTGGAGAACAGTAACATACGATAATAACGAAACAGTGAACTGTATAGTTTCAAAACCTTGTGAATTTGGTATTGATAATCATAATGTTTTAATTTCGGGCGATAACCTAGGGTATTCGATCGAAACATCTAAAACTGGCAAATTTATCATTAGCTATAATGAAAGCGGAATTCTGGAAGAAAAAGGGCCATCAAATTGGCTGTTACAAACTAATGATAAGACCTCCTCAATAACGGTTACATTTCCACAACAGGTGAGCACGTTTTCTGTAAACTTGTCCAAAGAGTAACAGAGATAAAACTGGGGCACGCCTCGGGTCTTTTGATAGAAATATGTACCAAATCAGTGAAACACAGTGCATTAAAGTGTTATAAAGAGAGCATTAATAAAGTTACCCAGAATCTATGAAATTTCTATCAAAAGTCTCTTACTCCCTAGACGATAAAATCGCAGTAGATGAGTTGCTCAGCGGGGTGGAAAACCCTGACGATATTGCTTGTCTTATTTGCTACTGCACAGAAGAGTATTCGACACTCGCTGTGCAGAGATATTTCGTAGATGCTCTCCCGAACACTCCCATACATGGCTGTACTACTTGTCATGGCATTATGACCGAAACTGGTTTTCATTCTGGTCCAGTCATTGGCGTCCTCATTATATATGACTCGGGGATCAACGCCTATGGTACGGGAATCGAACATTTCAGCGACTCCATCGGCCGCAGTACCTTCAACGCGATAGACAAAGCACTCAAGAACGCCAACCGAGAAGGTGAAATCCCTGATCTTATCTTGTTGCATTCCACACCGGGTAACGAAGAAAAGGTGATGGCGGCTATCGATAAGAAATTTGGTACTGAAGTGCCAATTATTGGTGGCAGTGCTGCAGACAATCAGGTTTCAGGAAACTGGAGTATCTTCACCGAAGAGTCGCTGTCTATAAATGGCGTATCTTTGACGGTAGTGTTTGCGTCTCAGTCCATCTATTCCTCTTTCAGCGCCGGTCATACACCTACGCGCTATTCAGGCACCGTGACCAAAGTAAGAAACCGAATTTTGTTGGAGATAGACCACAGGCCAGCCGTCACCGTTTACAACGAATGGACAAATTTCCACTTAGGTGGCAGTGATGATGGTTATATCTTCGAAAAGTCGTCTGTCTACCCACTAGGCAGGAAAGTCGGCTCTTCATACGATTACCCATATTTCAAATTGTCTCATTCGATCAGAGAGACAGAATGTAATGGGATTGAGCTATTCACAGACATCAGTGAAGGTGACACCATCTACTTGATGCAAGGTTCTAAGCAGCAATTGATTAGCCGCGCCGCGAATATCATTCAGTCCTCATACTACAACGACATGGATCTTGAAGAGAAACTAGGGGCGATCAATATCTTTTGTGCAGGCCCAATGTTGAACCTTAAACAAGATATGGATGAGGTTTGTGAGCAAATAAATCAAGCACTTAATGGGCTTCCGTACATATGTCCATTTACGTTTGGTGAACAAGGCAGGCTCTCTGGTGGTGAGAATGCACACGGGAATTTAATGGTATCGTCTGCAACGTTTTATAGGTTGAAAAAGTAATGGGTTCTGAAGGTCAAGAAGCGCTGCAAGAAGCTCGTATTGAACTGCAAAAACTAAAAGCCCGTGAGCGAAAACTGGCTGAAGAGAACAGGGTGATCTTATCAACCATCTCTGCGATCAGTAAGGCAAGTAACATATCTGAGATATTCTCCAGTCTTGAGTTTGTGCTCAAAAAATACATTAAGTTTGATGACTTTATCGTGGTATCAAGGGTAGGGAACGAAGGCAGTTTCAAAACCCTGCTAAGTAATAACAAAGTCTTCGAACAGATGAATTGGAGCGATTGTGGCAAGCTATCGCGAGTCATTAATGGTGAATGCGCCATTCTTTTCGAACCCAAGTCTCTTGGGGAATTCAACTCTCTGCATCCCATTATTCTCGACCAAATCAACTCCGTTCTGATTACAGGTATAGATAGCGGCCTAACACAATCCGTCATCATCTTTATCCACTCGAATACCAAGCACTTTAGTATTGAAACCAAGGCCACACTAAACCGTTTCCGACCGTTGATAGAGCGTGCTGTTTTCGATATTGAGAACAAAGAAAAGCTTGAAGCAACCGTTCGAGAACGTACAGCAGAGCTTGTCACAGCAAGAAAAGACGCAGAAAGAGCGAACAAGGCCAAGTCTGAATTCCTCGCAATGATGAGCCATGAACTAAGAACACCGCTAAATGCCATCATTGGCCTAATAGACACCCTAAAATCCACATCACTGGACGAAGAGCAACAGTCTATACTGCTTAATATGAGCACATCATCTGAGCTTTTGTTGGCAATTATCAGTGACGTGCTGGATTTTTCTAAGATTGAATCTGGATGCTTCTCACTAGCACCTCAATGGAGCAATGTAAGAGACACTGTAACTTTTGTATTATCTGAACAAAAGAAGACAGCAGACGATAAAGGTTTGTCGCTAACAGTAACCAGCGATATCCCTGAGGGTGAGCTTCATTACATAGACCCAAGCCGATTAGCACAGATCCTATTTAACCTGATTGGTAACGCGATTAAGTTCACAGAGCGTGGGCATGTCCATGTTTCTATCAAGTACCAGCAGAGCTCTTTCTATATAACAGTAGAAGACACAGGGATTGGCATTAGCTCACAACAACTTTCGTCGCTGTTCAGTCCATTTGTGCAAGCTGATAGCACAATCACACGTAGATTTGGTGGCACAGGTTTAGGCTTGGCCATCACTAAAAGACTGGTTGAGCTGATGCGTGGGCGCATATCGGTAAAGAGTAAGCCTGGAAAAGGTTCCAAATTCGAAGTACAACTACCAGTGCTTACTAGAGTTACGAATAATCTGGCCAACAACGAAGATGAATCTTCTCGAGAGTTAAGAAGCCGTTATTCAGTGTTAGTTGTCGAAGACAATCCAACCAATCAAATGGTGATCAAATTAATCCTAACGCGACAAGGCCACGAAGTTTTCATCGCAAGCAACGGTGAGGAAGCGATTGGTTTTGTGGAAAGAGCCAATGACTCGATAGACATTATCTTAATGGATGTGTCGATGCCGGTCATGGATGGATTAACTACAACCAAATACATGAGAGACGCGAACATCAAAACACCAATTGTCGCGCTAACAGCACACACATCAGTAGAAGACAAATGTTCGTGCTTAGATGTCGGCATGAATGATTTCGTGACCAAGCCAGTAAGAACCAAAGAGATCACAGAAGCAATTGATCGATTAATGCTTGAAGTCTAATAAACGTATTCTTAATCGAAGATTAGGAAATATGTTTATTAGGTATTTTATGGTAAATAGCCTTACTGTTAAATAGAACGTCGATTTGATAGATAAACAAGAGGCAGGGCGTCATACAAAGATACCTGCCTTATAAACACCAAAGACAATTTAACATAATATACATAATACGCAGTGATGGAGATTGAAATCTGAGAAGTTTCAGCACCTTAGTCTTTGCAGATTTTGCACACAGCGCCGGATTAAGTCCTTAATGTCGTTGGTTTTATGGATTTTAGCTGCACGTTTATGCATGTTGAGTCCAATATTGTTGGCTATACTTGGTTTTCGTGTCTCTGATTTTTACGCTGACGTGTCGCCGTTTCCAGAGGCTTTCTACTACAAACACACTTTATGAGGAGGAAAAAAACTTTGCGCGCTTGTCTTAATTTTTGAAGGAGATCACATGCTCACGCCACACTTTGCGGATCTCGTGCATCATCACTTTGATGGTATCCACGACGCCGCGGCCTTTTTTCACGTTCAACCGATCACGGTCCAACGTTGGCTCTCAGGTGAAGTCCCTGTGAACCCGATGGCCGAAAAATTGATGAACATCCACGCTCGCGGTTATTTGCCTTTAGACCATCGTTGGAATGGATTTAGGGTTCACTTTGACCGTGCCACCTTGATCACGCCTGAACGACGCGAGTTTAATCCGAAAGAATTGCTCAGTTTTGCGTATTGGCGAGACGAACACCGTCAGCTCGTCGAACGCCATGGTCGAATTGATTCCCCAAAGTTTTACCCACCTAAAGAGCATCCGCTGCCATTTCGTGGCGGTCGTCGTATGCCAGCCAAGCCTTGGGTGCCGACCAAATTCAAGTAACACTTCACGCAGGCCTTAGGGAGTTACCATCCGCATAATAAGAACAAAAATTCCAAATTGTGGTAATGAATCCCTATTGTAAGGTACCGAGAAAAAGGTATGACTCTCCTATCCCACTTTTATACGCTGGCTGTGATTCACTCTTAAATTTATTGTTAGGCTTATTTGCTCTGAGTTATGCGCAATATTCTTTCAATCTGTTCTTTCGTTACCTCACACTTATGAGATGCTCGAACACTGAGCATCACGTCTTCCATGTTGTAGTTTGAAGACATAATAAATGACTCTTTTTCCGAAAGAGCTTTGGTAACAAAGTAAATAATTTGATTTACTTGAACAATGATCTGCGCTGTTAGTTGGTAATCAACAAATACAACTGAGCCATCACTTTGAGTAGCTTTCTCGTTTCGATTTTTAGAGTTTATTTTAATAGACTCTTCATAGGTTTTTATCCGCTTAAATAAGCGCCTATGTTCTGGAAGAACATTTTCTCCAAGATTTTGTTGCAGCGAGTTAAAGTAATCCCAATCAATATCGACAGGGTAAGAAAAGTCCGTTCTCTCCGGTGCTTCATATTCGTTCAACAAAGCTGTTGTGTACCAACTTAAAAATTCTTCTTCGATTAACTTCAACTCTGAATACAAACTTCCTTTGATGTTCTGGATTTGTCTTTCTCGCTTGGAGTTCGAAAGCCAATAACCGAACCATACTGCAAATAAAGTTGAAACGACGGATAATATTTCCAATGTAACTCCTAAGAAGCTTAACGCGCTGTTAAGGTGTGTGCAACGCAATGTCGAAGCTCCCGTATACCACCTTAAACAAAAAACGCAACGCATAGCAAAAATGCGAAGCGTTGCGAATCACTCTTAAATGCTTTGTTAAGTTATCTGATAACGACTAATTCACCATTGTCTAGTGCAAACTTTAACTTATAGTCCTTTGGTAAGTACTCTTTATATATATTAATATTTGGACTCAGTTTTTTAAATGAAAGAAGCTCATTTAATATTGTTAGAAATTCCAGTAGTACCTTACTTTGATCTATTGCGATTTTTCGTTTACCCATCTCAGACAACGGATATTTTTTACCATCTACCGTAATAAAAGGCTTATTTTTGCATAGGGACAATGAGCCATCTTTATTAGTATAATATCCATCCATTTCCTGGTCATACAACGGACACATAAATCCATGCACCCCAGTTTCAACATGATTCAGCAGGATACCATGGTCTAAGCAGAAAACGTGACTTGGAGTATGCTCATAAATTTCACCAACCTCAAACCAATCTTGGAATGTGGTAAATTTCTTTGCTGAACTTGAAAAACCAAAAATATACCCTTGAGGTGAAGTCGTGGAAACAGTATTCCACATAACTGTATCTGCATTTAACTCATAAACAGGATCTACCGGCATTTCTCGAAAGGATTGTTTTATAAATTTTAGCTTTTTTACTGATTTGATATTTTCAATCGCTTCAGTCATTTTCTTTTTGCTTAGTGTTGTCTTAACCTCAATTACCGCATATACAAAATCAACTGGAAAAAACTTAACATCTGTCTGAGCAAATATCTCAGGGTAATTGAATGCGTCATAAATGATGATGTCACACTGCTTACTTTGCTGCCCTTCGTGATCTACTACAACCCCAGTCCCAATCGCATACTTTTTAGGCAGGAACTTCTCTAATAGTTCCACTAATACATTTTCGTTACCTTCGCCTTTAACCCCTTGATGCTCAAATAGATCATTGATATCTGAAACTTCGGCATCGATTTTTTGGGCTATCGCTTGATAATATGGTGATAAAAGCTTATCCATTATTCCTTCCTAACATTTTAAAGTAACTTAACGCCCAATTAAGGGGTGAACAACGCCTCCCCCCAAACCTAAAGCATTATGTTATAAACAATCTGAAGTGCCAAGCGTTGAGAGTCCCTCTTAAATTGCTTGTTAGAATTGTTTATTTTGCACAGAAAATAGACTGTAGAAATACTCAACGGTAGCACCACACAAATTTTTCAGTTCATCAACTCCAATATCAATAGTTTCGCCAACACACTGCTCGGTATCAACTTCTGAAACAAACTTCTCATCAATTTTACCATTTCTATGGATGATAATATGTCTTATTGACTCAATTTTTTTCAGTTGAAGCAAATCAGATTCAGATATTGAAAAACCATATAGTTCTTTGAATATTAAAGAGTACTGGGAAATATTAAACCCTTTGTTCAATATATGCAGGTCATAAAGTTCTTCTAGCGTAAATCCCCCTTGTAGAAGTTGTGTTTTAATCTTGTTTAATAGTGTATTACAACTAGATGATCCTATTTTCAATCCACTAGTGCTTAAGACTGTTAATGCTGATTCATAATCTTTAATTACAATTTCTTTTAAGCACAATTTTGAGTACTTTTCAATACAGCCATATGCATTAGCTAGGATAGAACTATATAACTTATAGTACTTCTCTTTAACTTGCTCTACATCGCTAAGGTGCTGAAATGTTGGAACAACAGCATCAAGTGCTTTTAAATACAGTTTTTCTTTAAATATGAAGTCTGAAAACTCTTTACTCTTTTCACACCCTGCTTTAGCTCTGATGATTAACTCTTTTTGGAGAGTTGTCTGACTAATACCTGAAGCCAGAAAAGCAACAAAAAAAGGTAGGCTACTGACTTCGAAAATTCCCCTAATTTCGTGTAGACATTTTGAATGAAGATCAGCGAAGCATGGTAGAATTTCTCCAATTTCTTCAACTTTATAAAAATCATCATTGCTCAATTCTTTTTTTGTATAAAAATAAAACTTTTCTTGGTATTTCTCGAAATCCCACTCTTCTGACATACATCACCTTAAAATTCTAACGCCCAATTAAGGTGTGAACAACGCAATACTGAAGTTCCCGTATACCACCTTAAACACTAAAACTAACGCATAGTAAAAATGCCACGCGTTGCGAATCACTCTTAAACAGTTTGTAATGCTTTTATTGTGGCGAGCCTTGCCTCTCTACCAGCCTTTAAATTACGAAACAGTTTATCCAGGTCATGCCTAGCATCAAAGTGCGCATGCCTACAATTAGAGGCATTGCCACCAAGAGACTCATAAATAGTAAGGACTATTTCCTTTGCCACATTTGATGCTTTAGTCAGGTCATTTGGCGTAATTCCAGCTCTTTCATAAGCACTGAGCTCTGTAGTATTGCCGCTAACATGTGCGTACACATTATGACGAGGGTGCTTAATATTCACCCAAACGTCATCGCATGATGAATACTTTTCTCTAAGCTCTTGAGTAAGATCCTCACCGATTTGTGCTTCAACTAAATCTAGCAACTTAAGGATATTTACAGAGTTCTTTTGATCATCAGATACTCTCGACAACCCCATGAGCAAGGTAGAATAACTACTACGACTGATAGATACGAATAAAGCACTATACATATTAAACTGAGTATCATATTCACTGTGCTTTGATGGGTCGATTAAAACACGCCAAACCTGTTCCGCATCTGACATCTCACACACAGAAGCAACCATTGCGTCAACAATTTCATTAGTTGTTAATTTTAACTTCTTTACCATTTTTACTCTCGAAAGCATAACGAATGACATGGATTCCCCCTACCGAGGATCTGCCACACTTATGTGGTACTAAAATGCATCGGAGGCACCATGT
>NZ_JALNTU010000015.1:0-96622 GCF_023161685.1 Vibrio sp. 1CM8B
AGAGCCAGAGCCAGAGCCAGAGCCAGAGCCAGAGCCAGAGCCAGAGCCAGAGCCAGAGCCAGAGCCAGAGCCAGAGCGCCAATTTTCGAGTCACCACTCAAGCTACGCAGAAATACGCGCGGCTGAGTTTGAGGTTCCTAACCTTGAGGATGTTCAGAAACTACTCAGTCGTTTAGAGGCGACCAATGTTGTTGATGAACTGAACCTTGATGAGTTGATGGATCAGAACACCCAGAAAATCGCCCAGCAAGCAGATATGCAAATGTTTGATGCCGCGGTTGAGTCTGTTCAAGTGTTCGAAGAACCAGAGATTCAGGATTGGAATCTTCCAGAACCCGATTTATCAATTGTTGTAGAGCCACCTGTTGAATCGCAGCAAATTGAAGAGTTACAAGCTGAACCGTTAGCGACGGAACAAGCAGAAGTTAAGGCTGTTGAGCCTGAACTTGACGTTCCTGAGCCCGAGACAGTTATTGAACCAGAAACTCAAGCCGGAGGTGCTGACCAGTTTACCTCTTGGGAAAGTACGGTTCGCAAAGAAGACTTTCAAGTCTTGTATTTTGATGTAAACGGCGTGACCTTTGCGGTGCCACTTGATGAGCTTGGCGGCATCCATCGCCTTGAAGAGTTAAGTCATATCATTGGTAAGCCAGCTTGGTATTTAGGTTTACAAACCAACCGTGATAGTCAGCTAGATGTGGTCGACACCGCAAAATGGGTGATGTCTGAGAAACTATCAGGTGACGAATACAAAGAAAACTATCAATATATAGTGATGCTTGGAGAGAGCTTGTGGGGCCTTGCGGGTACTGAGCTAAAAGGCACCGAGCTACTTAATACAGATAAAGTACGTTGGCGAGAAATGGCAGGGAAACGCCCATGGCTCGCTGGTATGGTAAAAGAAAAAATGTGTGCTTTGATTCATGTTGAAGCATTAATCGCCATGCTAAACGCAGGGCTAGATGTAAAAGCATTAAGCTAGTCATAAGCATTAGGCTAACAATAAGCATCAAGTTAATAATAGTGGTCGGTAACGACGGCAAGAGGATTATCTATGTCTCATATGAGTGAAGTTGAAGTAAGAAAAGAGCAAACGAATGATGAAGTACTTCAATGGGTGACTTTCCAGCTAGAAGAAGAAACTTACGGCATCAACGTAATGCAAGTACGTGAAGTACTGCGTTACAGCGAAATTGCTCCAGTACCGGGTGCTCCAGATTACGTTCTAGGTATTATTAACCTACGTGGTAACGTTGTTACTGTTATCGACACTCGTTCTCGCTTTGGTTTGATGCAAGGTGAAATCACAGACAACACTCGTATCATCGTTATTGAATCTGAGCGTCAAGTAATTGGTATTCTAGTAGATAGCGTTGCTGAAGTGGTTTACCTACGTTCTTCTGAAATCGACACAACGCCAAGTGTTGGTACTGATGAAAGTGCTAAGTTCATCCAAGGTGTAAGTAACCGAGATGGCAAGCTGCTTATCTTAGTAGATCTAAACAAACTACTAAGCGAAGACGAATGGGATGAGATGGCTCACCTGTAATGTTTGAAGCGCTTCCTTTAAGCCCTGCTGCCCTGATATCAGGCGTTGGGGTTTTTACGTTATTCATCGTGATTTTGATTAGCAAAGTAAAACGTGCGATTCAAAAGCAGCTCGATCAGTCACGTCTGCAAGTTCGTAACTTGGATAAAGAGCTTCAAAAATCGAGTAAGCAATTACTTGAGGTTCGCTCTGTTGTGGTTGGCCTTGGCCAGAAAGTGACGGAACAGCAAGATCTGATAAAGCACTTGAATGAACGTATTGTTGAGCTGGAACATGCTGACACCGATGGACGCTTGTACACACGTGCAACGAAAATGGTTCAGCTTGGTGCCGGGATTAACGAACTGATCGAAGAGTGTGAATTACCTAAAGCGGAAGCTGAGCTGATGATGTCTCTGCAGAATAAGCTCGCGGGTAAGGAAAAAATCCCTTCGTTAAGAAGTAATCCTTCATCGTACGATGAGCAACCCGATGCCTCTCGCGAGCGCAGAGACCCGCCTCGACGTCGTTAAAATGAGCGCTTAATTCGTATTGAGCAATTGATGTTTATTACGTATTCCTCTTAAAAGAAGCTTCGGCTTCTTTTTTTATGTCTAATCGATCTATATAGAACGATGTTTATAAGTGCTTGTATCTACGACAATATCTTGTTTGTTGATGAAAATGTGTAAATTGTGATGCGGTGGTAACAGTTTCTTACCGACTTTGTTCTATCGAAAACGCCTAGTCCTGTTTTGTCACCATGTTGGTGTGCTACTATAGCGCTCTCATTACTCGACTAAATTTACCTATGCTAGAAGTCTCAAATTTAACTGCTATTCGTGACGACAGGGTTCTGTTTGAATCGTTGTCTTTTCAATTGAAACCAGGTGAGCTGGTTCAGGTTGAAGGTCGTAACGGTACTGGGAAAACGACACTCCTTAGGATTATTACTGGTTTAGGCGATCGCGATGACGGCACTATCTCTTGGGACGGTGAGTCTATTGAATCGAGTCGAGATGTTTATCATCAAAATTTACTTTTTCTTGGTCACCAAACAGGCGTAAAGCGCGAGCTTAGTGCTTATGAGAATCTGAGCTTTTATCAGTCTATTCACAGTGGCGGTACCAGCAAAGAAGAGCTTTACCACGCGCTGGCTCAAGTGGGGCTTGCGGGCAGAGAAGACGTACCTGCAGGGCAACTTTCAGCAGGCCAACAACGCCGAGTTGCGTTGGCTCGCCTTTGGTTGAGCAAGCAAATGTTGTGGATTCTCGATGAGCCGCTGACTGCCATTGATAAGCAGGGCGTGAAAGTTCTCGAATCTCTTTTTTCTCAGCATGCAGACAACGGTGGCATTGTGCTATTAACTACGCACCAAGATATGTTTGCTGATAGCCCGAAACTAAGAAAAATTAAGTTGGGTGAGTAATATGATCTCTTCAATGACCACGATTATCCGACGCGAGCTGCTTATCGCGTTTCGACGTCAAGCGGATATCTTTAACCCTTTGTGGTTCTTCATCATTGTTATAACTCTATTCCCTTTGAGTATCGGCCCTGAGCCAAACCTACTTGCGCGCATTGCTGCGGGTATTGTTTGGGTGGCAGCTTTGCTCTCTGCACTGCTCTCTTTAGAGCGTCTTTTCCGCGATGATTTCCAAGATGGCGCCCTTGAGCAGATGATGCTGATGCCCATCCCGTTGCAGTTGGTAGTATTGTCCAAGGTCATAGCACACTGGTTGTTGACCGGGTTACCATTGATTTTAATCAGCCCATTGTTGGCTGTTTTGTTGTCTTTAGATTTTGATACTTGGCTCTCAGTTGTGTTGACCTTGCTGGTAGGAACACCCGCATTGAGTTTTATTGGTGCGATTGGTGTTGCGTTAACCGTTGGGTTACAGAAGGGCGGAGTCCTGTTAAGCCTGTTAATCTTGCCGCTTTACATCCCCATTTTGATTTTCGCGACGTCAGCGATTGACGCTGCGGCTTTGGGCGTTGCGTACAACGGCCAATTGGCGGTGCTTGGGGCAATGTTAATGGGTGCGATGACTATGACGCCTTTTGCGATCAGTGCCGCACTTAGAGTGAGTGTGAACTGATTGGGGTTCCGTTATCGTATAGCCAATGTGAACCAAACGTGTCGATTGGACTCATAGAGTCAGTAAAACTGAAAGTAAGACAAATAAAATTATTATAATTATAGCTTTAATAGCTGTAAGCAAAATGAAGTAAGAGTGAGATTACAACATGTGGAAATGGCTCCATCCCTATGCCAAAGCAGAAACCTCTTATCAGCTTGCTGGTAAACTTTTGCCATGGTTTTCGATCCTAGCGCTATTGTGTCTATCCGTCGGTACCGTGTGGGGGCTTGCATTTGCGCCTTCTGATTACCAACAAGGCGATAGCTTCCGTATCATCTACATCCATGTTCCGTCTGCAATCTGGTCGATGGGCGTATACATGTCGATGGCGATTGCTGCCTTTATCGGTTTGGTATGGCAGGTAAGGCTATCAGATATGGCCGCACTGGCGATGGCGCCTATTGGTGCTGTGTTTACCTTCATTGCGTTACTAACCGGCGCTGTTTGGGGTAAACCAATGTGGGGTGCTTGGTGGGTTTGGGATGCGCGTTTAACCTCGGAGCTGATTCTTCTATTCTTGTACTTGGGTGTGATTGCACTTCACCATGCTTTTGACGACCAAAAAACAGCAGCCAAAGCGGCAGGCATTTTGGCTATCGTTGGTGTCATCAACCTACCTATCATTCACTTTTCAGTAGAGTGGTGGAACACACTTCACCAAGGCGCGACGATCACTAAGTTCGACAAGCCTTCTATTTCAAGTGACATGTTATGGCCGCTTCTTCTTAACATCTTCGGCTTCGCCTTTTTCTTTGGTGCTGTGACTATGGTTCGTTTCCGTAACGAAATCATCAGTAAAGAAAGTCACCGTCCATGGGTTCGCAAGCTTGCGGCTGAAAAAGCGTAGTAGGGTAGGTAATTATGTATTTTGAATCTTTGAGTGATTTCTTTGCCATGGGAGGCTATGCCTCGTATGTATGGAGTGCATTTGGAATCACATTCCTCGCGATGATCATTTTACTGGTCGTAAGCGTTCGTCGTGGTAAGCAATTACTAAATGAAGTACAAGCTAAGATTGATCGTCAAGCTCGTATCGATGCAGCAAAAAATATGGAGAACACTCTATGAACCCAAGACGTAAAAAGAGGCTGGGCATTGTCTTAGCGATCTTTTTTGGTATCAGTGCGACTGTTGGATTGATGGTTTACGCACTTAACCAGAACATGGATCTGTTCTACACACCAACTGAGCTGGTCAACGGCAAAGATGGTAAGAAACCTGAAGTTGGTCAACGCCTACGTATTGGTGGCATGGTCGTAGTCGGCTCTGTAAGCCGTGACAATGAATCACTACGTGTTAGCTTTGATTTGCAAGATGTAGGCCCTAAAGTAACAATTCTATACGATGGCATCCTTCCTGATCTTTTCCGTGAAGGCCAAGGTATTGTTGCTCAGGGTGTTCTTAAAAATGCAACGACAATCGAAGCGTTTGAGGTGTTGGCAAAGCACGATGAAGAGTACATGCCTTCTGAAGTTGCGGAAGCAATGAAGAAAACCCATGAGCCTTTGCAATACACGACTGAACAAAAAGAAGGAAATGCTCAATGATAGCCGAGATCGGCCATTTTGCGATGATCCTGTCCTTGGGACTTGCATTGCTGCTAAGCGTGCTCCCATTGTATGGAGCCGCTCGAAATAACACATTACTGATGAACAGCGCACGACCGTTGTCGTGGGGTATGTTCGGATTCTTAGCGATTTCGTTCTTTATCTTGTGTTACGCGTTCTACACAAATGATTTTACGATTCAATACGTAGCAAGTAACTCGAATAGCCAACTGCCTTGGTACTACCGAATTACTGCGGTTTGGGGCGCTCACGAAGGTTCATTATTGCTTTGGGTTCTTATCCAAGCGGGTTGGACGGTTGCTGTAGCGACGTTTAGCCGTGGTATGCCTCAAGAGTCTGTGGCTCGCGTACTGGCTATCATGGGTTTGATTACGGTCGGCTTCTTGCTGTTCATTATCGTAACGTCTAACCCGTTCCTACGTACATTGCCTTTCTTCCCTGTAGATGGCCGAGACTTGAACCCACTACTGCAAGATCCGGGTTTGATTATTCACCCGCCAATGCTTTACATGGGTTATGTAGGTTTCTCTGTTGCGTTCTCTTTCGCAATCGCTTCTCTAATGAGTGGTCGTCTTGATACGGCATGGGCTCGTTGGTCGCGTCCTTGGACAATCGCAGCTTGGTTATTCCTAACGGTAGGTATCGCACTAGGTTCATGGTGGGCTTACTACGAACTTGGCTGGGGCGGCTGGTGGTTCTGGGATCCAGTAGAAAACGCTTCATTCATGCCTTGGTTAGCTGGTACTGCACTGATGCACTCACTAGCGGTAACCGAAAAGCGTGGCACATTTAAAGCTTGGACAGTATTGCTGGCTATCTCGGCATTCTCGCTAAGCTTACTAGGTACATTCTTAGTTCGTTCGGGCATCTTGGTATCGGTTCACGCATTCGCGTCGGATCCTGCTCGTGGTATGTTTATTCTAGGTTTCCTAGTCTTTGTTATCGGTGGTTCACTGCTGCTGTTCGCCGTTAAAGGCGCATCGGTTCGTGTTCGCGGTAACTTCGATCTGGTTTCTCGTGAAAACGCACTGCTTGGTAACAACATCTTACTGATTGCAGCGCTTGTCGTTGTATTAGTCGGTACGCTACTGCCATTAGTTCACAAACAGTTAGGCTTGGGCTCGGTATCTATCGGTGCACCATTCTTTGATATGTTGTTCTTCTGGTTAATGATCCCGTTCTCGTTCTTGCTTGGTATCGGTCCTCTGATCCGCTGGAAACGTGACAACCTGTCTAAGCTTGTTAAACCAATGCTGATTTCAGGTGCATTCTCACTTGGTTTGAGTGCGCTAATGGTTGCTCTACTGGCTGACCGCTTCAGTGGTACTGCGTTTGCTGGTTGGGTAATGGCGTTCTGGATCATCTTCATGCACGGCTTTGAGCTGCATGAGCGTGCGACTCACCGTCATACATTCCTGAAAGGTCTAACTAAGCTACCTCGTAGCCACTGGGCAATGATGTGTGGTCACATTGGTTTAGCCGTGACAGTTATTGGTATCGCGATGGTGCAAAACTACAGCATCGAACGTGATGTACGTCTGGCGCCAGGTGAAAGCTACCAGCTTGAAGAGTACAGCTTCCTGTTTACAGGGGTTCGTGACAAAGATGGTCCTAACTACGATGGTTACATTGCTGACTTTGAAATTACTAAAGAAGGCAAATACATCAACACGCTTCACGCTGAAAAACGTTTCTACACCACAGCTAAGTCTATGATGACAGAAGCAGCGATTGACCGTGGCGTAACGCGCGACCTTTACATCGCAATGGGTGAACGTTTAGACGACAACAAGTCTTGGGCTGTTCGTATCTACTACAAACCATTTGTACGTTGGATCTGGGCTGGTTCTTTGATCATGTCGATTGGTGGCGCTATTGCTATCAGTGACCGTCGTTACCGTTTCCGTAAGCCAACAAAAAAGTCGGCTGAAGAGCAGGAGGCTTAATTCGAATGAACAAGAAGATTTTATTCATTCCATTGATTGCGTTCATGGTTCTAGCTGGAATCTTTGCAACGCAATTAATGCGCAACCAGTCGGGCGATGACCCGACTAAGCTTGAATCTGTATTGATTGGTAAGCCTGTTCCTGAGTTCGGTCTAGAAGACTTAGAACAACCAGG
The DNA here is from genome assembly GCF_023161685.1 of Vibrio sp. 1CM8B. Taxonomy (NCBI): domain Bacteria; kingdom Pseudomonadati; phylum Pseudomonadota; class Gammaproteobacteria; order Vibrionales; family Vibrionaceae; genus Vibrio; species Vibrio sp. 1CM8B. Next base: position 7,359 of record NZ_JALNTU010000015.1, read on the forward strand.
TAAGTTTCATGATCAAGCGATCTTTAAAGGCGAGCCACTGCTTCTTAACGTGTGGGCGACTTGGTGTCCTACTTGTTATGCAGAGCACTCTTACCTGAACAAGCTCGCGGATCAAGGCGTTAAGATAATTGGTCTTAACTACAAAGATGATCGCAACAAAGCGGTTGGTTGGTTAAAAGAGCTGGGTAACCCGTACCTAATTAGCCTGTTTGACGGTAACGGCATGCTAGGTCTTGACCTTGGCGTATATGGTGCACCTGAAACTTTCCTAATCGATGCTAACGGCGTGGTTCGCTACCGCCATGTTGGTGACGTGAACCCAACTAACTGGGCATCGACGCTTGAGCCGATGTATCAAGAGTTGTTGGAGGAATCGAAATGATTAGAAAGGCACTGATTACTCTATTCGCTACGTTCGCAATCTCAGCGACAGTTTCTGCTGCGCCTATCGAGTTTCATGAATTTGAAACTGTGGATCAAGAACAGCAGTTCAAAGAGCTGAGCAATACGCTGCGTTGTCCTAAATGTCAGAACAACACGATTGGTGATTCGAACGCTGAACTAGCGGTCGACTTACGCCAAAAAGTGTACGAGATGACAAAAGACGGCAAGTCGAAGCAAGATATCATTGATTACATGATTGCTCGCTACGGTAACTTTGTGACTTACAATCCACCACTGACACTAGCAACATCGATCCTTTGGATTGGACCGTTTGCGGTGGTTGTGTTTGGATTTGGTTTGATTATTTTACGAAGCAGAAAGTCAAAATCAAAAGCAGCAGTAGAGTCAGATAAAGACTGGGATGCAGACAAAGAAGCTCGCTTAAAAGCGTTACTCGATGAAGAGAACGACGGAGATAAGAAGTAATGACTCTATTTTGGATTTCTACCATTATCCTTTCGCTAGCGGCAATTTTCTTAATTGTTCTGCCTTTCATTAATAAGAAGGCAAACAATGATGAAATGCTTCGCGACGAGTTGAACAAAGCATTCTATAAAGACCGTCTTGTCGAGTTAGAAGTAGAAGCAGAGGAAGGTCTTGTTGATAACCAACAAGAACTGATCGCTGATTTGAAACAGTCTCTGCTCGATGATGTTCCTGCACAAGAAGAGATGAAGAAGACTCAAATCTCTACGCTTGGTGTGGTTGTACCTTCGATCATCCTTGTCGTCGTTGTGACTTATGGTATGTACTTTAAGTTCGGTGCATTGGACAAAGTTCAGCACTGGCAAGAAGTGAGCTCGAACCTTCCTGAACTGTCTAAAAAGCTGATGTCATCGGAAGGTGGTGCACTAACGGATGATGAGCTGGAAGATTTGACTCTAGCGCTTCGTACTCGTCTGCATTACCAGCCAAAAGATTCAACAGGTTGGTTGCTGCTTGGTCGTATTGCACTGGCTAACCGCGACGCTGAAACAGCAAAAGATTCTATGGAAAGAGCTTACAAGCTTGAACCTAAGAATGAAGATGTTCAGTTAGGTTTCGCACAAGCTCTGATGCTTTCACCTGATGAAGCTGATCAAAACCAAGCTCGTTTGATTTTGAGCCGTTTGATTCAAAACGATTATGTCGACCTTCGTGTGTTCTCACTGCTAGCGTTCGATGCGTTTGAGCGTCAAGACTACCCGGGTGCTGTGAAGTACTGGAGCATCATGCAGCAGATGATTGGTCCACAAGACAGTCGCTATGAAATGCTTTCGCGCAGTATTGAAAGTGCTCAGAAGAAAATGGGCGACACTATGGGTGTTGACCAAGGTAAGACTGTTGCTGTAACGCTCGATCTATCTGCAGACGTGAATGCTGACCCTAACTCAGTGTTAATTGTGTCAGTGCACAGAGCTGATGGTTCTCCAATGCCTATCGCAGCGGCACGCTACCCACTAGGGACTTTCCCGCGTACTGTTGTTCTTGATGACGGCAACAGCATGTTGGAAGGACAAGAGCTGTCTAGCCTTGAAACTCTGATGGTTAGAGCTAGGCTTGATACAGACGGCAACGTTTCAACTCGCGAAGGTGATTGGTACGGTGAAAGTGAAGTGGTTGAACTGGGTGCTCCAGTGACCATTGATATCAATAAGCAATATTAATCATCACTTTGCATAGGTGTTAGCTATTCCGATTTGCAGATAAACGGTATAGACTTAGCCAAACAATTGAGGCCAGCGATTGCTGGCCTTTTTTATTTTTTGAATTCCTTATGGAAAAGGTGATATGTCTGCCAGTGTTTTAAGACTCTCGAGTTTACTTTTTATCACAAGCTTAACGGTTGGGTGTTCAAGTGCGCCGGACGAAAGTGTTGACGATGATAACCTCGAAACCTCTGAATACGTCGAAGAGTCCCACCCGAATGATCCTTTTGAAGGTTTCAACCGAGCGATGTGGGATATCAACTACGAATATCTAGATCCTTATTTAGTTCGCCCTGTTTCCCTCGCTTATGTTGACTACACCCCTGTGCCAGTGCGTTCTGGTATCTCCAATTTCCTAGCCAACTTAGACGAACCATCAAGCATGGTGAATAACCTTATTATGGGCAATGGTGAAAAAGCACTCGACCATTTCAATCGTTTTTGGATTAACTCAACGATTGGTTTGTTAGGCTTGATCGATATTGCCAGCGAAGCTGGGATCACAAAATACGACGATAAGTCGTTCTCTGATGCGATTGGCCATTACGGGGTAGGGAATGGTCCGTACTTCATGGTGCCGGGTTATGGTCCACTAACGACGCGAGAAGTGACTGAAACCGTCGATGGTTTGTATGTGCCTCTGTCGTTCTTGAACTTCTGGGCAAGCTTAGGCAAGTGGGCATTTGAGGGCATGGAAACACGTGCTCAGTTAGTGTCACAAGAGGCGCTGTTGGATAATTCTCCTGATCCATATGCATTAACGCGTGATGTTTACATTCAACGTCGTGATTTCAAAGCCGAGATTGAACCTGAAGAGGTCGACCTTGAAGAAGAAGACTTCATCGATGGTTATCTAGAAGATTACTAGAAACACGATTTAGAGAACCGATAAAAGAAAGGCTCGATGTTGAAAACAACATCGAGCCTTTTTAATGATTATGACTTTAGATTAAGTCAAACAGATTAGAAGCGGTAGTTAGCTTGGATACCCACTAGCCAAATACTACCAGTTACTTCACCTTCGAAGTCACCACCAAATGGCGCAGAACTTGCGTCATCTTCAACCATTTTTGCGTCTTTCGCTAGGATGTAAGTGAAACCAGCGTCTAGTGTTAGTTGCTCAGACCATTGGTAGCCAGCACCAATACTTAACCAAGTGCGGTCTGTTTCCGGAATCGTCGCAGTACGGTGTTCATCGCTTACCGCTGAAGTGTCGTACGCAATACCAGAGCGCAGAGCTAACTTAGGTGTCATTTGGTAAGTTGTACCGATCGCAAAGCGGTAGTTGTCTTCCCAGTTCTCTTGCTTGATATCTTGAGTTCGAGCAGGACCGAATTCAGGGATGTCAGCTACTAGTTCTTCAAAGCTGCTCCAATTAGTCCAGTTAACGCTCGCATGTACAGCGACTTTATCTGATAGTTGATGGAAGCTTGCAAGCTCGGCGGTTGCTGGCAATGCAAGTTGCATTGAGCCGTTATATTTTGACTTCACAGGAGTACCTAAAGCGCCAGCAACAGCATCAAAAGCGACACCATTTGCGTGCCCCTCAAGCGTTAGGTCTACTTCTGACTTGTAGGTAAAACCAAGGCGGTTGTTTTCATTGATCTGCCAAGCGGTACCAACTTGCCAGCCCCACGCTGTGTCATCACCTTCCATGTATTTTAAAGCTGTACCTTGAGGCATAGGAACTAGAGAGTTAACTGTAGATACCGCTCCAAAGCTACCTTCAGCCATGATGTAACGAATACCACCACCAATAGATAAGCTTTCAAGTACTTGGTAAGCCGCGTTTAGGTTTAGCTCCATTGTGGTAACACTTGCTTCGTTACCGTGGTTTGCGCCACCAAAGTCTTTACCTAGGTCTGTTTCCATACCGTAGTTAGTGCCAGCAGCAAAGCCTAATGCGAACTTGTCGTTGTACTTATGAGAAACATAAAAGTTTGGGATTACTGCACTGTGCGCAAAATCGCTAGAATTTGACGAAGTAGATTGTCCCATCATGGACGTAGAAGTACCGTCGATATCGATGTTAGGGTCAACATAGATAGCACCAACAGAAACCTGAGTGCCTTCTAGGTAAGTCAGCATAGCAGGGTTGCGCCATTGTGCGTCTGCACCGTCAGCCATTGCAGCTTCACCCGCGTATGCGCGGCCTAGGCCTGTTGCCGAGTATTCTGCTAGTTGAAAACCTGCCGCGTGAGTCACAGTAGAAGTCGAAAGTAGTCCAACTGCCACTGCAGCAGATAGAAGAGTCTTATTCATTTTCATTATTATGTTCGCTGAATCATAAGTATTTAGTGGCGTGATTCTACTTTTAGAGTCATTACTTTAAAAATGAAATTCGAATAAAACAGTGTTTTAGGGATTTAATGAGTAAATGTGTTTAATTATTAGAGAAATAATCTAAATGTTTCGGCTGTGTTGCGAAGTTTGAGCGTACACTTGTAGTCATATATTGACCTTGCAGGCTACAGTTGTAAGCTTAAATTGAAGTGGGTCAGTGGTTTAGGTAATAAAAAAGGGTCGCATAATGCGACCCTTTGGGGGTAACTTATTAACTTATATTAGAAGCTACGGCTGTACTGCAGGCCTAGTAGGATTGCATCAGCGTGTGTAGTCGCACTAACTGACGATGCTGTAACTGGAACGCCAGGTGCAACTTCAACTACAGTTGATTCATTAACTTTAACGTCATCACCTAATAGGTATGTAAAGCCAAAGTCAACGTTTGACTTATCATCAATATGGTAAGTAAAACCAGCTGACAACCATTGGCGATCTGAATCTGGTACAGAGATTGAGGTCAACTCATCTTGTGCGCTTGTGTCATACATGTAGCCAGTACGAAGAGTCCAAGTATCGTTCAGGTAGTATGTGCCGCCAATTGCATAGTGCCAACCATCTTGCCATTGGTATTGTTTTTGGTAACTAGAGCCAAGTGGTGAGCCGTCTAGGTTATCAAAGTCGATTTGGTCAAAGGCGCTCCAACCAATCCATTGAACAGAATAGTGAACAGCAAACTTAGTGTCTTCAATTTTGTGGTAACCAGAGAACTCAGCCATGTCTGGTAGAGGAAGAGTGATCTCTTGTCCTTTATCATCTTTAGCTGTGATCTCAGGGCTGTAACGGTAAGAAAGACCGAAGCGGTTGTTTTCATCTAACTCATAAACGGTACCAACGTTAAAGCCTACCGCCCAACCGTCAGCTTCATCTACGTTCACAAGATCTACTCCAGCTAGACCAGGAAGAGTTTGACTACCAGTGCGTTTCATTGTGCCTTGACCGTAGATAAGATCTAAGCCTGCACCAAAGCTCCACTGATCGTTTAGACGGTATGAGCCTGCTAAACCGAAGTTTATGCTCATTACATCTGTTAGACCGCCGTACTCAGTAGCAACATAATCGTCAGAAAACTCTGTTTTAGTACCAAAGTTTGAATATGCGTTAACGCCCCAAGCAAATTTTTCGTTCACTGGTACTATTAGGTGAATATTCGGAGCAATAGAAGTATCACCTACATCATCAGTATTACCTACTGCTACAGGTTGGTTACCATTACCTAAAGATGTGTATTCAGCATCTTTAACTTCGATCATAGAAGTAATGCTTTCAAAACCAAGAGAAAGCTCAGTTTTGTCAAACAGTGCCATTGCTGCAGGGTTACGTGCCATTACTGACGCGTTATCTGCGATTACTGCATCACCAGCGAAGGCACGGCCGATGCCGGTAGCTGATTGTGCGTTAAGTTGGAAACCTGCTGCCATCGCTTGTGAAGACGCCAGTGTAATTGTTACTGCTAAAAGAGACTTTTTAAACAGACGCGTGTTGTTGGTAGTCATTTATTCATTCCTTTATATATCCGCCTCTACAGGGCGATTAATTTGAGCAATTGCTCAATGGTGGCTGATCCTATTCGCAAGTATACGATATACAAATCCGACCATTGGAAATTTTGAGTGGAAAATTATGGAAATGACGCCTATCTGGCACGAAAATGGTGCGAAATACTGTTTTTTAGAGTTTTAACTCTAGAGGTATTGGTGGTGTGAATGGTTTTTCGGTTTATTTATAAATAAAGCCCAGCAATATCAGTAATATAATTGCTGGGCCTTTTGTGGCGGGGCTTTAAGAGCGAATTAGCTCATTGGTTTGATCATTTTTGTCAGCTTTTCGGCGATTTTGGAAACATCCTCACCATTTTCACCCACAAGGATTAAGCTGCTACCATCGACGGGTGTTACCGAGCCGGACATGCCTTTTTCATCAAAGTCGATAGGTTTATCTGTCGGAATACTGGTTAAAAACAACGTTACTTTGCCTTTTGCGCCTTGGAAGACCATATGTACTGCGTTGGATTTACCAAAGCCACAGTGGTTTAGGTAATAGACGTGGTAAGGGAAAGCATCATCAAACTGAAAAGCAAATGGGTTCATTTTTGCGTTGATTTGCTGCGATGTGACCTGTTCATCGATGGAACTAACAAAACTCTTTTCATCAACAACATGCTTCATCGCTGTATCAACCAAACTAGCTTGAGCTGGTGAAACGAATGCGTTGCCCCAATTCACTTGGCCAACTAATAAACCAGCAACAAACGCTACCGAGGCAGCCATTGCCATTGCTCGTCTCGCAAACGTAGGCCTTACTACTTTGCTTTCTTCGCTTGAGGTCTGATTGAACAGAATACGATCAGCAAGATCGTCTGGCACATCCACATTCATCGCAGAGTGGATCTGTTTATCAAGCGCTAGTACATCGTCTAAGAAGTTACTATTGGCTTCACTATTCGCGGCCGCATCAACAATATCTTGTGTACGTTGTTTAGGTTCCGACAATACACGACGACGAAATTCCAAATCATCCATTATGTTGCCCCCTCTCTGCCTCTTCTGTATCCAACAGCTCTTTCAACTGATTTCGAGCTCTGAATAAACGTGTCATCACCGTGTTTTTGTTGAGATCGAGAATATCGGCAATCTCATCACCACTAAAACCACCAATCACTTGCAAGAAGAGAGGTTCACGGTAATCAATTTCAAGTTTCATGATCTGGGCTTGCAACCACTGATGCTGATGGTGCGGGTCATCACTGACACTAGCATCGTTACCGTGATCGTCGATATCAACCAGATCAAACTGTTTGCGTTCAAAACGTCGAGCGTTCTCGCGTCTCAAGATAGTAATCAGCCAAGATTTAGCGGCTTTTTCGTCTTGAAGGCTATCGAGTGATTTCCATGCACGAAGGCAAGTTTCTTGAACTAAGTCTTCGGCAATGCTTTTGTCTTTGCATAACCAATAGGCGTAGCGAAAGAGGTCACGATGATAGGCACGCACGAGTGCTTCGTATTTTCTTTGTTTGTCCATATCAGAGTTGACCGGACGCTTGGCTGTTTTCTTTCCAAACATTTTTATTATTGACACACGAGCCTCCATAATTGCTCTGCGTATAGCTGTCCTCTATACGTTGTGCTTCGTTTTTATATTTTTAGAGCTAACGATCGGCAGGAAATCGTAAAATCACATTAAAATTGATCTACTTCAAAATCTAAGGCCTCGAACCCGTTATAGTACACCTTGTCGTCTAGTTAGTCATTCGTGGCTAGCATGTTGAGCAAGACGACACTTCCTTTTGAAGGCTGACTTTACTTTCTCCTAATCAGGAAACTGATTATTTCAATTGGCGCTAAGTTAATTGCTTTATATACATTCCGACCACACAGCTTTGTGTGGTTTTTTTTTGCCTCAAGAAAACCATTCTCTACATTGCGATAGCAGTCCTGGCTTACAATCGTTTAGTCTCTTACGACAACCTTTCCCCCAAAAAGGTTCGCCTGAATGTGCAGTTATATTTTCAAACAGTGAGATACTCGTATCACGTTTATTTAAACGCCCGTTTGATTTAATTAACAACTTCTTTACAATGCTTCAGGTCAGACCTCTTAACTTTAAGGAGAAACCATGGGCAAACAGGAAGTCAAAACGCGTTCTGGAGAACGTGTTGCCGTTGTCGCTGGATTACGAACCCCATTCGCTCGTCAGAGTACAGAATTTAGCCAAGTGCCTGCGGTTGACCTAGGCAAAATGGTTGTGAGCGAAATGCTTGCAAGAACGGATGTCGATCCTGCGCTTATCGAACAAGTTGTGTTCGGCCAAGTCGTGCAAATGCCAGAAGCGCCGAATATTGCGCGTGAAATCGTGTTGGGCACAGGCATGGACATCAATACCGATGCCTACAGTGTCACACGAGCATGTGCGACCAGCTTCCAAGCGGCAGTTAACGTGACTGAAAGCATTATGGCTGGCACGATTGATGTCGGTATTGCAGGCGGTGCGGACTCTTCTTCTGTATTGCCTATCGGTGTATCGAAAAAGTTAGCGGCAAATCTATTAGCGCTGAGCAAAACGAAAACTATGGGTCAAAAGCTGAAGATTCTTAAAACGCTTTCAGTAAAAGATTTGATGCCAGTACCACCTGCAGTTGCAGAGTACTCGACCGGTTTATCCATGGGACAAACGGCTGAGCAGATGGCGAAGACCCATGGTATTACTCGCGAAGCTCAAGACGCACTTGCTCACCGTTCTCACTCTTTGGCTTCTCAGGCATGGAAAGAAGGCAAGATTAAAGACGAAGTGATGACGGCATTCCCGGCGCCTTACAAAAAGTACTTAGCGGAAGACAACAACATTCGCCACGACTCAACGGTTGAAGGCTACGCTAAGCTGCGTCCTGCTTTTGATAGAAAATACGGCAGTGTAACGGCAGCCAATGCTACGCCGCTGACTGATGGCGGCGCTGCGGTGATGTTGATGCGCGAAGGTAAAGCGAAGGAGCTAGGCTTAGAAGTACTCGGCTATATTCGTGGCTACGCATTCTCAGCGATTGGTGTTGAAACAGATATGTTGATGGGGCCGACTTACGCGACCTCTCAAGTATTGAAGAACACGGGGCTAGAGTTGTCAGACCTAACGCTTATCGAGATGCATGAAGCGTTTGCAGCTCAAGTTCTGGCGAATGTAAAAATGTTTGCGAGCGATGAGTTTGCTCAGAAGAATCTTGGCCGTGACAAAGCGATCGGTGAGATTGATATGGAGAAGTTCAACGTGCTGGGTAGCTCAATTGCTTACGGACACCCGTTTGCTGCAACTGGTGCGCGCATGATGACTCAAACATTACGTGAATTGAAACGCCGCGGTGGCGGCTTGGCACTGAACACAGCGTGTGCGGCTGGTGGTTTAGGTGCAGCAATGATCTTGGAGGTAGAATAATGTCTACGACTCTTGATGCAACAACAGAAAAAGAAACAGTCGCTCAACCAGATTCAACGTCTGCGACTGAATCAACCCAAAAGAAAACGACAGCATTTTCTCTTAACATCGATGACCAAGATATTGCTTGGTTGGCGATTGATGTGCCAAACGAGAAAATGAACACGCTACAAGCGGCTTTTGCTGAAGAAATGAAAGCGATCTTCGAGCAACTTAAAGAAAAGCAGAGCCGAGTTAAGGGCTTAATCGTTCATTCTCTTAAGCCAGATAACTTTATCGCTGGCGCTGATGTAAGAATGCTGGATGCTTGTAAAACGGCTGATGAAGCGCAGTCTTTAGCTCGCCAAGGTCAAGAGATGTTCCAAGCGTTATCTGATCTTCCTTACCCAGTTGTTGCTGCGATTCATGGCCCATGTCTTGGTGGCGGTTTAGAGCTCGCATTAGCGTGTGACTACCGTGTGTGTACCGATTCAGATAAGACGCGTCTTGGTCTACCTGAAGTGCAACTAGGTTTGCTACCAGGTTCTGGTGGTACGCAGCGTCTTCCTCGTTTGATTGGTTTGCTACCGTCACTCGATCTAATCCTAACGGGCAAGCAACTGCGCGCTAAGAAAGCGAAATCACTTGGTGTTGTGGATGCTTGTGTCCCTGATACCATTTTGCTTGAAGTAGCAAAAAGCTATGTTGAAAAGAATACGGGCAGTAAAAAAGGTAAGCGTCTGGCGTCGAAAAGCCAAGCGTCGACTAAAGAAAAGCTGATTTCACGCACGGGCCTTGGTCGCAAAGTGATTTTTGAACAGGCTTCAAAGAAGACGAATCAGAAAACACGCGGAAATTACCCAGCAGCAGATGCGATTCTAGACGTCATTCGTTATGGCCTAGAGAACGGCTTTGATAAAGGCCTTCAGTACGAAGCGAAGCGTTTCTCTGAACTAGTGATGACCTCTGAGTCAAAAGCCCTTCGTTCGATTTTCTTTGCAACCACCGAAATGAAAAAAGAACATGGCGCAGACGCAGATCCAAAGGCAGTTAAGCGTGTTGGTGTACTGGGTGGCGGCCTTATGGGCGCAGGTATTAGTCATGTAAGCGTTGCAAAAGCGAAAGTACCTGTTCGTATTAAAGACGTATCAAATGAAGGCGTTTTGAACGCGCTGAACTACAACTTCAAGTTGTTCGATAAGCAGCGTAAGCGTCGCATTCTGAGCCGAGCTGGTCTTGAAAGTAAGATGCTTCAGCTTTCTGGTGGTATCGACTTTACAAGCTTTAACCACACCGATGTGGTGATTGAAGCGGTGTTTGAAGACCTCGATCTTAAGCAATCAATGGTTGCGGACATCGAAGCCAATGCCAAGCCAGAGACGATTTTCGCGACGAATACTTCTTCACTGCCGATCCATAAGATTGCGGAGAAGGCGCAGCGACCAGAAAATGTGGTTGGTCTTCACTACTTCAGTCCTGCTGAGAAAATGCCACTGGTTGAGGTTATTCCTCATGAGACAACCTCAGAAGAGACGATTTCAACGGTTGTAGCATTAGCGAAGAAGCAAGGCAAAACGCCGATTGTTGTTAAAGATACGGCAGGTTTCTATGTGAACCGTATTCTTGCTCCGTACATGAATGAAGCCGCGCATTTGTTATTAGCGAACGAGCCGATTGAAAAACTCGACAGCACGTTATTGGACTTCGGTTTCCCGGTTGGCCCAATTACCTTATTAGATGAGGTCGGTGTGGATATCGGCGCGAAGATTATTCCTATTCTAGTGAATGAACTTGGCGATCGTTTCCAAGGCCCAGATGTGTTTGATATTCTATTGAATGACAACCGTAAAGGTCGTAAGAGTGGTAAAGGTTTCTACACCTACAAGGGTAAGAAGAAGGAAGTCGATAAGTCAGTTTACAAGTTGCTTAAACTGCAACCTGAACCTAAGTTGAGCGATAACGATATCGCAATGCGCTGTGTGTTACCGATGCTAAACGAAGCGGTTCGTTGTCTAGATGACGGCATTATCCGTAGCCCTCGTGATGGCGATATTGGTGCTATTTTTGGTATCGGTTTCCCTCCGTTCTTAGGTGGTCCGTTCCGTTACATGGACCAAATCGGTATTAAGTCACTGGTTGAGATGATGAACGATTTTGCTGTGAAGTACGGTGATCGTTTCGCGCCATGTGATGGCCTACTGACGCGTGCTGGTTTGGATGAGTCTTTTTATAAGTAACTCTCTAACTCATTGATTACGAAGCCTACATCAAGCGATTGATGTGGGCTTTATTTTTATGCAGACATATTAGAGGTATGAGATTCCCGACTCAGTCATTCTTCCTTCTCGAGAATGACGTGGGAGAGTGATGTGTTCTGTCTGGTAGCGTTGGCTTGGTGTGGGAGATTCCCGATTCGGTCGTTCTTCCTTTTCGGGAATGATGTTCGAGAGATAAAAAGTAAGTTATTACGTTGATTAGAAAGGTGGTCAAACATACGTCAATCAAAACTATCGTCATCTCCTAAAGCGACGAAGGAGCGTAATAGGAGATCTGCTTTTATGTTGCATCCAATAAAAAAGGTTGATGCTTTCACATCAACCTTTGATTTCTAAAACACTCTTATCAACCAAGCTCAGTATCTTTCGGGCGCAACTGGAACTCATCAATAGAGCCAATCTCCACACCTGCCGACAACTTCTCTTCCTCATGATGGGCATTACCGTGCGCATGCATAATTAGACGATTTGCGGTGCGTGGTTTTAGTTGGCTCACCACAAAACGCATCATGTCTGAACGAGTTAACCCTTTAAGATCTTCCAACACACGCTCTCTCTGATTGAATTCCAAGTCCTTATTGCCTATCGCAACCCATAAGCGTTGAGCTCGTCCTCGCAAAGTCGTATCTGGTGTCGAAATCTGATTCCAGAGACCGCGTTTACTGCTGTGCCATTGGTAGTCGTTAAGCTCTAACAACACCATATAAAAGGCATTGAGGAACTCGTCTATCGAGGCTAATAAGTCTGCTGGAGCAGCATTCGGTGATTGTACATACAACACAATACCTGGGTGTCGGTTGAGTGGCATATTACCTGTGCCGACCATGTAACCTAGCTGCTGCTTGGTACGGATCTCATGGAAGAAGGTGGCTGACATCAAATGGTTCGCCAATGAATACAGCGCAATGTTTTTAGGAGAAATATCAGCGCACTGGTAATAAACCACGATTGCCGAATCATCTTGGTTACACACCACTTCACGCTGGAAGCTGCCGTTTTCACCTAGCATAATTAACGGGCGCAATGACTCTTCGTAGGCTTGGTCTTGAACACGTAGGGCATCTTTTAGCGTTTCCGCCATTTTATGTGCGTCGGCTTTTTTCCAGTCGCCATACACAAACATTTCTACGTGCAGTTCAGCCAAGATTGCTTGAACAAAAGAAGAGAGTTCATCGACCTCTATCGTTTCCAGCGCTTCAATTAATACAGAATAGGGCGGGTTATTTGGCTGAAGTATCCCTGTCATCGCATTAAACAGCTGCGAAATAGGGCGGTCTTGCGACGCATTATTCCAGTTTCTTAGCAATTGATGCTTAATCGTTTCGAAGCGTGTTGGACTAAAGTCGCGTGCTTGAAAGCGTTCAAGGATCATATTAAGCAATTGTGGTTGCTTCTCACTGAATCCAGAAAGTGTGAGTGTAACGCCGCCCTGATGGGTATACATGTTGTAACCCATTCCGGCGATTTCAGCTTGATAGGTATCTTTTTCAAGCGAGTCTAAGAACATTTCTACACACAAGCGCGTTTTAACGATATTTCTTGGGCTAGCGACTGAGTGTGGGCTGTCGATAGCAACATACACCACACCTTTAGGCACTCGAAATTGATGGTCTTGCAGGTGCCATAGCTTAAAGCCATCGAGCTCTTCTAACAGTTGTGGGAACTTAGCGTCACCTTCGAGTTCAGTAGGGTCTAGATCGTAGCAAATAAACGGGTTTTTGCTTGGGAGTTCAAACTGCCAACCGGGGTTAATGCATGCAAAGCATTGAACTTGTTCAGCGCTAAATGGTGTGACCGAGTAGGGCGTAAAATACCACTTCGCTTCTCTGTCATACTCGAATCCCTGAGCAACAATGGTCGCACGCATGTTGTCGACGGTTAAGTAAGGAAGCAAAGAGCGTTGCAACTCGTCATCGAAATGCGACATCTTGTAATCGCCATACACCACATCTTGCTCTTGATAGTGCTGCATATTGATAACAAGGTGGCTAACCACATCTAGTGGCCTTGCTGGCTCTTGAAAGCGGAAAGCAGACTCTAATACGGCACGTTTTTCTAGATAGCGCCACTCTTCTATGCCTTGTTGCTCGACTAATTTGATGTACTGAAATATCGCTTGGATGATGTTATCGGTTTTGGTTAAACCTTCAATGGTCAACGAGCAACTGACTGTGAAATCACGGTAGTTACTGCCGCTTGCGCCACCACCCGCAGAGAGGGATGTTATCCAACCTTTCTCTTTAAGTTGCATCATCAAACTGCCTTCACCTTCGTAACCTAACAGGTGGGCAAAGAACGACAATGGCTTAACGCCATAGTGCTCGTCCATGCTTGGCATAGGGAAGGTTAAGATCAGTTTGCGAACTTCTTTAATTGGCTCAACGCGGACTTGAACGCCAGTGCTTAACTCGCCAACAATTGGTACTTCAACCTTCTTGCCTTGTAGGTTGTGATTGGTGATCGAGCTAAAGCGATCCTCAACCCAGTTTTGCATTTCATCTAAAGATTGATTGCTAGACAATGTCAGCGTCATTAAGTCAGCAGAGTATTGTTGCTGGTGGAAAGCTAAGATCTCTTGTCGAATCGTCTCGCCGTTTCTGTCGCCCAACGTATCGATATTACCGACAGAAAACTTCGAGAATGGGTGATTGTGATTCACCAGTTCTTTGGTAACTTGGTACAAGCGTCGCGAATCGTCGTTGAGTTTCATCTTGTATTCGGAATCAACGGCTTGGCGTTCTTTATCTAATGCTTCTTCGTTGAACAGCGGAGCGGTAAAAAATTGGCTGAAGCGATCGAGTGCGGTTTCAAAGGCATTCAATTCAACATCAAAAAAGAAGCAGGTATGTTCTGTTCCTGTCCAAGCATTGTTGCTGCCGCCATGTTGGCTGATAAAACTTTGGAACTCTCCGACCTTTGGATACTTTTCAGTTCCTAAAAATAGCATATGCTCTAAGTAGTGAGCTAAACCCTCTCGGTCTGTAGGGTCATCAAAATGCCCCACATTGACGGCTAATGCGGCTGCTGATTTTTGAGCATTCTGATCTTGAACTAACAGTACACGTAACCCGTTATTTAAGGTTATGTAGCGGTATTGATGTTCATCATTTGGGCTTAAGTGCACAGGAGCATCTCCAGAGAAGGTGGTTTTTAAATTATGTACCCGATGATTCGGCGTGCAAACCTTGTGATCATATTTTGGGATATGAAGTGCTTTTTGGCGATTTCTAAATCAATTTTATCGATTTTTATCAGTAATTTATTTTCTTTTAACAAGATTGTTAAGAAAGTCGAACTCTTTGGCAAGTGACTTGATATAATTATTTATATTGACTGCGGTTTCTCTGGATTGAGAGCCAAACCTAAGTAGCGTTTCGCTGATATATGGGATATATCGACTTTCGACATGTTACGAAGACAGGATTGAACATGAAAATATTCATTATGCGCCACGGTGAAGCAGAACATTTTGCGAACTCGGATGCAGAACGAGCGTTGACCAAGCGCGGGAAAATGGCTTCTCTTGCAGTAGCACAAGCTGCAAATGAACAGGGGATTAGTCAATTCGATAAAGTGCTGGTGAGCCCATATTTAAGGGCACAAGAAACGTGGTTAGAGATCTCTCAGGCGTTTTCTGGAAAGAAAGTAGAAACCTGTGATGATATTACGCCTTATGGAATGTCCGACGATGTGTTTGATTTGACCTTAGCAATGGCTGAAGTAGAAAAACTAGAGACCATTTTATTTGTTTCTCATTTACCTCTAGTGGGCTACCTAACGGCAGAGTTTGCAACAGGCATGGCACCGCCTATGTTTCCCACTTCGGGCTTAGCGTGTATCGACTTCAACCTTGAGACACAAAAAGGTGAGTTGCTTTGGAACATCAATCCATAAGCTCGTTGAGCTCTGTTTGATGACAAAGTTGCAGACAATTAGAAAGGGCATCTCAATATGATTGGGATGCCCTTTGTTGTTTTTTGGTGAGAGAGAATTCGTAAACCAGAATTATTTCTCAGGAATCGATAATAGAACCAATAGTGCGCCATTGCCGCCAAACTCTAAAGGCGCTTGGTGGAAGGCCATCACATCTGGGTGCTGTGCTAACCACAAAGGCACCTTCTGTTTAAGGATGTGTTTACCGATACCGTGCTGAACACAGGCACACGCCACGCTCTCTTTTACGCAGTGCGCAATCATCGCGCCAAGCTCACGTTTGGCTTCTTGTTGAGTCATACCATGCATATCGAGATACACGTCAGGCACGTAGACACCACGACGGAGGCGCTTGACCTCATATTTAGAGACATCATCACGCGCATAACGTGTCGGACCGTCTTCGCTAAGATGCGGAATGAACTCATCCGAGAAATAAAACTCGCTATCACTGGCTTGTCTTGCCGTTCGAGTAATTTCTTTTTGCTTGGCATTTCTTTTTGGCTGCTGGACTATGGTATCCTGTTGCAACTTTTTAACGCCCTTTACTGCATCGTTGAACAGGGCGAAATCGTCATCGAAGTCGGTGTCTTTTTTGCTCATCAGGTTATGAATTCTAATTAGAAACGTAATTAGCAGTATTGTAGCGCTTTTCGGAGACAATTTTGGATAAGATTTTTGTAGAAGAAGCGGTATCAGAACTACACACGCTTCAAGATGTGATTCGTTGGACTGTTAGCCGCTTTAACGCAGCGGGCCTATTTTATGGTCACGGCACTGATAACGCGTGGGATGAGGCAGTACAACTTATCTTACCTACTCTTTATCTGCCGATTGATGTTCCTTCGCATGTGATGAACTCTCGTCTAACGAGCAGCGAACGTCTGCGTATTGTTGAGCGCGTAATCAAGCGTATTAATGATCGTACACCAACGGCTTACCTAACCAACAAAGCTTGGTTCTGTGGTCTTGAGTTCTTCGTTGATGAACGCGTTCTTGTGCCTCGTTCGCCAATTGGTGAGCTGATCGAAGCTCAATTCCAACCTTGGCTAACTGAAGAGCCAACTCGCATCATGGATATGTGTACGGGTAGTGGTTGTATCGCTATTGCTTGTGCTCACGCATTCCCTGACGCTGAAGTAGATGCGATTGATATCTCTACAGACGCATTGCAAGTTGCAGAGCAGAACGTTCAAGATCACGGCATGGAGCAGCAAGTGTTCCCAATCCGTTCAGATCTTTTCCGTGATTTGCCAAAAGAGAAATACAACCTGATCGTATCTAACCCACCTTACGTGGACGAAGAAGATATGAACAGCCTGCCTGATGAGTTTACTCACGAGCCAGAACTTGGCCTAGCTGCGGGTACAGACGGTCTGAAATTGGTTCGTCGCATCTTAGCTAATGCTCCAGACTACCTAACTGACGACGGTATTCTTATCTGTGAAGTAGGTAACTCAATGGTTCATATGATGGATCAGTACCCAGAGATTCCATTCACTTGGATTGAATTCTCTAACGGTGGTCATGGCGTATTCATGATCACTCGTGAGCAGCTTGTTGCTTGCGCTGATGAGTTCTCTATCTACAAAGACTAGGTTTCAATTATTAGGTTAGTGCCCCTCTCTTAGGGCTGTAAGCTTAGAACCTGAAATCTAGTAAGACGTTCGATTTGAAACGTTTTGTTTAAACGCCATGCATTGCTGCATGGCGTTTTTTATTGCCTAGATTAAAGATGTTTGTATTCATATCGAAGACGTTAAGTACAATATTTAGTTGATTAATATGAGGGCTTATTACATATTGGTGTTTAATATTTAGTCGTTTTAGTGAGTTAAGGAGGATTCACGATGAGCTTTGATACATGGATTTATTATTTATTAGCAGTGCTGATCTTAACGGCATCACCAGGCCCAAGTTCTTTATTGTGCATGACCAAAGGTGTGCAATCTGGCTTTAAATTATCGATATTTACCGCGTTGGGGAGCTTAACTGCGATTACTGGCATTCTAACCTTATCGTTTACCGGGCTAGGGGTAATTATTGCTTCGTCTGAAGTGGTATTTAATGTCATAAAATGGACTGGTGCGGCTTACCTTATCTTCATCGGCTGGAAATCTCTGCGCTCTAACCAACAAGATTATGACAAGTTACCGGATCAACAAGGCGGTGCTCAATCTGTCAAAGAAAGTGCTGCGCAGCATTACCTAAGTGGCTTTATTGTTGGCGCGAGTAACCCCAAAGCTATCTTGTTTTTTACTGCACTTTTTCCTCAATTTATTGACCCATCGATCGCTCTGGTTCCCCAGTTTACGGTGTTTGCTTTGACCTTCGCAGTCATGGAATTGTCTTGGTTACTGGTGTACGCCTACCTGGGGGCGAAGTCGTCAAATTGGTTGTTTGCGAAAGGTCGAGCTAAGGTCTTTAATCGTGTCACTGGAGGTGTCTTTATTGGGGCTGGTGCACTGCTTTCGACGACCAGTCGAGCATAACTTTCTGTTTTATCTGAGAAGTGAATGATTACAGAATATTCTTGATGCTGTCATAAAAGGTTAATATTAATATGCTTGCTGCTTTTGGCGAAAAGCCGATATATTGTAGTTACACCATCACGTTCTCAAGGAGAGACATATGCAGCATCAAGAAATGATTCAACACAGTAACTTTGGCGTAATCAGTCGTACTTGGATTTTCTCTACCCTTTCTCTAGTGGGTATTCTTGCTCTAATGTAGTCAGCTTCATGGCTCTATATTTTTAGTTTTTATTATGAAATCACTTGTTAAAAAGTCTTCAAAGTCAGAACTCTTTCTCTTATAAATGTGGCTTTTCTCATCAGGCTAGCCACTTAACTTTTTCTTAGTCATCTTCTTCTAGCAAGCTTCCCCCAATAATTTACTTCTAGTTGCCACTTTCTCGTTGTCACTTCTTGCCTTAAGTCACTACCTTCTTCCTGTGGACAGGTTTGTCACCTTATCTCTATAAACGAGCACCATCGCACTTCTGAAGTTGTTACGAAACTGTGATAATCTTAAGTTATCTTTTATCTACAGTGTATCTCTCATGTCTGTCTGGGATTCTATTTCATTTAACAATCGATTTACTGCATTACCTCGACTGTTCTATACCCCAATTCAACCTACACCGCTAAACAATGTTCAATGGCTCGCATGGAACCATAAGCTTGCGGATGAACTCGGCTTTCCGTCATTTGATGATGCTTCAGAAGAGTTGCTTGAAACGTTATCTGGCAATGTTGAACCTGAGCAGTTTTCGCCTGTAGCAATGAAATATGCAGGCCACCAGTTTGGTTCTTATAATCCGGATTTAGGTGATGGAAGAGGGCTGTTATTAGCTCAAGTTGTCGCGAAAAGTGGCGAAACGTTCGACTTACACCTCAAAGGTGCAGGTAAAACGCCTTATTCTCGTATGGGTGATGGGCGCGCTGTTATTCGATCAACGGTTCGTGAATACTTATGTAGCGAAGCGATGGCAGGGCTTAACATCCCAACCACACGTGCATTAGCCATGATGACCAGTGACACGCCAGTTTATCGTGAGAAGCAAGAGTGGGGAGCATTACTGGTGCGTGCATCTGAATCCCACATTCGTTTTGGTCACTTTGAACATCTGTTTTATACCAATCAGTTGGCAGAACATAAATTACTGGCTGATAAAGTTATCGAATGGCACTTCCCGGAATGCCTTGATGAAGAAAAACCCTACGCTGCCATGTTTAATGAGATTGTCGATCGCACTGCGGAAATGGTCGCGTTGTGGCAAGCGAATGGTTTTGCTCATGGCGTGATGAACACCGATAACATGTCAATTATCGGACAAACCTTCGATTACGGCCCATTCGCATTTCTTGACGAATACGACCCTCGCTTGATCTGTAATCACTCGGATTACCAAGGTCGTTATGCTTTTAACCAACAGCCAAGAATAGGGCTTTGGAACCTGTCGGCACTGGCACACTCACTTTCTCCGCTGGTGGATAAGGCCGACTTAGAGGCAGCTTTAGAGCAGTACGAACCGCAAATGAACGGTTACTTTAGTCAGATGATGCGTCGTAAGTTGGGGCTACTTTCGAAACAAGAAGGTGACAGTCGTTTGTTTGAATCTATGTTCGAGCTGATGTCGCAAAATAAAGTCGACTACCCAAGGTTCTTTAGAACGCTATCGAACCTAGACACCTTGTTGCCACAAGAAGTGATTGATCTGATAATTGATCGAGATGCAGCAAAACTTTGGGTAGATAACTACTTACAACGCTGTGAACTTGAAGAGAGCTCAGTGGCAGAGCGCTGCGAAAAGATGAGACAGGTAAACCCGAAATACATCCTCAGAAACTACCTAGCTCAGCTAGCAATAGATAAAGCTGAGCGTGGTGATAGCAGTGATATTGACGCATTAATGGTGGTGTTGGCCGATCCTTATGCGGAACACCCTGACTACGAACATCTTGCCGCGTTACCACCAGAGTGGGGTAAAGCGATGGAGATCAGCTGCTCGTCTTAAATAGGCTTATCAATGCAATACCAACAGATAGCGGTCGCTTAGTTGTGATCTCTATCTGTTTGTTCTTCTAATTTTATCAACATATCAATAATCAAATACTCGACCTGCCTATACACTATGTGAATAAGTTGTAAATTTAATAGGTTTGGGCGATGCCAACAAATACTCGAATTCTCGTGGTGGATGATGATCAAGAAATCCGCGAGCTGCTGGAAGAGTACCTGACAAAATCGGGTTTCGATGTCTCTTCTGTAGGAGACGGTGTTGAACTAGAAACTCATCTGCAAAACCAAGGTTACCCGGATCTGATTCTGCTTGATGTGATGCTGCCCGGTGACGATGGCTTTACCTTGTGTCAACGTGTCCGTAAGCAATCGAATGTGCCTATTATCATGCTGACTGCGGTGTCGGATGAAACCGACCAGATTATCGGGTTGGAAATTGGTGCCGATGATTATATTGCCAAGCCGTTTAGTCCACGTCAGTTAATGGCGCGTATCAAAGCGTTATTGCGCCGTGTTCAAGTGGTGGATGACAAGCCGAGTGATGCACTGCCAAAGCAGATTATTTTTGGTGATTGGACGCTTGATACGCTCGCACATCGAATTTCCCACAATGAACACTCAGAAGAGATGGACTTGTCGGGCAGTGACTTTTCTCTGTTGATGCTGTTCTTAACTCGTCCTAACGAAGTTCTCGACCGTGACACCATCTCTTTCGCTACCAGAGGCCGCGAAGCGTTGCCTTTTGAACGAGGCATTGATGTGCAGCTTAGTCGTCTGAGAAGCCGATTGGGCGACAGCGGCAAATACCCTCACTACATCAAAACCATGCGTGGCAATGGCTATATTCTCGCTGTGCCTGTTCAGTATGAGCACTGAGTATGATCTAATGTTTATCAAGTAATGCTAATGAAGTATCTCGTATGAAATGGTTAAGTCGATTAAAACCAAATTCCTTGGTCGCAAGAACCTTGTTGTTGACTCTGTTAGCGGTGGTGATTGCTCAAGGTATCGCAACCTCTATTTGGTATAGCGAATCTAAACATAAAGAACTGGAAGGGATTCGCTCAGCCTCATCTAGCATGGCGAACATGTTTGCTTCAACGGTGACTTTCTTTCAGTCTTTACCCGTCAAATATCGCCACATCGTGTTAGACCAAATTCGAAATATGGGTGGCACGCGATTTTTTGTCTCTTTCAATAAAGAGGCTTTGATTGTTGAATCGATCCCCGATACTCGCTTAAAAACCGCCTCGATTGAAGCGATAGAAAGTGTTTTGAGTAGCAAGCTCAATAAAGTGGAATCAGTCCGTGTTGATTTCTCTCGCCCTGAACATCTCCGTTTGCTTAAAAATGACATATATTTAAGCGATCTCCCGCGATCGTGGGCACATCATACTTTAACGTTAGAACCTCTGAATCCACCTATTTTGGTTGTTCAGATAGAGCTAGCCAGTCACGAATGGGTGTATATTGCCGCACTGTTACCAGCTCCCTATGTAAAACTTGATGACACCATTCTTGGTCGTGAACAGGTGATCTTTTTGCTCTCTTCAACGCTGATTCTATTGGTGTTGACCTACTTAATGATTCGCCGCCAAGTGCGCCCGCTTAAAAAGCTAGCAAGGGCAGCCAACGAAATGAGCATGGATATTCAGCAGCCTCCACTTAACGAAGAAGGGGCGACAGAACTGGTTACCGCAACCCGAGCATTCAACCGCATGCAGCAGCGGATTCGCCGTTATGTTGCCGACCGTGAGCACCTTTTCTCTGCTATTTCTCATGATTTAAAGACACCAATAACACGTCTTAGATTGCGGGCTGAATTGTTGGAGAGTGAAGTAAAGAAAGACAAATTCAATAAAGACTTGGATGAGCTGGAGATGATGGTCAAAGGTGCATTACAAGCGGTAAGAGATACTGACCTTCACGAAAACAACGCTATTATCGACCTCAATGAGATGATGCTCTCAGTGATTGAATTGCACAACCAACATCAAACCTTGGTTGAGTTTGAGCCCACTGTGGTTGAACCGCTAGTCGCTAAACCATTAGCCATTAAACGTGTGCTAACCAACCTTATCGACAACGCTGTGAAATATGGAACATCAGCTGAGGTCGTTATCAACAGTGATTCGGTGTGGGTTATCGTGACGATTCAAGACCACGGAAAAGGTATCCCTGAAGGCAAGTTAGAGTTGGTGTTTGAACCTTACTTTAGGCTTGCCACCGACGACCAAGGACACGGTTTAGGGCTCGGGATCTGCCGAAATATCCTGCACGGACACGGTGGAGATCTCATTATTCGTAACTCCCCTCAAGGCGGCTTAGAAGCCAAAGTCTATATCCCTAGAGGCCTAGAAGTGTAATGTAACAATTGTGTTACATTGAGCTTACCTTTTGTTTCAATCTTACAAATCAGAATAAGTAGACTCTGTATTGAACCGGACGTCGAGTCCGCTAAACATGGAAGATAATAATGAAAATCAATAAAACCCTACTTACTCTATCTCTTCTTGCTGCCTCAACATTTTCTCAAGCTGGTGAAGTGGAAGTGCTTCACTGGTGGACTGCTGGTGGCGAAGCAAAATCCGCTGCGGTACTGAAAGAGATGATTGAAGAACAAGGTCATACTTGGAAAGATTTCGCTGTTGCTGGTGGCGGCGGTGAAAGTGCGATGACCGTTTTGAAAACGCGAGCAGTATCAGGTAACCCACCATCTGCTGCGCAGATCAAAGGTCATGATATTCAAGAGTGGGGTGGTTTAGGTTTTCTTACGTCTCTCGATGCAACAGCAAAACAAGAACAGTGGGATGAGTTACTGCCAGAGGTTGTGACCAAAGTGATGAAGTGGGACGGAGAATATGTGGCTGTTCCTGTCAACGTTCACCGTGTTAACTGGCTTTGGGCGAATCCTGTTGTTTTAGAAAAATCAGGTGTTACCGTTCCAACCACATTAGATGAGTTCTTTGTGGCGGCAGACAAGATCAAAGCGGCTGGCTTCATTCCACTGGCTCACGGTGGTCAACCTTGGCAAGACGCGACAGTCTTCGAAGCGGTGGCGCTTGATGTACTAGGCAGTGAAGACTACAACAAAGCATTCGTTGATCTTGATATGGACGTTTTATCTGGCGACAAAATGGTGGAAGTATTCACCAAGTTTAAAAAGATGCGTGACTACATCGACAGCAACTCGCCGGGTCGTGATTGGAACGTAGCAACTTCAATGGTTATCAATGGTGAAGCTGCGATGCAGATCATGGGCGACTGGGCGAAAGGTGAGTTTACTGCAGCAGGTAAAGTACCGGGTAAAGACTACATCTGTGCACCAGCTCCGGGTACTGATGGCCAATTCACTTTCAACATCGATAGCTTTGCGTTCTTTGAACTAAGTGACAAAGAGAACCAAAAAGCGCAACAAGACCTAGCAAAAACCATTCTTACTAAAGATTTCCAAGAAGTCTTTAACCTAAACAAAGGTTCTATCCCTGTACGTCTCGATATGGATATGTCTAAGTTCGACCAATGTGCGTTGGACTCTATGGCAACCTTCAAAGCGAGTGCGGAATCTGGCGATCTTGTTCCGAGTATGGCTCACGGCCTAGCGACGACAAGTTACGCGCAAGGCGCAATTTACGACGTGGTAACCAACTTCTTCAATGAGAAAGATGCCGATCCAAAAGAAGCGGCAGCTAAGTTAGCGAAAGCAGTGAAAGCGGCTATCTAATCTAACTTGGTCTAACACCAAACCCCCAGGGTGGGTAGGCTCGTAGGGAGCCTATCTACTCTTCACTCCCAATTCTGATATGCGTGATGCTGATGTGGTGCCGAAAGGTAAGCCATTGGCTCGATTGTGCAACAAGGATAAGTTATGGAGCATGTTTTGACTGAGTCGACTCCAAAACCCACAAGGAGCCAGCCTGCACCGAAACCGAGTTTTGCTGACAGGTTGCAACATTGGCTACCTAAGATTGTGCTAGCGCCGACCGCGTTAGTGACCGTGGTGTGTATCTACGGCTACATTTTTTGGACGGCAGCGTTGTCGTTCACTAACTCTCGATTTCTACCGAGCTTCAACTTCGTTGGTTTAACCCAATATGAAAAGCTGATGGACAACGATCGCTGGATCACTTCAATCACCAACCTCGGCGTATTTGGTTTTCTATTTATGGCGATTGCTATCTTGCTTGGTGTCGGTTTAGCGGTATTGCTTGACCAGAATATCCGTCAAGAAGGAGCGATTCGCACTATCTATCTCTACCCAATGGCGCTGTCATTCATCGTGACAGGTACGGCGTGGAAGTGGATCCTTAACCCAGGTCTTGGCATTGAAAAGTTGATGCAAGACTGGGGATTTACTGACTTCAAGTTTGATTGGCTAGTCGACTCCGAAATGTCGGTATATACCTTGGTCATCGCAGCACTTTGGCAATCATCGGGCTTCGTGATGGCGATGTTCTTAGCGGGTTTGCGTGGTATCGATTCTTCGATCATTAAAGCTGCGCAAATCGATGGGGCAAGCTTACCCACTATCTATCTCAAAATCATTCTGCCTTGCTTGCGCCCTGTGGTTTTCAGCGCGGTGATCATCACGTCACACATTGCGATTAAGAGCTTCGACCTTGTGACGGCAATGACAGCAGGTGGCCCGGGTTATTCATCGGATCTTCCAGCGCTATTTATGTACGCACACTCATTCACTCGTGGACAGATCGGCCTAGGTGCTGCCAGTGCCATGATGATGCTTGCCGGTATCTTAGCGATTCTCGTGCCTTATCTTTACTCTGAACTTAGGGAGAAAAAGTCATGATGAATAACATCAATTTTGCTCGAATGTTTATCTATTCAGCACTGCTTTTCTTCTGTTTAGTGTACCTAATGCCACTGTTCGTAATGGTACTGACCTCATTCAAAACTCTGCCAGACATAAAGGCAGGTAACTTGATGAGCTTACCGAAAGAGTGGGTGTTTGATGCTTGGTATAAAGCGTGGGATACCGCTTGTACTGGCGTGAAATGTGAAGGCATCAAAGGCTACTTCTGGAACTCGTTCCAAATGGTGATTCCTGCTGTAGCGATATCAACATTGCTCGGCGCATTCAATGGTTATGTGGTCACTAAGTGGCAATTCCGAGGCTCAAATCTGTTCTTTAGTTTGTTGTTGTTCGGTTGCTTTATTCCGTTCCAAGTTGTGCTGCTGCCAATGGCAACCATGCTCGGCAAAATGGGTTTAGCAAACACAACTATCGGATTGGTGATTGTGCACGTTATCTACGGCATGGCGTTTACGACTCTGTTTTTCCGTAACTTCTATATCTCGATTCCTGATGAATTGATCAAAGCGGCAAAGCTAGATGGGGCGGGCTTCTTTACGATTTTCTTTAAGATCTTATTACCGATCTCCACGCCAATCATCATGGTGACGGTGATCTGGCAGTTCACCGCAATCTGGAATGATTTCTTGTTCGGGGTGGTCTATTCCGGCTCAGAAACTCAGCCGATCACTGTGGCATTAAACAACTTAGTCAACACCAGCACTGGCGTTAAAGAATATAACGTCGATATGGCTGCCGCGATCATCGCCGCACTGCCAACGCTGCTGGTGTATGTCTTCGCAGGAAAATATTTTGTTCGTGGCCTAACGGCAGGATCAGTAAAAGGATAATTACCCATGGCAACATTAGATTTAAAACAGATCCGTAAAACCTATCGCAACGCGGACAACGAAACGTTAAAGGGCATCGACATCAGTATCGATTCGGGGGAATTTTTGATACTTGTCGGCCCTTCGGGGTGTGGAAAATCGACCCTAATGAACACCATTGCTGGGCTAGAGAATATTAGCTCGGGTGAAATCGTGATTGATGGTGTCGACGTGGCACAAGTTGAGCCCAAAGATCGCGATATTGCTATGGTGTTTCAGTCTTACGCGCTTTATCCAAATATGACGGTACGCGGCAATATCGCTTTCGGTTTGAAGATTCGTAAGATGCCTCAGGAAGAGATTGATGCGGAAGTGAATCGAGTGGCTGAAATGCTGCAAATAGAGCAGTTGCTTGATCGTAAGCCGTCGCAACTTTCTGGTGGTCAGCGTCAACGTGTCGCGATGGGACGTGCTCTGGCTCGTCGCCCTAAGCTTTACCTATTTGATGAACCGCTTTCGAACTTGGATGCCAAGCTACGTGTTGAGATGCGTCATCAGATTAAGCGCTTGCACCAGAAGCTGAATACCACGATCGTTTATGTAACCCATGATCAGATCGAGGCAATGACACTGGCTGATCGCATCGCAGTAATGAAAGATGGTGAGCTGCAGCAGCTCGGCACACCGCAAGAGATCTACACCAAACCCAACAATATGTTTGTGGCTGGCTTTATGGGGTCACCGTCAATGAACTTCATTAAAACCATGGTGGATTTGGATGAGGAACAGAATCCGATCATTAAGGTGGTCGGTACCGCAGATCAAGAACACCACATTCGTTTGCCACAAAGTATGCGCGACCAAGATGGCAAAGAGTTGGTGATTGGGCTGCGTCCAGAACACATTACCGAACAGGAAGGTGATGATGTTTCTGCCTCCACAAAGCTAGACTTACAGCTGGAGGTATTGGAACCGACAGGGCCAGATACTATCGCTATGGTCAAAGTGAATGACCAAGAAGTCGCGTGTCGCTTGTCGCCGGAATTTGAGGTGTCGGTTGGGCAAATGGCACCACTGCATTTTGACCTATCCAAAGCTGTATTCTTTGATGCTCAGACGGAAGCGAGAATCGATTTCTAAGTGTTACTAGCAAGTTAGTTTCACCAAACACCTCATCGTTTGATGGGGTGTTTTTGTATTAAGACAGGTTAATTGTCACATTAATGATAAAAAACTCAGTAGAGTCTATGCTTGATGGGAGATTAATTTTTATAAAAAGGATGTCTGCAATGAGAGTCCAATTACTTGCAGGAGCAATGTCACTTGCTCTTCTTTCTTCTCCTGTATCTGCTGTTGTTAATCATGATTTGAGAGACAGTTATATTGTCGTTTTAAAACAGAGTGTATCGGAATCACGGGCGAATGATATCGCGCGCGAAGTTGCCAATGGGCGTGGTGTAGTTGGTCATCAATATAGCCATGCCTTGAAAGGGTTTTCTGTTAAGGTCCCAGAGCAAGCTCTCAAAGGTCTTAAAAATAGGTTCCCCGAGATTGATTACATTGAGCCTGATATCATCATGCATGCTTTACCGCGAGGAGGTAAACCTAATCGAGGCGGAGGTGGAGATAGTGTTGAGCGAGCTGTTCAGCAGGTTCCTTGGGGTGTAACCAGAGTCAACGGTGGTACTGTTGATATGAGTAATTCCTCATCTGTTGCTTGGGTTATAGACTCGGGTATTGACAGTAACCACCCAGATTTAAATGTAAACAAATCTAGAGGGGCAAACTTTACTCGCGGTAAGAAAAACAATACTAGCGATGGTAATGGTCACGGCACGCATGTAGCAGGAACGATTGGTGCGTATGATGACGGTTTTGATGTCGTTGGTGTTGCTCCTGGTGTACAGGTAATTCCAGTACGGGTGTTAGATAATAGCGGCAGTGGTTCAATGTCGGGCGTGATTGCAGGAGTTGATCATGTTGCTCGTTATGGTGACTCTGGTGACTGTGCCAATATGAGTTTGGGAGGAGCTGGATATTCAGCCGCCTTGGATAGCGCGATTAAAACGGCCGCTGCTCAAGGGATATTTTTCTCAATCGCAGCGGGTAATTCAGGGCAGGATGCCAGTGGGTTTACGCCAGCGAGTACCAACGGCACGAATATATTTACTATTTCCGCATTTGGTGAATCTAACGATAATTTCGCTTACTTTTCCAATTATGGCTCTGATGTAGATTACGCTCAACCTGGA
This sequence comes from Vibrio sp. 1CM8B, assembly GCF_023161685.1. NCBI lineage: Bacteria > Pseudomonadati > Pseudomonadota > Gammaproteobacteria > Vibrionales > Vibrionaceae > Vibrio > Vibrio sp. 1CM8B. The sequence goes on from NZ_JALNTU010000015.1 coordinate 35,361, forward strand.
GTCGATGTGTTATCGACCAAAACGGGCGGAGGAACAGTTTCTTACAATGGTACCTCAATGGCGGCTCCTCACTTTTGTGGAGTACTGTTAGCCACCGGAGGCTCATTCTCTTTGGATGGTGATGTGAATAATGATCCCGACGGGTCTCCTGACCCTATTGCAGTGAGTAATTAACTTGTTTGATAGTTTAAGTAGGTATAAAAATGCCGTTGTAGGCAATAAAAAGCGACCTGATGGGTCGTTTTTTATTGTGAATAATCATCGAGTAGACAGTTAATTATCATCAAAGCTGATATTTAGTGTGATGTGGCTATATAAAGCTGACGTAGAAACGCGTAGGATCGAGTCAACTTTAGACCAAATACTAGGTTGCACTTTGGTGCATAAACAGAAGAATACATGAAACTAACAGCAAAACCCTCAGCTAGTAACGCTTTACTTATTTCTATTACGACACCGGACTTCAAAGGTGACGAAGCAAAAGAGTCTCTTGCCGAACTTGCTCGCTTAGTAACAACCCTAGGGTTTAAAGTGGTTGGTACTCAATCGCAGCACCACAGTTCAGCTCAACGACAAAACGTGTTGGGTGCTGGTAAGCTTGCGGAAATTGCTCATCTAACTGGTTACCAAGGTTCGATTGAAGAAGCAGAAGATGAAGACTTCCTTGATGAATCAGGCCTATTTGATTCAGAAATCGACGAGCTAGATTTTGATGATCTTCCAACGGGCAATTTCCAATACGGCGCTGCTGATGTTGTGGTCTTTGACTGTGATTTAAGCCCATCTCAACTGCGCACTGTTGAGGCGAGTTTGGGTGTAGAAGTATTTGACCGTACTGGTATCATCATCGAAATCTTCAGCCGTCACGCTCGTACTCGTACTGCTCGTCTGCAAGTTGATATCGCTCGTCTAAACTACTTAGTGCCACGACTTCGTGAAACAGCTGAGGGTGATAAAGAGCGTCAAATGGGTCAGGGCGCCGGTGAAACTTCACTAGAGCTAGACCGTCGTAACGTACGTGACCAAATTGCTGCGCTTAAGCGTGAGCTAGTAAGCGTACAAGATGAAATGAAGACCCGACGCACAAGGCGCGCGGAGCTTTTCACTGTTGCTTTAGTTGGCTACACCAATGCCGGTAAATCTTCGATGATGCGTGCAATGACCGCAACCGAAGTGGTGGGTGAAGATAAACTGTTCGCAACGCTAGACACCACGGTTCGTGCGCTTCAGCCAATCACTCAACCGCGTATCCTTGTTTCAGATACAGTGGGTTTCATCAAGAAATTGCCACATGACCTGGTTGCTTCGTTCCACTCAACGCTAGCAGAAGCGCATGATGCTTCGTTGCTGCTTTATGTCGTTGATGCTTCTGACGTTTCATTCCGCGCACAACTTGATGTAGTGCACGACGTATTAGCTCAAGTGGGCGTTGAAGGCAGCGAAAAACTATTAGTGCTGAATAAGTGCGATAGATTGACTGAAGAGCAGCAATTAGAGCTGATCGAAGAATTCCCAGATGCGATGCTAACGTCAACTCGTGATCCTCTGGATATCACCAAACTGCACAAGTACATCGTTGGTGTTGCTGAAGAAGGCATGATCGAAGAAGAGATCACGATTCCTTATTCTGGCCAAGGCATCATCGGTGAGATTCGTTCAAACATGAGTGTGGTAAAAGAAGAGTACGACTACGAGTGTATTAAGTTGACCGTTCGCTCTAGTGAAATTGACTTAGCTCGACTGAAAAAGCGTATGCAGAAGTCTTAATCTTTTAGCTAGCTTAAGAAGAATGACCAAAAGAAAAGCGACCTGATAAGGTCGCTTTTTTTATTCGTTGAGTTAATTAACTCTGTATTGAAATGCCTACGCCATTCTTTGCGTCGGCTTCCAACGTGCTAGCTCTGGATCAAGCTTGATACCTTGTGAGGTCAGCAAGTTAACACGAGCCAAGTACGCCGCACCGTGCATCAAATGCTTAGCAAGATCGACCGCATTACGCTGTTGGTAATCGTCTAGGTAGCTGTCTTTCGCCCATGCGTTGAATGCGCCAAGTGCAGGGCCAGCCCATACTTGATAATCCATCTCACGACCTTGTTCGCCCGTGTTTGACCAACGGCTTGAAAGACCCAAGTACCAGCGGAAAATCAACGCCATTTTACGTTTTGGATTGCCTTCAGCACGTTCGATCTGTTTAGGGTCACGCTCGTTAAAGTGCGCCACAGTACCCGCCCAAATATCATCCAGAGTTGAACGGAATACCTGCTTCTCTAGCTTTTGACGTTCTTCAACTGGAATCGCTTCAATCGAGTCGTAACGTGTGTAGATCTCGTACAGCTTGTTTGCACGCATTGGGAATAAAGTACCGCGCTTAACCACTTGCAGTTTTACGCCCATTTCGAACATGTCTGCTGCCGGAGCCATAGTCACGTCAGCCATTTCGGTTGTCGAAAGCAGCTTACGTGTGTGCTCGCTCGCGCCAGCCTCAACACACGCTTGGTTGATAGAACCGGTAACTATGTATGCCGCACCCATGTTAAACGTTGCTAGAGCAGCGTCAGGCGTACCTACGCCACCACCACAACCGACACGTAGCGGTGTTTTGAATTGGTACTGAGCTTGGATTTGCTCTTTCAGGGCCAGAATCGTTGGTAGTAGAGTTACTAGCGGACGATTATCGGTGTGACCACCAGAATCGGCCTCTGCAGTAATGTCATCCGCCATAGGAACAAGCTGTGCTAGCTCCATCTGTTCTGCTGTGATTCGGCCTTCATCAACCAGAGCTTGCAGCATTTTCATAGGAGCAGGCTGCATGAACTTACTTGCGACTTCAGTACGGCTTACCTTAGCAATAACCTTGTTGCCAATCTGAATCTCACCTTTTGCATCGCGGCTAAGGCCCGCTGCACGGTAGTGAACGATTTGCGGTGTTAAACCTAAGAAAGCAGAAGCCTCAACCGTTTTCACTTTGTGCTTCAAAAACAGCTCAACACTGCCGCGTTCTAGCGCGGGTTCGCTTGGGCTGTGAATCAAATTAAACGCGTAAGGACCGTTTGGCAGTGCTGCTTGAATGCGGTTAATCGCTTGCTCAACACGAGACGGGATTAAGCCCGCCGCGCCAAATGAACAAAGAATGCCTGCCTGGCCAAGCGCAATCACCAACTCTTCAGATGAAATGCCATTTGCCATTGCGCCAGCATAGTAAGCGTATTTCACGCCGTGGCAGCGACGAAAATCTTCGTCGCCTAGGCTTTGCGTACCAAGAGCCGGAGCAAATGCGCTAACAGGTTGGCTGTTCGCCGAGCTTGCTGAATCGCCTGATGCAATCTCAGCTTGTTGGCTTACGCCCAAGCCTTTTTCTGGGTGGTTCACTACGTAACAAGCAAGGCTTAAATCTTTCAAGATTGTCGACATTGCTGCGTTATCGAAACGCGTTGTGTTCTCTTCGATCTGCCAAGGCCACGGAGATAGCTTTTCGTTATTGATTGTAGTTTGAGTTGTCATACTAAATTCTTTCCTAGTTCTCTGTCTCTGTCACTAATGGCGGCTTAAGCTCTACCGATAGCAGGGGCTTCTTCGATACAAATCGCGATGTCTTTCACTTCGTAAATACGCAGACCATCTTTACTCAGGTTTGCGTCGCCGACGATGATGCGTTTGCCGTCTTCGTCTTTAATCGCAGTGATGTGTACATCCAGAGACATCTGTTTGTTCAGAGGGTTAATCTGACCACGGTATTTCCATTTCACTTCCGATTGGATTTGACCAAATTTCGGATTGCGGAAACCAGCGCCAAGATCTTTGTTTAGCGCATAGGTTTGCATTAACTCGATGATCGCTTCGACACCTAGAGAGCCTGGCATTACCGGATCTTGATGGAAGTGGAACTGGAAGAACCAATCGCTTGGGTCAATTGTACGCTCAGCGTATAGGTAACCAAGGCCATCTTTACCACCATCGCTGGTGATCTGCACAGTATCGATAAAGTTCAAACGACCGCCAGCCAGTTGGTAGTGTTCTTGCACTTCACCAGTAGCAGAAACAGGTGCATTGAAGTAACGCGTCGTTTTGTCTAGCAGGTTGATGTTTACATCCGGCGTGCGGTTGTTATCAACGTGCCAAGGGTGAGTCACTTTACCGTTGTCCAAACCAAGTTGATCTTTCAGTGCAGCGCCTTTGAAGTAACCAAATACCGCTGTACCTTGGTAGAAAGGCACGCCGTCAGTGCTCAGTTCGAAGCTGAAGCTCTGTACGATGTTAGTGCCCATCATTACCGTTGAAAGTAGACGAGAATCGTTGGTAATCGTTTTGCCACGCAAGTCGACGTTACGCAGCATTTTGCCGCTGCCGTCTAGGTTACGGAAAAACAGCTCTTCACCTGGGAAGCCAAGCGTGGTGCCCATGTAGCCAGAGATAAATCCGTTTGGCTGCAGTGAAATCTCCATTAATACCGAATAAGGCATCAATGTGTGGTGGCTGTTTTCATCAAAGTACCATGCATTTTCTGGCACTTCGTATTCTGCGATACACGATGAAGGTTTCTTGAAGTCGCCACGCTTGCCATCAATCTCTACGACACGAGTGGTTAGCTGTAGGTCGCCACACGGAGTACGTGGTGGAATCATCCCACGGTAGATAGAGAAATCAGGGCCGAAACATTTCTCGATATCACCGGTTGCGAATTCGAACATGTGGTAAGGCGTGAACGGAACCGTATCGGGTGTGCGGTTCGGGTAATCAGGCGTAACCGGAGCTTCAACGTGTTGAAGTGGAATCACGCCTTTGTTTGGCGCTGTTGCTAGGTCTTCAATTTGAGCCATCAATGGCGCATTTGCTGAAGCTTGTTGGTTCACTGCTGGCGTATGGCCCAAGTTTTCGATAACAGGAGTCGCGACAGCTGTTTCTAAAGAAGGCAGGTAACGAGTACATTCGTCGTCTTCTTTGATCATCACACCCAAGTTTTGGAAATCAACAATCACTTTGCCGTTCAGTAAAATATCGATGTTAGCTTTCGCGTATGGGCGAGGGCTTAGACCAATCTCGGTCACTTCCATGCGGTAAGTCAGCTCTGCCGATTGTGGGAGAACTTGACCACGACAGCGTACTTGTTGAGGCGCATTTTCAAGCGGTTGGAAACGACCATTTTGAACAAGCGTATGCATGCCAAGGTGCATCATGAAGAATTGAAGCAGTTGACCACAACCTTCTGCCATCAAAGAGCCAGCCATTACTGAGTCATCTTTGAAGTGACAAGGGAAGTACCAGTGCTCAGGCTCTAGCTGCTTGTGACCTTCAATCAGACCAAGTCCCCATGTGCCGCCTTGCGGTTCAACACGGCTAACCTTTTCGATCATCATGAACTTCTCTGAGCTGAAGCACAAAGAAGGCTGGTGGCGATTGGATTGGTGAGTTGGACCAAAACACTCTGCAATGTTTGCAGTCAGTAGGTGGCGCAGTTCTTGGTGGTTAAACTGGGTTTTAGGACAATGCAACATAGGGTCGAAGCGTTGCTTAGTTGCCAGCTTACGAGCCTTGATTTCATCTTCAGTGTGAATCACACCTTTGCCATCGGCTAGCTCTTCATCAGTAAAGAAGCCTGCACAACCGTTATCCATTTTCAGGATCATCTTGTCGCCAACGAAACATTCGTACGAGAAGAAGAACAGCAGCGTGTCGCCATTGCGAGCAAAGCTGTTGATTGAGATGTCGTAACGCAGCGTATCGCCACCACGAGGCAAGTCGCCAAGGAAGGTCAGTGTACAATCAAGCAGGCGATAAACACGCTCGCCTTTGTTTTCAAAATCAATGCCTAAATAGCTGATTAGCATTAGGTCACACTGACCAGATTCTACTGCTACAGCCCAAGGGATCTGACCATCGACAAGATACGGCGCATCAACTGGGATGTCGTATTCGGTGGTCATGGTGCTTGGCTTGTATTCGTTAACGGTCGCGTTGAGCTTGGTTACACGAGATACCAATAGGTAGTCTGTGGTTGGTAGGCGAACGCGGCGCGAGTAGCTATCGATGATCGCGTAGTCAGGGCCAAATACATTGGCGATGTCGCCTTCAGCGTATTCAACCAAATCATCGTAATCCCAAATGCATGGTTTACGGATAGGTTTTACTGGTGCAGGTGTCGCAAGTACGTTTACTGGTACTGACTGAACCTGAGCTAGTTGAGCTTGAACAGGCTGAGTTGAAGTTTCGGCTGAGCTATCTAAACCAGACGTAATTGCGTTTAGCTGTGCTTTTAATAGCGCATCAGCCATCTGCATGCCTTGGGCACGTGTGTGCAGGAATGCTTTGTGTACTTGCTGTGCTGCTTGCTGGTTTTGAGCAAAAGCTTGGTTGTGTGGTGTTACAGACGGCTGTAATGCTGCATCCGTATTAGCGTCGATTTGAGACGCGCCATTTTTAGCGGATAGGACATGAGTCATATTGCTGTGGTTACCTGTTAGCTGACTGTGGCGAGTTGGCGCCAGAGTAGGGGATACTGATGTAGGAGTTTTGATGACTGGCTTTACCGCGTTCTGCGCTAATGCTTTCTTCTCTAACTCTTTTTGCGCAAGGGCTGCTTTGATGTTTGCTGTCGTTGGAATCGGCACCACTCTTGCGGCTTGTTTGCCAGAAGCTTTCTGTTGAATCGTTGCCAAGTTGGTCACTGGGGTTTGGGCAATATGTTGATAGATATCGCGACCACCAAGAGTTACTTGCTTAACCAATTGACGTTTAGCATCGCTCGCCAGTTCATTGCTTAAACGAACGGAAAGTGACTGAGATTCAACACTCGACTGGCTTAGTAGCAGCTGTGAACATTGTCCTTCGCTGATGTTGGCAACAATCGCATTTTTAGAGCTGACATTTGGATTCAGAGATTCAAGATTCAGGTTGAGCAGACCGTGTAGTAGGCTCGCCATGCCAGAAGCTGCAGAGCAGTGACCAACACGTTGGCTCGCCTGAGTCCTCTTTGTATTCGCTAAGCTTAGAGACGAAGACTGATCTGATGAAGACTCAGGTGCATGGTTAAGCTCGAGCAGAGAAACGTCATTAGAGCTCATGCCTACTTGAGTCAGTAACTCATCAGCAACGACGTTGTTATGCTCGCTTGAGCCAAAGGCCAAGGCGTTGATGCTGCCGTAAGCCGTATCTTGGTTGCTCGCTACTTGACTCTCTTCAACAAGAACAATTGCACCTGCGCCTTCGCCGACATTCCAATTGCCGTCTTGCGGTTGGCCGAATTTTGGAGAAAGTGACACTGGGCTGACGCTGTTCTTCAGAATCACATGCTCTGCACTGCCACTAAGGTCAACGGCTGCAATCACGACTGCGTCCATGGATTCTTGCGACATCAAGTTTTGTGCAACATCGATACAACGAGCAACCGACTGTTCAGCGGCTGAAATTGTAAAGGCAGGGCCGTTAAAGTCCCACAGTGAAGAGATTCGCGAAGCCATGATGTTGCCGATGAAACTGGTGTATTGGTTCAGCTTGGCTGCGTCCATCACACTGTCCATCGCGATGGTTTCTAGCGATTGGTATTCATCTTGTGTTAGCTCAATCCCCATGTTGGCAAAGCTGTCAGCCAATTGGCTATGCAGGTTTACGCGTCCACGGAATTGGTGCATTTCAAGCTCAGTTTCCATCGCGACTAAAACCGCAACCTTTTGGCCAGCAACAAGCTTGGCATCTTTGATCGCTTCGTCTGCCACTTTCATCAGTAGCAACTGCTGAGAGATCAAACGGTCATCTTCATTAGGCGGCACTTTGAAGCGTAGGAAGTCGAGATCGAATTGATCGATGTACGCTCCGTTTGGAATTCCGTGTAAACCAAACTGATTCAGCAGTTCTGGATGTTGATCTAAGCCTTTCCAGCGTTTCTTCGGCAATGCAATGAAAGCATCGTTGTTGGTCTCAATCGCAGTGCTCAGCGCATTGATGCTTTGCAGAGAACCGAAGTGAGATGCGAGACCAGTAATGCTTAAATTAGACGGTTGTAGGCTTGGAGATGCCGACTCTTGAGTCTGGTTTAGATGACTAGTATCTGAATACGCTTCAAGCAGTAAGTGAGCGTTACAACCACCGAAACCAAATACAGAAACACCCGCGCAGCGCTCTTGGTTGCCTGCTTTACTTGGCCAAGGTTGAACCTGCGTTGGCAGAGTCTGTGGGCCAAATAAACCTTCAGGCGATGATAGTGGCTTGTCCAAATTAATACTTGGAGGAAGCACGCCTTCTTTCATCGCAAAGATCATCTTCATGATCCCTGGCATACCCGCCGCAGTCAGTAAGTGGCCGAGGTTTGACTTCGCAGAGCCAATCAATGGCGGGTTAGAACCATTCAATTTGTCAGCAAAGAAACGCTCCATTGAGGTTAACTCAACCTTGTCACCTAATGGCGTGCCGGTTGCGTGACACTCAATCACTTCAATGCTGTCTGGTGATAGGTTTGAAGCCTCGTAAGCGCGTTCAAAGGCTTGTACTTGTCCTTTGCTATTTGGGCTTAATACGAACTGACCACGGCCATCGTTCGACAAGCCAATACCACTGACGACTGCGTAGATGTTGTCGCCATCACGTTCTGCATCAGCTAAGCGTTTTAGGACTAAAACACCCGCACCTTCGCCAGCAAACAGACCTTTACTGTTGCTATCAAACGGAACCGACACACCGTGGTCAGGGTAAGCGTGGAAGATGGAAAAACCCATGTTGATGAAGAATGGGTCAGCACCGGATACCGCGCCTGCCAACATCATGTCGGCTTTGCCTGTGTTCAGGTAATCACACGCTAACTTCAATGAATACACTGAACTTGCACATGCCGCATCTAGGCTAAGTTGTACGTTGCCTAGACCTAGCGCATCAGCCACTAACTTAGAGGCGTTATGCGCTGCAGCGCCATTGATCGGGTTGAGGTCTTGCGCGGTTTCATTGGTTGGTAGCAATGAAAATTGGTCATTAGCCAATTTAGCTTGCAGTGCTTTCTCGACCACCGAGTGATACATCGGCAAAAACAGATCGTTTGAGCGTGTGGTTGGGAACGAAAGGGCACCCATGATCACGCCTGTGCGCTCTAAAACATCGGCATTCAGATCAATGCCTGCGTCGACTAACGCCTTACGACTGGTGTCCAAAGCCCATAGGAAACTCTGGTCAACACCGTTGAACGACTCTGCTGTTAAGCGGTAGCCATTGCTATCGAAATTGAAGTTTTCGATGTAGCCGCCTTTGTCACAGTAAAAGCGGTCTGATTCACCTTGCACACCCTGATAGCTTTCAGGTTTTGCGCCTAACTTTTCAGCGCTTAATGTAGTTCGAGAATCTTTTTTATTCAGCAAGTTTTGCCAAAAGTCTTTTGGCGTATCCGCTTCGGGGTATTGGTTAGCAATACCAACAATCGCGATCTTATTGCACTTTACTTGCTGCTTGTTCTTAGTTTGAGCCTGATACTGGTTCGATTGAGAACTCATACTAGCTCTCCTTGATGATTCACTGCGCTGCCTTGAGACACACCACTTAATTGCTTAGCGGTGGTGATCTGTTGTTCTAGCCCTTGAATAAGTGGCTCGACAGACAATGGAATTTGATGAGTAATGAGCTGACCAATACACTTGATGAGCGTGACAACATCGTCACCGCCTTTGGCATTGGAAGCGATTGTGCAGTACTGGTCGGCTACGTCGTCGCTACGATTGATCTTGTCGATCAATGTGCTGGTTTGACGATCGGCACCTACTTCGACAAACAGGCGCGCACCTTGTTGACGCGCACTTTGGATCAACGCGGTGAAATCCAGCGTTGAACAGAAGGTGTCGGCAATCGAAAGGGCGATGCTGTCGCTATCGATATTGATTGGTGCGCCAGTCGGTAGACCTGCTGCGCTGATAAAGCGGATATGCTTTGGCAACTCGTCAAACAGTGGTTGCGTGTAAAACTCTCGCACTTGGCTATGTTGGCTTAATGCTGGTGTAGTGTGCATTGCAGTAACACGATTCGCGGCAATGCCACGTTTACCCAGTTTTTTGAGCAATGCACGACAGGTGCTTTCACAACCTGCCAGTACGCAAGTATCACCTTGGATGATAGCGAGATAAGCGCGCGGAAACTCTGGTAACAGAGCCTCAATCGCTTTCGCATCACTGCGAACCACAAAGCTGTTCCATTGGATGCTCTCGTCACCGTTCAGCTGCCAATCTTGACGCACTGCGGTGAGTTCGCCAGAAATTGCCGTGGTGAAGATAGGACTGGTTTGAGTCATCTCAATCAGCGCATGTGGGTTTTTCCAAACATTTAAGCTGGCCCACATGGAAGCTTCACCCTTGGAGTAACCCAAAGCGAAATCTGGCTGCACTTTGAATTCATCACATAGCAGTTGTGTTAACAGATAACTACTGCCGACGCCTGCAATTGCCAATTCACTGAGCGACATTTCTTGCGAGTTTTCTGCGTAGGTTTTGTCAGCCTGCAGCATCTCTTTCAAGTTACCTTCACGTTCTAAACGAGCAAATAACTGTGGGAAATGGTGGTGAAACTCGCGCAACATACCGGGATAAACCGTGCCAACACCAGGGTAAACAAATGCAACACCACCTTTGCTTTGAGGCATCGGTGAGAAACAACTGCCTGCTGGCGTTTTGTAGTGGCTATTGTCAGCCATTACTTTTGGCAACGCATTTTCTAGCGCTGTGATCTCTTGTATTGCAGCATTAATTGAAGCTGCCTGAATCACGATGTTCGCGCCACGGCCAGCATTGTGCTGAACGCTTTGGAAGTGACTTAGGTTTGAATGCATTAGGGCGGCGATAGCAAGTTCGCTGTCCGATGAATCACTAACGCATTTAAGCTCTTCTCTTAACGAGGTTAGCTGAGAAACCAATTCAGCTTGGTCATTGCCAGAAACCACAAACATCAAACGTTCGCTCGATAGCAAGGACTTTGGTTCTTGCAAACCGGTCGCTTGAGTCAATATCAGGCTGGTGGCTTTTTGGCTATCGTCACTGAAAGTTAACGCAGCAACACGCGCTTTGTTCGGCTCAGTGAACCAATAATGGCCCGGTAAAGAATGGTTTGGCAATGAACGGCTCGATATTGCATTCACCATATTCAGCAATTGACCGAACTGCTGCGAAGCAGATAGGGCAGAGTATTGCTGTTGATGGTTTAAATCTGTCGCGGGGCGGCGTGACATATCCAGAGCTAGCTGAATGCTATTTCCGGTAGCTGTATCTACAAAGCCCGCCAAATTCGCGTGTGGATGAATCTTATTCTGAGCAGCATTCAGCGCACTCAGCATCAACAATGATGGTGAGTGAGAATCCAAACAAAGCTTAACGACATTACCTTGATTGACTGTCTCGATGGCGTGAGCAAGTGCTTGATTAAAAGTGCCATCAACCACAACAGTTGTCATGTCTGGGAACGAGGGGAATAAGTCGGCAGAAAGCTCAGCCGCGTTTGCTGGCTGAGCTAAAAGAGCGATGCGCAATGGCATCGCTTTATTAGAAGGAACAGTCACTATGACAATTGCTCCTTTTCTGGGTTCTTAGTCGCCTCTTTCTTCGACACTGCTGAGCTAGACTTCGGCAAAAATGCGTCGTTTAAGCTCTTGCTGATGGTGACTTTTGCACCTTTCATTACCGCGCTTAAACGACCATCTTGGTGGTAAAGCGAGATATCAGCCTGCAGTGAACGAGCCGTGCTTTTTATCACGCTCAGCTCTAGCCAACCTTGGTCGCCATTGCGCATCGGTGCGTAACAAATAAACTCACCGATTGCAGACGGTAGGCTTGCTGCGCCGTACTTCAATCGAGCCCATACCAGCATTGCTTGCAGCAAATAATCTTCCGCAAATGGTTGGCTATCGCCAAAGCCTTGCTTAGGAATAAATGATCCGCAGTCTCTGTTTTCAATCTGAGGCAACTGGCATTGAGCCAATAAGCCTAAGTCGTCAAAGCGTTCAACTGAGGTAATACCTTGCAATCTTGGTCCATGAAACAGAGTGCCGTCACTGTATAGAGTTTGTGCCGTTGTTACAGGTGTTGAAGTGCTGGCCTCGAAGCGTTTTACTGACGCTTGTTGAACATCTTCAGACACTTGCACAGAGGCAACTTGCAACTGAGCTTGATACTGTGGTCGTTCTTGGCAACTGATCACTGCTTTTAGCTGGCCTTTTGATTTAGCATCAGAGGAAAGAACCAGTTTCAGCTCTTGCACTTCATCAGTATCAAAAATCACACCTTTCAGCAGTTTGTAGTTGTGAACGCTAACGTTCACACCTAACAGTTGCTCTGCGACTTCACGCATCCATTGGATGGCACACACTGTCGGTAACACTGGGTTACCGGCAATGCAGTGATCTTGAATGAAAGGTAATGCCTTTGGATCAAGATGACGTGTCACAGTGATGCTTGTATTCAGCGGACTCTCTGCAAGATGCACAGACTCCGCATTAAGCTTTTTTACAGCAGCTTCCTTGTTGTCAGAACCTTGCATGCTCGTGCCAACCAGCAGTTGAATGCCAGTTTTGTTCAATAGCTGAGAACTAAATAGCTCTGCGCCCGCTTGAAGAGGAATCACGTACACACCGCGCTCTGTAAACATACGTTTTAGTGCTGCGTTGACCATGCCACCGTCCCACGGTCCCCAGTTGAAGCTCATCACTTTCGCTTGAGGGTTACGAGCTGACAGTTGTAGAGCTGCTTTGTTTAGGATCTCGTTAGACATCGAGTAGTCACTTTGGCCTGTGTTTCCGTAGAAACCCGCCGCCGAAGAGAACATCGCAATCAGTTTTAGCTTGCTGCTATCAAGACCACCAAGAACGGCTTCTAGTCCGCCCACTTTGGTGCCGTAAACCATGTTCAGTTCATCAAGCGTTTTATCTTGAATATGTTTGTCAGCCAGTACGCCTGCACCGTGGATAAGACCCGTGATGCCGTCGAAGTTTGTCAGCGTTTTCGCTACTGACTCATGGTTCGATACATCTAGGCTTAGGTATTCAGCGCTCGCGCCAATCTCGTTGAAAGCGGCAAGTGCTGCGTTGATTTCAAGGCTGCTCAATACCGGTTTTAGCAAGGCATCAACTTTCTTCGGCGTTGGTTTGTCACCTGTTGCTTGTAGGTGAGCGATAGCTGCTGGTTTTAGCTCTTTCTCTTGCTTGCCTTGTGCCCACTGAGGTAGCTCAGCTGAAGTAATATGCTTACTACGACCGGCAAGAATGAAGTGAGACTTACATTGCTTAGCAAGCGTTAGTGCACATTCAAACGTCACACCTTTAGCGCCACCCGTCACCAGAACTTTGTCGCTCTTGGTGAGTTGAGCGCCTGTGTTTTTAGTTTGTGCAGCACCAGGTGTTGCAGCAATCAATGTTGCACGACCAGATTCACCGTTTTCCGCATGGCTAAGGCCGATTTCAACCGTGTTGGTATCGATATCGAACAGTTCGCCTGTGATAGCTTCAGCTAGGTGACGAGCATCAATCGAAGCGTCAGCATCCAATGCGCGGCAGAACACGTTTGACCATTCATGGCTCAGTGTCTTAGTGAGACCAGACAGCGCTGCTTGGTTAAGCTCTGCATTCGCTAATTGCTTAGTATCTAGGTAACCAAAGCCACCATCGATACGGCTTAGTGTGAAGAACACGCTACGACCAGAAACTGCATTCAGTTGACCATTTAGGTGCTTGGCGAATAAGAACGCTGTCGTCAGTGAAGTTCTTGAGTCTGCATTCAAGTTAACCGCTTGCTCGTTGCTTTGTTTAGCATCAACGATAGCTTGTAAATGAATGAAGCCAGCAATCACTTTGTTCGACGTTTTAAGGTCTGCTTCGATGTCGTTAATAACCGCAGTGACACCTGCATCATCGACACTGTTGAGTGTATAGCTTGCGATTTCACTGTTTAAAGGTGATGCGGCAGAAAGAGCACTACGCACTACAGCAACTTGGATGCCGTTAGCGGTCAACTTTTCTGCTAGAACACCAGCGTTGTGACCATCATCTGTGATCACGACACAAGCGTCTTTTGAGAAACAATCGACGAGTTTATCTGCCGCTGGTAGCTTTTTTAGCGCTACCTCATTGTGTGGAGGAAGTTCCGCTGTCGCTTTTTCTGCGATAGGCGTTACTGATTCAGCTTTTGGAGTCGCTACGGGTGCAGCTGCGGATAGCTTGCTTTGCATATAAGTAACGATTTCACCAAGCGTACGACACTCAGCTAGGTCTTCAGGGTTCAGTTCTGGCAGCGTTGGTAGCTGGTCTTGAACTGTACCTAGGATCTCAACGCGTTTGATAGAGTCGATACCAAGGTCTGCTTCCATGTCCATCGCTAGGTCGAGCATTTCTGCTGGGTAGCCAGTTTTATCGGCAACCACTTCCATCATGGTTGATTGAACATGAGCAGGGTTTAGGTCGTTGCTTGCGCTTTCTGCAGCGGCTGTAGCGGCTGTAGCGGCTTCTGGAGCAGACGCTGCGTTAGGATCTTCATTAGCGCCTAGCTTGCTGTTCATGTAAGCAACGATTTCGCCTAGTGTACGACACTCAGCTAGATCTTCAGGGTTCAGCTCTGGCAAGGTTGGTAGTTGGTCTTGAACCGTACCAAGGATCTCAACACGTTTGATTGAGTCGATGCCAAGGTCTGCTTCCATGTCCATTGCTAGGTCTAGCATTTCTGTTGGGTAGCCTGTTTTATCAGCCACTACGCTCAGCATTGTGCTTTGAACTTGTTCTGCATTTAAACCGTTTGAGATTGCTTGCGCTGGTGCAGATACTTGAGCAGCTACTGGAGCAGAAGCCGGAAGCTTGCTGTTCATGTAGGCTACGATTTCACCTAGAGTGCGACATTCAGCTAAGTCTTCAGGGTTTAGCTCTGGAAGAGTCGGTAGCTCGTCTTGAACTGTACCTAGGATTTCAACACGTTTGATTGAGTCGATACCAAGGTCAGCTTCCATGTCCATTGCTAGGTCTAGCATTTCAGTCGGGTAGCCCGTCTTCTCTGCGACTACTTCTAACATGGTTTTTTGAACGACAGCCGCATCTAGTCCGTTGTTAGCTGCTGCTGGCGCCACTACTGCAACTGGTGCAGAAGTCGGAAGTTTACTGTTCATGTAGTCAACAATTTCGCCAAGAGTACGACACTCAGCTAAGTCTTCAGGGTTTAGCTCTGGAAGAGTCGGCAGTTCATCTTGAACCGTACCAAGAATCTCAACACGCTTAATTGAGTCGATACCAAGGTCTGCTTCCATATCCATTTCTAGATCAAGCATTTCCGTTGGGTAACCTGTTTTCTCAGCAACCACTTCTAGCATGGTTTGTTGAACGACTTTTGCATCAAGACCGTTAGCAGCTTGAACAGGAGCAGTTGCGCTTGGCTGTGCTGCCACAGGCGCAGATGCAGGCATCTTGCTGTTCATGCTTTTACTGTTCATGTAGCCGACGATTTCACCAAGAGTACGACACTCAGCTAAATCTTCAGGGTTCAGCTCAGGTAGGTTTGGCATTTCATCTTGAACGGTACCAAGGATCTCTACGCGCTTGATTGAGTCGATACCAAGGTCTGCTTCCATGTCCATTTCTAGATCAAGCATTTCCGTTGGGTAACCCGTTTTCTCAGCGACCACTTCTAGCATCACTTTTTCAGCATCGGCTGATTGTACTTCTACTGGTGCAGCGACAGGAGCCGGTTGCGCTTTAACTGGCACAGGCTGAGCTGCAACTGGTGCTGCTGCTTGAGCCACTACTTGTGGTGCTGGAACGGCTTTCTGTACTGGAGTTTGTTGAGCTGCTGTCTTTTGAAGCGGTGCAGCTTGAACTGGCGCCGCTTGTACAGGAGCAGTTTGCACTTGAGCTACAGGCTGTTGAACGATAGCTGTTGGAGCAGCTGGAGCTTGAATCGCTGGTTGAGCATTTGCTGGCGCAACGAAGGTTGGTTGTGTCGTTTGTACTGAACCTTGCGTCAGCATATTAAGTGCTGAGTTGTTGCTGTGCGCTTGCATTTCTAGGTAATGAGCGTGCGCTTTTAGCGTTTCAGCTTGGTGCTGGTGGAACATCTCCATAGAACGCTGTAGGTTCTCAGGAATTGCTACGCCTGCTGTTGCCATTTTCGCTTGCTCAGACATTAGGGTATTGAACGTATCACCGTATTGCTGAGGAATCGCCAAGAATTGCTGATGTACTTCTGCTGCTTGTTGTTGAGCATTGAAGAACGACTGCAGTGAAGACTCATCAACAGTAACTTGAGCTGCTGACTGAATAGTCGCTGGAGCCGGTTGTGACTGCTGAGCTGCTGTTGTTACTTGTATGCTTGGTACAGGTGCAACTGATGGTTGTGCATTTGAAGCTTGAGGAGCAGCCACAGGTACTTCAACGATTTCTGTTTTAATCACTTCTTTTTCCACGATTTTCTCGACTTCAACTTTCACTTCAACAATCTCAGTCTTTTCGGTGACGTTGCCCGAAGCCAATGATTGATCCATTTTCTTACGAGTAGCAGGGCTGATGTAGTTGGTTGCATTCAGCTTGATGTTCATTGGTGATGCCTTTGCAGGTTCAGCAATGTCAGCTTGGTAAGGGTCAATGTTGTCTAATGAAACACCAGCCACGCACAGTTGAACCGCAGCTAATCGAAGCTGTTGGTCACTGTCACCTTTAGGGCTTGGGTTGATGCTGATTGCGTAAAGCTCTTCGTTCTTATCAGCCAATGTTTTTTCAACCAGCTTTTGAAGAATGTTTTTAGGACCGAACTCAACGAATACACGCGCGCCTGTTTCATACATCGCTTCAATTTGCTCACTGAAACGAACCGATTGCAGCATATGTTGCTTGAACGCTTTCTTGATCGCTTTAGCGTCTTTGCTGTGCAGCTTGCCCGTTGCGTTTGAGTAAAGCGGCAGCGTTGGAGCGCTGAATGAAGCTTTATCAATTGCCGCAACAAATGGTTTTTGAGCGTGAGCAACAAGCGGTGTGTGGAAAGCACCAGACACTGGCAGAGCAATTGCTTTGAAGCCTTGTTCAGTTAGCGCTTGTGCTGCTTGTTGAACCGTCGCAGTTGGACCTGCAATAACCAGTTGAGTCGGAGCGTTGTAGTTGGCAATACTCACGCCTTCGAATTGGCTGATGCAGCTTTCAACGGCTGGAAGTTTGTCTGCGTCAAGGATGACCGCAAACATAGTACCGCTGTCGCCTTGTTCAGGTGTCGCAGCCATCGCATCGCCACGAGCGAAAGCTAGCTGGTAGTAATCGTCTTGCGAGATAACACCCGATGCACATAGTGCACTTAGCTCACCAAAGCTGTGGCCTGCGACCATGTCGGCTTTGAAGCCTGCTTGAGTCATGATGTCGAACTGACCCATAGACACAGTACCAATTGCACTTTGCGCATTGGCCGTGTTGGTTAACACCGCTTCTTGAGCTTTGGTTGCTTCTGGTGTGAAAGTTGGAATTGGGAACAGAATTTGGGACAGAGCCGTCTTCTTGTGCTGACCAAACACTTGATCCGCTTGAGCAAGCTGTTGGCGCATCTCTGGGTAGTGACATGCAAGCTCGCGACCCATGTTTAGGTATTGCGAACCTTGACCTGCAAATAGCGCTGCCACTTTACCTGCACCGTTTTCAGCAATCAGTGCTGACTCACGGTAGCTAGTACCGTTTGGCATCTGCCAATGTGTTTTGGTTTGGCTCTCAAGCATAGAAACCGCTTGAGTCAGTTGAGCTTGAAGGTCTTCTTGGTCAGTGACAACTAAACCAAGACGAGCGTGTTTAGCGTCAATTTCGCGTAGAGCGTGTTGCTCAGCAAGTGCTTCTAATTTGAACGCAGCATCGGTAACTTGAGTCGAAACCTGCTTCAATTCATTGATCAATGCTTGACGAGATTCTGCGCTGAATAACAGAGTTTGCGGCACTTGGCGTTGACGGTATTTGTCACCGCGAGCGTGCTCTGGCGTGTACTCTTCCAATACAACGTGGAAGTTAGTGCCACCAAAACCAAATGAGCTAATACCTGCACGGCGTGGTGTGCCGTCGACACGTTTCATCCAAGGACGAGTTTGTGTGTTTAGGTAGAACGGCGAGTTTTCGATATCCAGTTTAGGATTCGGAGCCGATACGTTGATCGTTGGCGGCAGTACTTTGTGGTGCAGTGCCAACGCAGCTTTGATTAAACCTGCAGTACCCGCAGTTGATTTGGTGTGACCAATCTGAGATTTCACAGAGCCTAACGCAATGTGTTGCTTCTCTTCATTGTTCTCGCTGAATACCGAGTTCAAACCACCAAATTCAGCAACGTCACCCGCTGCAGTACCTGTACCGTGCGCTTCTAAAAGGCCAAGCGTGTGCGGTGCGAAACCAGCATCGTCGTAAGCACGTTTAAGTGCTTTTGCTTGTCCTTCAGGGCGAGGCGCGTAAATACTCTTGAACTTACCATCCGAAGAAGAACCGACACCTTTAATCACTGAGTAGATACGGTCGCCATCGCGCTCTGCATCTTCAAGGCGCTTAAGAGCAACCATGCCGATGCCTTCACCAATCATCATGCCTTTTGAGTCGATATCGAAAGGTTGAATGGTTTCATTAGTGGTAAATGCAGGTGTTTTAGAGAAGCTCATGTACATGGTTGGCGAGTTATCTGTACACACACCACCTGTGATCATCATTTCACTGCGGCCTTCAACCAGCTCACTCAGTGCCATGCGCATTGCGGCTAGAGAACCAGCACACGCAGCGTCTACCACACAGTTGATGCCACCAAGGTCAAAGCGGTTAGCAATACGACCTGAAATTACGTTACCCAATGAGCCAGGGAATGAGTTCTCTTCCCAGTGGATGTATTGGTCTTGGAATTTTTTGATCAGCATTTCGCTGTCTTCGTCGTTGATGCCACTGCTCTTGAAGACTTTCTTAAGAACAGGGTATTGGAGACGAGCATTTAAGCTTTGAGCGATCTTCTGACCACCGCCTACACCGAGCGTAATACCGATCTTATCGCGATCGTAACCTTCAGGAAGTTTCGCATCTTCAAGTACTTCTTTTGCCACGATCAGAGAAAGCAGCTGTGAAGTATCCGTCAGTTCTAGGATATTTGGCGGAAGACCGAACTCCATTGGGTTGAAGTCAACTTCTGGGATGAAACCACCGCGCTTACAGTAAGACTTGTCTGGCGTAGTGCGATCTGAATCGTAGTAGTCTTCTGGGCGCCAGTGTGTATCAGGCACTTCGGTAATTGCATCGATTTTTTCGCTGATCAAATCCCAGAATTTGTTTAGGTAGCGAGAGTTCGCAAACATGCTTGCCATACCAACGATAGCAATTGGCATGTCTTTTAGGCGTTTATTAAGTCGAGTGTCGTCGACTGATTCCGGTGTATTTTTTTCGGGTTGGCTCATTATGAGTCTCCACTTGAAATCACTGAGGGCGATGTCGTGTTTTGAGGCTGCGCTTTTAAATAAATCGAAAATAAATCTGAGACAGATTTGGGCAAACGCAGCTGAAGAGTAAGGCTACCGAAAGTCGGCCACCTGACTGAAATAGGGGGTGCTAAGTATAGTGACTTGCAGGGGTTGATTACGTTTTTCATGCGAGAAGAGGGCATTCGAATGTGAGGTTAATGTCCATTTAAATCCTGTCCAAAGTACTGCTTTATGCAAAGCAGGTATCCGCAATAAAAACGTGTGATTTTGTTTAATGGTTGAGCAGGCTACCCGAGGTGAGTGGCCGATACAATGCTCCCAGAGGCCACTATGATCTGTTCAGACCAGATGATTTTACTGAACTTTTGTTTTTTGTATTTTTAATGTAATTAACTTATTGATAATTAATGGGTATGAGTGGTTTTTTAGTGTTTATGCTCTATTTTTTGACTTGGTGAGATCTATGTCAGATTTTTGTAAGTAACATTTAATAGATGTCTGTTCCGTAAGGTGGAGTGTGATCTGTGTTTTAATTTGTTATTATTTTAAAAGTTAGTTTTAAGTCCCTATATGAAGGGTGTTTCCTGCGCAAATTCTCTATGTTTATCTCAAATCATAGGTGACTTAAATTTGTTCGTTTTGATGGTTTTTTGATAAGTGGTTTGAAGAAGTGAGCGTGAGTAAATTGGAAAATCCAATCGTTGATTTGTGGCTATGTTCTTTGAGTGATTTGCGTGATGATGTAGGCAGTAAGTCACACCTCAAACAGACACTCACAGCTGATGAAATAGCGAAAGTCGAGCGGTATCGAATGCCCTCATCTCAAGTTCAAGCCCTGTATGTTCGCAACTACCTAAGAAAGGTGTTGTCTAGCTATTCTGATTTAATGCCCGAAGCGTGGCGCTTTGAATATGGCGAGAAAGGAAAGCCCAGTTTAGTCGCCGAACAGCAACTCATTACGGGGTTGAATTTCAATATCAGTCATAGCAAAGAACATTTGTTAATCGCGGTTTGCCAGAGAGTCGGGAAGCCAGTTCAATTAGGTGTCGATATCGAACATGCAAGAAGCTCGACCAATATCGATTCGATCATGAAGCACTATTTTTCAAATAAAGAATTAGCGGATTTACTTGAACTTAGTAAAGAGCTGCAGAGAGAGCGTTTTTTCGATCTGTGGGCGCTGAAGGAGTCGTACATCAAAGCGACGGGCAAGGGGCTAGCCACATCGTTGCGAAGCTTCTCGTTCGATTTCTCTAATTTGACCAAGCGAACATTTTTGACCAAGCAAGCATTGGAACTCAGTTCGTCAGGCTTTCAATCAGGCTTGTATAACGAAATCAGGCTACATAGCGGGATTGGGTTGAATTTGGATTCTGCTCAACAAGACGATAGTTCTACAGATTGGCAGTGTTGCTTAGGGCGGCTGGATGAACAGTATCGCTTTGCGGTGACGCTTGGCGGAAATTTGCTACCCATGCAGATAGAGATGAGAACCTTTTCGTCGTCTCATCTCTTTACGTTTATGTAGATAAAATAAAGCTAGCTCGACTCGCCAAGCATCGCTTTTAATACTTCAGCAGGCACGGGTTGTAGTTGCTTGTCTTTATCTAAACAGACCATTTCGATATCACCAATCACCGCAGGTTTGGTTGCATCTTTACGCCACACTTCTTGTCGCCATAGCGTTTTGTATTTGCCATCGAGTTCAAAAGAGGTTCGGATGTCGCAGATCTCAGCGAACTCAACCCCATCTTGAAAAGTCATGTTGGCTTTATAGACCGCAAAACCTAGTCCGTGCTCATTCCACAATTCCGCCAGTTTATCGCTGCCCAAGACATGCTCGCGCGCACGCTCGAAGTATTTAAGAAAGTTAGGGTGATAAACCACACCAGAGTGATCGGTATCTTCATAGTAAATTTGTACTGGGTGATGGTAGATCTGACTCATTGGTATCAACTCTTATTAAGTGTAAATCTGACTAAGTTGTGCAGCACTCTACAGGATAGGTCGAAATTACTTCAAGGTATCATCGGTAATGTGGCTTTTGGTCAGACCTCATTCATCACTAATACATTGGTCAGCTTTCACCCATTTACAAATATTCTATGTGTCATTTTCCACCCATTTATTTTTGCAGCGAGTTAGCGACAACTGCAGGCAGATCTGATGAAGCCTTGTGGTTAAAGGCTTGTTAATGAATTGTGTCAATGTGGCGCGCTAATTGCTTTAGTGAAAGCACGCAGTTCCCATTGAAGGGCTGCTTTGTTTACTAAGGAGAATAATAATGTTTAAGCCTCTTACCCTGCTGTCTGTATCTGCTCTGGCGCTCACTAGTTTTAATGCTGCTGCAAACTGTGACCCTGGTGAAATCGTGATTAAATTCAGTCATGTAACCAATACCGATAAGCACCCGAAAGGCATCGCCGCTTCTTTACTGGAAGAGCGAGTAAACACGGAAATGAATGGCAAAGCTTGTATGCAAGTTTTCCCTAACTCAACACTTTACGATGATAATAAGGTACTGGAAGCCCTGTTAAATGGTGATGTTCAAATGGCGGCGCCATCGCTGTCAAAATTTGAGAAGTTCACTAAGAAATACCGCATTTTTGACCTTCCTTTCCTATTTGAAGACGTAGAAGCCGTTGACCGTTTCCAAAACTCAGAATCTGGTGAAAAGCTGAAGAACGCGATGAAGCGTCGTGGCCTGCAAGGCCTTGCGTTTTGGCACAATGGCATGAAACAGATGTCGGCGAACAAACCTCTTATCAGCCCTGAAGATGCAAAAGGTTTGAAATTCCGTGTTCAAGCATCGGATGTATTGGTGGCTCAGTTTGAACAACTAGGCGCTAACCCACAGAAGATGTCTTTCAAAGAAGTGTACGGTGGCCTGCAAACTAAGGTTATCGATGGCCAAGAGAACACATGGTCAAACATCTACGGTAAGAAGTTCTTTGAAGTACAAGACGGCGTGACTGAAACCAATCACGGTATCTTGGATTACCTAGTTGTAACGTCAAACGACTTCTGGAAAGACCTACCTGAAGATGTACGCACACAGCTTGGCACTATCGTTCAAGAAGTGTCTGAGACGCGTAATGCAGAATCTTCAAAAGTTAACCTAGCGAACAAAAACAACATCATCGAAGCGGGTGGTGAGGTTCGTACACTTACGCCTGAACAGCGTGAAGCATGGGTAGCTGCACTTCAACCAGTATGGAAGAAGTTTGAAAAAGACATCGGTTCAGACCTTATCGATGCAGCGTTAGCTTCAAACCAATAACACCGCTAAGGGAGTGGCGAGTATTCGTCACTCCTTATTAAAACAATTATAAGCGGAGTCAATTATGGAAAAGCCTCAAATGGAACAACCAAATTCTAGCGAATCAGCACTGGAAACCTCTCTTTTTTCCAAAGTCGGAAGAGTTACGGATGTGATTGAAGAGTCATTAATCGCATTTTTCCTTGGCGCAATGACGCTACTTACTTTTGCCAACGTGGTATTTCGATACGCATTCAATGACAACATCTTATGGGCACTGGAACTGACGGTGTTCATGTTTGCTTGGATGGTATTAGTGGGCGCATCATATGGCGTTAAAAAACACTTCCACATTGGTGTTGATGTAATCATCAACCTTGCCCCAGAAAAGCTACGCAAAGTGTATGCGCTAATCGCCGTGACAAGCTGCCTAGCATTTTCAATCTTACTTCTTATCGGCTCTTGGAATTATTGGTACCCATTCGCGACCGATCGCGCATGGTATGAGACCGACGATATTCCAATGCCAGAGATGCTTCAGTTTCTTGCTGACTGGCTGAATGAAGGCGAGCGATACGAGAAACTGCCACGTTTTATTCCTTATATGGCGCTGCCGATTGGCATGGCAATGCTGACGTTCCGTTTTGCTCAAGTTGCTTACCAAGTGGTAACAGGCAAGCTTGACCGCATGATTGCAGGACATGAAGCCGAAGAAGAGCTGGATGCGTTGAAAGCGGACGTGCTAGCGGGCTCTGACGAAGATGCGACAGCGGTATTGAATTCGACTCCGCAGAACAAAGCGAATGAGTCGAGTACAAAATCTAACGGTAAGGAAGACTAATCATGGCAATGTTATTTCTATTTTTAATGGTAATTGCTTTCATGTTGGTCGGTGTACCAATTGCAATTTCCCTCGGTTTATCGAGCGTAATATTCTTATTGATGCATTCAGATGCGTCATTAGCTTCAGTCGCACAAACGCTGTTTAATGCTTTTGCAGGCCACTACACACTCTTAGCGATTCCTTTCTTTATTTTGGCCTCTAGCTTCATGTCTACTGGTGGCGTGGCGAAACGTATTATCCGTTTTGCTATCGCGATGGTGGGTTGGTTTCGCGGCGGCTTGGCGATGGCGTCGGTTGTGGCATGTATGATGTTCGCAGCCCTTTCTGGTTCATCTCCTGCAACGGTAGTGGCTATCGGTAGTATTGTTATTGCGGGCATGATCAAAAACGGTTATTCAAAAGAGTTCGCGGCAGGGGTTATCTGTAACGCGGGTACCTTGGGGATCTTGATTCCACCGTCAATCGTGATGGTGGTATACGCAGCGGCGACGGATGTATCGGTAGGTCGTATGTTCCTTGGTGGCGTGATTCCTGGTCTGCTGGCGGGTGTGATGCTGATGATTGCTATCTACATTGCAGCTCGTATTAAGAAGATTCCGGCGCAGCCATTTGTGGGCTGGGGCGAGATGTTCGCAGCCGCGAAAGATGCGAGCTGGGGTTTGCTGCTGATTGTCATCATTTTAGGTGGTATCTACGGTGGCATCTTTACTCCGACAGAAGCGGCGGCAGTGGCTGCGGTGTATGCCTTCTTTATCGCCAACTTTATCTATAAAGATATGGGGCCGTTTGCGGACAAGAACAATACAAAACCAGCGCTGGTAAAAGTGTTCCAAACGTTTTTCCATAAAGACACCAAAGACACGCTTTACGATGCAGGCAAGCTGACGATCATGCTGTTGTTTATCATTGCCAATGCTCTGATTCTTAAGCATGTACTGACAGAGGAACGCATTCCTCAAATGATCACTGAGTCTATGCTCTCTGCAGGCTTAGGGCCGATCACCTTCTTGATTGTAGTGAACGTTTTACTCTTGATTGGTGGTCAGTTCATGGAGCCATCAGGCTTGCTGATCATCGTTGCGCCATTGGTATTCCCAATCGCTATTGCACTCGGTATCGACCCAATCCACCTAGGTATCATGATGGTAGTGAACATGGAGATAGGGATGATAACGCCGCCTGTAGGGCTCAACTTGTTTGTGACTGCCGGGGTCGCCAAGATGTCGATGATGAACGTAGTGAAAGCTGCACTGCCGTGGGTAGGCGTGATGTTCTTATTCCTGATTATCGTGACTTACGTGCCGTGGGTATCTACATGGTTACCGACCACGTTGATGGGACCGGAAATCATAACCAAGTAGTTATTTGGTGACATGGAATTTAACCCATAAAAAATGAGGAGGTCACTAGACCTCCTCATCTATATTTCTGCCACGATTTGAATGATGGTTTATCTGCTCATACAGAGCGCGTTTTGCCTCTAATTCTGGCGTGTATAGATCAACATGATTGTCAGTATAAAAAATACCATCTATTTCGAAAGTATCGGTAATCGATGGCACTTTTGTTTTCTCACCCATAACGACTTCCTTATTATATTTATTGCATAACATCCTGTTATTGAAATAAGTATAGGTGATCTTGCTCCCAAATCTAATTTAGTTTGGTTCTACCTTATAAGATTCTTTCGTTAGCTGGTGTTTTTGCATCTTATCGTAGAGGGTTTTCCTCGGTAATTGCAGCCTCTCCATGGTCTCTTTTATGCTGCCATTGCATTCAATAAGTGCCTGCTTCAACGTGTTTTTTTCAAAGTCAGATACCAATTCTGCCAAAGACAGTTCTTGAGTAGTTTCAGTGGCGCTGTCTGATAAGTGAGAAAGCTTACCTAAAAGCACAAAACGCTCTGCAGTATTACGTAATTCTCGAACATTTCCCGGCCAATCATGAGCCAAAAGTGCGTGTAGCTCCTTTTGTGGAAGAGCTGGGGCTGTCTTGCCATAACGCGCCGCAGCGACCAGTAAGAAGTGATGGAAGAGTGCTGGGATATCTTCTTGTCGGCTTCTTAAAGGTGGCAAATCTAGGGTCACAACATTGAGTCGATAATAGAGATCTTGGCGGAAAGTACCTTCTTCAGCAGCCTTTTTTAAGTCAACTTTGGTTGCGGCAATCACTCGAATGTCTAGAGGGACTAAACCATTAGACCCAACCCTTTCGATGACACGTTCTTGCAAGACACGCAATAGTCGAATTTGTGCTTGCATCGGCATGGACTCAATTTCATCTAAGAATAGAGTTCCGCCTTGAGCAAATTCAAATTTACCGACACGTTTGCTTTCAGCGCCAGTGAATGCCCCTTTCTCATGGCCATACAGTTCACTCTCAATCAGATTCTCAGGTACTGCTCCGCAATTGACCGCGACGAAGTTTTGTTCCCGCCTGCTGCTTTGTTCATGTAGAGAACGTGCAACTAATTCTTTGCCAGTGCCTGTTTCGCCAAATAGCAATATGTCGGCATTGGTATCGGCAACGTGAGTGATGATAGACCGCAGCTCCGTCATTGATTGCGTGTCACCAATGATCCTTGGACCAAGTGCTTGGCTGGCTTTAAGTGAACGTTTTAACTCAAGGTTCTCGAGGGTGAGCTGACGTTTTTCTATCGCTCGCTTAGTGGTTTCGACTAGGCGTTCATTAGCGAAAGGTTTTTCAATGAAGTCATAGGCGCCGTATTGGATGGCTTGAACGGCCATTGAAATATCGCCGTGACCAGTAATCATGATCACGGGGATCTCTTTGTCTTTGTGCATCACGGTGTTGAGCAGATCATGCCCGGATAGACCTGGTAGACAGATATCAGTGATGATCACGTGAGGTAAGCCGTTTTCTTGAATCGCGAGCAGAGCAGACTCCGCATCGGGAAAGAATTCGGCATCAATGTCGGCGAGCTCGAAGCTCTGTTCAATCGCCATTCTTAGATCGGATTCATCATCAATGAAATAGACGTGACACATAGTGATTCCTTTACTTCTTTGTATTCTGGTTATTGCTGAGTTTTTGTTTGTTGTTCATGTTCAACAAGGGGCAGCTCTATGCTGAATCGAGCACCACCTTGAGGGCTACTACCGGTAACGAGCTTGCCATTTATTCCGCTGATTATTTGTTGAGAAATCGATAGTCCAAGTCCAAGTCCGTTTTTCTTGGTGGTATGGAAGGGTTCAAAAAAGTTTCCGTTCGAAGGGGAGGTGAAGCCGGGGCCGTTATCATCGACATGAATCAGCAAGATCTTGGCTTGTTGATGGTCGGACTCCCTAATCTCTAACAGAATAGCTAATTGTTTGTCGTCTTGTTGTTCCATCGCCTGAATCGCGTTGGTCAGCAGGTTAATGATCACCTGTTCCAGTTGAATGGCGTTGGCGAGCACGCATGCATCAAAGGTTTCAGGGAGCTCGTTGACCTTAACTCGTTCACTCTTAAGTTGTGGCTTCATCAACTCTTTCGATGAATGTAAAACTGGGAGTATTTGTAATGTGTGTAGCTCTTCTGCGGTGGATTTCTTGGCGAAGGAGCGAAGCTGGTGGCTGATTTTCGCCATACGATCAGTGAGTGCTGAGATTCGCGATAGATTGTCATCGACACGATCGGTTTTTTCTTTGGCAAGAAACAGTCGGCCGTTGTCGGCATAACTGCGAATCGCGGCAAGCGGGTTATTCAGTTCGTGACTGATGCTCGCTGACATCTGCCCTAGCACTGCCAGTTTGGCGGCTTGGATGAGCTCGTCTTGGGTTTGCCTCAGAACATGCTCGGTTTCGATACGGTGTTTGATCTCAACATGCAACTCCGATGTACGTTCAAGCACTTGAAATTCGAGTTTTTGCTTGGCTTCGGATTGCAGCCTATCTATCTGTGCACGTCTTTGTTGTCGATGGTGATTGAGCTGCATTGTTAGATAAATAATCGCAAAGATAAGGCTCAGAACCACAAGATAAGCAACCAAGTCCCACCACACTAAGTGGGTCGGAGAAAATACCCGTATGGTGAGTCTTGGTTCGGCTAGGAAGCGAGAAGAACTAAAGAACTGCTCTTGGACGAGTTTGTGTGGCGACTCAATACGACTGGTGGCACTGTCTAAATCGCCGGAGAAGTGCAGGCTTTCTATTTTTGTATCGAGATACTGCCTGCTTTCTTGAATTCGAGTGTGTTGTGCTTCGCTTAGCGGCTGAAGGCTTTTGAACAGCCACTCAGGGTTACTCGACATAAATACAATTTGATCTTTATCGTCAGCAACAAAAAAACTCTGTTTGCCTTTCCAACTTGCTTCAATCAGCGATAAATCCATCTTTACGACAATGACGCCAATAATCTCGGCGGCATAGGAGACGGGGTAAGAATAATAATACCCTCGCTTTCCAGAGGTTGAACCTAGCGCAAAATATTGATTTTCATTGCCAATAATCGCTTCTTGAAAGTAGGGGCGGAAAGCAAAGTTACGACGAATAAAAGAACGCGGTTGATTCCAGTTACTGGCTGCAATGGTGGTGCCGATACTGTCTAGTAGGTAGGTGTCGGATGCTTGAATCACCGAGTTTACGTGCTCTAGATAACGATTAGTGAGTTCGATTTGCGCAGAGTTACTTGGAGAGTGCAAGGCATCGACCAGCTCTTTGTCTTTTGAAAGCAGCTCGGGAATGTGCGCGAACTTATCCAATTGGCTTGAAATATGAACAGAAAAACGGTCCAGCTTAGATTGATGATCATTTAACAAACTTTCATGGCTTGTGCTCCACACCCAATGACCGCCAAACACCATCAGTAAACTGTATGTGGCCATTAATAGTATTGGGATTCTAAAAGCTTGAAACATGAAGGCTCTCCGCTAATTTCTTTGGTAAACAATCAAGCCTGTCTTCTCTCGTTTATGGTAGCAAATAGCGGTAGTTTTTGCTGAAAGCAGAGAGTGAACAGATGGGTGTAGGTTAAGGGTTTGTAACGGGGATTGTTGAAAAAGTTATCGACTCTGAGGGGTAAAACAAGAGCAAGATCTCTTTTTAAGGTTTTTAGCAAAAAAAGCCCTCGATTCCCTTGAAAAAGTCGCTATTGTCCCCATTTCTGTTGTGCTAAGTGATGATTTGATCGTTTTTGTATCACTTAGTTGGACGAATTTAGAGCATTCATCATCATGCAGAGGTGAACGGCTCGACAGAGATTAAACAGATCGCTAGAATGTCGCGTCTAAAATTTCTGTCCTGAGGCTAATCGGAGATACCTTTCTTGTTTCTGAAAACAAGCTTTATTGCGTTTTAATCGACGTGTGAAGAACGAAGATATCGCTGATTAGTCTGGTGTTTGGTTGAATAATCAATTCAGACATCAATGCTCGATTTTAAATTAGGTGTTCGGATAGAGCACTACACAAGGATGCAGCCAACAACGTCTGCTTTTGAATTAAAGCTAAGTTACGGCTCATATGCTCAGATTACTGAGCCAGTTTTGAGGTTTATATAATGCAAGTTACTGTTGAAACGCTAGAAGGCCTAGAGCGCCGTCTTAATATTACTGTTCCTGCTGCTAACATCGAAGATGCAGTTACAGCTGAACTACGCAACATCGCGAAAAACCGTCGTTTCGATGGTTTCCGTAAAGGCAAAGTGCCAATGAAGATGGTTGCTAAAATGTACGGCAAAGCAGTACGTCAAGACGTGATGGGTGAAGTAATGCAACGTCACTTCATCGAAGCGATCGTTAAAGAGAAAATCAACCCAGCTGGCGCACCTACTTTTGCACCAGTTGAAAACAACGAAGGCGCTGACCTAGTATTCAACGCAACTTTTGAAGTTTACCCAGAAGTTGAGCTGAAAGGTCTAGAAAACATCACTGTTGAGAAACCAGCAGTAGAAGTTAAAGAAGCTGACGTTGAAGAGATGATCGAAACTCTACGTAAGCAACAAGCAACTTGGACTGAAGTTGAAGCTGCTGCTGACGCTGGTTCTCGTGCAACTATCGACTTCGTTGGTTCTATCGACGGTGAAGAGTTCGAAGGCGGCAAAGCTGAGAACTTCCCACTAGAGATGGGCGCTGGTCGCATGATCCCTGGCTTCGAAGACGGTATCGTTGGTAAAACAGCAGGTATGGAATTCGAAATCGACGTAAACTTCCCAGAAGATTACCACGCTGAAAACCTAAAAGGTAAAGCAGCTAAGTTCTCTATCAAGCTGAACAAAGTTGAAGCTCGTGAACTTCCAGAACTAAACGAAGAATTCGTTTCTAAGTTCGGCGCTGCTGACGGCGTTGAAGGTCTTAAAGCTGAAGTTCGTAAGAACATGGAGCGTGAGCTTAAGCAAGCTGTTAAGAACCGCATCAAAGAGCAAGCTATCGACGGTCTAGTTAACGAAAACAACATCGACGTACCTTCTGCTCTTATCGATCAAGAAATCGGTGTTCTACGTCAACAAGCTGCTCAACGTTTCGGTGGCAACACTGAAGCTGCTGACCAACTTCCACGTGAGCTGTTCGAAGAGCAAGCTAAACGTCGCGTAGTTGTAGGTCTTCTTCTTGGTGAAGTAATCAAGACTGAAGAGCTAAAAGCTGACGACGAGAAAGTTAAAGCTATCATTGAAGAGATGGCTACAGCATACGAAGATCCAACAGAAGTTATTGCTTACTACGAGCAAAACGAGCAAATGATGAACAACATGCGCAATGTTGCTCTAGAAGAGCAAGCTATTGATGCAATCATCGCTAAAGCTCAAGTTTCTGATAAAGAAGTTAGCTTCAACGAGCTAATGAATCAGCAACCTGCTTAATATAGTAATATCTGACGTAGAAGGTTGACGTACGGTCAACAATTCTGCTAACAATGGTCCGTATGATTTAATCATTCGGGCCATTTATTTTAGGGACATAAGAATATGAGCTACCAAGAAAAAAATACAATGCCATCGATTATGGACGCACTAGTTCCTATGGTGGTTGAACAGACTTCCCGTGGTGAACGTTCTTACGATATTTATTCTCGTCTATTAAAAGAACGTATCATTTTCTTAACAGGTCAAGTGGAAGACCACATGGCAAATCTTGTCGTGGCTCAACTGCTTTTCTTGGAATCAGAAAACCCAGACAAAGATATCTATCTTTACATCAACTCACCTGGCGGTAGCGTAACAGCAGGCATGTCTATCTACGACACAATGCAGTTCATCAAGCCAAACGTGAGCACAGTATGTATGGGTCAAGCTTGCTCTATGGGTGCATTCTTACTAGCGGGTGGTACTCCTGGTAAGCGTCACGTGCTTCCAAACTCACGTGTAATGATTCACCAGCCACTTGGCGGCTTCCAAGGCCAAGCGTCTGATATTCAAATTCACGCGCAAGAGATCCTAACGATCAAACAAAAGCTAAACAAACTATTGGCAGAGCACACTGGTCAGCCTCTAGAAGTTGTTGAGCGCGATACAGATCGTGATAACTTCATGTCTGCTGATCAAGCAGTAGAATACGGTTTGGTGGATTCAGTTCTTAATCACCGCGGTCAATAATTGCAGGGCAATTGTTTAACGCAAAGTGATTCAAATTGATATACACTCAAGCATAGAGAGTTAAGGCTAAGAGGTTAGCGAATGACAGATAAAAGCAAAGAGGGTGGTAGCGGTAAACTGCTTTACTGCTCTTTCTGTGGCAAAAGCCAACACGAAGTTCGCAAGTTAATCGCAGGTCCTTCTGTTTACATTTGTGATGAATGTGTCGATCTTTGTAACGACATTATTCGTGAAGAAATTAAAGATGTTCTTCCTAAGAAAGAATCGGAATCGCTGCCAACGCCGCGTGAGATTCGTGAGCATCTTGATGACTATGTAATCGGTCAAGAATACGCGAAGAAAGTGCTAGCAGTTGCAGTTTATAACCACTACAAGCGTTTACGTAATGGTGATACGACAGCTGAAGGCGTAGAGCTAGGTAAGAGTAACATTCTTCTTATCGGTCCTACTGGTAGTGGTAAAACACTACTGGCTGAAACACTGGCTCGTTTCCTAGACGTTCCTTTCACAATGGCAGACGCAACAACACTAACCGAAGCAGGTTACGTGGGCGAAGATGTTGAAAACATCATCCAGAAGTTGCTTCAGAAATGTGATTACGACGTAGCGAAAGCGGAACGCGGCATTGTTTACATCGATGAAATCGACAAGATTTCTCGTAAAGCTGAAAACCCATCAATCACGCGTGACGTGTCTGGTGAAGGTGTACAGCAAGCTCTACTAAAACTGGTTGAAGGTACAGTTGCTTCAGTTCCACCTCAAGGTGGTCGTAAGCATCCACAGCAAGAGTTCTTGCAAGTGGATACGTCTAAGATCCTATTTATCTGTGGTGGTGCGTTTGCAGGCCTAGATAAAGTGATTGAACAGCGTGTAGAAACAGGTTCAGGTATCGGCTTTGGCGCAGAAGTGCGTTCAAAAGATGAAACCAAAACTATCGGTGAATTGTTCACTCAAGTAGAACCTGAAGATCTAGTGAAATATGGTCTGATTCCAGAATTCATTGGTCGTCTACCTGTGACAACAACACTGACAGAGCTTGATGAAGAAGCGCTAATCCAAATCCTATGTGAGCCAAAGAATGCACTGACAAAACAGTACGCAGCATTATTTGAGCTTGAGGATACAGAGTTAGAATTCCGTGAAGACGCCCTACGCGCAATTGCTAAGAAAGCAATGAACCGTAAAACAGGTGCTCGTGGTCTACGCTCTATCTTGGAGGGTGTTCTACTAGAAACTATGTACGAACTGCCATCTTCAACTGATGTAAGCAAGGTTGTGATTGATGAGTCGGTAATTAATGGTGAGTCAGAACCACTGTTGATTTACAGCAACTCAGATAACCAAGCAGCTGTTGCAGAGTAGGTCTTTTTTAGACAAGTCACTCAAATTGAAAAAGGAGGTAAGCAATTACCTCCTTTTTTTTATTCTTCCATTGAATCCAGTCGTTTAAGCCCCATATACTGCTTTATAAGTTAAAGCGGAAGAGAGAAATATATGAACTTGGAACGTTCCGAGCGTATCGAAATCCCCGTGCTACCTCTACGTGATGTAGTGGTTTACCCACACATGGTTATTCCATTGTTTGTCGGTCGTGAAAAATCGATTACATGCCTTGAATCGGCAATGGAAGCTAACAAGCAAGTACTACTTGTAGCGCAGAAAGAAGCGGACACTGATGAGCCTTCAATCGACGACCTATTTAACGTAGGTACAGTCGCTACTATTCTTCAGTTACTAAAGCTCCCTGATGGTACGGTTAAAGTACTTGTTGAAGGTCAGCAGCGTGCAAAAATTCACCAATTCAAAGAAAGTGAATTCTTCTTAGCGGATGCCGAATACGTTGTTACCTCAGAACTTGACGAAAAAGAACAAGAAGTGGTTGTTCGCAGTGCGATCAATCAATTCGAAGGCTTTATTAAGCTAAACAAAAAGATTCCTCCAGAGGTTCTAACGTCTCTGAACGGTATTGATGAGGCAGCTCGCCTTGCTGATACGATTGCTGCGCACATGCCACTTAAACTGGTAGACAAGCAGCACGTTCTAGAAATCTTAGATGTGACTGAACGTCTGGAATTCTTGATGGGCCAAATGGAGTCAGAAATTGACATCCTGCAAGTTGAAAAACGCATCCGTGGCCGCGTTAAGAAGCAGATGGAAAAATCTCAGCGTGAGTACTACCTGAATGAGCAAATGAAAGCGATTCAGAAAGAACTTGGCGAGATGGACGACGCACCTGATGAATTCGAGACTCT
Source organism: Vibrio sp. 1CM8B (assembly GCF_023161685.1). Taxonomy (NCBI): domain Bacteria; kingdom Pseudomonadati; phylum Pseudomonadota; class Gammaproteobacteria; order Vibrionales; family Vibrionaceae; genus Vibrio; species Vibrio sp. 1CM8B. The sequence goes on from NZ_JALNTU010000015.1 coordinate 68,637, forward strand.
GAAGAAGAAGATCGAAGATTCTAAGATGCCTCAAGAAGCTCGTGAGAAAACTGAGCAAGAACTGCAAAAACTGAAAATGATGTCGCCAATGTCTGCTGAAGCAACAGTAGTACGTAGCTACATTGATTGGATGGTTGGCGTTCCTTGGGCTAAGCGTTCAAAAGTGAAAAAGAATTTAGCGAAAGCGGAAGAGATCTTAAACGAAGATCACTACGGCTTAGAGCGTGTTAAAGAACGTATTCTTGAGTACTTGGCAGTACAAAACCGTATCAACAAGCTAAAAGGCCCAATCCTTTGTCTTGTAGGTCCTCCTGGTGTAGGTAAAACCTCGCTAGGTCGTTCGATTGCTGCTGCAACGGGTCGTAAGTACACACGTATGGCACTAGGTGGCGTTCGTGATGAAGCTGAGATTCGTGGTCACCGTCGTACGTACATCGGTTCACTTCCGGGTAAATTAATCCAGAAGATGTCTAAAGTTGGCGTTAAGAACCCACTGTTCCTATTAGATGAAATCGATAAGATGTCTTCTGATATGCGTGGCGACCCATCTTCAGCGCTTCTAGAAGTTCTAGACCCTGAGCAAAACAATGCATTCAACGATCACTATCTAGAAGTCGATTACGATCTGTCTGATGTGATGTTCGTTGCAACGTCTAACTCGATGGACATTCCTGGCCCACTACTGGACCGTATGGAAGTAATTCGTCTGTCTGGTTACACAGAAGATGAAAAGCTGAACATTGCTAAGAGCCACCTATTGGACAAGCAAGTTCAACGCAACGGTCTTAAGCCTCATGAGATTGAGATTGAAGACTCAGCAATCATCGGCATCATTCGTTACTACACACGTGAAGCGGGTGTGCGTAGCCTAGAGCGTGAAATCTCTAAGATCTGTCGTAAAGCAGTGAAGAACATCTTGCTAGACAGCGACCTTAAGTCTGTAACGGTTAACATTGATAACCTGAAAGAGTACTTAGGCGTTCAACGTCATGACTTCGGTAAAGCGGATGAAAGCAACCGTATTGGTCAAGTGACTGGTTTAGCTTGGACTCAAGTTGGTGGTGATCTACTGACTATCGAGACTGAAGCAATGCCGGGTAAAGGTAAGCTAACGCAAACCGGTTCACTTGGCGATGTGATGAAAGAATCGATCCAAGCGGCAATGACCGTGGTTCGTTCTCGTGCAGAAAAACTGGGTATTAACTCGGATTTCTACGAAAAGCGCGATATTCACGTTCACGTACCAGAAGGTGCTACACCGAAAGATGGCCCGAGTGCGGGTATCGCAATGTGTACTGCATTAGTGTCTAGCTTGACGGGTAATCCGGTTAAAGCTGAGGTCGGTATGACAGGTGAAATTACCCTTCGTGGTGAAGTTTTACCTATCGGTGGCTTGAAAGAAAAACTGCTTGCAGCACACCGTGGCGGCATCAAAACTGTACTGATTCCTAAAGACAATGAGCGTGATTTGGAAGAGATTCCAGACAACGTAATCGCTGACTTGAAGGTGATCCCGGTTCAGTGGATTGATGAAGTACTCAAAGTCGCGCTAGAACGAGATCCGTCAGGGGTCGAGTTTGACGTGAAAAAATAGTGATGCATAGCAAAAATAAGTAAAGAATTACGCTGATAGGCCCGAAAAGGCTTGTCAGCGTTTTTTTTGGACGCTAAGTTATTGATCAAAGCGGCAGCCCTTTTGCAATAAGGCTTGCGGCTAAATTAAAACCAAAATGGAACGTACAGTCATCAGAAGTAGTCACAGATGACACATAGGGGAAAAACAGTGAATAAAACACAACTAGTAGAATCAATCGCAGAAAACGCAGACATCTCTAAAGCTTCAGCTGGCCGCGCTCTAGACGCATTCATCGAAGCAGTTGGCACAACGCTACAATCAGGCGACCAAGTTGCACTTGTTGGCTTTGGTACTTTCAGTGTTCGTACTCGTGCTGCTCGTACAGGTCGTAACCCAAAAACTGGTGAAGAGATCCAAATCGCAGAAGCTAAAGTACCAGGCTTCAAAGCGGGTAAAGCACTTAAAGACGCATGTAACTAATTTTCACTGCTGAAACCTCCATTTAAGAGGGGAAGGCAGTAAAATGCGTTTACTGTTTGAAAAATGATGTTTCATTCTTAAACAGTATGTGTAAAAAGCACATTGAACTTATTTAAATTATGCGCATCCTACTGATGCGCATTTCTTTTTCTGATAATATCGCGTGAATAGATTTTTATTTTGAAGCCAATGCTTCATATCCGGAGAGCACTTAAATTATGATGGATCGATTACGCGAAGGCGTGAATAGCATCGCGGTAAAAATTATCCTTGGGTTGATTATCCTGTCATTCGTATTCGCAGGTGTAGGCAGCTACATCACCGGTGGCGGTAACAACGCAGCAGCTAAAGTTGGCAACACAGAAATTGCTCGTGGTGAGTTCGAACAGGCTTACCAAAACGAACGTAACCGTATGCAGTCTCAACTTGGCGATTACTTCGCGCAAATGCTTGCAGACCCTGCTTACGTAGAGTCTTTCCGTAAATCAGTACTGGATCGCATGATCAATGATGTACTGCTTGAGCAGCAAGCTGAGTCTCTAGGCCTACGAATCAGTGATTCTCAAATCCGTACCATGATTCTAGAAATGCCTCAGTTCCAAACGGCGGGTCAATTCGACCAAGAAGTTTACCAAGCAGCACTACGTCGTGCAGGTTTCAGCGCAGAGAGCTTCGCTGAATACATGCGTCGTGACCTAATGCGCAACCAGCTTGTGACTGCACTTCAAGGCAGTGAATTCGTTCTTCAGGGCGAAATCGATACTCAGAGCAAGCTTATCGCACAAACTCGTGATATTCGCACAGTGACACTGTCTGTTGCTGACCTTGCAAAAGGCATCGAGTTAACTGACGAGCAAATCGAACAGTACTACCAAGAGAACCCAGCAGCTTACACTCGTCCAGAGCAAGCTAAGGTATCTTACATTGAACTTTCTGCTGAAGCGCTTAAGTCTCAGCTTGAAGTAAGCGATGAAGAAGCACAGAAATACTACCAAGAGCACCTAGACAAGTACTCAACTGAAGAGCAACGTAAAGTTAGCCACATCCTAGTTCAAGGCGACGACGAAGCGAAAGCTCAGTCAATCCTAGACGAGCTAAATGCAGGTGCTGATTTTGCTACGCTAGCGGAAGAGAAATCTGACGACTTCGGTAGTGCAGATGTTGGTGGTGATTTAGGTTGGATTGAACGCGATGTTATGGACCCAGCATTTGAAGACGCGGCTTTCGCTCTTGAGAATATTGGTGATACGACTGGCCTAGTTAAATCTGATTTCGGCTACCACATCATCAAGCTAGACGAACTAAAAGCGTCTCAAGCTCAGCCTTACACTGAAGTAGCGGCAGAGATTAAGACAGAGCTTCTAGACCAACACGCAGTTGATCAGTTCTACGAGCAACAAACCGAGCTAGAAAAAGTAGCGTTTGAATTCCCAGATTCTCTAGATGATTCTGCAGAAGCTATCAACGCTAAGATCACAACAACAGATTTCATCTCTCAAGTCGACGCTCCAGAAGTTCTGATGACGCCTGCAGTTATGCAAGCTATCTTGAGCCCTGAAGTGAAAGAAGACGGTCTAAACTCGGAAGTTATCGAAGTTGCACCTGAGCACGTAATTGTTGTTCGTGTAGAAGAGACTCGTGACGAGACAGTTCTTCCTCTAGCTGAAGTGAAAGATCAAGTTGTTGCTGCATTGTCTGCTGTACAAGCAGAGCAGCAAGCGGTTGAGCTAGGTGTTTCTCTAGTGAACGAACTTGAGCAAGGCAATGAAGCAGTGCTAGCGGACAACAACCTTGAGTTCACTGAACTTGAAACGATTGACCGTAACTCGCCATTAGCGGCATCTGTATTCGCTCTAGCGAAACCAGAAGCAGGTCAAGCTGTGTTCGGTCAATCTAAAGACCAAGACGGTAACATCGTTGTTGTTGAGCTTTCTAAAGTGACTGCTGAAATCAACCCAGCTTACAGCACTCAAATTGGTGCACAGTTGGAGCGAGTTGGTAACCAGCAAGACCTGACTAACGTACTAAACGTACTTCGTAAAAACGCAGACGTTGAATACTACGTAGTGGGTCAAGGTCAGTAAGCGTTTGATTCCCTCGGTAGCAAGCTCAAGTTAGAGTTGACTACCGAGAATCAACATATGATTGTTAAGCTCCAATTCAGATTTGTGAGCCAACAAACAAGTTAATGAAAATAAGATGTATAACGAAGCGGGTCACTTAGGTGACCCGCTTTATTTTTATCTGGTGATTGTGTTATCTAGCGCGGCAAATGCATAAGTTACGTTTTTTGAACAAAGGAACGATTTATGCGCACGATATATTCAACACTATTTCTTTCATTTCTGATGCTCTTAAGCCCTGCTGTGTTTGCAGACAGCCCAACCAAGGCTGAGCTTTACGATGGCATTGAGATTACGGTCAACATCAATACCGCGACAGCAGAAGAACTTTCAGCACTATTGGTTGGCGTGGGTGACAAGAAAGCCAAAGAGATCGTCGATTACAGAGATCAGAATGGGGCATTTACGACTGCTGATGATTTGGTGAGTGTCAAAGGGATAGGTGAAGCGACGGTTGAAAAGAATCGCGAAAGAATTCAGCTTTGATCCGTTCTTTTATTCATTAGAAATGAAACGACAGCCATGAAGCCTCCAGCCAGTGCTCCTGCTAGGTGGGCTTCAATTGCAACACGAGCGTTAATCAGTTCGCCAGTCGTACTAGAAGGACCAATAAGCTGCTCCCAAGCGATTTTAGCGACTAATCCGAACACTAACAGCCAACTAGACTTCCTGCCGTTTAAAGCCTCTCTGAGCGCGAATAAGCCAAACAACCCATGCAAAGTGCCCGATAGGCCAACATAGATCTGAATACTTGAAAACAACAGAGCGACGCCAGTCACTAAACTGATCACAAGCAAAGCAACAACAAGCTGTTTTTTATTCGGTTGAAACAGGTAGCTGATGATCCACAAGCCTGCTAGATTCATCAGAAGATGCGAGTAGTTGGTATGTGAAAAGTTTCCTGTTAGGATTCGCCACCATTGCCCTTCGGCAATCGCATTGCTATCCCAAACGACCCAAGCTTGTATTGGCTCAAATTGGAATAAGACGCATAAAAGTGAAGTGAAAATTAAAACAGGGTACACATTAAATCCATGTCTCGTTATTGCCCCCAATGCAGCAAGGCTTTGAAAGCTTGTATTTGTCAGTGGGTTACACCACTCGAATCGAATGTTGAGCTTATCATTCTTCAGCACCCATCAGAAGAGCATCGTCCGATGGGAACGGCGCGTATTCTCTCGTTATCTCTAAATAACAGCATGACGTTTGTCGGTGAAGACTTTTCAGACAACGAAAAACTCAACGCATTGTTGTGCGATGAACAGTACCAACATGTGATTTTATACCCAAGCGAAAATTCTGTTTCAGTTGAGTCTGCGAAATGTCCTAACAAGAAGTTGCGTGTGATTTTATTGGATGGCACGTGGAAGAAAGCATTCAAGATGTGGCAAGTATCGAGTAACTTGCATGCGTTGAACACGGTTTACTTACCCAAAGATCTCAAGGGTAATTATCGAATTCGCAAAGCACCCAGTGAAAACAGCCTTTCAACCGTTGAAGCTGGCTATCATTTGCTTAGCTTGTTAGAGAGTGATGGCGACTTTAGTCCTTTGCTAACGGCATTTGACCAAATGATTCAGTTTCAAATCAATCAAATGCCGCCGGGTGTGTTTGAGAAAAACTACTTAGATTAAGCCGATTCACTGGTACGAGTCAGGAATTAAAACTCGGTATGAGCTGAGAACAATTGCTGATGCATTTTCTGGGCCAGATCATCAGTCATCGATGAAATGTAATCGGCTATCACGCGCATCTTTCTTGATTCATCTTGATGTTGCAGCCACTGCTTCTTGATGGGCAGTGGCAGCAAGCGTTCAGGATCAGCGCTGAATGCTTCAAACATATCCATGATGATCTGTTGGCCTTTGTATTCGATGACCTGAACCTGAGGCACTTGAATCACAAACTCGCTGACAAAGTGTTTCAGCTTATCGAGTGTGCCATCCATGCTCGGTTCAAGCACCGCATTGTAAGCCAAAAGCACATTCTCAAAGTTAGCATCCACTCGCTTAATCGAGATACTGGTCAACAGTGCGTTGACTATCCCACCAATCGCATCCTTTCGACGATACTGTTCACCAGAGAAAAGCATCTCTGTAATAGAATCTAGGTGTTCACAAATCCATGGGTCGGCCATCTCTTTCAGTTGAGGGTAAGCCGATTCGACCCACTGAGCTTTGGTCACAGAGCCAAGCACAATCGCATCTTCTAAATCATGCACGCCATACGCGATGTCATCAGCCAACTCCATGATCGAACAATCAAGCGACTTATACTTGGTCTTGTTATGTTCAAGAGGCTCGGTGTGTGTTTTTCTTTTCTGTTTTAGGAGCTGTTGGTCGCTGCTTGAAAGCGGTTCAAGCACCCAGTTAAACAGTTCTTCATCATGATCGTAGATGCCTTTTGCTGGCATCCAATCTTTGGCTCGGAGTTGTCGTTGATGCTTAACGGGCTCAGACTGCAATTTAGCTTGAACCTCACTCAGCAGAGAAGGGTACTTAATTAGACCTAACAAAGTGCGTCGGGATAGGTTCATCCCGTGATGTTCAGTGTAGGGTTCTAGCTGTGTGACTATGCGAAACGTTTGAGCGTTGCCCTCAAAGCCGCCGTGGTCGCGCATCATGTAGTTGAGTGCGACTTCGCCGCCATGTCCATAAGGTGGATGACCGATATCGTGAGCCAAACACAGTGAATCAATCAAACTGTCTGAGGGTAATAGATCTCGAAACTCGGGCTGCTTTTTTTTCAGTTGAGCGACGATACCGGTGCCAAGCTGAGCGGCCTCAAGAGAGTGAGTAAGGCGCGTTCGGTGAAAGTCATTGACCGTGGTGCCATGAATCTGGGTTTTCGCTTGCAAGCGACGGAAAGCAGCAGAGTGAAGCACGCGCGCACGGTCACGCTGATACGGGCTGCGGTGGTCATCACGTCTTATTTTATGTTCATCGTCATTTCGATGCTGCCATTCTTGTTCGAGTACAAAGGGTGGTTCGAGTTGAGAATTCAAAATAGCACCTATCAAATTGATTTTATTTAGCTAATTAAAAACAACTTATACCCAGCTAGCTTATCTCGTCTAGTGATAATTCGAAGCTCGGCGCAAATGTGGTGAGAAAGTAGTCCATTTCTGGGCTTTTGCGTTGTTCGAGTGTCTCTTCCAGTCGGCGCTTGGCTTGCTCGTATTCATGATTGCCCGCACTGAGCTCTTCCAAGCATTTCAGGTACGCACAGATAGTATCTGCCTGCTTGACGATGCTTTGCTCTTCTTTACTCGCAGTACCAGATATTAAGAAGGGGGCGAAGTCGTCTCGGAACTCTTCTGGCAACATCGAAAGCAGTCTTTGTTCTGCTGCGGCTTCTATCTTCTTATACTCTTGTGCAATATCCGGGTTGTAGTATTTAACTGGCGTTGGCAAATCACCTGTCAGTACCTCACTGGTGTCGTGGTACATGCCAAGTAGAGCAATGTGCTCGGGGTTAAGCTGACCATCAAACTTCTTGTTTTTGATGAGCGCTAAAGCGTGTGCCACGAAAGCAACCTGTAGGCTATGTTCTGAAATGTTCTCGCTTGAGACCGAGCGCATCAGGGGCCAGCGCTGGATAAGTTTCATGCGTGCGAGATGGGCAAAGAAATGGCTTTGTTTCATAAGAGTCCTTTCTAAAAAATACTCCACTCGTATTTTGTGTTTGCGCAGGCATACGAGACAGCGGATACAAAAAAGGCTCCTAAACAGGAGCCTTTTAAGCATAGAAGTGAATGAATACAAGTTAAAGTCTTTTAAAACAGCAAATTGTAGCCATCTTTCTTTATGCTTATTAACCTTCGATGAGGTCGTCTTGGTTGTAGGTCTGTAAGAAGCGCTCTAAACGACCAATTGCGATTTCTAGATCTTCGATGTGCGGCAGAGTCACGATGCGGAAGTGGTCCGGTTTTGGCCAGTTGAAGCCAGTACCTTGAACCAATAACACCTTCTCTTGCTTAAGAAAGTCGAGTACAAATTTCTGATCGTCTTTAATGTTGTACATGTTGGTGTCGATCTTAGGGAACAGGTACATTGCGCCTTTCGGTTTGACACAAGAAACGCCAGGAATCTTGTTGATCAGTTCCCATGCACGGTCGCGCTGTTCCAGCAGTCGACCGCCTGGGAGAATCAGCTCATTGATACTCTGATAGCCACCGAGTGCGGTTTGGATAGCGTGTTGCATCGGAACGTTGGCACACAAACGCATTGAGGCCAGCATTTCTAGCCCTTCTACATAGCCTTTCGCTAGGTGTTTAGGGCCTGTTAAGAACATCCAACCACCACGGAAACCACATACACGGTAAGCTTTAGATAGGCCGTTGAACGTGACCATTAGGACGTCTTCAGCAAGCGTTGCTACTGAAGTGTGTACCGCACCGTCGTAAAGTACTTTGTCGTAGATTTCATCGGCGAAGATGATCAAACCGTGCTCACGAGCAATCTCAACCACTTGTAATAGGAAATCACGGCTGTATACCGCGCCTGTTGGGTTGTTCGGGTTGATAAGAACGATGCCGCGCGTCTTTGGTGAGATCTTCGCGCGCATGTCGTCTAAATCTGGATACCAATCAGCATCTTCATCACACATGTAGTGAACCGGTGTACCACCAGAAAGCGCAACAGACGCTGTCCATAGTGGGTAGTCCGGAGCGGGAACTAAGATTTCATCACCATTATCCAGTAGCGCTTGCATAGACATAACGATAAGCTCTGATGCGCCGTTACCAATGTAAACGTCTTCTACATCAAGGTTACGTAGGCCTTTTTTCTGGTAGTGCTGAACAACCGCTTTGCGGGCTGAATAGATGCCTTTTGAGTCGCAGTAACCTTGAGATGTCGGTAGGTTACGGATTACGTCAACAAGGATTTCATCAGGGGCGTCAAAACCAAATGGGGCGGGGTTACCAATATTAAGCTTCAGTATTTTATGCCCTTCTTCTTCCATGCGCTTAGCATGTTTGAGTACAGGCCCCCTGATTTCGTAGCATACGCTGTTGAGTTTTGACGACATCCCGATATTTTGCATTGCCGATTTCCTGAAATTAATTTAAATACTTTATTAAAGTACCGCAAAATGGCGTTTGATAGAATAAAAATCTGATGAATGTCGCATTTCAGTGTCACGTTTAGCCTTTTTGTTGTCACTCTTTTCTAAATTTTAATTAATCGCTTTCTTGGTTATTGGCTAAGATGAATAAAGGGGCGGGATCGCTTAAAATCACAGGAATGTTGAAAAGATATAGTACATTCTTGATCTAAGTGGGTACTGCCCATAAAGTATCAAACTAATATAATAATAATTTAGATGTGAACGAGGTCGATTTGTCACATTTCCAGCAAACTATCTCCGCTTTGATTGAGCGAGTACAAAATGCCCAAGCAAGCGAAGTTCGTTGTGTTGAAGTTCTAACGCAAAAACCATCGTTTGCATTTATAGAATGGCTTCATGCTCAACCGCTCTTTCCTAAGTTCTACTGGCAGTCACGCGACACTCGTGAAGAGGTTGTTGCGCTCGGACAGTTACATACGTTTTCAGATCCTGCACCCGCGTACGCGATTCTTGGTGAAGACCAACGAATCTGGGGTGGACGCTCGTTTGATGGGCATACCGCAAAGAACCGTCGCTGCATGGAGTCGTTTTTCTTCCTTCCTCAGGTTGAATTGATCCGCTTTGACAATACTTGGTCGCTGGCGGTTAACTTGTCCCCTGATCGCGTTTCTTCTATTAATGCTTTGAATAAGCTTTCTGTGGAAGCCGCGATATTGGCGCCTTTGTCTGCCCATATTGAACAGATCAATCACGTTCCAGAAAGAGAGCAGTGGGGCAACCTTGTCGATAAAGTGCTGCAAGGCATTAGCGATGAAGAGTACAAAAAAGTCGTTTTAGCGCGTAAAACCACACTGCAGCTCGATGCGCCTATCTGCGCAGCTCAATTACTTAAAGCCAGCTATCTGCAAAATCACCACAGTTTCCACTTTATGTTGGTGCTAGATTCTAAACACAGTTTCATTGGCTCGACACCAGAGCGCTTATATAGCCGACATGGTACTGAACTCGATACCGAAGCGCTTGCTGGAACCATTGGTCGCGGAGAGAACGCTACTGAGGATATGGAATTGGCTAACTGGCTTTCTCAAGACAGCAAAAACCTCAACGAGAACCAGTATGTGGTCGACGATATCATTGAGCGTCTCACTCCTCATTCTCAAACGGTCCATGTTGAAAAGGATGCGCGTTTAGTGCGCTTGCGCAAGGTGCAGCATTTGAAGCGCAATATCCATGCTCAGCTCAACAATGGCATTAATGGTGTGCAGTTGCTTGCTGCATTACAGCCAACTGCGGCGGTGGCGGGTTTGCCGCGTAAAGAGGCGATGGATTTCATTCTTGAACACGAACCGTTTGCTAGAGGTTGGTATGCAGGGTCTGTAGGCTATATCAGTCATCAGCGAGCGGAATTCTGCGTAGCGATTCGCAGCGCCTTGATTGTAAACGATCAAGTACAACTGTTTGCTGGCGCGGGGATCGTGCCGGGATCGGTTGCCGAACATGAATGGCAAGAGCTGAACAAGAAGATGTCTACTCTGCTCAGTCTCATTTCTGATCACCCTCCATTGGGTGTCGCGTCATGAATCACGACCAAGCCGTATTAAACAGAGTTTGGTGTCACACGTTACTTGAAGAGCTTGCACGCAATGGCGTTGAACATGTTTGTGTTGCGCCGGGCTCTCGCTCAACTCCGTTAACTCTCGAAGCTGAAGCCAACTCCAAGTTAACTTTACACACGCACTTTGATGAGCGTGGTCTTGGATTCTTAGCGTTAGGTTTAGCAAAAGCAAGTGATAAGCCAGTTGCAGTGATTGTGACATCAGGAACCGCTGTTGCGAATTTGCTTCCTGCGACGGCTGAATCCGGGCTGACACGAGAGAAACTGATCTTACTGACCTCTGATAGACCCATCGACTTGGTTGACTGTGGTGCCAATCAAGCGATTCAGCAGCATGGTATCTTTTCTTCCCATGTAGAAAGTGCTTTAAATCTACCAAGCCCAACGACACAGATTTCTTTGAATTGGCTTCTGACATCGGTTGATAGCGCGCTTGCGAAACAACGCAATGTGGGCGGTGCGATTCACATCAATTGTCCGTTCCCAGAGCCGCTCTATTCTAAGAACAGTGCTGACATGTATGCTGACTACACTAACAGTATCGCTGGGTGGAGCTCGTCAACAACCCCGTATTCTAATACCTGTTTACCCAACCATTTGACTGTACAGCCGATATCGCCGGGCGATTACCTAGCGCGTAAAGGTGCGGTGATTATTGGTTCGATTGATAAAGGAGCGGCAACAAAAGCGCAGCAGTTTGCTTCGGCTTTGGGCTGGCCAATTTTCTGTGATCCTCAATCGGGCGTGAGCAGTGATTGGAAGCATTATGATCTGTGGTTACAGAGTGACTCAGTCAAAGAGCAACTCAACCAGTGTGATTTCATCCTTCAGTTTGGTGAGCGCATTGTTTCTAAGCGATTAAACCAATGGGTTAAGTCACAAGCAGCTTGGTTCGATTGCACGCAATATGTTGTGGTTTCAGCTGATGCGCACCGTATAAATCAAGACCATCTGCCTCAAACGCATATTGTTTCCAATATTGAGTCATGGATAACCGATCAACACCTGCCAACGTTGTTGGGCAAACACTCGGGTTGGGCGACGCCTTTAATCGAGGTGGCCAATACCGTTCAGCAACTGGCACTCGCACAAATATCCAATAATGACCAACTGACCGAGTTGAGTGTTGCGGTTGACTTGTCGTCTAGACTTAAAGACAGAGAGTTGTTTGTGGGAAACAGCTTGATGGTAAGGCTGGTGGATATGCTGTCGTCAATATCTGCGAATCGGGTTTACAGCAATCGTGGTGCATCGGGCATTGATGGCTTGGTGGCAACGGCTGCGGGTGTAGTGAAAGCTAACCAAAATCCCTTATTGATGTTGATTGGTGATACTTCTTTGCTTTACGACCTCAACTCACTGGCTCTGCTGACTCATAATTTAACGCCGATGGTTATTGTTGTGACCAATAATGATGGTGGTGCGATCTTTGATTTATTGCCGGTACCAGAACAGCAGAAGCAGTCACTTTATCAAATGCCTCATGGTTTCAGTTTTGAACACGCAGCTGCGCAATTCCAGTTGGGATACGCTGCGCCAGAAACCTTGAATTGCTATCAAACCATTATCGAACAACATTTCGAACAGGGTCAGGGTACCTTGCTCGTAGAAGTTAAGACGCCTCCCGAACAAGCGTCTACTTTGCTGAAACAATTCAGTTCAATGCTCACCGAGGCATTAGCCTAAGGACTTTACATGCTTTACTCCGATTATTACCCAGCTGTACAAGATTCTTCTGACAAACCTTTGCTTGTTTTTTTACATGGTTTACTCGGAAGCGGGGATGATTGGAGTGCATGTCATCCATTCCTCGAGGATTTTCCTCTCCTTTGCATAGATTTACCCGGACACGGACAAAGTCGCTTTATCGATCCGGTAGGGTTTGATCATTGCTGCAAGAAAATTGTCCAGTGCATCACATCCCAACTGGCTCTCAACGATCTTCCTGCCGATTATCCTATCGTAGTGATTGGGTATTCTATGGGCGGAAGGCTCGCAATGTATGGGGTGACAAGCCCTTGCTTTGAGACGCTCAATCTAGAGAAAGTCATCATTGAAGGTGGCAACTTTGGCTTGGAATGTGATGAAGAAAGAGCACAAAGGTTAGTACATGATACGCAGTGGGCTGTTCGCTTTGCACAGCAATCGATTGAAGATGTTTTAGACGATTGGTATCAACAAAGCGTCTTTTCTTCACTAAATCATGAGCAAAGACAAACTTTGGTCATAAAGCGTAGTGGTAACCTTGGAGTATCCGTAGCAAATATGTTGTTATCTACTTCGTTAGCTAAGCAACCGGATTTACGTGCCACATTGAAATCTCATGAGCATTTATTGCATTATGTATGTGGAGAAAAAGATCGTAAATTCATGGAGCTAGCTGAGAATAGTGGCTTTGAATATAGTCAGGTGGATTACGCTGGTCATAATGTTCATTTTGAGCAACCTGAGCTGTTTTCTAACCTGATAATCCAATGTATCGCCAGTCGTCGTTAATCTGACTGAGCGATTCTCTCGTATCAAGCACTATCAAAAGCAGAGCAACACCGTCACGACTACTCGTTAGTCGTGGTCTCTAATAGAACAATGGGAATCACCATGGCTAAAACAGTAGGCATCACAGAAGAAGAACTTTACGCGGCAGTTAACTGGAGCGATGAAAGCAGTCAATACGAAGATATTCAGTACCACAAATCTGACGATGGTATTGCAAAAATCACGATTGCACGTCCTCAAGTCCACAATGCGTTCCGTCCACAAACCGTAAAAGAGATGATCAACGCACTGGCTGACGCTCGTTACGACGAGAAAGTAGGCGTGATCATTTTGACGGGTCTTGGTGAGAAGGCGTTCTGTTCTGGTGGTGACCAAAGTATTCGTGGTGACTACGGCGGCTACCAAGATGATTCAGGTACACACCATCTGAACGTACTTGATTTCCAACGTCAAATTCGTACTTGTCCAAAACCAGTTATCGCAGCGGTATCGGGTTGGGCAGTAGGCGGCGGTCATGTACTTCACATGATGGCAGACCTTACTATTGCCGCTGAAAACGCGCAGTTTGGTCAGACGGGTCCTAAAGTGGGTTCTTTCGATGGCGGTTGGGGTGCTTCTTACATGGCTCGTATCGTTGGTCAAAAGAAAGCGCGTGAAATCTGGTTCTTGTGCCGCTTTTACGATGCACAAGAAGCACTGGACATGGGCCTTGTAAACACCGTTGTTCCTGTCGCTGACCTAGAAAAAGAGACCGTTCGTTGGTGCCGTGAAGTGCTTCAACACAGCCCAATGGCACTGCGTTGCTTGAAAGCGGCTCTGAACGCGGACTGTGATGGTCAAGCTGGTCTGCAAGAGTTGGCTGGTAACGCAACCATGATGTTCTACATGACAGAGGAAGGCCAAGAAGGCCGCAACGCATTCAACGAGAAACGTCGACCGGACTTCGACAAGTTTCCGCGTAATCCATAGTCTTTCTCTTCTTCATAATGAGTCGCTAATAGCGGCTCGTTTTGTTTTGATGTTCCCCGTTTTTTAGGAAACCTTATGAACTCAGTGAATTCTCAGCGTCACGCTAAACTTTACCGTTATCAATTACCTATGGATAGTGGCGTGGTTCTTCGTGACAATAAGTTGAACGAACGCGTTGGCTATATCATCCAACTTGAGTGTGATGGTAAAACTGGTTTTGGCGAAGTTGCGCCTTTGCCCGGTTTTAGCCAAGAAGATGCCGAACAAGCTGGCATTCAGCTTCAACACGAATTAGAGCTTTGGAGCCACAATAAGCCTCAAACGCCTTTCGACGAGCTGTACCGTTCTGTCGCGTTTGGCTTTTCGATGGCGATGATGGAATTGCGAGGCGATCTTAACGCTCAAGGTAACTACCAAGCTGCGCCTTTGTGTACAGGCGATCCAGATGAACTGATCCCTGTATTGAATGAGATGCAAGGCGAGAAGGTCGCGAAAGTGAAAGTCGGCCTCTACGAAGCGATTCGCGATGGCATGCTGGTTAGCTTATTCCTTGAGTCGATCCCTGATTTGACCCTAAGACTTGATGCCAACCGTGCGTGGAAGCCAGAGAAAGCGAAGCAGTTTATTAAATACATTTCGCCGTCACTGCGTCAGCGCATTAGCTTTATTGAAGAGCCTTGCCAAAAGCCAGAAGACAGCTTGGCCTTTGCCATTGACCATGGTGTCGCGATTGCGTGGGACGAGACACTGCAAGAAGCGGTGCGCAGCCCAGAGTTTGATCTTAGCGACCTTACTGGCGTTAAAGCTGTCGTGATCAAGCCAACTCTTATTGGTTCTGTAGAGCGTTGTGTGGCAATCATTGAGCGTGCACAGAAGCTTGGAATGAAACCTGTATTGAGCTCAAGCATTGAGTCGAGCCTAGGTCTGACTCAGATTGCTCGTCTGGCGCAGCAATATTTGCCAAACGAAGTGCCGGGGCTGGATACGATTGGCTTGTTCAAGCAGCAGCTAGAGGTTTCTTGGCCGGGGAGTCAGTTGCCTGTCTCTACGCTTGACCAGCAGCAATTGATTTGGTCTTCTTAGGCCGATCTATTTGAATGGCTATTTAGTTAGCTTAACAAGTTCTTAATCTACTTTTGGTTATCATATGATGCGCCCACAATCTAATCATCACCCGCTCTGGGTACAGTGGGCGCAGAAAAACCCACATCAAACAGCGTTAGTGACTACTCACCACACTTATACTTGGCAGCAAGTGTCTGTGCTAGTGAGTGAGTACCAACAACAGCTATCTCATCAAGGCCTATCTGAAGGTGATGTACTGACGATTGTTGGTAAGAATCAAGCTGAAGTGATTCCTGCTTATCTTGCCGCACTTAATTTGGGTGTTATTTGCGCTTTCACCATGCCTCAACCTCGCTTACGCCTGAAGCAAAAGCTCGATTCCTTATATCAAGCGGGTCAACAAAGCTACCTTTGGCTTTTGGACAGTAGCGGGATAGAGCAATCAGAGACTGTCGATTTAAATACTCAGTTGGTGACCTTGTCTTGCTTAAATGAAGTGAAGGTCGATGGTGATGATAATCGGATAACGACATCTCAAGAGTCCAACTTCAATCCGCAAAATCTAGCAAGCATCGTATTCACTTCAGGTTCTACCGGAAATCCGAAAGCAGTGGCTCACACGCTTGAGCAGCATTTATGCTCGGCGGTCGGGTTACTCGACGTTTTTTATTTTGAACAAGGTGACATTTGGTTACTGAGTTTACCTATGTACCATGTGTCAGGATTAGCGATAGTTCATCGTTGGTTGGCGGCTGGTGGCTGCATCAAAATAGGCACAGGTCAGCTTGAAACCGATATACAAGAATGCAGCCATGCATCATTGGTCGCTACTCAGCTACATCGATTGTTAAAGAGTAAGCAAACACTTACTTTAACGCATGTACTTTTGGGTGGTAGTCATATACCAGAAGCTCTTGGGCTCGAAGCTCAACAAATGGGTATCGAAACATGGCTTGGATACGGCATGACCGAAGCGGCTTCAACCGTGACTGCTAAGCCCGTTGATGCCAGCAGCACCGCCGGTTTTGTCCTTAACCATCGCCGGCTAAAAATTGAAGAACAACGTATCTTTATTGGTGGCGAGACGCTCGCGTCCGGGTATTACTATCAAGGTAAATTAACGCCATTAGTTGATAACAACGGCTGGTTTGATAGCAAAGATCTTGGTGAGTGGGTTGGCGAACAAGTGTCGATTATTGGTCGCGCCGACAATCAGTTTATTTCTGGTGGTGAGAACATTCATTGCGAAGAAATTGAGCGAATACTCAATCAATTGTCTGAGGTTAATCAGGCTTTTATTGCTCCCATTGAAGATGATGAGTTCGGATTCCGACCAGTAGCGATTGTGGATTGTGCTGAGCTGCCAACCAAAGAGTGGTTTATCGAGCAATTGACGGGGCGTCTTGAACGGTTCAAATTTCCTGTTGAGTATTATCGAATGCCTCAGCAGGAACAACAGGGTATTAAGGTTTCGCGCGCTGGATTGGCGCAGTGGTTACAGCAGACTCGTTCTAAACAGAGCGAAGAGCAATAAAATGAAGCGCAATACACGGTGACTAGTCGTAATTGCGCTTCAGGGGGTTGTGACGGTGGTGAAGCCGTCACAAATTCTAATTATTTATCGTGTCATTCAAGATTTGGCGTTAAGCGAGTGCCTTCTTCATTTGCTCAGCGACTTTATCAACCTTACCTAGGCCAATGATAACTTGTAGGCCACCTTTACCAACTGGTACTACACCTGCCGCACCGAGTTTCTTCAGTTTATCGCTGTCTGCTGCACCTGAGTCTTTCACTGTTAAGCGTAGACGAGTAATACAGTTATCGACTTCTAGAATGTTGTCTGCACCGCCAACCGCTTCAATATAGCTATTGGTTAGGTTAGCCAATGCTTCTGGCGTTTCAGTTTCTTTCTCTGCTTCCATCTCTTCACCACGACCTGGAGTACGTAGGTTGAACTTGATGATAGCGAAGCGGAAAATACCGTAGTAAAGCGCGAAGAACACCACACCTTGAACCAGTAGCATGTACCAGTTAACCGCTAGTGGGTTTTGGCTTGATAGTACCAGGTCAACGAAACCAGCAGAGAAGCCGAAGCCTGCCATCCATTCCATGCTTGCTGCAATGTAAAGCGATAAACCAGTTAACACTGCGTGCAGTAGGAACAACACCGGTGCTAGGAACATGAAGCTGAATTCTAGAGGCTCTGTGATACCAGTGAAGAATGAAGCCATAGCTGCCGCAAGCATGATTGCGAATACTTGGTTTTTGTTTTTCGCATCAGAACAGTGGTACATCGCCAATGCTGCTGCTGGTAGGCCAAACATCATGATAGGGAAGAAGCCCGCTTGGTACATGCCTGTTTTGCCCGGAATACCCGTGCCGTTAGCGATAGATTGCGCGCCGCCTAGGAAGTTTGGAATGTCGTTAATACCGACAACGTCGAACCAGAACACAGGGTAAAGAGCGTGGTGCATACCTACTGATAGGAACAAACGGTTGAAGAAACCAAACAGACCGGCACCCACTGCGCCCATGCTTTCTAGTTTAATACCCAGAACGATCAGAGCGTCGTAAACAGCTGGCCAGATGTAAAGTAGAGCAAAAGAGAGAGCCATACCTGCGATTGAGGTCAGGATAGGAACCAAACGCTTACCGCTGAAGAATGCTAAAGCTTGAGGAAGTTCAACGGTTGAGTAGCGGTTGTAGATCTCAGCAGAGATGATACCCACAATGATACCTACGAATTGGTTGCTGATTTTGCCAAATGCCGCTGGCACTTCACTGAGTTCAACATCCATTAATTGAGCAACAGAGCCCGGAGCAAGTAGCGTGGTGACAACGAGGAACATCACAAAACCAGACAGTGCCGCAGAACCATTCTTATCACGGCTCAAACCAAATGCGACACCCACCGCGAACAGAACCGCCATGTTGTCGATGATCGCGCCACCAGATTTGATCAAGAATGCGGCTAAGATACTTTCTGAACCCCAACCAACAGGATCCAACCAATAGCCGATCCCCATAAGGATTGCTGCAGCTGGCAGTGTGGCTACGGGAACCATCAATGCCTTACCTACTTTTTGCATATACCCGAGTATATTCATATGTGCCCCTAAGTTTGTAATTAATTTTTTTAATGTTTCTGCTCGTCAATGCATGGAGTCAAAGATTGATCGAGGCAGGATTTTAAGTAACTGCGGCTATTAAAAACTTATTTCTTAATGCAAACAAACGAAACGGGTAGTAGTATGAATTAAAATTTTTAATGCATGAGTTCGTATGGCTAACCATCAATCTTTACTTAGAAATCTTCATACTTTTAATGTTGCTGCCGAGAAAATGAGCTTTACGCTAGCGGCGAAAAAGTTGCATTTGACTCAGGGAGCCGTTAGCCATCGAATCAAAGTGTTAGAAGGTGAACTCGGGTTTAACTTGTTTGTGCGAGGGACTCGTAAACTGGAACTAACGGAAGAAGGCCAGCGCTTTCAACGAACGTTATCCAAGTCGTTAAGCTCTATTTTTGGTGAGATCGAAGACATTACCAACACAGACTTGTATGGACAGATCAATATCGGTACCAGTCCTGCATTTGCCAACAGTTGGTTACTACCAAGACTGGCTGATTTTAAAAAGCGATACCCTAAGTTTAATCTCAATATTTTCTCGCAAGAAGAGCAGGATTTTCATCAAAATCATCTCGATGTCGCCATTTACTATGGTGCTGAAGATCTCAAAGACATGCATCGACAGCGCCTGTTTGGTGAAAAGTATATTCCGGTGTGTACACCGAGTTACGCGGCTGAGCACGACATCTTTGATGATGGCTTAGAATCGCTGCACCGGATTAATTTCATTCATGCACTAGGATCAGATGTATGGCAGCGTTGGATTAAACACCACGGCTTGGATGTGAACTTGTTTGAGCAATTTTACTGCGTGAGCCACCGGGATATGGGCGTAAGAAGTGCCCTCAGCAATATCGGTGTCGCGATGGGGCGCTATCATTTTGTTAAGCAGTATGTTCAGACTGGTGAGCTCATAACACCTTATCCGAGCATGGATACAGACCAAGGGTATGACTTAATCTGCCCGCTAGGCACGGAAAAACGTCCTAAGGTAAGAACCTTTATTAAGTGGTTAGAAGGGCAGTTACGCTAGGTTAGTTAATTTAGCAATTAGATAGTTCAAAACAGAATTTATTATCTTTATAACCATCCATCATAATAATAAGCCATATAAATAACGGATTATAGAATAAGGTCTTATTATGAAAATTGCCCTCATCATTGCGGTTTTACTGCAGATAGGCCAAGCGGTCATCTCGTCAGGGTTGACTCGTTCGTTGGCTGAGCTCACCGCATTTGTGCTGGTTGTAGTACTTGTTTTAATGAAAAGAGAGAGCAAGAAGAGTGATAAGCCCCTGTTTGATTCGTGATTGTTGCAACAAAGAATACCCTTACCACAAACGATAAAGGCAAAGCCCATTGGAGCTTTGCCTTTTTGTTTTGTTGCTCGCTAACCTGAGTGTCTAGGTCACCGAACAACCATCTAAAGCGTTTCTGTGCATGCTAGGCGAGAGTTAACCACGCCAATGAACCCGTTGAGATCATGACCCACATTGTAATACCGAACATCAATGGCTTCGGTCCTGCTGCTTTTAACTTCTCAACCGAAATACCACAGCCAATTAAGAACAGACACACCACCAGTGCTCGCTTAGATACATCAAAGATTCCTTGGTAGACCATCTCAAATTGTGGCAGTAAGTCACTCACCGCTATAGCGGCGCAGTAGAAGAAAATGAAGTAGGGAACCGTAATTTTCTTTTGATCGTTCTTGAAGATCATCGCGCTGATTAAAGCGATTGGGATGATCCAAAGTGCGCGAGCGAGCTTCAATGTTGTCGCTGTCGTCAGTGCTTCTTCGCCATACGCTGAAGCTGCACCTACTACAGAAGACGTGTCGTGAATCGCAATAGCTGCCCAAGTACCAAATGTTTGTTGGCTGAGTTCAAGCGCGTGACCAATCATCGGGAATAAGAATAGAGCAACCGAGTTCAACACGAATACAGTGGCTAACGCCAAGCCAATCTGTTCATCGTCTGCTTTAATCGCAGGTGCCACTGCTGCTATCGCGCTACCACCACAAATCGCGGTACCAGAAGAGATAAGGTAGCCTGTAGTGCGGTCTAACCCCATTCGTTTAGCCAAGAACCAACCAATGACTAATGTACCGATAATCGTCGTTACAATGAGCCCAATACCATCGCCTGTTACTGCTAATGCTTTTTCAAACTGAATACCAAAACCCAAGCCAACAATAGAGTAGGCCAGTAGCTTTTTGGTAAGTTTGCCGACTTCCAAGTGTTCAGGGACTAAACCTAAACTAGCAAGCAGGAAACCGATAACCAGGGCTGTCGGAGAGCTAACCCAAGGCGTTAAGCAAAACAGTGCAGCAAGATAAAATGGAACGGACTTTTTTAGGTTCATTGTATTTAGAGTCTTGTTTTGTTGTGGCGTTATTGTGATGAGACCACTATACGTTCAATAAAATGATAAGTAAGTCTAAATGAATTGAACAAACGTTAAGGAAAACTTAACGCTTGTTCAACTGATATGAATAAAGGGCTGGTGAGCTAGCGTAGTGATCCGCGAAGGTCAGAGACTGACTGTCGAAGCGTTTCACAAGAGGCTTGTTTAGGTGAAATCGGCTCGCCAGCTTCTATCTCTAGCTTAGTCCAGAAGCGAGTCGGTAACCCTTTGCAGGCACGGCCTTTGTAACGACTAAAGTAGCTACCCCATAATCCTTTAAGAGCCATAGGAATCACTGGGACAGGGGAACGTTTGATGATCAGCTCCATACCTCGCATGAACTCAGCCACTTCGCCATCAGAGGTGAGCTTTCCTTCTGGGAAAATACACACGATGTGACCTTCATGCAGCGCACGCTCTACTTCTTTGAAAGCGTTTCGAATTGAGTTGCGGTTGGTCGCGGAGATTGGAATCACCCCAGCTCTTTTCAAGAAGCGTCGAATTGGCGGTAACTTGGTGTAATCCTCTTCCATCACAAAACGGATCAAGCGAGGGCAAACCGCACTCAGCAGCAGTGCATCCATATAACTCACATGGTTGCAGACAATCAACGCGCCGCCTTTTTCAGGCAGGTGATGTAAGTTCTTGTGTTTAACTCGGTACATGGTGTGAGTGACCACCCACGTAAAGAAGCGGAAAGCGTAGATAGGCACCTGATAAAACAGGTACAGCATCACCAAAGTGTTGCCCACAGCGAGCAAGATAAACAGCTGTGGAATTGAAAGCTCTAAAACGCTGAGGCAAACAATACCTAAAACCGCACTTCCCACCATGAACAGTGAGTTATAAATATTGAGCCCGGCAATTACTTGGGCACGTTCATCTGGCTTGGCACGTAACTGCATCAGTGAATACAGAGGAACAATAAAGATACCGCCAGATATACCCAGAAGCAGAAGGTAAGCAAACAGTGGCCACAGCTCTGAGTAGGTTACGAATTGATGGAAAGAACTAAAGTCAGGCAAAGACTCCGGGATGGATATCGCCATCAGAAGACCGAAGATCGAGATACCTAAGCTGCCCATTGGCACGATGCCGATTTCAATTCGGTGATTAGATAACTTATCGCAAGCCAAAGAGCCGATTGCAATGCCTACCGAGAATAGTGCCAGTAAAAAGGCGACGGAGCTTTCAGTGCCGTTTAGATGCAGTTTAGTGAAGTTGGGAAACTGAGTTAGGTAAGCCGCACCAAGGAACCAGAACCAGCTGATAGACATCAGAGCTTGAAAGGTCGGGCGATCTCTTTTGGCAATCGCCAGTGTCGCACGGGTCAGTTTTACAGGTTGCCACTTTACCTTAAGGTCTGGTGCATTACTTGGCGCTTGTGGGATAAAGCAGCTCGATACATAGCCAAGCACGGCAAACGAAACAATACACACCGCAGCAATGAGCTTCGCGCCTTCTTCAGATGCAATGATGCCTGCGCCTAGAGTACCAATCAGGATTGCTAAGAATGTACCTGTCTCGACAAGAGCATTACCAGATACCAGTTCTTTTGTTTCTAACTGCTGTGGAAGCAGGGCGTATTTCACCGGGCCAAAGAAAGCACTCTGCGTTCCCATAAGGAACAGAAGCAAGAGTAATATTCCGTAGCTTTCGTAGATGAATCCGATCGCACCCAGTGACATGATCACTACTTCAAGGAGCTTAACTTTACGGATAAACCACGATTTTTCGTATTTGTCGGCCAGTACACCAGCTAAAGCTGAGAATAGGAAGAAGGGCAGAATAAAAAGGCCAGCGGCCAAATTAATGAATAGATTGCTGGAAATAGGCAGCGTGTCTACGCTTGCGAAAGCAACAAACAGTAACAGGACATTTTTGAATATGTTGTCGTTAAAGGCTCCTAGAAATTGGGTAATAAAGTAGGGTAGGAACCTTTTTTGCGTTAACAGCGAAGATTGGCTGCTGTTGTTCATTGTCTTTCCTTGGATGATTACCAGTTGGTTAAGTAGTTTGAGACTAGGTTATTGATCAGCTCTTTACCATCAATAGGCTCAGAGGCGAAAAATTTATCATCAACGCTAAGTAGAGTAATTCCGTGTACTCCAGACCATAATACACGGCTGGCTTTAACGACTTCGCTTTTCGTATGTTCTGGAGCAATCGCTACGAGCAACTGTTCTAGCATGCCTGTCATTCTATCGATGCGATTCGATTGCCATTCAGGAAGGTTTTCACCGTTCATGTTGTGTTCAAAGATAAGCTGCCAACGGTGAGGGTGTCTCTGTGCAAAATCGTGATAGCAGTAGGCAAGGTTGAATAGAGCTTGTTGAGGGTTGCTCGATTGTTCAACAGCAGCAGCAGATTCTGACGCCAGTTCATCTAATGTTTGAGCGACCACATGCAAAAGCAGTAGGTTGTAGTTACCAAATACATTTACTAAAGTACTTGGAACGTAACCAATCATATTGGCGATTTTACGTAGACTTAGCTCGTGATAAGAGTGCTCTTCTAAGAAGTCGGTCACCGTTTTTAAGGTTAATTGCACTAATTGTTCGCGAGTATGATCGTTTCGTCTTGCCATGGGTACTTTCTATTAAATGAACATCGTTCAATATTTTAATGCTGCCCCAGAGTGCCGTCAATCCCTTCGCTAGTTTAGTAATCAATTAATAGCCGCAATATTATGATACATGTGTAAACACGGTGAATATTTCATTGTTCTTTGTTAACGAGTATGATTAAGGTGTCGAAAGATAAAAAACCTATAAAGGATAATAATGAAACGATTTTTCTCACTAGTCGCGATCCTGTTGGTAACAGTCGCGGTGACGCCAATCGCGGAAGCGAAAAAGTTTGGTGGTGGTAAGTCATTTGGCAAAAGCTTTAAAACGGCTCCAGCACCAAAACAACAAAACACGAATTCGATCCGTCAAGATCAAACGGGTAAGAACACAGCCGCTAACTCTAGCAAGAAAGGCCTTATGGGCGGTCTGCTAGGTGGTTTACTTGCTGGTGGTCTTTTAGCTGCATTCTTTGGTGGCGCATTTGAAGGTATCCAGTTCATGGATATTCTGATCATGGGTCTGATTGCTTTCCTAGCGTTTAAATTCCTACGCGGAATGTTGGCCGCGAAGCAGGGCTCAATGAATCAGCAGAATGCTCGTGGCCAACAGCCAGCATTCGGCGGCATGGGTCAGAACAAGTTTGAACAACCTAAGCAACAACCAAATGTTCATAACTTCGAGCAAGCACAACCTCAATCACAAGGCACTGCTGGTGGTTTCGGTTTTGGTGCACAAAGCGATGTTCCACATAACTACCCACCGGGCTTTGATCAAGCTGCATTCATCAATGGTTCTCGTGAGCACTACCGTACACTGCAAGGTGCATGGAACCACAACGAGCTAAACACGATTGAAGAATACGTATCTCCAAGCCTATTTGAAGACCTAAAAGCTGAGCGTAATAAGCTAGACGGTGATCAGCACACTGACGTAATGTACGTTGATGCTGAAATCGTTCGCGCAGACCATGATGGTAGCAAAGCACAGCTAAGCCTTCAGTTTAGCGGTCGTTACCGTGACACAGCGGATGGCGTTGAAGAAGATATCACTGATATCTGGCACCTAGAGCGTGACCTAACAACTAACAATGCACCTTGGTTAATTGTTGGTATTCAAGGTTAATTCCAGAATTTAACTCAACATCAATAGGATGTAGTTATTCGGAATAACACCAAATAATAGAAAGCCCCTGCTGAGAAATCAGCAGGGGCTTTTTTGTGGGCTGAGGGTAGCAAGCCAGTCATAACTAGGTTCTTAGAACGGCTACTTCTCTGTTTTGATAGAGAGATTCAAATTTGAGAGGCAGTACTTTGAAAGCGGACATTTGTCCTCAATGCTTTGTGCCATTACTCCTTATGATTGCGCCAACAAAACAAATAAGGAAACATTATGACTGCACATATTGCTGGCACTGCTGAGGATTTCGCATCTACAGTAATTATGCCGGGTGACCCACTACGAGCGAAATACATTGCTGAAACCTACTTAGAAGACGCAAAACTCGTGACTGATATTCGAAACATGCTTGGATACACTGGCTATTACAAAGGGCAGCGCATCTCAGTTATGGGGCATGGTATGGGTGTACCATCAATGGTTCTCTATGGTCACGAACTGATTAATGACTTCGGTGTTAAGCGCATTATTCGTATCGGCAGTGTTGGTGCAACGCAGAAAAATGTCATGATGCGTGATGTGATTTTGGCACAAGCTGCCGGTACAGACTCTCCAACTAATGCCAAGCGCAGCAGTGGCTATCACATGGCGACATCGGCAACGTTTGAGCTTTTACATAATGCTTACCTTTCAGCAAAAGAGAAGAATATAGATGTTAAAGTTGGCAACGTGTTTACTGGCGACCTTTATTACGATCCTGATGAAGATCTTATCCCTGCCTTAGAGCGTTTTGGGGTGCTTGGTATCGATATGGAAGTTGCAGGCTTATACGGGCTAGCACAACAATTTGGTATTGAGTCATTAGCGATCCTGACGGTGTCTGATCATTGTATCACGGGTGAGGAGACCACCGCAGAAGAGCGTCAGCTTTCATTCAACAACATGATTGAAATTGCTCTAGAAACGGCAATCAAAGCTTAAGCCTGTGTGGAGGGCTTAAAGTTAAGCTCTCCCAAATTAAAACATCTAACCTACGAGCCCTTGGAGTGAACAATGAAAAATAAAATGACACTCACTGCTATCAGTTTCCTCGCTAATTTCGTTATGGCGGGCTTTGCGACACAATTTGGTATGTTGGTCGAGCCAATAGCCAATGCATTTAACGCGAATGTAAATGAAGTAGCATCAATATTTTCTTTATTAAATGGTGGAGCACTAGCCGGCACTATTGCGGCTTTCTTCTTAATTGAAAAAGTCGGTATTAAACGCATGACGGTGTTGTGCTATGGCATTATCGCACTGTCCTCATTAGGCCTTTACATTGCACCTTCGTTATCGATCGTGATGTTATGTATGGCTATTATTGGTTTTTGTGGAGGTGTTGGTCTGTGTATCGCTGGTACTATTGTCGTTTCATTATGGAAAGACAAAATTCAGAGCACAATGTTAGTGGTACAAGACGCGACATTTAACATTGCAGGTGTTGTGTTCCCAATGATCACCACTTACGCACTTACTAATGCAATGAATTGGAGCATCAGTTACTTGAGTGTTGGCGTGGTTGCATTGGCAACAATGTTTATCGCTTTGCTGACTAACTTCAATCAATGTGGTGATGAAAGCGCAACACAAACTGAATCAAAGTCTGAATGGAACTTCGGCATTATTAGTGGTGGTATCGGACTATTCTTAGGAATGCTTGCCCTTTATACTTTCTTAACTTGGGCTCCAATGTTTGTGAAAGAGAAGTTCGATATTCCATTTGAACAAGCGGGTAACATTATTACTCAGTATTGGTCAGCAGCGTTGGTTGGTGCTTTAGTTTCGACTGTCATTGTGTCGCGTATGAAGATTCAGTACTTCTTATTGACGATCATTACACTTGCAATGGTGATAACGAGCGTCATCGTTACTACAAATCAACTAGAATGGCTCTCTTACCTGACTTATGGTTACGGGTTTGCTTGTGCTGCACTTTATAATGCTTTCATTGCTTATGGTGTGTCATTTGTTCGCAATGCATCAAGTAAGAATGTTTCTTATATATTGGTTAGCGGCAGTGCTGGTGCAATGTTTAGCCCTGCGATTAGCTCTATGATGGAAAGTATTGTTGGCTTACAAACAGTTATGTATGCCATCCCTGCAATATATGCTGTTGTGTTGGTGATGCTTATTGCATCTACAAAGTACAAAGCAAGCCAATCCAATCAAACTCAAACTGCATAAATAGTTATCGGTTTAAGCGACACTGAAAAGGTCTGTATTTGTGCAGGCCTTTATTGCTCCGCAAATTTTTTAAGCCCTTCTAGATCAAGAATCCTTAGTCCTTTCTTTTCTTTAGCAATAAAACCTTTGCTCTCAAGCTCTTTCACCGCGCGGCGGTAGACTCTATCAGTCGTAGCGAAGCGTTCCGCTTCAAGATAGTTCTTTTGAAAGCCATCGACGGGTAAGTCATTCAAATATTGATGATAAATATCGTAGGCAACATTATAAGTAATCGGATATAGAAGACGCCTTGTTAGGATCTCGACCGTGTCTTGATAGTCAATAGCGATAGCGCTAGCGAAATAGAGAGAAAGCCTAGGTTGTTCTAACAAGTACTTCTTTAGCTTTTGAGCATCAATGATAGATACGTTAACGGGCTCGATTGGCATAATATCCATTTGGCATCGGTATCCTGTAAAGAATTCCATTTCCCCGAAGACTTGTTGCTCACACTCAAGAGTACCTAACAAAAATGTTTTACCGTTGCGAGCCGTCATCCCCATGGAAACTCTTCCTGAATCAACAAGGTATAGGTTTTCTACATGCTCTCCTTGAGTTAATAACTTCTCATTTTCCTCAAATATTCTGCTCGTACAAATACAATCACGAATGGTTTGTTCGATTAGTTGCTTGTCTTCGGTCCACTCAGTTTCGAAGCGACCTTTTCCTAGGGTTTGTAGCTGCATATTTGATTTTAATTCAGTTGTTGAGAGAAGTTTCTCAACTTGGATGATAGGTTATCAAGATCGTTGAACGAGAAAGGTAACGGGTACAGTGAAATATTATACACAGAAACGAAAAAAGCCAACTCAATGAGTTGGCTTTTCGATTTTCCAATTAAGGAGAATATGGTGGAGGGAGACGGATTCGAACCATCGAAGGCAGTGCCGGCAGATTTACAGTCTGCTCCCTTTGGCCACTCGGGAACCCCTCCAGGGTGTGTCTTACTCTTCACAAAGTAAGCCTAAATTGATGTTTTCCCATAAGCCCATCAATCAGGTTGTTCTCTTAACTCTTAAAAGAGGTAAGAAGAATATGGTGGAGGGAGACGGATTCGAACCATCGAAGGCAGTGCCGGCAGATTTACAGTCTGCTCCCTTTGGCCAC
>NZ_JALNTU010000015.1:96722-107679 GCF_023161685.1 Vibrio sp. 1CM8B
TCGGGAACCCCTCCAGGGTGTTTTTTCCTAACTCATAATGGATAGGCTAAAGAGATGTTTTTCCCAACGCATCTCTCAAGTGCGGAGCGCATCATAGCAAACACGCTAAACCTGTAAAGGGTTTTTCTTATGGTTTTGTGTTAAATGCTGCCTTTTTGGGCAAAGATGGCGAAAAGTACGCATATTGCTCGTGAAGTGAACATCTGTACTAAGGTTTACGTACTGATAGGTAACACCTTGAGGTGACAGGCTTTCTGTATTGTGTTCAATGTGTCTAAAACGTGATGAAACGTAAACGGAATTTAATCTAGATTTACACTTCTTGACGTTACAGTATTCATTAGTTGATAGAATACGGTTAATTTCATTTATAGATAATAAATCTTACTTGCAGACCATTATTATGAAGCATAAATCTGTTTTAACCCTGCTTAGCTTGTCTATTCTTATGGCGTCTCCAGCCGTACTTGCTAAGCGTATGGGCCCTAGCACTGTCACTGTTGTTACTGAGCAGGTTGATATTCACCAAGTTAGCCAATCTCTTTCGTTGGTCGGTAAGTTAGAAGCCGAGCAATCGGTAATGATCACTTCTGAAGTGGCTGGCAGAGTGGACTCTATCAACATTAAAGCCAATCAAGATGTCACTAAAGGGCAGATGTTGGTTCAACTCGACGATGACAAAGCGAAAGCTGCGGTTGCAGAAGCGCAAGCTTATCTAAAAGACGAGCAACGTAAGCTAGCGGAATTTCAACGCCTAGTGAAACGTAACGCGATCACGCAAACTGAAATTGACGCTCAGAAAACGAACGTAGAGATTGCCAACGCTCGTTTAGCTGCTGCAAATGCCAATCTGAAAGATCTTCACATCAGCGCGCCATTCTCGGGCACTGTTGGTTTTATCGACTTTAGCCGCGGTAAAATGGTGACTGCAGGTACTGAACTCGTGACCCTAGACGACCTATCGGTAATGCAATTAGATCTGCAGATCCCGGAGCGCTACCTTTCTAAACTGTCTAAAGGTATGAAAGTAACGGCTCGCACTAGCGCATGGGGCGACACTCAGTTCACTGGTACTGTCGTTGGCATTGATTCACGTATTAACGCTGAAACCTTGAATCTTCGAGTTCGAATCCACTTCGACAACAATAATGATTATCTAAAGCCAGGCATGCTAGTGGCAGCGGATATGGACTTCCCACCAGTGGAAGCGCCAATCATTCCAGTTCAAGCGCTTGAGTATTCAGGTACGAAGCGTTTCGTTTATGTTATTGACGAAGATAACAAAGCAACTCGTACAGAAGTTTTCCTTGGGGCACGTATTGATAACGAAGTCGTGATCGACAAAGGCATCGAAATTGGCCAGAAGATCGTGGTGCAAGGTATCGTGAATATGCGTGACGGTGTCTCGGTTCAAGAGCTTACTGTTAATCGCCCAACTGATGCAGCAAGCGATAAAAAAGCACAAGAAGGCGCTAACTAATGTTGTTATCTGATGTTTCTGTAAAGAGACCAGTAGCGGCCGTCGTATTGAGCCTACTATTGGTTGTGTTTGGTATTGTCTCTTTCAATAAGCTCGCAGTTCGTGAGATGCCAGATATTGAAAGCCCGGTAGTATCGATCAGTACTCGTTATGAAGGTGCGTCTGCCACCATCATTGAAAGCCAAATAACCTCCAATCTTGAAGACCAGTTATCCGGAATCAGTGGTATCGATGAGATCGAATCCACAACGCGTAACGGTATGTCGCGTATCACGATTACTTTTGAGCTTGGTTACGACCTCAATACCGGTGTGAGTGATGTTCGTGACGCCGTAGCTCGTGCGCAGCGTTCATTGCCCGATGAAGCCGATGACCCCATTGTTTACAAGAACAATGGTAGTGGTGAAGCTTCGGTCTACATTAACTTAAGTTCGACAGAGATGGACAGAACGCAGTTAACCGACTACACCGAACGTGTGTTGATTGACCGCTTTAGTTTGATTTCTGGCGTCAGCTCAGTGGATATATCAGGTGGCTTGTACAAAGTAATGTACGTGAAGCTGAAACCAGCTCAGATGGCGGGTCGTGGCGTGACTACCTCGGACATCACTTCTGCACTGAACAGTGAGAATATTGAAAGCCCAGGTGGTGAAGTGCGTAACGATGCGATTGTGATGTCGGTTCGTACTGCTCGTTCTTACACTGAAGCGGAAGATTTCGAATACCTAGTCGTTAAACGTGCCTCTGATAACACACCTATCTACTTAAAAGACGTAGCGGATGTTTACATTGGCGCAGAAAACGAGAACTCGACCTTTAAGAGTGACGGCGTTGTTAACGTAAGTATGGGTATCGTGCCTCAGTCAGATGCGAACCCACTTGAGGTGGCTGACTTAGTCCATAAAGAAGTCGAAGCAATTCAAAAGTTCTTGCCAGATGGTACTCGTTTGGCTGTCGACTATGACTCAACAGTCTTCATCGACCGTTCGATCTCTGAGGTTTACAGCACGCTCTTTATCACGGGTGGCTTGGTTATCCTTGTGCTTTACATCTTTATTGGTCAAGCACGTGCAACACTTATTCCAGCGGTAACCGTACCTGTATCTCTGATCTCGTCGTTTATTGCCGCGTACTACTTCGGTTTCTCTATCAACCTGATTACCTTGATGGCACTTATCTTGTCGATTGGTTTGGTGGTCGATGATGCGATCGTGGTGGTTGAGAACATTTTCCATCATATTGAACGTGGTGAATCGCCACTGCTCGCGGCTTATAAAGGGACGCGAGAGGTAGGTTTTGCGGTAATCGCAACAACGCTTGTATTGGTAATGGTATTCCTGCCAATCTCGTTCATGGACGGCATGGTTGGCCTGTTGTTTACCGAGTTTTCTGTATTGCTTGCGATGTCGGTGATCTTCTCGTCGCTAGTCGCATTGACGCTAACGCCAGTGTTAGGCAGTAAGATCCTTAAAGCGAATGTGAAACCAAACCGCTTTAACCTGTTTGTCGAACGCGTATTTGGCAAGCTTGAGTCTGGATACCGCTCAGTATTGCGCCGTGCTCTAAACTGGCGTTGGGCGGCTCCAATCATCATTATCGCGTGTATGGGCGGTAGTTATGGTTTGATGCAACAAGTGCCGTCGCAACTGACGCCACAAGAAGACCGTGGTGTTATCTTTGCGTTTGTTCGTGGTGCCGATGCAACCAGTTACAACCGTATGTCTGCCAACATGGACATCGTTGAAGAGCGCTTAATGCCATTGCTTGGTCAAGGCTTCTTGAAGTCATTCAGTATTCAATCGCCAGCGTTTGGTGGTAATGCGGGCGACCAAACGGGCTTCGTAATCATGATCCTAGAAGATTGGGATGAGCGTGACGTTACCGCACAAGAAGCGTTGAACGAAGTTCGTAAATCTTTGAATGGTATTCCTGATGTGCGTGTATTCCCGTTTATGCCGGGCTTCAAAGGTGGTTCAAGTGAGCCTGTTCAATTCGTACTTGGCGGTTCTGATTATTCTGAACTTCAGAAGTGGGCAGAGCTCTTAAAGCAAGCAGCTGAAGACTCTCCAATGATGGAAGGTGCGGACATCGATTACTCTGAGAAAACACCAGAGCTATTGGTAACCGTAGATAAGCAGCGTGCAGCAGAGCTAGGTGTTAGCGTTTCAGATATTTCAGATACGTTAGAAATCATGCTTGGTGGACGAAGTGAAACGACCTTCGTTGACCGTGGTGAAGAGTACGACGTGTACCTACGTGGTGATGAAAACAGCTTCAACAACGCGAACGATTTAAGCCAAATCTACATGCGAACTCAATCTGGTGAGCTGGTAACACTCGATACGCTGACGCACATTGAAGAAGTGGCATCATCGATTCGTTTGTCGCACTACAACAAGCAGAAATCGGTGACCATCAAGGCGAACCTAATGGAAGGTTACACGCTGGGTGACGCGCTCGATTTCCTTGATGAACAAGCGATTGAACAGCTACCTGGTGATATTTCAGTGAGCTACTCTGGCGAGTCAAAAGACTTCAAAGAGAACCAATCAAGTATCCTAGTGGTATTTGCGCTAGCGATGCTGGTCGCATACTTGGTACTGGCCGCGCAATTTGAAAGCTTCATTAACCCGCTGGTGGTGATGTTCACCGTACCTATGGGTATCTTCGGTGGCTTCTTGGGCCTCGTGTTGATGAGTCAAGGGCTCAACGTCTACAGCCAGATTGGTATGATCATGTTGATCGGTATGGTAACCAAAAACGGCATCTTGATCGTTGAGTTTGCTAACCAACTTCGTGACCGTGGTATTGAGTTTGAAAAGGCGATCATTGATGCTTCGGCTCGACGCTTACGTCCAATCATGATGACTGCATTTACGACGCTAGCTGGCGCAATCCCATTGATTACTTCAACGGGCGCAGGTTATGAAAGCCGAGTGGCTGTGGGTACGGTTATCTTCTTCGGTATGGGCTTCGCGACATTGGTTACTCTGTTCGTTATCCCTGCGATGTACCGACTGATTTCTGGCTCAACACGCTCTCCGGGTCACGTGGAAGCGGAGCTTAATAAAGAGCTTAGCCATGACAACGTGGGAAGAACCTCTCACGGTTAGTTGGTAAAACCAAGGGCTAGACTATAGATAGTTGTTATAGCCCTTAAGTTTAAAGCTTGATAAAGAAAGCCCAGTAACTGGTGTCCAACTGTTGGAGACTGTTACTGGGCTTTTTGTTTGCTAAATATTGATGATTGAAAGTAGGAATGCGTTCAATCGAAAATAAAACTTCGCTCAGGATACGAACTCTTATTTGGTGTCCAATTTCTTAACTCTTTTTCGCTTGGCGAGCTTCAAACGCGGCCAATTGTTCAGGCGTCGCTTTCGGTTGATGGTTAGCTTTCCATTCATCGTAAGTCATGCCATAAACACGTTCACGTGCATCGTCTAAATCTAAATCGACTCCCATTAATTCAGCTTCTGCTGCATACCATTTGCTAAAGCAATTTCGGCAAAAGCCAGCCAAGATCATTAGGTCGATGTTTTGCACGTCTTTATTGTTGTCTAGATGAGATAATAGGCGACGAAATGAAGCGGCATCTAGCTTGTCTTGTTCTTCTTGAGTTAGTTGCTTGTATTTGAATTCAGCCAAAACTCTTTCCTTTTCAAGTTAATGATTATCCTTAATTAGAGTCTACACGGCTGCGAGATTGACGCCAATACTCATTCATTGGTTTGAGTATGTACCCCTCAGATTTCTAGGTTCTTATAGGATAAAAAAATTACATCTAGACCGGTCGGTCTGTTTTGTGTATTATTCATTCAACACTTCAAATTAGACAATCAGATCATTGAAGCAGTAAACCGGAGAGAGGAGATCAAAGCATGACATTAGCATTTGAAACATACTTGGCTATTGGTTTATCGATGGCGCTATTGAGCCTTTGGAAAACCTATTCAGGGCCTGCTATTGCCGCGTTTCTATCTTACTCCTACCCAGAAATGCTGTTGTTTAATTTAATCCCAGCGATGATTGCTGCGTATGCCGGTTGGAAAGTTGCTCCGGTCTATTCAACTTTATTTAAGAAACAAAAAAGCGCTGTCTTTAAACCAAAACTCAGAAAATTCATGAAAAAATGGAATCAATACGGTCAACTTTCGATGGCTATTTTAGCTCCTGTCTTAGTCGGAATTCCGAGTTATACCTTTGTTTCCAAACGATTGAATCAAAGTGGCGTGAAAACATTTGGCATGCTGACATTGTCTATTTTAGGCTGGAGTAGCTTGGCTTATAGCTGTTTTGCGTTCTTAGATGTTGGTCAGTATGTGGCGATAGAGAATATTATTCCCGAGTCTGTTCTTGAGAATATTCAGCAATAAATAGATTAATTTACACAACTTGCAGTGCGCGAAACGGAGCCTAACTCCTAACACGTAAAGTGTTCATGTTGTTTCGTCGCTATTGGCGATTTGAAAGCTTGTCCCCCTAGATATCCTCCTTGAGCTCTCGCTCGGTTTTAAGTACCAAACACTTCAACGACTCATTTAACGACCAAGTCATCGATATCTATACTGATACTTAAATCGGCTCTCACCGGTTTTTGGAGTATCAGTAACGGCCTCCCCAAAACTTGTCGAGCGTTCGCGTATTAACCCCTCACTGATCAGATCTATATTCCAGAGCCCAATGCGTTTCAGCTTCGAATATGTAAACCGATCAGTCTAATTTTGACAAAGTTGACAATATCCTGACTAGACCGGTCGGTTTGTTACGTTTATTATATATACAACGTCGAGACGACATAACTTTAAACGGTGAGTTTCATATGAATAGATCAATCATTATTGCTGGTTCGAGTGGCTTAGTTGGACGAGAAATGCTGAGTACTTTATTAGGCAGTCAGAATATCAGTACGGTTTACGCACTGTCTCGACGTGAACTCAATACGCAGCATCAGAAATTGAAGCAGATAATTGACAGTAATCTAAGTGTTCCTGCAATCCGTTTAGATTCAGATCTTCCGGACGTTGGGATCATCGCTTTAGGCAGCACGATTAAAAAATCGGGTACCAAAGATAAACTTCGTGCAATTGATGTTGACCTAGTCGTGTCGACCGCAGCAAACATGAAAGATCTTGGAGTGAAACACCTGATCGTCGTGTCGTGTCTTGGAGCTGATAGTAAAGCTCGCTCGCATTATCTTCGCTGCAAAGGGGAGATGGAAAATGACGTTGAATTACTTGATTTTGAGAAAACGACTTTCCTACACCCGGGCCCGCTAGCAGGGGATCGACAGGAGAAGAGAACTGACGAAAAGTTACTTCAAGGTGCTCTTAAGGTACTTAAGCCGATGATGATCGGCAGAATGAAAAAATACCGACCAATTCAAGCATCGAATATTGCAAACAGCATTTTGGTTCATTTGACATTTCCGAGCTCAAGAAAGGTGGAGAGATTAGATTCTCTCGACATGATGAAGCTAGCGTCTTAGCCCCATCTCGGCATGAGCGAGCACCTGCGATGTTTAAACCTGAATGTAGGAAGAGATACCAATGAGATACAAAGTAACATTTTTGCTGATGACTCTTGTGATGGCCGGGGAAGCGCTCAGTCACGAGCTAAAAGCCGAGCCTTCGCACGCACAATTTGATTTGTGGGGATACGATGATTATCGAATGGTCGCAGATAATACTCGTACATTATGGTTTGTCGACTATTACGATATTAGTCACTTGAAAAACAAAGAAGGTGATAGCGCACTTCTATTGACGTTTACGCCTGAGAAGTTAACACAAGAAAAAGTTACAACAGCCACGATTGAGGCACTGGAAGAGTCGAACCCAGGCATCAATATGAAAGACTCAAATATCCAAAAATTAGTGGATAGCCTATCCATGCCGCTGATTAAAGACGATGTGATTGCCATTATCTACAGAGGGGAAACGATGCAGATTCAATATAACAATGACGTTGTGTATCAGGCTAAAACATCTTCAAAACAGAGTGTTGCTTTAAGGAATATCTGGCTAGGCGAGACCCCTGTTGATGATTTGCTATAACAGCCAACTAAAGTGGGGCAAGTTCCTCATGATAATGATGCTAACTTTGCCATCGTTCGTTGCTATGAGTGGAGAAAATATGATGACGAGAGTTGAGAAAGCTGAGTACAGAGAGTTTGCGAAGGGACTTAAGTATGAGTTGGTATTTCGAAACTTAGGTAAACAGGTATTTTCTGAACTCAAACACAATCCGCCAGGCAGTATGACAGCAAACAGCTTGGACTTGCTCAGTAAAATGGAGCAACACAATACCGTTGTGATGAACCCTGTCCGCAAACAGTACGGTGTTGATAGCACTATTCATTGTAAAGATAAGTTTTTCGCTAAAACAGTGACGTTATCTTTGAAAGTGATGCCATATTTAGGGACGAAATATTTAGAGGGCAGCGCAGAGCGATTTGTTCATCAGCTTAAGGATATTCAAGCATCCAGCCCCGTCGGTTATGAAAAAGAAATGACTTATATGGTAGAGCATGAAAAAGCGCTGTATGGGTACTTAGTCCATTTGAATGATGGTGACCTAAAGCGCGCCCACTCGGTTCTTGAAGACTTTGTTTCCGAGCATAATATTCAATAGATTTGATTGTTTCGTTTTTGTCTTCAATCATTTTTAAACACTAAAGAGGTTATATATGAAAAAACTGTCTTTAATTGCTTTGTTTGTTTTGCCCATTCTAGGTTGTGAAACGACCGTTGATCAGAACGCTCATCAATCTCAACTAAATGCCGTTGATGAGAGTGTGCTCATTGCTGATCGAAACGCTGAAGATAAAGGGTTAGATAAAGTGTTAACTATCGACCATTCTCGATTAGCTGAAAAGGCAAATGAATATTTAGCACCAAGTCGAGTGGACTTTTATACTGACGATAAGTTGAATACCCAGTTGCTCAAAGACAGTTTACAAGTAGGGCTCGATTTACCATTTCGTGTTTTGAATTATGTTGAAAATGGCGAGCAAAAGGTAATTTATACCGATGCTCAGTTTATTCAAAAGCGACACGGAATAATGGATAATGAAGCCCTTGAGCAGTACGCAGAAAAAACGGCATTGCTAACGAATGGGCTAGATAACATTGCACCAGTTCAGAGCGAAGGCTTAACAAAGAACTACGGCATTGAAACATTAGTATCAGAGTATGATTTTGAAACGACACTGAACAATATTAAACGAGATGTTCTTGCTCAAGGTGACACGGTTTGGTTTATGAACTGGGACTTTAAAGCTAGAGCGAAAGCTATTGGGGAGTCTCTACCTAATGCGACCTTGCTCGTTTTTGGTGGGCCAGCGCCAGGTGCAAAAGCAATGACCGATTTCCCAAGTATTGGATTGGATGCTTTTGGCCAAAAAGTATTAGTGACTGAAGAAAACGGTCAAGTGACGGTTGCCTACAATAATATTGTCGACATGTCTGAACTCCATTATCAGGACAATGCAATTTCTCATAAGGTCATCAACTTTCGATTGGGTAAAACTCTCGGCGGAGCCGTAGAAAAATAATCTATCTCGTTGATAATTATATCGATAATTAGCGTCTAATTAATTCACATTAGTAAAAAGCTATGATTTTAAAATTATGGCGTGGCTTTTTATTACCTAAAAACAACGGCTAATTTAATAGCCTAATTTTAACATCGCCATTTTGGCATTGAAATTTAACCATTGGAATATCATGAAAACACAATTAGTTACATTATCTTCTTTGTTTTTTATTTCTTTATCTAGTTCAGTTCTTGCAAGTGACGCTATTGTTAATGAAAGCCTAGAGCAAAAAAAACAAGATAAAATAAGTTATCACAGTCAAGATATTAGAAATGTCCAGAGTAGTATTACAGGTGAATATGAATCTTATGAAGATGCTGATGCAATATCTTTGGACGGTACATACGGTATTAATGATAAAGCAAGTGTTGGTATAACATATAAAAACTACTCGTTTGACTACGATGATGAAGCATCAGACGTTATGTCGCTAACAGGTCAATACAATATATCCAGTAATGTCGTAATTGATGGCGTTTGGAATAACATAGATGGAGAATATAATAATTATCGATTTGGAGGTAATTATGTAGGGGATGCTAGGTTTGGTGTGTGGAATGTTGGTGCAAATTACTATGGTGGTGACCTTGCTGATGGTTTCGACGTAGAGGCTGGGGTTTTGGTTCCATTTGGTAATATGTACTACCGTGGTGACTTTACGTATTTTGTTGATGCAGAGGGGTATGAAAATATTTTCGAAAATAAACTTGGATGGACAAACGGAAAAATTGACGTTAATGCATCAGTAAGTACCTATGAATTAGGTGAAGATACGTTTTTTGGTGTTGAATTAGGTTATCTTTTTTAAGTTGTAGGCGAGAAAGTGAATTTTTTAAACAAAAAAATGGTACTAAAATTATCAGTATTGATGTTAATTGTGCCGGTTGTAACTGGTTGCGTCGGTAGTAACTTTACGACCAAGAAACTGATGGAATTTAATGTTAAAGTTGTTGATAACCGCTATGCACGTGGCGGTGTTAACTTCTTATTGGCACCTGTTTATGGCTTTACAACATTGGCAGATTACTTCGTTGTTAACTCAATCGAGTTCTGGACGGGTTCAAACCCTTTCGACGGCACTCCGCACATCTTTGATAGTAAAGTCGAGACAATGATTGATATTAACGGTGATCTCGATCCTTCACTGCGTGATGCACCGATTGATCCTCTGACGTACCACAACATTGAAGACAGTCACATAAGAACTATTGACGAAAATACTATTGAGATGGAAGTGACTTATGTTGACGGCACTTCTTCAACGGTAACGGGCGTGAAGGAAGGTGCAAACGTTAAGTACTTTGTTGATGGTGAGTTTGTCTCTGAAACCTCTGTAGAGGCGTTATCAGAAGCATTTGAAGTGAGCTCATAACCATCCATTGTTAAAGTGAACGTTATTGTTCGCCTATTATTTCTAAATATTTACGATTAATAATCAAGCTTTTAGGATATTAATATGAATCAATTTGGCGTGACTGGTTTTATTGTGAAAAGTAGCCTTACTAAAAAGAATATTCAACCTGTAGATGATATGTCTTATCCGGGGTGTAGCTTTTTAGTGCAAACAGATAACTTTCTAGTGTCATGTTGTTCATTAGATAAATATATTGATAATGCGTTTGAAACTCTTCAGAACACAAAAGGAAAAGTTAAACTAGAAGGGTTTTTATTTGTAGATACTTATAGTGATAATGCGTCTTTATCTGTAGTGACGAAAATAACACAGTAATAGCGATTAATAAGTGTCTCAATAGGGGCTTGTTATAAAGAAAAAGGACGAAGTTAACTTCGTCCTTTTTCTTATTGTATGTCCCGTCCTGAAATGTGTTTACACATTGAGGACGAATTATGACTACTTCAAATAATACCTACATTAAGCGCAC
>NZ_JALNTU010000016.1:0-102489 GCF_023161685.1 Vibrio sp. 1CM8B
GCTCTGGCTCTGGCTCTGGCTCTGGCTCTGGCTCTGGCTCTGGCTCTGGCTCTGGCTCTGGCTCTGGCTCTGGCTCTTCAGGTTGTGATTCGTCGCTCGACTCGTCAACAAAAAAATCGTCAGATTCAAAGCTTTCATCACCTAACAGCGCAGTAAAGTAGTCATCCAGAGCTTGTTCACTGGAGAGACTTGGCTGCGCCAATGTTGATTCTTTATTCGCGCTCATTTATCGCCAACCTTTCGAGATAAATAAGCAACTGTTTATAAGCAAATACACCACGGCTACCCGATGCAAAATGAGATGCTGGCAAGCGTTTTAGGCTCGCATCTCGAAACTTGGTATCAATCGGCACAGCAGACGTCCAAACTTGGTTTGGATAATCATCTTTGAGCTGCGTTAATGTTTGCAGTGAGGCTTTGGTTCGCTTGTCGTACATTGTTGGGACAATCGTCACCTTAAACGGTGTTTTGCGAGACTTCTGCATGATAGTCAAAGTGCGAATCATGCGCTCTAAGCCCTTCATCGCCAAAAACTCAGTTTGTACCGGAATCAAAATACGATCACTAGCAGCCAATGCATTGACCATCATCACACCAAGAATTGGCGGGCAATCGATCAACACATAGTCATAGTTGTCTTTCAAAGCGGCCAAAGCGCGCTTCAAGATCAACCCCATGCCGCTTCGATTTCCCATTACACGGTCTAATGTCGCCAAAGACATGTGCGCAGGAATAATATCGATACCTTCGACTTCCGTTTGTAAAAGTAAAGGTCTTACCGTCTGCGCGTTAAACTCACGCAACTGGAACAGATCAAACAGGCTCGATTCCACCGTATCTGAGTCGTAACCCAGATAGGTGGTCAGTGATGCATGTGGGTCAGTATCAACCAACAGAACACGGTGCCCCTTCAACGCAAGTAAACCTGCTAGAGTCACGGTCGTGGTCGTTTTACCAACACCACCTTTTTGGTTTGCAACACTCCAAACAATCATTTCGATTTACCTAAGCTAACCCAACTTCAACCAAGATCCTTTCCGCGATGCGGTCTAGAGGTAGGTCTTCAGTAGAAATGCCAGCTTTTGCTACAGCTTGAGGCATACCATATACAACACAACTATCTTCGTCTTGTGCCCAAATCGTTGAGCCCGCAGTTTTCAACATACGCGAACCTTCTCGACCATCTGCGCCCATACCGGTCAGTATCATAGACAAGACTTTGTCACCGTAGATCTTCGCTGCGGAGCCGAATGTGACATCCACACAAGGCTTGTAGTTCATGCGGTCGCCGCCATCGATAATTCGTAGACGTGCAGACCCTGCTCGGCCATCCACCATCATCTGTTTACCACCCGGAGCAAGATACGCCACGCCAGGTTTTAACACATCACCGTCTTGCGCTTCACGAACTTCAATCTTACACAAGGTGTTCAATCGGCTTGCAAAAGCAGCGGTGAATGTTGCAGGCATATGCTGAACTAACACAATTGGGTGTGGATAGTTGGCAGGGATGCGAGTCAAAATCTTCTGTAGAGCGACAGGGCCGCCAGTCGACGTACCAATTGCTGTTAATTGATACTTCTTACCTGACGCTCTGAATTTCGCCGTTGATGCAACCGCAGGCTTCGCTGTGGAAGTCGCAGCTGTTGTTGAAATTGGTTGGCGCAATGGCGTAGATGTTGAAGTCGTTGCTGTCGCTCTCGGCGCAATAGGAGCACGACGCATAAATGCACGCTTTGCAGCAATCTGAATCACTCGCTGTTGAAGCAATGCAACTGCATCGTCGCGGTTACGTGCGATGTCTTCAAACTTCTTAGGTAGGAAGTCGAGAGCACCTGCATCTAATGCATCTAACGTTGCTCTCGCTCCATCATGCGTTAACGATGAAAACATCAAAATAGGCGTTGGAGACGCGGCCATGATCTCACGAACGGCAGTGATGCCGTCCATGACAGGCATTTCAATGTCCATCGTGATTACGTCAGGTCTTAGCTGTTTCGCTTTCTCAACGGCTTCTTTACCGTTTACTGCTACATCAATGACTTCTAGGCGAGCCTCTGAGTTGATGATCTCGCTAACGCGACGACGAAAGAAACTCGAATCATCAACGACTAATACTTTAATCGCCATATTTATCCTTAAATTAAATTCTTGACGCAGCTGCGTACTGCTTCAACAAGTCCGGCACATCTAGAATCAATGCAATGTGTCCGTCACTTGTAATTGTCGCGCCTGCCATTCCTGGCGTGCCTTGCAGAAGCTTATCAAGTGGCTTGATCACGACTTCTTCTTGACCGATAAGCGTATCGACAACAAAACCAACTCGTTGGCTACCAAGTTGTACGATAACAACATGGCCGTGCCCTTTACGCAGTTCAACAATACCCGCTTTAGGAGCAAGCCAGTTTTGCAAGTAGAACAACGGAATAGACTTATCGCGAACGATGATCGTTAGCTGACCATCAACCACGTTTGTGCGGCTTAAGTCTAGGTGGAAGATCTCGTTAACCGATGCCAATGGCAATGCAAATGGGTGACCCGCAACACCGACCATCAAGGTTGGTAGAATCGCTAGGGTTAGTGGAACCTTGATGGTGATCTTGGTGCCTTGTCCCATTTCTGAATCAATATCAATAGAGCCGTTCAGTGTGTTGATCGCCGTTTTCACAACGTCCATACCTACACCACGACCAGAGATATCCGAGATCTGCTCTTTGCTTGAGAAGCCAGGAGCAAAAATCAGGTTGAAACACTCTTTATTTGATAAACGAGACGCTGCATCTTCATCCATCAGGCCACGTTTGACCGCAATAGCACGAAGCTTATCAGGGTCCATACCGCCACCGTCATCAACGATAGCCAGCTCAATGTGATCACCTTCTTGAGAGGCAGACAGAATCACTTTACCCGTTTGTGATTTACCCGCAGCAACACGGTCGCTCGGCATTTCGATACCATGGTCGACAGAGTTTCTCACCAAGTGAATCAGGGGATCAGCAAGTGCTTCTACCAAGTTTTTATCAAGGTCAGTTTCTTCGCCACGCATTTCAAGAACGATGTCTTTCTTCAAGCTACGCGCAAGGTCACGGACAACTCGTGGGAAGCGACCAAATACTTTCTTGATCGGCTGCATACGAGTCTTCATTACCGCACCTTGTAGGTCTGCAGTAACAACATCTAAGTTAGAGACAGCTTTCGACATTTCTTCGTCATTGCTGTTTAGGCCAAGACTGACAAGTCGGTTACGCACCAATACCAGTTCACCCACCATGTTCATGATGGTATCCAGTGTTGATGTATCGACACGAACTGTAGCTTCAGCTTGCTGCTTCTTCGCTGGCGCTTTAACTTCAGTTTTTGCTGGAGCACTAGGTTTCGGTTCTTCTTTAACCACAACCGGAGCAGCAGGCTTAGGCGCAGCTTGTAGTGCAACTGCCGCAGACTTCACTTCTGCAGGCTTAGTCGCAGCATCGAGCTCTTCAATCGAAGGTCCGTTACCTGAACCATGCAATTGGTCCAGTAACTTCTCGAACTCTTCGTCAGTCATCAGGTCATCGCCTTCAGACATCGCCGAAACAGGTGCTGCCGGAGGCGCTGGCGGTGGAGGAGGCGTTGAACTTGCCGCTGTCGGGCTGTTACCCGCGCCGTGCAATTCATCCAACAACTTCTCAAATTCGTCATCAGTAATATCACCACTGTCAGCAACAGGCTGAGGTGCAACTGGTGCTGGCGGCGGTGTGGGTGCAGAAGGTGCTGTTGGTGAACCACCTTTACCGTGAAGTTCATCAAGCAGGCGCTCAAACTCGTCTTCAGAGATATCATCCACAGATGAGGCACTGATGCTTGAACTTTCGACAACCGGTTCAGGGGCTGTAACGACAGGCTCTGGGATAACAGGTGCTGGCGCTTCTACTGGTGCAACTTCATCAGCTGATTCTGGTTTGCAGAGGCGGTGAAGTTCATCCAATAAAGCTTGGTCTGCTGGTACTAAAGGTTCCTGATCTTGCACGGCTTGGAACTGTGTATTAACAGTATCTAACGCCTGCAGCATAGTATCCATCAAGCCTGATGTTACGCTGCGCTGACCGTTTCGTAGAATGTCGAACACATTCTCGGCACCATGACAAGTATCCACCAGCTCAGTTAATGCTAAGAAACCAGCACCACCTTTTACTGTATGGAAACCACGGAAAATAGCATTTAATAGGTCTTTGTCGTCAGGGTTATTCTCAAGCTCTACCAGTTGCTCTGATAGAAGTTCAAGGATCTCTCCTGCTTCGACTAAAAAGTCCTGAAGAATATCTTCGTCTAAATCGTAGCTCATACGTTACCTTTAAAATCCAAGACTGGATAACAAATCGTCGACTTCATCCTGAGAAGCAACAGCGTCTTCGCGCTCTTCTGGATTCATGATTGGCCCTTCTGGAGCAATCGATGCTTTCTTCTCTGATTTTGGAGTTGGCTCAGTCTGATTCGCACCAAATACGGTGAGAATCTCAACTAAGCGTCCTTCAACCTCATTCACCAAGGTAATAACTTTGCTAATTATCTGCCCAGTTAAATCTTGGAAATCCTGAGCCATCAAGATTTCAGTCAGTTGTCCACGTAGTTCGGTACTGTCGCCTTCTACTTGGACAAGCAATCCATCAATGCGGTGACATAAAGCTTTAAATTGTGCCAGCTCAATGCGGCCATGCATCAGTTCATTCCATTGAGGCCTTACTTGAAGTAAACACTCGTGTAGGTTGTCTGCAATTGGCATACAGCGGTCGACAGCGTCCATCGTCTTATTTGCCGCAACTTCCGTTTTATCAATGACATACTGAAGGCGATCCCTTGCATCGGGGATTTCGTCATTTGCGATAACGCTAATGCGCTCATCGAAATTAAATTGAGTCAAAGAGTCATGGAGGTCGCGAGTCAGACTTCCTATTTCTTGAAGCATTGGATTGTCTTGAAGACTAAAATTATCTTCATAAATGCTTCTAACAAGAGAATCAGCATCTTGCTGCTCATCGTTCTCAAGCAGCTCTACTAATTTTTTTGCTTGTTCTAATGAAATCATCCTGAGTTCGGCCTTACTCCGCATACTTTGTGCGCTTAGGCTATCGAGATAAACAGATAACTTATCAGTCAGCGTTTATCTAGAAGTACCTAAAACTTATTGATGCTTATAAGCGATCAAAAATCTTATCAAGTTTCTCTTTCAGCGTTGCAGCAGTGAAAGGCTTCACAATGTAACCATTAACACCCGCTTGCGCTGCTTCGATGATCTGCTCACGCTTCGCTTCTGCTGTGATCATAAGCACTGGAAGGTGCTTAAGTTCTGCATCTGCGCGAATGTGTTTAAGCAAGTCAATACCTTGCATGCCTGGCATGTTCCAGTCAGTTACCACGAAATCAAATTCGCCTTTTTTCAGCATAGGTAACGCGGTCAAGCCATCGTCTGCTTCTTGAGTGTTGTTGAAACCTAAATCGCGAAGTAGGTTTTTAACAATTCGGCGCATCGTTGAAAAATCATCAACAATGAGAATTTTCATGTTTTTGTTCAAATTAGCCTCCACTGAATAGGATCAGTGTTGTTAGTCGTTCTGTGTCCAAGCACTTAACTTAGTGCGTAAACGCTGCATAGATTGGCTCAGTATTTGGCTGACACGAGATTCGCTGACACCTAGCACTTCCCCAATCTCTTTTAAATTGAGTTCTTCGTCGTAATAAAGCGAAAGCACAAGGCCTTCTCTTTCCGGAAGTTGTTTTATCGAGTCGATCAGAGCTTGGCGGAATGACTCATCAGCAACCCCTTGAAAAGGCGTGTTATCTTGAGAGTCTTCATTCGGAGATATTACATCATCTGAGACGCCTAAATCTTCGATCCCAACCAGTCTTGAGCAATTAATATCAGTTAAAGCACTGTGGTACTGATCC
The DNA here is from genome assembly GCF_023161685.1 of Vibrio sp. 1CM8B. Classification (NCBI taxonomy): domain Bacteria; kingdom Pseudomonadati; phylum Pseudomonadota; class Gammaproteobacteria; order Vibrionales; family Vibrionaceae; genus Vibrio; species Vibrio sp. 1CM8B. The sequence continues at coordinate 5,926 of NZ_JALNTU010000016.1, forward strand.
AAAGTGAGTCCCATATGTTTTGCCACTTCGGCATCACTCGGGTCGCGGTTGAGGATACCCTCTAATTCCGCGATTGCACTGCTGATTTCTCGATTGTTTTTATGAACCGATCTCGGTACCCAGTCCCCGCGGCGAATGTCATCCAACATTGCCCCACGAATCCGAATACCAGCATACGTCTCAAAGCTTGCGCCTTTGGTACCATCATAGTTTTGTTGCGCTTCAATCAAGCCGATCATGCCAGCTTGAATTAAGTCATCAACCAATACATTAGGCGGTAATCGCCCCAACAAGTGATGAGCGATACGTTTAACCAACACAGAATACTTCTCAAAAAAAGCCTGTTGGCTATTGTGATTAGCATGTTGGTCGTAAGTAAGCGCTTTATTCACCAAATGGTTCCTCTATAAATTCAGTACGATTCAGCAGCCTTTCAACAAAGAACTCCAAGTGCCCACTTGGTGTTTTTGGTATTGGCCAGGTCAATGCTTTATTAGCCAAAGAGCTGATTGCCAACGCAGCTGGAGAGCGAGGATACGCATCTACTACGATCTTCTGTCTCTTGACTGATTGACGTACTTTATCATCTAAAGGAATACATGCTACGAGTTCGAGGCTCACATTCAAGAAGCGCTCTGTGACCAAAGTCAACTTTGCAAATAATTCTCGGCCTTCTCGGTAGCTTCTGACCATATTTGCAACAACTTTGAATCGCTGAACTTGGTGCTCTCTGCTCAAAAGCTTAATCAAAGCATATGCATCTGTGATTGAGGTAGGTTCATCACATACCACAACAACCACGTCTTGCGCCGCTCTTGAGAAACTGATCACCATGTCCGAAATTCCGGCAGCGGTATCAACCAACAAGATATCCATCTCGTCTTCAAGCGAACCAAATGCGCGAATCAAACCAGCATGCTGTGCGTGTGAAAGTTCAGTCATGCTTTGTGTGCCCGATGTCGCTGGAATAATTTTAATTCCGTGCGGCCCTTCGACAATCGCATCCTTAAGTTCACATTCGCCAGCCAACACATGCCCAAGGTTTCGTTTAGAACGAATACCCAGCATGATATCGACATTAGCTAGCCCTAAATCGGCATCTAACACCATGACTTTTTTGCCTTGGCGCGCCATGCAAATAGCCATACCTAACGTCACATTGGATTTACCAACGCCTCCCTTACCACCGGTGACAGCGATAACTTTTGTGAGTGAAGGCTTGGTTAAGCGACGGAGGCCGCTAGCTTGATCATGTATCATATTTTCATTCATATTTATCCGCCGCCTAGAGCCCTTCAGAATCGCTATTCCAGTAATGAGGTTCATTCTCTGTAGATTTTTCTAATAACTCATTAGCCTTAGCAATCATGTACTTTGGCTGAGCTATAACGATATCTTCAGGAACTCGTTGACCATTTGCTATGTAAGCAACTGGTAATGCATTTTGTATTACGACACTGATGAATTCACCAAGACTGAGGGATTCATCCAATTTAGTCATGATGCATCCCGACAACGGGATTCTTCTAAAGTGTTCAATTGTTTCTTGTAGCACTTTGCGTTGTGCAGTTGCTGGCAACACAAGGTAGCTATTGATAACGGAACCACTCTCTTGCATCAATGTGTCTAACTGCTCAGATAGGCGAACATCTCGTTGTCCCATGCCTGCAGTATCGACCAGAATCAGGCGACGATTACGTAACTGATATATTACATCGGCCAGTTCGCTAGAATCTTTAGCAACTCTTACAGGACAACCCATAATTCGACCATAGATCGATAACTGCTCATGTGCACCTATACGATATGTGTCAGTTGTCACTAGTGCGACGTTATCTGCGCCATATTCCATGGCAGCACGTGCAGCTAGCTTTGCAACAGTTGTCGTTTTACCCACACCGGTTGGGCCAAGTAGAGCCACAATACCGCCGCGTTTTAAAATATCTTTCTGAGTGACAGAGATTTGGTCAGCAACCAGTGCTAACAAAGCCTTCCATGCACGCGCTGGTTTGGTATCTTCAGGAATGTAACAAGCCATCTGATCGGCCAGCTCTGCAGAAACACCCATACGCTCAAGGCGCTTAATAAGCATCGCTCTGAGCGGTTCACGACGCTCAACTTCTTGCCACATTAATCCAGATACTTGATGTTCTAACAGACGACGAATTGAGGTCATCTCTTCGCGCATCGTTTCCATTTCAGAATCAGAGCCTTTCGAGTGAGTGTTCTCACGACCGCGATCATAACGAGTAGGATCCAAGCGAGGTGCCGGACGCTCGACTCTGCGGTCTTCAGCAATCAACTTAGACAAACCTGTTTCACGAGCAAATGCTGAATCAAGATTGCCGTGAGACTGTTGGTTACCGTGAGACTGCTGATGGCCATGAGACTGCAGATTGCTTTGAGTCTGATGACTATGAGGGTTATGACTCGTGCTTGATTGGCGATTAAGCAATGCTGACAATGAATCTTCATTTTCAGCACGATGTTGTGGTTCATCCTCGGCGCCATGACTGTATTGTTTTAGCATATTCGCAAAGCGCTTAGTCATTGAGCGTCCACCTTCAGCATTCGACTGCAGGCTAACCTTGTCATCGTCTAGTTGACGTCGCCCTGCAGGAGCTGCGGGCGCGGCCATTTGCGTATATTGGCTTTGTGCAGGCTGCTGAGGTTTATTTAGTCTCTGGCTTGCTGTTGAAGGGCTAGATTCGCCATCAATAGCGGCAACAATTTCCACGCCACCTGCGACCTTTTTGTTAGACATGATCACCGCCTCTGAGCCAAGTTCTTCTTTAACTTGGAGCAGCGCCGTTCGCATATCTTTTGCAAAAAATCGTTTAATTTTCAATTCGATCGTCCGTTCTAATTAGGCGGCTTAATTACCAACAGCTTGTACTATACGTATCTGTTTTTCGTCCGGTATCTCTTGGTAAGACAAGACTCTCAAGCTTGGGATCGTGTTTTTCACGAACTTAGCCAGAGTCGAGCGTAACACACCAGAGGTCAGTAGCACCGCTGGTTCACCTTTCAGCTCCTGCTCTTGCGTAGCGTGGCTGAGGGAGGTCTGTAAACGTTCGGCTAAACCAGGTTCAATACCAGCAGATTCTCCGCCGGATGCCTGCATGGTTTGATGCAAGATTTGTTCCAGCTCAGGAATTAGGGTTATCACTGGCAACTCTGGCTCTATACCATTGATTTCTTGAACAATTAATCGTTTCAATGAGATACGAACCGCCGCAGTAAGTATGTCAGGTTCTTGACTCTTACCTGAATACTCCGACAAAGTTTGGACTATAGTTCGAATGTCACGAATTGGAATAGCTTCATTCAATAGGTTCTGTAGCACTTTCACAACCACACCCAACTGCAATTGATCCGGTACAAAACCTTCGACCAGCTTAGGTGTTGAGCGGCTAAGCATCTCAAGTAAGTTCTGAACTTCCTCGTGACCAATAAGCTGTGATGCGTTGTTGGTAAGCAGTTGGCTAAGATGTGTCGCCAATACTGTAGAAGAATCGACAACGGTATAACCTAGAGCTTGTGCGTGTTCACGCTGCTCTTCACGAATCCATACCGCTTCTAATCCAAATGCAGGGTCGATTGTCGGCTCACCATCGATCATACCGTACACTTGGCCCGGGTTGATCGCGAGCTCCATGTCAGGCTTGATCTCAGCTTCACCTACTGCGACACCCATCAGGGTAATTCGGTAGCTGTTTGGTGTCAGCTCAAGGTTATCGCGAATGTGTACCGCTGGGATCAAGAAACCAAAGTCTTGAGACAACTTCTTACGCACACCTTTAACGCGTTCAAGCAGTTCGCCCCCTTGGTCTCTGTCAACCAAAGGAATTAAACGGTAACCCACTTCTAAACCAATAATATCGACAGGTTGAACATCATCCCAAGAAAGCTCCTTCTGAGAGCCTACTTCTCCATTCGCTTCAACGGTTGCCGGAAGATTAGGTTCTTCCGCCTTCTTTTTGTTTTTCTTATCGATGTAATACGCACCCGCGCCCGCAATAACAGCAAGGCTCAAGAATGAGAAATGTGGCATACCCGGAACAATACCCATGATGCCAAGGATAGCGGCGGTGATCATCAAGGCTTTTGGATTGTCGAACATCTGGAAGACGAGCTGTTGCCCCATGTCTTCATCAGTATTTTGACGCGTTACCATCATTGCAGCTGCTATAGAAAGGAGCAGTGACGGGATTTGTGCAACCAGACCATCACCGATAGTCAGTAGCGTGTAGATCTCGATTGCTTCACCAAAACCAAGGTCAAACTGAGCCATACCAATGCTCAAACCGCCAATGATGTTGATGAACAAGATTAAGATACCAGCGATCGCATCGCCTTTAACAAACTTAGATGCACCGTCCATCGAACCGTAGAAGTCGGCTTCTTTGGTTACTTCAAAACGTCTCAGACGCGCCTGGTCTTGGTCGATCAAACCTGCGTTTAAGTCGGCATCGATTGCCATCTGTTTACCCGGTAAAGCGTCTAACGTGAAACGCGCGCTTACTTCCGAGATACGACCCGCACCTTTGGTTACAACCATGAAGTTGATGATCATAAGAATCAAGAACACCACTAGACCTACCGCATAGTTACCACCGATAACCACGTTACCGAAGGCTTCAATCACATTACCAGCCGCGTCGCCACCTTCGTGACCATGGAGCAATACCACACGTGTCGAAGCAACGTTCAAGGCCAATCGAAGTAGAGTCGCAATCAGCAGGACGGTCGGGAATGCAGCGAAATCTAAAGGCCTGCGGGTATAAACCGATACCAATAGCACAACCATAGACAGTGCTATGTTGAAGGTGAAGAACATATCCAACAAGAAAGCTGGAATGGGCAACACCACCATAGCAAGCGTTGCAAGTACCATAACAGGTGCACCAATCGCAGGCATTGCACGGTTAGGGATTTTAGGTAGCTTGTCCACAAAAGGCAGGGAGAATTTCATAAATCTAGACAGTTTCGCTATGTTGTAGCTCTCTGAACAAGTGGATTAGGTCTTAGTCAGGGCTGTTTGCTATGGGCTTATAATGTTCAGGCTACTACAGCAAACACTGTACCAACATCTCACGTCAAATTATCGCCATCACCTCTATAAAAGGAAGATTAGCTAGCTCGCTATTATCAGGGTTCATCACGCAGAGCTCAAGCAATTGATCTAATGACGTAAATCAGGTGGGATCGGCATATTAGAATCTTGCAGTTTTGGTCGCTCACCACCTCGTTTTCGGTACTGTTTAAGCTGGAAAACATATGCAAGCACTTGTGCAACTGCTGTAAACAGACCGTCAGGAATTTGTTGTTCTAGCTCAGTGGTATGATAAAGCGCCCTCGCTAATGGCGGCGCTGGAACAATATAGATGTCGTTTTCGCGCGCAATTTCTCGGATTTTCATCGCCATGTGGTCGACACCTTTGGCAACCACAATCGGCGCTTTATCTTGATTCTGCTTATAGCGCAATGCCACGGAAAAGTGCTCTGGGTTGGTCACAATCACATCCGCTTGAGGAACATCAGCCATCATTCGACGTTGAGCCGCTTCCCTTTGAAGCATACGAATTCGCCCTTTCACTTCCGGCTTACCTTCAGTATCTTTGAATTCGTCTTTGACTTCTTGTTTGGTCATCTTCAATTGATCGGCGTGTTGCCAGATCTGGAACGGGATATCAATCGCCACCACAATAAGCAGAGAGCAACTGATTAAAAGAATAAAGTTGAGCAAGATATCCAAAGCATGAAAGATATTCTGCGGATAAACATCCATGCTCAGCTGCATTAAATCATGCTGAGAGGCCTGAATCAGATAAATGGCCATGCCTGATACAAGAGCTACTTTCAAAATAGATTTGAGAAGTTCAACCCAACTTTGTAGGCCAAACATACGTTTGATACCACTGAGTGGATTGAGCTTAGACGCCTTTGGCATCGCGGCTTGCATTGAAAAGTTAATCCCACCGACACCCGCCGCACCAATGACTGCTGCAACGAATAAGGTTATCAGGATCAAAAACAGCGGAAACAGCAAATTCACCAGTGCACCACCGGCAATTTCGAAGAGTTTATTGGTATCAAAAATCTCGTCGCGGCTCAGAGAAAACAGACGTTGCATAGCCTCGAACAACGCCTTCGCCATCGATTCGCCAAACCACATTAATGCAATCGCACCTACTATCAGTACCGACGCCGACGCTAGCTCTTTCGACCTTGCAACCTGCCCTTTTTCTTTGGCCTGTTGCAAGCGTTTGGGCGTGGCGTCTTCTGTGCGTTCTTGACCGTCTGACTCTGCCATTTCAGTCCCCTAGCAATCTAACCGGATTAGACGACATATCTGTTGTTCGCCTTGCATCCAGAATAGCTCATAGTGACTATACAAGCCGCCAAGGATGTACCAACAAAGTAACAGACCCACGAGTAGCGCAAATGCAAAACCCAAAGAAAAGATGTTTAACTGAGGTGCAGCTCGCGTCATTACACCAAAAGAAAGGTTAATCGTTAGTAGCGCGATAATGCCCGACAACGACATTGCTAATGCCGTTTTGAACATGATACCGAGCCACAACGCGAGTTCTCGAAAATCGACCGAAGTCAGAGAGCCACTGCCAATCGGCAAAGTCTTAAAACTGAACACCACCAACTGCAGCATTTTCAAGTGACCATCTGTCGCCAAAAAAAACATGGTCGCAAGCAACATGAACAACTGACCAAGTACTGGCGTATTCTGTCCGTTAGCGGGGTCAACCATTGAGGCGAAGCCCAAGCTAGATTGCATACCCAAGATCTGGCCGAGCATGACGAAGGTCTGAATCATAAACTGAGCAACAAAGCCCATGGCAACACCAATCACGATTTGCTCAAACACCGTTAAGAACCCTTGGAAAGAGAGCAGTTCGATCTCTTTGGGAACAGCAGGAATTGCGGGCATCACGGCAAAGGTGATAGCCAAACCTAAATACAGACGAATACGCGGCGACACGAAGCGTGCCCCTGTTACCGTCATCACCATCAGCATCGCTGAGATGCGAGTGTATGGCCAAAAATAATTGGCTAACCACTCTAGTACAAGGCTCGTTGGGTATTCCATATCGGTCTAATACAGAACTTGCGGCAAGCGTTCGATGAGTTCGAAAAAGAACTCCATCATCATCTGGGTCATCCAGTGTGCAAATAGCATCAACGCCAACAAAGTTACTATCAAACGCGGCAGGAAACTCAGTGTTTGTTCATTGATTGAGGTCGCGGCTTGGAAAACAGCCACAACCAAACCGATCAGCAGGCTAGGAATAATGATGGCGCAAACCATGATTAATACCATCCAAAGGGCATCTCGGAACAACTCTACGAATATTTCAGGATTCATTATTCCCCCAGCTACAAGGCAAAACTGCCGGCGAGTGTGGAGAGGATCAAGTTCCAGCCATCAACAAGAACAAACAACATCAACTTAAACGGCAGCGATACAATCATCGGTGACAACATCATCATACCCATGGCCATCAATACCGATGCCACCACCAAGTCGATGATTAGGAACGGTAAGAACAACATAAAGCCGATTTGGAAAGCCGTTTTTAATTCCGATGTGATAAACGCTGGAATCAGAACCGCCATGGAAACATCTTCAGGGTTGGTCACTTCCGCACCAGAGATCTCAACAAAGGTTTCAAGATCTTTGATTCGAGTCTGTTTGAGCATGAAAGACTTGATCGGACCTTGGGCAACATCGAATGCCTGTCGTGCCGATATCTGTTCATTGAGATAAGGTTGAACCGCCTGTTCGTTAACCTGATTGATTACCGGTGACATAATGAAAAAGGTCAAAAATATTGCGATACCAATAATCACTTGGTTAGACGGTGTTTGTTGTAAACCCATCGCCTGACGCAAAATAGACATCACCACCACAATACGGGTGAACGAGGTCATCAAAATCACCATCGCTGGCAAGAAGCCAAGCATGGTCATTAACGCCAAGATCTGAAGGTTTATCGAGTAGTCTTCACCGCCATTAGCATTGGTTGTCATGGTAAAGGCAGGTATGCCGCCACCATTGCCGGTTAAGCTGCCCGTGGTCATGGTTGTCGATTTGGCTTGGTCTTGTTCCATCGTGCTGATGGTTACCGACTCTGAGCCAGCGGTATTCGCCGGAATGACGGTGCCATCTTCAGCTTGTGCAAATACCGACACGCTGAATACGATTGAGCATAGGAGAATAAGCTGAACCAACCACACTTTTACCGTTCGGAAAGCTCCGGCTTGGTGAAAGTAAGAGGAGTTCAAAAGTCCGTTACTTGTTTGCATCTTTTTTTATTAGCTGGGAAAGCTGACTTGAAAATGTACTTTTTTCCAGCATCTCCTGAGTAAGAGGTTTATCGAGCTTAGAGATCAGCTGAATCGATTGTGTGGTAATCCCTACCAAGAACTGTTCATCACCCGCTTGCACAATAGCGATACGCTCTTTAGTACCAACAGGGATTTGCCTAACAATCGCCAAACCTTGTTGATTCGACATCGCAGGCACTTGCATTCGCTTGAGTAGCCAAGCAATAAATAAAATGAAGGCTATAACGAAAATTAGCGACCCAAAGGTGGTCGCTAAATCGAGAGAAGGCGGTGTTGCTGCAAAGGCAATGGAAGGAACCGTTAATAGCCCTACTCCCAAGGTTCCTCGTAGCAGCCCTGTCATTCCGAGAGAAGAGCCCGCCAATCTTTGAGACAAAAAGCTCATTAACGCAGCTTCTTAATTCGTTCTGTTTGGCTAATAACGTCAGTCAAACGAATACCAAATTTGTCGTTTACTACAACCACTTCACCGTGAGCAATTAGAGTTCCGTTGACCATCACGTCTAATGACTCACCAGCGATTCGATCAAGCTCAACAACCGAACCTTGGTTCAATTGAAGTAGGTTACGGATACTGATCTGAGAGCGGCCAACTTCCATCGAAATAGTCACGGGGATATCCATAATGGTATCCAGCTTACGACGCTCATCTTCAGAAATCGGAGATGATGAATCGGTTAGCTCATCAAGTGGTGCCGCAAGCACATCATCAACATCAATTGATGGCGCTGAAGGGTCTTCACCAAGTGCTGCAGCCCATTCGTCTGCCAGCTTTTGATCTTCACTAGGTTCCATTACCAATTCCTATACTTTTATCTATTTTGCTATTCGTCATCATCGCTATTTTCGAGTTCAGACATTAAGTCTTTGCCTAGAAAAGCGAGATCAGTTTTAACCACATGGGGTCTTTGAATTTTTTCCGAAATCTGTACTGCAAGCTTCTCACCAGAACGTCCCATTTTCACACGATAAGTCGGCAGTTCTTCGACAAACATCGTTGCGTGTTCAGGCATGTTCATTGGGATAACGTCACCAGGGCGCAGCTCCATCAGGTCACGAAGGGAGATGTCTTGCTCTAGCAAGTTCACACGGAAGTTAACAGGCACATCCATGATTTCATCACGCAGTGCGGTACTCCAACGAACATCGGTTTCCATCTTGTCTGATTGAACACCCGCATCAAGCAGCTCACGGATCGGCTCAACCATCGAGTAAGGCATGACAACGTGGAAGTCACCACCACCGCCATCCACTTCAATGTGGAACGAACTCACAACAATCACTTCGGTTGGGCTCACAATGTTCGCCATACTTGGGTTTACTTCAGAATCCAAGTATTCAAACTCAACCCCCATCACGGGAGACCAAGCTTCTTTGTAGTCTTCAAAAACAATTTTCAGCAGTAACTGAATGATTCGTCTTTCGGTAGGCGTGAATTCACGACCTTCAATCTTGGCGTGGAAACGACCATCACCGCCAAAAAAGTTCTCTACGAGAATGAAAACCAGACGAGCTTCCATGGTGATGAGTGCCGTACCTTTAAGTGGACGGAAACGAACCATGTTTAAACTGGTGGGTACATACAATGTGTTTTGGTACTCACCAAACTTCATCATTTGTACGCCGTTGATCGACACTTCAGCCGTTTTACGTAACATATTAAATAAGCTGATACGCATATGACGTGCGAAGCGCTCGTTAATAAGTTCAAGGGTCGGCATTCGACCACGGACGATTCGATCTTGAGATGAGAAGTCGAAATTGACCGCATTGTCATTTTCGGTTTCTAAGACATCTTCAACTTCTTCAACATCATCAACGCCATGTAACAGCGCATCAATTTCGTCTTGGCTTAATAAATCGGTCACAAATTACCTATTGAATTACGAAGTCAGTGAATAACACTTTTTCAATCACAGGCTGGCCAACAGCTTGAGCCAGGCTTGCTTTAATATCTTCTGTTGCCTTGTCACGCAGTTCTACTCGTCCAGTGGGTGAGCGCAATTGGTCGACCGTTGCCGAAGCGAACGTGGCCAGTAGCGTACTTTCTACAAGTGGAGAGTGGTAACGAGCCAGGTCTTCATTCTTACTACCACGTACCATGAGCTGTGCTTTTATCTGAACTAGGCGATCTTTTTTGTCACCTGTCACATTAAACAAGAAGGGCTGAGGAATATTAACATACATAACAGGCTCTGCAGCGACCACAGCCGTTGCTGGCTGAGACTGAGATTCAGAGGCGCTATCGTCAGAACCTAAGAAAAAGTACAGCGCACCACCTATACCAAGCAGTAACACGACTACGGCAATAATGATTATAAGGAGCTTGCTCTTCCCTTTAGGTGCATCTTGTTCTTCTGCCATACTTTACTCTAACTTCCTGTTCTTTCGATTAACTAAGCGTTCTTAGCCTGATATTAGGCATAATAACTAATTCCATCACGCTTTGATGCGACATTCAATTCAAGATTGCTGCCACTATCAAGGTTTTCATCACCTTGCGTATCATTTGTGCGGTTAGCGCCGGATTGTTGCTCACCATTGTTGTATCTATCTTGTCCCTGACCGGAGTTCTGTTGTTGAACAGACGAATCGGCAAGCTGCAGACCTTGTTGAGCAAGCATCTCTCTCAAGCGAGGTAAGGTTTGTTCAATCACATCTCTCGCTTGCTGATTACTCACCGTAAAGTGCACGTTTGCCACGTCATTATTCATGGTCATGCGGATTTTCATTTGGCCCAGTTCTGGTGGGTCGAGACGGATGTCCAAGTTCTTAAGGTTCTTAGACATCATCATTTGTACTTTTTCAGCCACCTGCTCATTGGCTAGCTCTTTGGTGAGCTGTAAAGGCGCTTGTTGAGCAGCTTGAATTTCAGCTCGTGTAGGTGCTGAACCCACCGTGGCTGTACCTTGTGCGCCAGCCGCAGAAGCGATCTGCTGGGCAAAGGTTGAATCTTTAGAATCTTCTTTAGCACCCGCTTTACCCAAACCAGACAGTGCTGCTGCACCGGCGCCCGCTTTAAGAAGCGTATCAGTCGAGCCTGCTTTTGTGGCAGCTGGCGTTGCATTCATCGCCATACCTTGCGCGGTTAAAGCTGGATCCAACGTTGCTTGCTGCTGAGGTGAAGCCACATTAGCTTGTTGAGCAGCTGCCTGTTGGGCTGCATGTGCATTATTGGCGTGCAGCATTGCCGCCTTTTCCGTAAGAGCATTGTTTGCTGATTGAGAAGCGGCCTGCGCTGACACTTGTTGTGCCGCCGTCGCTACAGCGGCTGTTGATGCTGCCGCAGCTAAGGCTTTAGTTTCGCTTGAATCCGTATTATCCCAATCGATAGCAGCGGGTTCACCAGACGCACTGTTCGCAGCCGGAGCTTGACTTAGCAAAGCTGTTGCTTGTTGTTGAACGTTAGCGAGCTGTTGATTCAACAGGTCTAGGTTAGAGGTCGCTTTAGCCAAAGCGGCTTGCTCATCAACCGTCAACTTAGCGCCACTTTGTTGCTTCTGAAGCAAGCTATCGACAACAGACTGCTCTGACTCGATTTGTCCATTTAATTGATTTAGCGCTTTGGTATGGGCATCTACTTGCTTTGCAAGTTCAATATCCGCAGCTGACAATGCTTGGCTCTGATCGGCAGTAACCGCACTAGTAGCATTATTTTGGCTCAGCTCTCGGCTCATACTGGCTTCAATTTGTTCTGGAGTGACGCCTTTATCCATCAACTGTCGAATTTCAGCATCAGTTAGCTGAGAAACACCCTTACCTCCGGTAAGTACAGCGATTTCAGAATCGACTTCAAGGCTCTTCTCCTGATTTGCAGCCTTAGCTTGTTGTGTCGCCTTATCCGTAACGGAAACTCCTGCAACAGAAGCACCGGTGATATTACCTTGGGCTTGTTCTACCTGACCTTGCTGAGGCAAGCCTTTGCCGTTTGGCGCTTGATTTAGGGTTTTGTTTGCCTCATCCAATTGACCAAGCAATTTATTGCCTTCGCTCATCGCTGCATTGGCTTGCGATGCCTGCGTAGCACCATCTACCGCTGATGGACCCTGAGTTTGGGATTGAGCAATATGTTCTTTAGATTCGTTAGTCGTATCCTGCGCATCTTTACCATCTGCCTTATCTGCAACAGTCTTATCAGCGACAGTGCTATCAGTGCCCGAATTGGCTTTGAGCTGAGCCTCAGATCCAGACGCAGCCTCTGCTGATGTTTTATCAGCAGCTTTCTCGCCTTCTACTTCTGAAGCTGCTTGCTTGCTTTGCGCTTCGCTCACTTCGTCAGTAGCCTTTGATTCAGCGGAATCACCTTTGTTCGCTTCGGCTGACGCTTCACCTTCGGTAGATGTCTGTTTAGTATCAGGTTTCGCAGTGCTTTCTGTGTCTTTTGCTGCGACTTTACTGTCACTTTCTTCAAAGCCGAGCGCTTCTTTAAAGGACTCAAAGAAACCTTTAGAGTCGCCGGTTTCTTCTACCTTGGAAGAGGCAGAACCGGTGTCCAACAACGATGACGTTTTGTTGGTCGCTGAATTTGAGGAAAGACTAACATTCATATATACAAGCTCTATCTACTAGCTTTGCTGCCATGAATCAGGCAACAAAAAGAAAGTCGGATGCTTTTCATGCCTTTGGTGGGCATACCGCGCAATTTTATATAAAACGGAGCAAGAAACATGCCTATAAGTTCGGTTTTCACAATATAGAGAAAAGCACTGACGTCATTCGTGGCTTAGGATCACATCTTCTTTCGGCTGTATAACAGAGTCGAAAACTCATCCATTTGCTTTTGTTCTCTTCGATCTTGCAGCTTTGCTTTCTCTTTCTGCTTTTTCTCCATCAACCACTCGTAGGATTTACGTTTTTTGCGTAACTCCATCCAGTAGCTTTGGCAGTTGTCGACTTGATTTTTAAAGTGGTGCTCGGCTTCTCTCTGCTTGGATAATGTTTCATCCAACTGAGTTAAGAAGCGGTTCAAGTGACCATATTGGCTCGCCGTTAAGCCTGCCTTGCCGCGGTCAACGAGCTGCTGACAGTAATCCAGTCGATACTTTTCAATCTGCGCAACTTGTTCATAGTATCCTTGCAGCTCAGAGTTCGCTTTGTTGAGCGCGAGTACGGCTTGGTTCTCTTGATCTTTAGCTTGATCGAGCAAAAATTCTAATGCGTTATCCATGACTAACCTTATTCACTCGTCAGCCACCCAATACATGCTTCAACATGTTGACGCACATATCGTATGGAACGGTCTCTTTCATCTTCTGCTGCAAGTACTCATCCAGTTTTGGCTTCAACGTGAAGGCACTGTCGATTGCTGGATCCGTTCCTGGCTTGTAAGCACCAATCGAAACCAAATCTTGGTTTTTACGACAGATAGACAGCACTTGCCTTACCGCTTTCGACATCAAGACATGTTCTTCAGTGGTGATTTGCGGCATAACACGGCTGACGGATTTCTCAACATCAATCGCTGGGTAGTGACCCGCATCGGCCATCTCACGAGATAACACAACGTGACCATCGAGAATCGCTCGCGACGCATCCGCAATCGGATCTTGTAAGTCATCGCCTTCGGTTAACACGGTAAAGAAAGCTGTGATAGAACCTTGTTCATCATTGCCGTTACCTGCTCGTTCCACCAGCGCAGGAAGCTTAGCGAAGACTGATGGCGGATAACCTTTGGTTGCTGGCGGCTCACCCACAGACAGAGCAATTTCACGCTGCGCTTGAGCAAAACGGGTCAATGAATCCATGAGCAGCAGAACATCTAAGCCTTGGTCGCGGAAATACTCGGCGACAGCCAGCGCGGTTTGACAGCCTTTTAAGCGCATCAATGGTGATGAGTCGGCAGGAGCGGCAACAACAACCGAACGCTTACGGCCATCTTCACCAAGAATTTCTTCAATAAACTCTTTTACTTCTCGTCCACGCTCACCAATTAGACCTACAACCACCACTTGCGCGGTTGTGCCTCGAGTCATCATCCCCAGCGTGACCGACTTACCAACACCAGAGCCAGCAAACAGACCGATACGTTGCCCTTTACCCACGGTTAGCAAACCATTAATGGCTTTCAAGCCGACATCGAGTGGTTCAGAAATCGGTTTACGAGCTAACGGGTTGATTGGCTCCGCATTAAATGAAGCGCGTTGCTCTGTATAGATTGGACCTAACCCGTCGAGTGGATTACCTACGCCGTCGATCACTCGACCGAGCAGTTCCATTCCAACAGGGATACCACTTTCGGTAGTCATTGGCGTGACGCGAGCGCCAGGTAAGATCCCGGTGATTTGCTCACTCGGCATCAAAAATAGGTTATCGCCAGAGAAACCGACGACTTCGGCTTCCATCTGACCAGACATGGTTTCGACTAAACACAAACTGCCGATTGGCGCTTTACAGCCGGTCGCTTCAAGCGTTAAGCCAACAACGCGTACTAATTTACCAGAGGCAATTGGTCGCGATTTTAGCCCCTCGACTTTGTACTGACTGAGACGATTCGCTAACTCAAGCATTACTCATGACCCTGGTGGCGATTTGCGCCGCAGAAGTTTTGAATGACGTTCTTTACGCGATCTTCCATGCGGTAGTTAACGCTCGACTCACCCGCTTCAATTTGTACATCACCACGGTTGAGTGCTGGCTCTGCGACCAGCGTCCAATTACGGCAGTCCAATTCAGTCTCGCCATACGCAGAGCGAATGATCGCGACATCTTCTGGGTTAAGCTTCAATGTGATCGCATGACCAGAGATCGGCAACGACTCTACCGATTCTTTAACGGTATCTAATATGATTTGTGGGTTGGTTTGCACTTCAACATGAACCACTTCTTTGACCATGGTAAGCACCATGTCGACCAATTGTTTCTCCACCTGAGCGTTCATAAGCTCTAATGGTTGAGCGAACTGGTTTGCCAACCCCATGAAGACGGCCACTTGCTGTTGAATGTATTCTTGTCCCGCGGTTACGCCTTCAAGCTTGCCGGCTTCGTTGCCTTCTTCGTGACCTGCGGCAAAACCTTCTTCTTTGCCTTTTTCATAGCCTTGCTTAAAGCCCGCTTCTTGACCTTGGTGCAGACCTTCCTGATAAGCGCCTTGTTTAATCAGCTCTATTTGCTCTTCAGTCAGAACCAGCTCTTCATCTTCAATGGCTTCTTCAACCGTTGGCATCCAACTAGGGTCGTAGTTAAAAGCGGTTTCTTTGGCTTGTTTGCTCACGTCAGAGGTGTAGTCAGGCAGCCCCCATTTCTGAGGTTGGGCAACCGTATTATCTTCTTCAGGGCGAAGGAAGCCGCGTTTTCTATCACCTGACATATCAGTACCTATCTATGAATGAGCTTAACTGTACTGTGAATTCAAGCAGTTAAACTGAGTTAATCTGTGGTTCGAGATTGGATAAAGAAAAGCCCCAACAGTGTGGGGCTTTTGAGGTTTCTGTATTAAAGGAACTCGTCGGCGCCACCAGACAGCATAATTTCGCCACTGTCTGCCATCTTCCTAGCGATACCCAAAATCTCTTTCTGAGCCGCTTCAACATCAGAGACTTTGACTGGCGGCATCGCCTCAATATCGTCTCTCATCATATCGGCAGCACGTTTAGACATGTTCTTGAAGATCTTCTCACGTAGACCTTCATCTGCACCTTTAAGTGCTTTCTGTAGAATATCTTGTGGAACATCACGTAGTAGTCGTTGAACACCTTGGTCATCAACTTCAATAAGGTTTTCAAAGACAAACATCAGATCTTGAATCTGTGTTGCCATGTCTTCGTCTTGGTCACGGATTTGATCCATCAAGACGCCTTCCACGTTGTTATCCATGTAGTTCATGATCTCAGCCGCGGCTTTCAGGCCACCAATTTTGGCAGCTTGAGCACCCGCTTGACCCGCGAACTGTTTCTCCATGATTTCGTTCAGCTCAGCAAGAGCCGAAGGTTGAACTTCTTCAAGGTTGGCAATACGCATCATCAGATCCAGACGAACTCGCTCTGGGAACTGAGACAAGATCTCAGCCGATTGATCGGCATCGAGGTACGACAACACAATGGTTTGAATTTGAGGGTGCTCGTTGATGATAATGCTCGCCACCTGACGAGGATCCATCCACTTAAGCGAATCCAAACCTTTCGAACCTGTGCCGAGAAGGATTTGGTCAACAAGGTTATTCGCCTTGTCTTCACCCAGAGCAGCAACTAACGCATTACGCATGAAGTCTTCGCTGCCCATACCAATGTTGGTGTACTTCTGAATATCATCTAAGAAAGCACGGTGCACTGCGCCTACTTTCTCTTGGGATAGGTCTGTAGCTCGTGCCATCGCACTACCCACACGCTGAACCTGCTTTGGCTCTAGGTGACGAATAATACCAGCAGCATCTTCTTCATTTAAACTGAGCAACAAGATCGCAGCACGCTCATCGCCTGAGATAGAGCCGATATCCACGCTAGAGACATCAAGCACTTCACCGCCTTCAGTTTGTTGTGGAACTATTTCGTTAGCCATCTACCATCCAATTCTTAACTACTTGAGCTGCTAGCTCTGGTTCATTCGCTACAAGTGCACGTACTGCTTTCAGCACGTCCTCGTCTTTATGAAGGTTTGGTAAGTCGATACTTGAACCAAATTCAAACAGCTCACCACCTTCAATATCACCACCAATTAAGCTGGTTTCGCCGTCGGCACCAATTGGCATACCATCAGGGCCGTACATCTGTTCATCGTTGTCTGCTGCTGGGTTAAGCAGTTTCTTCATTGCAGGGCGAACAAGTACCAACACCACCACAATAATAACCAAGGCACTTGCAAACCAACGAACCCAATCATTGAAGTTTGGATGCTCCCAGATTGGTACATCAGCAACAACATCTGTTACTTGAGGTGCAAACTGCATGCTTAATACGTTGAGCAAATCACCACGAGTTTCATCAAAGCCCACCGTACCAATCAGTACTTGGCGAATCGCATTGATCTCGCTCGCCGGAATCGGAGTATGAACCACTTCCCCCGTATCTGGGTTCAAGGATTGGCGGTCTTTGATCGCAACAGAAACCGTCTGGCGATTAACCGTGCCGCTCTGTTTACGTTCATGACTGATGGTGGTGTCTAGCTCAAAGTTTCGAGTCGCTTCTTTGTGAACAGAGCCTTGACCTGTCATCGCGCCGTCTTTCATCTGAGCCACATCTTGTGGAATTGAGGCATCCGCTGGAGGCTGGTTACTCAACGCCCCCGGAATACCCGCCACAGTATTGCCGTTGTTGTAATCTTCTAAGGTGTATTCACTTCGAGTCGCCGGTGTATTCGGATCAAAGCGTTTTCTGGTTTGCTCCACAGCACTGAAATCGAGCTGAATATCAACCTGAGCGGTGTAGTTACCAAACCCAAGAATAGGAATCAGGATAGAGTCAATTTTTTCACGCAGCGCTTGTTCTTGATTGCGCTCTAACTCGTGTTCTTTACGACGCGCCGCTGACATAGGGTCTTGAGAGCCTGAGCTCAACAATCGACCATGCTGATCGGTCACCGTAATACGTGAGGTCTTCATTCCCGGAACAGCACTTGCCACCATATCCACAACAGAATCGACTTCTTGCTGCTTAAGGTTTGTGCCAGTTTTCAGGGTTAGGAATACGGAAGCGGAAGCTTCTTGATTATGACGTACAAAGACACTCTGCTTCGGCAGGGCCAATAAAACCTGAGCTTTACGCACCTGTTTCATCTGCTCAATGGCTTTGGCAAGTTGTCTTTCACGACTTAATTTAAGGCGTTCTTGTTCTAAACGTTGTGATACTCCAAAACCCATGTCTTGCATGAGGATGTCATCACCCGCGTTTCGCTCTTGGTTCAAACCCGCTCGTACCATATTAAGCTTCAATGAGTTGTACTCACTCGCCGGTACTGAGATGGTATTGCCTTCAAGCGTGTACTGGATCTTTTGCAGATCCAAGTAATCAAGAACGGGAATCAATTCTTCTGTTTCGTAAGCCCCTAATGGACGCATTTCTGGCTCTTTCACCCAGAAAAACAGCATCACAATCAGCGCTACACAGATAGAGATAGAAAGGACTAAGACGACCTGACGAAGTAAATCGAGATCACCGACAGCCATATCGAACTTCGATGAACTACGTTCACCTAGATCGGGGTTTTGCCCTTCTCCGTCTAGCTCAGAGCCTGCAATAAGTGCGTGGTCGTTGCTATCGCTTACGGTTAAATCTGTTGTTTGACTATTATCTGCCACTATTTAACTACCCAACTTATACCGGCATATTCATCAGCTCTTTGTACGATTCGACCAATTTATTTCTAATTTGGATCGTCGCCTCAAAAGCCACACTAGATTTATTACGAGCAATCATCACGTCCGATAGGGATACGCTTTGGTCGCCACTATCAAAACGAGCTTGAAGATCACCTGAGGTCTTTTGTAATGAGTTCACATTATTGATGGCATTAGTCAGCATGTTGCCAAAATCTGCTCCGACCGCTTGCCCCGTTGCTGCGGGACGCGCGCTGGCAGCTTCGACCATCATCGCCTGCATTTCGCCTTGTAAACCATCTATTCTCATCTACTACCTCAGGAGTCAAAATTATGACCATCTATTTAGCTATATTATTGACAGAGCAATTAGCGTGCCACACATTAAATTGACTAGATATCGTATTACACTAGTCAGAAAGCTGACACTACTATTCTATCCTCAGTTTGGGATATCTATTCCAGCATCGCGCATTTTCGCCAATTTGTAACGCAATGTGCGTGGGCTAATACCCAGTTTTTCAGCCATGTCTTTGCGTCGGCCATTACATGCTATCAGGGTTTCAAGAATGATCGCATACTCTTGATCTCTAAGCTCATTACCTAACCCTTCGCTGCTAGCCGCGATTTTATTGATTGGGTTTGCTTCGGCAATAGGCTTAATTTCTGGCGCAGCAACATCACTGCCTTCGACGATTTGTTGTAGGCTGCTTGCGTCTTGCCAATCGACACCTTCAAGAAGGATATGCTCACCAGAGATGTTCTCTTGTTCGCTCAATATTAACGCACGCTGTACCACATTGTCTAATTCGCGAACATTGCCCGGCCACGGATAATTGACGAGTTTACTGATCGCTTGCGCTGACAGAACCGGTACAGGCATACCAAGTTTGGTGCAATGACGCTCAACTAAGTGCTTGGCTAAAGGCTCAATATCACCTTTTCGCTCACACAGTGGTGGCCAAGAAATTGGGAATACATTCAAGCGGTAGTATAAATCCTCACGGAAATTCCCTTCAGAAACATACTGTTTAAGGTCTCGGTTACTGGTCGCTAATACACGAACATCCAATTTGATGCTCTTACGACTGCCTAATCGCTCAACTTCGCGCTCTTGCAAAACACGCAGTAGTTTGGCTTGTAGGCTAAGATCCATCTCACTGATCTCATCCAACAGAATCGTACCGCCCTGCGCTTGCTCGAATTTCCCCGGGCAAGCTTGAATAGCGCCAGTAAATGCGCCTTTTTCATAACCAAACAGGGTCGCTTCTAACATGTTGTCTGGGATCGCCGCGCAGTTAATTGCGACAAACGGCCCATCTTTTCGGCTAGAAGCATTGTGAATGTATCGAGACATCACCTCTTTACCAGAACCACTCGGGCCTAACACCATGACGTTAGCATCGGTTTTTGCGACTTTATCAGCCAGCATCATTAGCTTGATACTTTTTTCATCAGCAACGATAGCGTCGCCATTGTCGTCCGACTTTACAGGGGCATAACGGCTGACCATGTTGAGCAGTACTTCTGGCGCAAATGGCTTTGCCATATAGTCGATAGCGCCCTCTTTCATTGCAGCAACGGCATCTTCGATGTTGGCGTACGCTGTCATTAGTAATACAGGTAAGTTGGGCCAATGCTGCTTGATGTTTCTCAATAGCGCCAAGCCACCCATGCCCGCCATCTGCACGTCAGATACGACAATATCAACGGAGTTCGATTTTAATTTGACCAGAGCATCTTCCGCACAATCCGCTTCCAGCCATTCATAGCCAGCAAGCGCGAGAGTGTCGACAAGGGCTTCGCGTAGACCTTCATCATCTTCGACGATTAACACTTTGCTTTGAGCCATAGGATTCTCCAGTGTAAATTCAGTTAAAACTTATTAGTCTTCAGAAGAAGCACTTCTTTCAAGCGGTAGACACATGGTAAAGCATGCGCCGTCCCCTTCTTCTGATATCAATTCCAGTCGGCCTTCATGTGCTCGACATACCATTTGTACAACCGCTAAGCCTAGACCTGTACCTTGTGAACGAGTGGTAAAGAAGGGTTCCATAATTTTACCTTGAAGCTCTTTCGGTACACCGGGGCCACTGTCTTGCACTGATATCTTAAGCTCGCCATTTACGGGCCTAAAAAACACATCGATCTGCGATTCCTTGCCCGCAATTTGAACCGCGTTCAACACCAGGTTGCTTAACGCTGAGGCGATAGCGTTGGCGTTGCCGAACATTTGAGTCTGTTCGGCCTCAACTTCCTGGCAATAATCAATCTGGTTGGTTTTCAATGCCGCTTCCACCATAGGGTGAAATTCGGTGATCAATTCAGACACTGTAAATGGCTTAACGACTTTGTTGTCACCACCCTTGGCAAACAACAACATGTCGTTCACTTGCTTCTCTAAGTCATGCAATCTATCCATAAGCTTAGATTGAAAACGCGTTTTTGTTGCCGGCGGCAGATTCGGCGCGGCAAGGTTTGATGCATACAGCATCGCACTTGAAAGCGGCGTTCGCACCTGATGAGCAAGCGAGGCCACCATTCTGCCTAATGAAGACAAACGCTGAAGATCACTCACGCGAGACTGCAAGAGTCGGGTCTCGGTCAAATCGGTAATCAAAATCAGCTGACCCGTGGTAGAGGCTGAAATCGCCAAACGTACTTTTCGCCCATTCTTCAATGAGATCTCATGACCGTCATCGTCTTTTGGGTCGAAGGCACTTTGAATCACTGAAAACCACTTCTCGCCAACTAACTCAACACCAAGAATACGGTGTGCTTCAGGGTTCGCTTCTCTCACTTCGCCGTGTGTATCTAACAAGATGACCCCTGCTGGCATCACATCGAGTACTTGCTTATAGCGCTCAACCTGCTGTTCAACAGAATCTAGGTGTGATTGATTTTCTGGTTCGTTAGATACGTGCATGTCAAAAATTTGCCTCAAATACTAAAACAGCCTGAGACGTACAACACGAGTCAGGCTATTTGCTATATTTATCACATAGTTAAGCAAGCAACAACTCGACTATGGTTTATCTGTTCACTTAGCTAGAGTTACTAAATAGCTAAAAAGTGTGTGCTAGTTTTTCGTTTTCATCGAAAACTGGATACTATCGCTGCAAGTTATATTTACGCATTTTTTCAACCAGAGTGGTTCTACGCATTCCAAGCATGTCAGCAGCACGAGCAACAATACCGCCCTGCGCTTCCAACGCTTGATTGATCATATTCACTTCCATATCCGCGAGGAGCTCTTTCAAGTTAACCCCTTCTGGCGGTAACTCTTGAGGAGCATTGGCATTGTCGGCAATATCATCTTGCTGATCAAAACTGAAATCTTCTGAGAACAAATCAGCAAGTGCATCACGCTCTTGCTCCTCTTCAGATCCAAAGCTATTAAACTCTGGCTGGAACTCAGGGATATCGCTGTATCGATATTTAGTTGGCAGATGATTCACATCAACCAAGCTATTTGGATACAAGATAACCATTCGCTCAACCAGGTTCGCTAGTTCACGAACGTTGCCTGGCCAGTAATGCTCCATCAAAGAGTTGATAGCACGAGCCGTGAAACAGATAGGCATGCTGCCTTCCGCTTCCATTCGAGTCATCAGCTCTTGAAGCAACAGTGGAATATCTTCTTTACGATCTTGAAGCGCCGGCATTTCAATCGGGAATACATTTAAGCGGTAGTAAAGATCTTCACGGAACGAATCATCGTCGATCATATCTTCAAGGTTGCGGTGGGTTGCCGCAATCACTCTAACATCAGCTTGTATGGTGCTATTGCCACCTACACGCTCAAAGCATCGTTCTTGCAGTACTCGTAGCAGCTTAACTTGCATCGCCATCGGCATATCGCCAATTTCATCAAGAAACAGTGTGCCACCTTCAGCCAATTCAAAACGGCCTTTACGTGCGGTAATCGCCCCAGTAAATGCGCCCTTCTCATGACCAAACAGTTCACTTTCAAGCAAATCAGGTGGAATCGCGCCACAGTTTACAGGAACAAAAGGCCCTGAACGACGTTTAGAGTGATAGTGAATGTTACGCGCTACGACTTCTTTGCCTGTGCCTGATTCACCAAGAATCAGCACGTTCGCTTCCGTAGAAGAGACTTGTTCAATTAAGTGACGTACTTCTTGAATGCCAGCACTTTGTCCTACTAGGCTGCGAAACAGGGTGTTCTTGCGTGCCGAAGACACAACTTGAACACCTTTGCGGCCTAAGAAGTCTTTACAGTGTCTTAATGCATCACTTAATTGCGGGTAGTTAAGAGGAAGTTCAAGCTCACCAACATAGTTAGTCAACTCGTCAACCGGGTGATTGTTTTTGCCAATCACCAGTAAAGGGATGTGATTGGCGTGAACAAGCTTCTCATTCAGTAATGCGTTGAAGCCTTTACCTTTAATGGTACCAATAATGCAGCCGGCCCACTGTAGTGACCAGTCAACTTTACGTGCTTGTTCAGAGCTGATTACTTCGCAGCTCTCTCCTACAAACTCTAATATTGTGCTTAAATTGTGACGATCTTGAGCGTTATCGTCGACGACAAGCAGTTTTGCCAAACCTTGCATAAGTAGGAATTATTGCCTTTATTTTGGTGCGATGCGGAAAAACGGTGAGCGACGTAGTCTATAAAACAGTGAGATGTATCAATGATTATGGTCTACGTGGACAAATTTAGGAAATCAGCAACGAAAAAAAGCCATTAGGCTATCTAATGGCTTCTATTTTATTTGATTAAAAAAATAAGGCAACCAACCAATTAAGGGATATGAGATTGGTTAAAACTGCAATTTTTCTTTAAATACCTACGTCAGCGGACGTCAAGTTGTGATATTCGTTCGGAATTTGGTCCCAAGCGCTCTTAATTTCGCGAATAATATCGATAACATCATCAATAGGCTGTGGGTCATTTTTGTGATTTGCCGCAGAAATTTGCGTGATCATGAACTCATAAAGTTGATCTAGGTTTTTTGCAATATCGCCACCATCGTCCATAGATAGGCAACTACGTAGGCTAATAATGATATCTAGAGCCTTACCAAGTCGCTCACCTTTCACTGGGATGTTGCCTGCTTGCATTGCCGCTTTGCCTTGAATCAAACGCTCGATAGCACCGGCCATTAGCATTTGTACAATCTTATGCGGTGAGGCAGCCGTTAGCTGACTATCCACTGATACCTTTTTATATGCCTGTAAAGAACCGCGCATAGTAAACCTCTTCTATAAAAACTTTTTGTATTGTTGAACTGATTTGGCGCCGTGACGGTACTTGTGTAGGGTCTTACCTACTCGACTCGTCTCAGACTGCATCAATTCGACTAATTTTCTGGTTCTGGTAATGGCTTCAAACCATTCAGAACTTTGCTTAACGTCGGGATGTGAGTCGATTATTTGAAGCACGTTTTGCAATAACTGTTCTCTGTTATCGACAAGCTGCGTTATTTCTTCAGCATTAATTTCACTAAATTCCAGTTTAGAGATAATTAGTTGATCGAGTTCACAAAGCTCTTGTAGCTGGCTATTCATCTATTAGCCCAACGCATTCATCATACTGCCCAGCTGAGATTGCATCTTACTGGTCGCATCTTGCATGGCCGTGAACTTAGAGTGCGTGCGGCTCTCTAGGCTGTCCATGCGACGGTCAAGCGCGCTTTGGTCATCAACCAAGCGGTAGTTTTGCTCGACCAAGCTCTTCTCTCTAGTACGGATTGAACCCGTAATACCTGTGATACCTTGAATCGCATCTTCCACTCTTTTGGCGAAACCATTGTTGCCACCAAAGAACTCACCCAACTTATCGAAATTGTTGTTGAGTTGACGATCAAGCATGTCGTAGTTGATTTCTAGCGAGCCTTGTCTTGTGGTGGTGATACCGAATTCAGTCAAAGACTTAAGGTTGTCTGGCGCACCTTCGATACTTGATGAGAACACCCCTTTCAATCGGGAGTCGGCGTTACGCACTGTACTGTCACCAGAAAGCGGTCCCTTTTGGCCTGTTGTTGGATCAACACCGGCGAGGTCTTTCGACACTTGATAGAACTGGTTATAAGAGCTCACAAAGGATTCGATATCTTGACGAACACTGTTACGGTCGTACTCCACACCAATTTCTGCCGGCGGCTTATCTTTTGGCGTTTTTCCTTTCACCGTTATATCGATACCTTCAACGGCATCTTCAATCACATTGTTATTACTCGAGAGCTGAGCAACACCATCTAAGACAACCATAGAATCTTGGCCAGCCTGAACTTCAGTCATACCACTATAGGTATCAAAAGATTGCTGTGCTTGTTCGAGGTCTGCTTGCGCTTTATCGACCTTCTCTAAAAGCTCTCGCTCTTCGGGTTCTAATTTAGCACGCTCAATTTTCTTGGCTTGTTCTGCGGTGAGTTCGCCTTTTTGAACTTTCTCAGCCAACTCCGCTTTTTCTTGTGAAATCTTCTCTTCAATACGCGCTTGCTCAGCCTCAAGCTTTTGTTGGGCTTCTTTCGGTGTCACGTATGAATCGGTCAGAGTACCTGAGGCAGCATTTGACCACCCCGGCACATCGGGTGCCTTCTCTATCGCTTTTTCATCAAGCTCAAGTTCTGGAGTGTAGTAAGAATCTAAAAGCGTACCTGACGCGGTTTCAGTCCAGCCAGGGATATTGTCTTCAGGCATCACCGACTTTGCCGCTTGAGCTGCGTCTAGAGCAGCTTGGCCGTCGGCTGCGGCTTGCTCACCGTAGCTGAGACTTTGAGAGTCTCCGTCAGCATCTGAAGTAGAATCGGTTTGGGCTGCTGGGATGATATTGCCATCTTTATCGAGTGTTTCATTCGCATTTGGGTCATCGCTAGCGATCACTTCATCGATGAGTTCGACGGCTTTTCCTGCAGGGGTTAGAGCTAGAATATCTTGAGCAGCAACGCGCGCTTTCTCTAGCGCTTTAACACGTTCTTCAAGCGTTTTGTATTCGAGTTTTTTCAGGGGATTGGCAGCATCTGACTCAACATTAATGCTGATCTGCTGATCTGAACCAGACTGGTTCGAGGCAATGATAAGTCTTGGACCTTCGACATCATTTATAATAGATGCACGAACGCCTGGGTTGCTATCTGCACCGTTGATTCCACGAACAACTTCGATAAGTCTCGATCTGTCGCCAACTTGCACGTCAAAGCTGTCATCACCAAGCGAAACCTGCAGCTTACCTGGGCCAAATTTCATGTCCTCTGACAGTACATCAGAAGCCACTTTATGGCTTTGGGCAAGCTGCAACACATCGATGGCATATTTGCCAGCGATCGCTTCGGTAGTCGCGGTTGCAGAGACAAGACCTTCATCGGTACTTTCAACTGTTCGCACAGCAAAAGCTTTTTCCTGACGAAAGTTTGTCATCAGGTTTTTCATCGAATCAAGGGATTCTCTGAGTCTTCCATAGGCACTAATGCTGGTATCGATTCGCGTTCGTTCATTGTCGATTCGTTGCTGTTTAGGTACACGCTCCGAATCAACAATTTTGCTGACCATGGAATTGATATCCATGCCAGACGAAATCCCCATTGGGCCAAAACTCATTAAATCACCTCAATAATACGACTTAAACCTTCACCTCAAATATTCGACTATTCGAGTTTTGGGCTGCTAGGCGTCTTAGAATTTCAAGCATTTCTTCATCAGGGATCTGGCGAATAATATCACCGGTTGTGGTCTCATAAATGGTAACCACATCTCTCCCAGATTCTTCATCGACCTTAAATGCCACACCTTTGTTGAGAGAGGAGATAAACTCGTTTACCTTCTCCACCATTTTGACTCGCTCTTCATCATTTAACTCTTGTCTATGTTGAGCTAATTGAATCGCCGCTTCGGTAGCTTCCTCTTTCGATTTCTCTACCTTGCCATAAGATGTTGCTTCTTTTAGTCGCGAAATACTCGACGCACTACTACCTTCATCGCTTGCAATTTTAATGCCATTAGGTGAGCCATAAGGCTGGATGTTCGATGCGTTGGATGATATTTCCATAACACTCTCCCTCCCTCCTTTATGAGCCAAACAGTAAAACTCTACCCAGAGTAGAGTTTACCGCTACTTACCGAGGTAAGTTTAGCCCAATAAGCTTAGAGCTGCTGATGGTGACTGTTTTGCTTGAGCTAGGATAGAAGTACTCGCCTGTTGTAGGATTTGAGACTTAGTCATAGCTGTTGTTTCTTTCGCGTAATCGGTATCTTTGATACGGCTCTTAGACGCATTAACGTTTTCGTTAATGTTGTCTAAGTTACTGATTGCGTGGTCAAAACGGTTTTGAAAAGCACCTAGAGAAGCACGTTGGCTATCAACAGATTTTAGAGCACCATCAATGATAGATACTGCTTCGTTTGCACCTGCAACAGAAGTTACGTCGATATCGTTAACGGTAACGTCTTTACCAGCACCGATACCTAGTTCGCCCGCAAGGCTGCCGCCAAACTCAACATCACCTTCAACTTTTTGGCTTGAAGCGAAAAGTTGCAGTTTACCGCCTTCACCCACAGACGCTTTAACGTCTTGGCTTTGACCATTGATGTAAGTTGCTAGCTCTTCGATATCGTTGCCTTCTTTCGCAGAAATAGACAACTCTTGAGCTTCACCAAACTTATCGTTGTACTTAATCGTTAGATCAGCACCAGCACCTACACGCCAAGAAGCATCTTTGCCTTCTTCTACGCCATAGCTCTTGCCACCCATGTCTTGAGTGTCAGTACGCATGTTGCTCATAGAAAGGATTACAGCTTCACCGGAGTCTGCGCCGATTTGGAAAGATTGGCTACCGTAAGTACCGTTAAGAAGCCTGTTACCACCAAAAGAGGTCGTTTCAGCAATACGGTTAAGTTCTGTGTTTAGAGCAGATACTTCTTCTTGGATCGCAACACGTTCAGATTTGCTGTTTGAACCATTTGAAGATTGAAGAGAAAGGTCACGCATACGTTGCAGAATGTTGGTTGACTCATTCATTGCACCTTCAGCTGTCTGTGCAATAGAGATACCGTCATTCGCGTTTTTCACAGCCATATCTAGGCCACGGCTTTGCGACGTTAAGCGGTTAGAGATTTGTAGGCCTGCAGCATCATCTTTTGCGCTATTGATTTTATAGCCAGAAGACAAACGCTCCATTGATTTTTGAGTACCTTCAGCCGCGCTATTCAGGTAGCGCTGAGCCGTCATTGCAGACACATTAGTGTTTACATTAATCGCCATAGTTGATCTCCTTTAGGCATTTTTTAATGCACTTATGTGACTCTCACCTCACACAAATACATGTCAATTTGTTTATGCACCAGTGTCTCTCTCACCTTACATTGGTACATATCATTTCTCTCAATCCCTTTAACGGCCCCTTAATTAGAAGCTTTAATAAAAAATGCGATTTTTTTCGTATTCTTTTCAACAACAAAGAAAAGTGTGAACAGGCTTCAATTAATAAAGCGGCATTCGCTAAAGTTTCGTATCCTCGCTCATTGATAAGTGTCGCCTTGCACATAAAAACCAAAGCAGATCCCTGATATCTCATTCTGCTCAGTTCTGGGATGACGGTTAATTCCCTCACCGGCTTATGCTTCACTCTTCATTCCTTACAGTGGTAGATAAGAACGAAACAAACTCCTTCCTCAAAAAACTAGATTCCTGATACCTCGTTCTACTCGGTTCTGGGATGACGGTTAATTACCCTAACCGACTTATAGATAGCTCTTCATTTCTGACCGTGGTAAACAAAAACTAAAGAAGCCACTTCATCGAAAAACTAGATTCCTGATACCTCGTTCTACTCAGTTCTGGAATGACGAATTACTATTTTAGTTATTTTCACACCGTCATTCCCTACAGTGAGGAACGAACGCGATAGGGAATCTCGCTTTTGCTCCTGCCTACCAACATTGCACTTTTCTAAATACATACTCGCCAAATAACGGGCAATAAAAAACCCAGCCGAAGCTGGGTTTGTTTAGCGCTCATCTCTCACCACGAGCTAATTTGTGGAGGTCCTACGTTAACACTAGGGTCAACGTGACCTTTCAATCGATTAACCTAGCAGGCTAAGTGCCGAGTTCGGAGCTTGCTTCGCTTGAGCAAGGATCGAGCTTGAAGCTTGAGAAAGGATCTGAGACTTAGTCATCTGAGTCGTTTCTTTCGCGAAATCGGTATCTTTAATACGGCTCTTAGATGCGTTAACGTTCTCGTTAATGTTGTCTAAGTTGCTGATAGCGTGGTCGAAACGGTTTTGGAAAGCACCTAGCTCAGCACGGTGGCTATCTACATACTTAAGTGCCGCATCGATAATAGCTACAGACTCTTGTGCGCCGCCAACTGATGTTACGTCGATAGTATCAACCGTTACGTCTTTGCCAGGTTGCATGCCTAGTTCGCCAGCAAGGCTGCCAGAGAATGCCACTTCGCCTTCAACTTTGTTGTTACCAGTAAACATTTGTAGCTTACCGTCTTCAGTTACAGACGCTTTAACAGAGTCTTGTTGACCGTTGATGTACGTTGCTAGCTCTTCGATGTCGTCACCCGCTTTTGCGCTGATGTCGATTTCTTGTGCTTGACCGAAGTTATCAGTGAACGACATTTTTAGGTCGTTAGAGCCTGCTTGAACGTTCCAATCTTTATCTTTCGCGTTCTCAGTTTGGTAGCTCTTACCACCCATCTGAGCGTTATCAGAGCGCATGTCTTTCAGTTGAAGCATTACCGCTTCACCGTTGTCCGCACCGATTTGGAATGATTTAGTACCATGAGTACCGTTAAGCAGCTTGTTACCACCAAAAGACGTTGTTTCCGCGATACGGTTTAGTTCGTCGTTCAGTGCTGTTACTTCTTCTTGAATCGCTACACGCTCAGATTTTGAGTTTGAGCCGTTTGAAGATTGTAGAGACAAATCACGCATACGTTGCAGGATGTTGGTTGTCTCGTTCATTGCACCTTCAGCAGTTTGTGCAATTGAGATACCGTCGTTCGCGTTACGTACAGCAACATCAAGGCCGCGGCTCTGAACGTTCAAACGGTTCGAGATTTGTAGGCCCGCAGCGTCATCTTTTGCGCTGTTGATTTTTGAGCCTGAAGCTAGACGCTCCATTGATGTTTGTTGCGCGCTGTTTGCGTTGTTTAGGTAACGTTGCGCTGTCATCGCTGAAACGTTTGTATTTACATTCACTGCCATGGTGATTTCTCCAATTGATTTTCCGGTATAGCGGTTTCCGACGTCTCGGAAAACCAAGTAGTTCTCTCAAAGTTACTTTTAATAACGGCGCGAAAATCAGAAGCTTTAGAAAAACTTTCAAAAAACCACAAAAAAATTATTAATTTAATATTTATCAACAACTTAATTTTTATCACTTTCTAATACAGCGATAGATTTCAATTGGGAAAAGATCTTGATCTGTTCAGAAAGCGTACGAACCGCCGTCTAAATGGCTCAAGGTGGAGAAATGATCAATTGCCAAAAATCTCTGGCTTAGGCAGATCTTGTGTAATAGATGACATTATTTGTCGTGAAGAAGAACCGTCAAATAGAGATTTGAGAAAGGGAGAGCTAGAAAATTCGCAGGAAAGTAAATAGAAAAAACAAGAAATACAGAAAGGAAAAAGCCCCTTTTCCTTTGAGAGAACCGGGGCTAGTTGGCGCGTCAGAGCCTGTGTGGAGATCATCGAGAAATGAACACATTTCCGACTTGCCGTTGCATTCTTACTGTAAAAATGGATAGCAGGTGAGAGATGAGAGAGCTAAACACTCAATAGTAAGTATGCTTGCCAGTTTCCCTTGCTGCATGGCTCACGTCTGAACACGAGCAGCAAGTTCAACCAATAACTATTGCAATAGTGACATCGCAGAGTTAGGCAACTGTTTTGCTTGAGCAAGTATTGAAGTACCTGCTTGTTGCAGAATTTGTGATTTGGTCATTTGCGTCGTCTCTTTCGCAAAGTCCGTATCTTTGATTCGGCTGTTTGAAGCGTCTACGTTCTCTTGTACGTTTGCCAAGTTATTAATACTGTGGCTTAGACGGTTCTGTTTTGCACCCAAATCAGCACGCTGTGAATCCACGTACTTCATTGCAGAATCAATCACGCTGATCGCGTTCTGTGAACCCGCAACGCTGGTTAAGCTAACATCTTGAACAGAGGTTGCGCGGCCTTCACTCTTAATACCTAGCTCAGACGCTAGACCACCAGAGATAGACATTGCACCTTCAAGGTCAGGTTCAGCAACGAACAGTTGAATACGACCATCATCAGTAACCGATGCGTTCACAAGGTCAGACTGACCATTAATGTAAGTCGCAAGCTCTTCGATATCATCGCCCGCTTTGGTATTGATATCTAAAACGATGTCTTCACCCGCTTTAGTTTTGAATTCGAACTTAAGATCGCGAGCTTGTGCAGGCACTTCCCAGCTCTTGTCTTTGCCGTTTTCAGAATCAAACGTTGTACCACCCATGCGGAAGTCATCGGCACGAATGCTCGTCAGAGCCATGATCATCGCTTCACCAGAATTAGAACCAATCTGGAACGATGCTTCACCAAATGAACCGTTCAATAGACGACGGCCACCAAAAGACGTTGTCTCAGCGATTCGGTTAAGCTCATCTTGAAGTGCCATAGACTCTTCGTTCAGTGCCGTGCGCTCTGCCGGAGAGTTAGTACCGTTTGATGATTGAATCGCTAGGTCACGCATACGTTGTAATACGTTGGTTGATTCGTTCATCGCGCCTTCAGCGGTTTGAGCAATTGAAATACCGTCATTGGCATTACGCATTGCTACATCAAGACCACGAGATTGAGCCGTTAAACGGTTCGAGATTTGCAGACCCGCTGCATCATCTTTTGCGCTGTTGATCTTATGACCCGATGACAAACGCTCCATAGAAGTCGCTAAGTCATTAGATGCTTTATTCAGGTAACGCTGTGCTGTCATAGCAGATACGTTCGTGCTTACATTGATAGCCATTTTGCTCTCCTTATGAGTTCGCAAAGTTTCTGCGAAGCGGCCAGCTTTACTCTCATATGGATAAGCACTGACCGTGTATTACTCGATAAACCCTATACAAGGTTTAAGATCTGTATTAATCATTTATAACCAACACAGATACAAGTTGTATGCCAAGTTTAATATCATATAAATAATTTTTTAATTATCTAAAAATCAAAAACTTACAAACAATACTGCGCAATTATTATTTTCTACTATTGGAAGATGAAAAACATTCACCTTCCTTATTGCCGTTTTTTGCCGCTATTCTAGAAACATCATGCTTCGTACAAAAAAGCGGCAAACTGTGGCGTCGTTCGCACGTATGGCATAGCACATACGGCAAGGAATCAACGCCATGGTGATCGACAAGCCACCATTAAATACCGATTGATCATTAAATATAGTTAAACAAGGTCAGGTCTTTGGTTTTGCCAAACGCTTGTTGAGAAGCTTGTAGTGCTCGAGAGTTTTCATTGAACTCAATGATCGCTTTCGAATAATCCAAGTCTTCAAAGTTGCTTTTTGCTTTTGCTAAAGACAACTTAAAATCTTCATGTTGCTGCTCTTGAATATCCAGAGTACTTAAACGTGCACCAACATCGGTTCTTGCCTTGGTTAAATGAATAAACGCGGCATGGAACTCTTCAGTTACTTGATGCAATTTCGCCGTCGCCGATGCATCCGATACTGGATTTTCAGCCTGTTCAGCGGCTTCTTTAAACGTATCAAAGATAGAGAAAGTCTCTCGTGGTTCTAAGGTGATCGAATCACCTTTCGTGATCTGGCCTTTAAGTTGAATATTCAGCCCTTCGTAGACAATGCCTGTCGAAGGATCAAAATCTTCCGCGGCGACCACTGCGCCATCTTTTTCAAGTTGATAAGCATAATTTCCTGTCTGCATATCAACGAACGTCACTTTATACGTTGACCCATCTTCAGCTGAGTTCGTCGCACGTTCCAAAAGTAATTCAGAAGCAGGTTCAAGCTCGTATTGAGGTTCATAATCACCGAACGGGTTGTCTATTTCCATAAACATCTTGCTGCCCGGATCATTCATCGCCATTTCAAAGCTGCTTGCCACACGCATCTTGCGTTGGTAGTCATCACCTTGATAAGTCACGTTCCCTTGATTATCTCGAAAGAAAGGCTGATTCTT
This sequence comes from Vibrio sp. 1CM8B, assembly GCF_023161685.1. Lineage (NCBI taxonomy): Bacteria > Pseudomonadati > Pseudomonadota > Gammaproteobacteria > Vibrionales > Vibrionaceae > Vibrio > Vibrio sp. 1CM8B. The sequence continues at coordinate 38,687 of NZ_JALNTU010000016.1, forward strand.
TGGTTTAGTACCCGCAAATGTGTAGTTACCCGACTCATCTTGAGAGTTGGCTAAATGCAGGAAGTTATTCGCCAGTTCTTGAATTTCACGCTTCTTAGCTAAACGGTCTTCTGGAGAAAGCGCACCGTTGATCATTTCCATCACGGTTCGTTTTGCTTCATCAGCAAAGCCTTCAGTGTTAGAAACCAATACCTCATGATGCTCAAGACGGTTTCTGACTAGAGTAATCGCATCTACATACTGTTTAAGCTGTTCTGACTGCTGACCAATGTTCTGTAAATAGTGCGTCGCTAATGGGTCATCACTTGGCGACTGTAACTTCTTACCCGAAGCAAGTTGCGCTTGGTTGTGATGCACCTTGTTCTCTTGACGGCGCAAGTCATTTTGTACCGACTGATAATTATGGAAGCTAGAGATACGATTCAACATTTATACCTTCCTATCTCAGAGCCAAAATAGTGTTAAACGTATCGTTGGCTGCTTGCATGATGCGTGAAGAAGCCATATACGCTTGCTGAAATTTCATCATATTTGCCGCTTCTTCATCGAGGTTTACTCCCGAGATAGAAGCTATACGTTCTTGAGCTGACTGTTTTTCTAACGTCGCAATATCACTCAGGCGATTTGCCGTTGAAGACTTCAAGCCCGTATTAGTATTCAAGTTGTGGTAAAGGTCTAAAATCGTAGACTCACCATCATTCAACAGCTTTCCTGTTTGAAGATCTTGCAGCTTACGCAGGTTACCGTTGTCACCTTCTGATGGGACAAGGTTTGCCGTAAACTTATCGTTTGCCACCGCGCCGGGTGTGAGCTCAAACGTTGTGCCGTTGATGGTCACTGGCCCTTGTGGCGGATACGGTTGAGGCTGCATTAAAATGTTACCCTTCGGATCCGTCACAGCAAACTGCTCACCTTTTGGTGAGACAATCACTTCAAACTCACGCAGTTGACCTGCTTCTAGAATTTTGAAACCAGCAGTACCCTTGGCAAACGTGGTCGATGCCTCATAACTTTGCGCAGCAATGTCTTTCGGGTCTTTGGTTTCCATCTGTATTTGAGCAGCAAAATTGCGCGTTGGACGCAGTAACAGCTTCTCTCCTAGTTCTGGAGGGTTACGTACTTCCACTCGCATGCCATCAAGATAAAAAGCACTACCGCTAGAGTCGGTCGCCATCTTAACGGTCTCACCGTTCGGCTTAGTCACGACATAGTCACTGCCATCGTATTTCAGGCCATACTCACCGCCTTTTAAGGCAGAGGTATCATCAATGTATACCGCAACATCTGCTTTCGATTGCCCGCTAGCCGTGACACGAGATTTTGCCACCAGCTCTGAGTTCACGTCGGTAAACAAGTCCTTACCTACGTTGCCGTTAAGATCCAAACCTTGTTCTTGAAGACTATTGACCTCATATGAAAACGCGGTCGCCAAACGACCAAGCTCATCCATGATTGCTGGGATATGTTCGTCACGCATGTCTAGCATGGCGCCGATTTTTCCGTCGATATCACTGCTGGTGATCGGTTTTAAAGACTTACCTTCAACAATTGCTAGGCGACGCTGATGTGCATCGGGTAAGCCATCAACCATCTTCAGTTGACTCGCTTCACTACCAGAGACCAAGGTGTGGCCATTACCAATATGGACATTAAACCCTTCGGCATTTGAGCGTGGTGTCACCGTGACTTTGGTGTAACCAGAAAGCTCATTAATCAGCTTTTCGTGTTGATCTCGTAGGTCATTATGAGGCCCAGGAGTTCGCATCATTAAACGCTGAACATCACGGATCTCGTACGCAAGTTGGTTAACTCGCTCGATACCCATATCTAATTTTTTATTCGTAGAATCAGACTGTTGACGCACCGTTTCATGAAATTCATTTAACGTCTTGCTGAGTAGTCCAGCCTTCTCTAGTACAACTTTTCGAGCACCGACATCATTCGGTGTATCGGCTAATGTTTTAACCGAATCAAACCATTCATTGAGGTTTTCTGGAATCTTCTTCGAAGCAACCGATGACAACATACTCGACAGCATATCGAGGTTAGCTTCGGTGTCGCCTTTATTGGCGGCATTGGTTGTCGATAAGTTAAGTTCGTTGACGGCAAATTGGTCCCAAGAGCGGCGAACATTTTCCACATGCACACCCATACCGTAGCTTTGGCCACCGTATTGACGCGGGTCATTCACACCTTGAATCACAGATTGGCGGCTATAGCCCTCTGTGTTGGCGTTAGAAATGTTATGACCTGTGGTGTTTAGCTGTCTCTGAGCAGTAAGAACACTTTGTGCCCCTACATTCAGAAGATCCGACGCCATAATGCCCCCAAAAAACTTAACAAAATCAGGATAAACTGATTAACTACCAGTTTAAAAAGCAATATATGTGCCAATAGAGATGACGGAAAGCTAAAAGACAATAATTTATTGAAGTGTAAGGAGATAACTAAGGGCTTCGCAGCAAACTTTGAGGTGGCAGATAAGAAAAGAGCCTGCCAATGGCAAGCTCTCGAGTACATTCAATAACGCTAGTTCATCTCGTCAATCTTGGCTTTAACTCGCAAAACCTTGTCTGCATAGTTAGGGTCGGTTGCGTAACCTGCTTGGTGAATACCTTTGATGAAATTCTCTGAGTTGCCTTGATGCTGCAATGCCGTTTCGTATCTTGGGTTTTCGTTCAAGAACTTCACATAGTCGTTAAAGCTATCTTCAAAGTTTGAGTAAGAACGGAAAGAAGCCGACTCTTTAACGGCTGTTTTGCCATGGAACTCAAGTGTCTGCGTAGCAACCTTATCACCTTTCCAGCTTCTGTCTGCTTTGATGTTGAATAGGTTATTACTGTTACCCAAAGAGTTCTTAACCATTTTAGAACCCCAACCCGTCTCAAGGGCAGCTTGTGCCAATAGTAGAGACGAGTCCACACCAAGTGCACTTGCCGCTTTTTCAGCGTAAGGCTTCATTGAAGTCACAAACGATTCTGGAGAATCAAAGGATACTGGCTGTTTTGCTTTAGACGCAACTTGGGCAGATTGAACGTCTGACACTCGCTCTTCCGAACGGCCTGAATATTGCGGTCTTTGCAATGAAGCATCAAAGCCCTCACTGCGAACCTTCTCTTCAGAGGCGTCGCTTGCTTGGCCAGCGCTTAACTGAGCAACAATCATGTCCGCAAGACCGAGCGAACCTGATGCACTGAGTTCGCTCGCCATTTGGTCATCTTGCATCTGACGATAAAACTGCTCATTCTGGCTGTTCAGCATATCCGACTTAAAGCTCGAGTTCGCATCGCGCATTGACTTAAACAACATCGAGGTGAAAATCGATTCAAACTGTTTTGCCGCAGCGGTTAATGCTTCTTTCTCGCTGCCTTCTTCACCGTTTACCGCTTGTTGACGAAGGCGGTCTAGACTGCCGATATCGTGAATAAAGCCGATATCATTGTTATTCTTAATCATGCTTTGCCCCCTTAGATAATGATCAACTGACCTTCAATCGCACCCGCTTGTTTCAGTGCTTGAAGGATTGCCATTAAATCAGAAGGTGCAGCGCCCACTTCATTGACTGCGCGGACCAAATCGTCCAGCGTTAGGCCAGGTTCAAATTTGAACATCTTGCCATCGCCTTCCGTGATTTCGATATCAGAATCAGGAACCACTACCGTTTGGCCACCAGAGAATGCATTCGGTTGGCTTACGTTTAAGTTTTCTTTGATTGCAACCGTCATACCACCGTGGGTGACCGCGGCTGCTCTTAGACGAACATGCTTACCTACCACAATGGTACCGGTACGAGAGTTAACAATGATTTTTGCAGAACCCTCTGCAGGATCAAATTCGATGTTTTCGATTGCCGACAAGAAAGCCACGCGCTGGCTGATTTCTCGAGGAGCGCGAACTTTTACAGACGTCGCGTCTACCGCAGACGCCATCTGTGGACCTAGGAAGTTGTTAACCGCATCAGCCAAACGCTGAGCCGTTGTGAAATCAGATTGAATTAGGTTAAAGGTGATGTAGTCGCCACGGCCGAATGGGGTTGGGATCTCTTGTTCTACTGTTGCACCGCTAGAGATGATACCCACGTTAGGGTTGTTACCGACAATCTTAGAACCGTCGTTACCTTGTGCGCTAAAGCCGCTTACTACCAAGTTACCTTGTGCGACCGCGTACACCTGACCGTCTAGACCTTTGAGGAAGGTTTGTAGCAGAGTACCGCCACGTAAGCTTTTTGCCGAACCGATAGAAGAAACGGTTACGTCAACTTCCTGACCTTGCTTAGAGAATGCCGGAAGTTCCGCGGTAACAATTACTGCCGCTACGTTTTTGGTTTTTGGCTTGGTGCCGGGCGGCAATTGAATGCCAAAATTTTGCAGCATCGCGTTAAACGTTTGATCGGTAAAGGGAGTTGTCTCACCTGTACCCGGCAAACCTGTCACCAAACCATAACCGACAAGTTGGTTACTACGAACACCCGCCACTTTTGCCACATCTTTGATGCGCGCAGCATGGGCACTGGTGGCAAGAAATAGCATGCCGAATAGTACGAGTGTTAGTTTTTTCATTGAGTAACCTGTCTGTATTGCTTTAATTTATAATAGCTTAGCTAAATATAGCTGCGTGGTAGAGGCTGTCAGTATGTCGACACCCTCTCAAGCTCTACAGTGATACATTAAAGAATCGTGCCAAGAATCCAGGCTCTTGCATATCTTTCTGTACGCCAGTCCCTGAGTACTGAATTCGCGCGTTAGAAACACGGTTTGAAGCGATGGTATTTTCAAAGTCAATATCGTCTGGACGGATGGTGCCGCTTAGGCGGATGTACTCATCGCCCGTGTTCAGTGTCATCCACTTCTCACCACGAACCACTAGGTTACCATTGGCTAATACTTCGATGACTTCAACGGTAATGTAACCGCTGATACTGTTACTTTGGTTGGCTGACGCATCACCCGCAAAGGTATTGGTGTTGCTCAGGTCATAAGAGAAGTTGTACTTGTCGATCGTCAGCTCTTGACCACCAACAGCCAGTGGCTCCATCGATGCATCGTTAGACTTAGACATGTCTGCATTGGCTTTTTTGGTCGCTTTAGTATTCTCATCTAGCGCTACTGTAATTATGTCACCAATACCACGAGGCTTTGAGTCGTCATACATGCTGCCAATGTGGTTCACATTAAACAGTGAGCCCGTTGCCGCTGCGTAATGCTCTGGTTTCTGCTTTGGGTTGATTGGCGCCCATGCTGGGTCACCAGCAATTGGATCGGTTCTACCACGAAGCGTGTCGATAATGCCTGAGCTCTCTTGCGCCGACTTATCACCTTCCACAGCATCAACCACTGTGGTTGCATTTTCTTCTGCCGGAGTCTCGATCGGGTCCAGCACAGCACAGCCCGACATAGACATAAACAAAGCTAAACAAAAAATACGTTTCATGGCGATATACTCTCAGCAGACAGTGGTAAATGGATCAATTTGCAGAAACAGATCGATTAATTAAAAAAGTAAACGGCGAATAAACCAATTACAGCTGTTGGTTAACAAAGCTCATCATCTTGTCTACTGACGAGATAACTTTCGAGTTCATTTCGTAAACACGTTGAGCTTCGATCATATTCACTAGCTCTTCGGTTACGTTTACGTTCGATGTTTCTAGCATCGATTGGCGGATGTTACCTAGGCCATCAAAACCCGGTACACCCTCTTGTGGGTCGCCACTCGCGCCAGTTGGCAAGTAAAGGTTTTGACCTACTGGCTCTAGACCACCCGGGTTTACAAAGTCAGTAATGGTAATTTGACCAACCACGACGTTGTTTTGCTCACCACGTAGACGAACTGATACTTCACCGTCGTTACCAACCGTTACCGAGATCGCGTCTTCAGGAATCACGATTTCTGGTTGTAGAGGATAACCTTGACCCGACGTTACGATCGCGCCTTCACCGTTCAGTGTGAACTGACCATTGCGGCTGTAACCTGTTTCACCGTCTGGCATTTCAACTTGGAAGAAACCGTCGCCTTCAATCATCATGTCTAGGCTGTTAGATGTCGTTTGTGCGTTACCGTGAGTGTGCACTTTTTGAGTTGCAACTACCTTAGAACCGGCACCCAGCATCAAACCACTTGGCAGCTCAGTATTCTGAGACGATTGACCACCCGGTTGATTAATATTCTGGTAGAACAGGTCTTCAAATACCGCGCGGCTCTTTTTAAAACCAATGGTCGAGGCGTTGGCAAGGTTGTTCGAAATCGTTGAGATATTGGTTTGTTGGGCGTCTAAACCCGTTTTACTTACCCATAATGCTGGATGCATAGCAATGTCCTTTAAATTCTATTAGCTCATACGAAGCAGTGAATCAGACGACTTGTCCATTTCCTCTGCTGTGCTCATCATCTTGACCTGCATTTCAAATTGACGTTGTAAGTCAATTAAGCTGGTCATTTCACCTACGGCATTTACGTTACTGCCTTCGATAGCACCTTTTAGCAACGTTACCGCTGCATCTGCTTCGTATGCCTGATCTGGGTTTTTCGAACGGAATAGACCATTCGTGTCTTTAAACAAACTTTGATTGTCTGGACGCACAAGCTTAATACGGTCAACGACGGCCAATTCTTCAGCTGGAGCGCCTTGAGGAATCACCGAAATCGTACCGTCAGTGCCAATTTCTACTTTACTGATTGGGATGGGCAGCGTGATTGGCGCATCGTTTTCACCTAGCACCAAATGGCCACTTGCATTGGTTAGCAAACCGTTTTGGTCAACCTTAAGGTTACCGTTACGCGTTAAACCTTCGCGGCCGGTGTTATCCATAACTGAAATCCAGCCATCACCTTGAACGGTAACATCGAGATCTCGGCCAGTGGTAACCACACTACCTTGCGCAAAATTATGACCAGGACGCTCTGTCATGCTGAAAACACGAGTAGGCATGCCTTCACCATACGCTTGCATTGAACGTGCTTGTGCTAAATCAGCACGGAAACCCGTTGTACTTACGTTGGCAAGGTTGTTTGCACGTAGCTGCAAAGCCTGCATATTTTGCTTTGCGCCACTCATGGCAAGAAACAGTGCGCGATCCATAATTTTGCTCCAAAAAATCATCTTCTAGAGCTTATAAAGCAAACACTGTGCCAATATTTTTAACTGTTATTTATCAATAATTTAAATAGAAAATGAACAAAGAGGGGTGATCATTAAAGGATCATTCAGGAAGAATTGTTGCCAGTGGCATTACCGTGCGGCAATAGGGGCGGCAAATAAGAAGACAAACAACAATACCCAATTCAATAACATTGAATTGGGTATTCGCAGATGATTCAAACGCTCGAAACGATTAACGAATCTGAAGAATATTCTGTTGTAGTTGGTTGTGTACTTCTAGAGAACGCGAGTTCGCTTGGAAGTTACGTTGAGCAGAAATCAAATCAACCAGTTCTTGAGTCATATCGATGTTCGACTGCTCTAGCGAACCGTTGTTGATGCTACCAAATGAACCTTTGTTCGATTCACCCCAGATCTTGTCACCAGAGTCGTTGGTAGAATCCCATTGAGTACCGCCTTTCTTATCCAGACCTTGCTCATTTGGTACACGAACCAAGCCTACACGGCCAAGCATCACGTTTTCACCATTTGAGTAAGTACCTAAAACACTGCCGTACTCATCGAAATCGATTTTGGTTAAGAAACCTGTTGTCGCGCCATCTTCATCAAACTTAGTCAATTCAAACGGAGCAGCAAACTGAGTTGAAGAATCTAGACCAAACTTAAGCACTTGAGTTGGATCAGCACCGTTCAAGTCAATTGGGTTCGCGCCAGCACCCAGTGGTTCCGAGTTAATCGGTTGACCATTGTTCAGGCTTGCTAACGTACCGTCATTGTTGAACTTCATTGTGTGACCAACATGACCTTGTGCATTCGTCGCATCACCACCAGTAATGTTGACCGGCTTTTCACCGTTCTCATCTGACATGGTGTAGTACGTTTGCCAAGTGTTTGGTTGAGTCTGATCTTTGAGGTAGTAAGTCGTTAACTTGTAAGACTGACCCATAGAATCGTATACCGTCGAAGACGTTGCACGGTTATAAGTATCAGCATCTTTGAAGTTAAATGCAGCCGGGTCTTTAAGATCACCGTTTGCAGGAAGGTTAACCCCTACTTCAATGTTTTCTGTCTGTTTTGGTTTACCAAACTCAGCAGGAATGTCGAGAGGCTTTGGCGCATAAGAAAGAACTTCACCCGAGTTTGGATCAACATCGTAACCTAACAGAAACTCATCGTTAGCGGTAACCATGTAGTTGTCTTTGTTTAGGTGAAATGCACCATTACGCGTTAATTCGTTAATCTCTGGCACCATGCGGTCTTTCGATACTGCAAAGAAACCTGTACCACTTACACGTAAGTCCATTGGGTTGTTCGTATAAATACTTGAACCTTCGTGGAACTGTTGCGCCACTTGGCTAGCTTGCGCACCGCCACCTGCCGTCGTTTTTGCGTTAGTGAACAACGAGCTTGAATAAACATCACCGAACTCGGCACGAGACTCTTTAAAGCCGAATGTGTTTGCGTTCGCAATGTTGTTACTGGTTGTATTCAGGTCTAATTGTGCAGCGGATAGGCCGCTTAAAGCTACATATGACATTCCATTATTCTCCTAATCTATCTAGCTAGCATAGTCACTCAATAAAGAGCTACGCTTTACCAACTTCTAGTACTTCAGCAAGTCGTACTGGCGATGTGAAACCAGCCAGATTGAGTAGTACGTTGCCATCGCCCTTACCAAGAAGCACACTGTTCACGTTCGCATAACTGGAAACTTGGAACTCTGTGTTCTCGCCATCCAGCAAACCCGACGCTTTCACGTTGTATTTACCGGCCGGCAATGGATTACCGTCTTCGTCTTTTCCGTCCCATTCAACACGTGTATCACCAGATGGTTTAGAGCCGATATCAAATGTGCGAACCAATTGGCCAACTTCGTTTTCAACACGGACCATTACATTGTCCATTGCCTGAGGAAGCTTAACCATTGCCGCCATACCGCCATCACCGGGTTTTACACCTGCCGCACCAGGAACCAATACATCACGGCCAACCAAAGAGGATGCTTGAAGTGCTTGGTTAGAGGTCATTGATGAATTCAAGCTTTCAAACTGTGTATTCATTTTGCCAATGCCATCTACGGTCGCAAATGAAGCCATTTGCGCAATCATCTGGTCATTGCTAACCGGCTTGAAAGGGTCTTGTTGTGCTAGTTGCTTAGTCAACAAAGATAAGAAGTCTTCTTGTTTAAGATCCTGCTTACCTGTTGTTTCGTCGGGCTTCTTAGCGCCATCTTGAAGACTCTTCAGCTGGTCAACATAGGACAAGCCGCTTTGACCAACATTGTTGTTGATTCCAGCCATGTGCTACCTCCTTATCCTTATTGACCCATCTGCAGCGTACGCAGCAGCATTTGTTTACTCGAGTCAGCAACCTGTACGTTCGTTTGGTACGCACGTGATGCCGAAATCATGTTTGCCATCTCTTCCATAACGTTTACGTTAGGCTTGTAGATATAGCCTTCGTTGTTCGCTAATGGGTGATCCGGGTTGTACTCCGCGCTCAGCGGCTTATCGCTTTCTACAATACCTAGTACTTTCACAGGCACAGTGTGGTCACTGTTACGTGCTCGATTTAACTCAGCGCCGAACACTGCGTGGCGAGCCTTGTAAGTTTCTTCAACAGAACTACTTACACTGTCCGCGTTCGCGAGGTTGCTCGAGGTCGTATTTAGACGAACAGATTCAGCACTCATCGCAGAACCAGTCACATTGAATACATTAAATAAGCTCATCTAATTATTCCCCTTTAATCGCTTTAGTTAAATTCTTGAACTTACTTCCTAAGAAGTCGAGAGAGGCTTGATGCCTAATTTGGTTTTGCATGAAAAGGTTTCTTTCCAAATCCAAATCAACCGTGTTGCCATCTCCTGTATCAGGTTGGGTAGGAATGCGATACTTCGTTTCCCCGTTCACCGTTGTTGAGGCAGAAATGTGCCGACCATCTGTACGGCTAAGACCAATGCTTGCCCCAGAACTTGCCGCTTGCAGTGATTTCTTAAAGTCTAATCCCTTTGCTTTATACCCAGGCGTGTTTGCTTGCGCGATATTGGTGGAAAGCACCTCAGCGTTACGCTCACGTACACCAACTGTGTGCTGGTGAATGCCCAAAGCATTGTCAAAAGAAATAGCCATGTAAACCTCAACTCAAGAACTGACTGTTATGAAATAACCAAAGCAATATATATACCAACTTTTAAAACAAGGCGGTCTATCAATGCTTTTACAGGTTACTCGTGGGTAAACTTGCAATATACAAGCCAAAAAATAGAGTAAATTGGAATGTCACTCTGACTTAAAGATATAGCTTAAGCAGGAAAAAGAAAACCCAGCACTTGGCTGGGTTTTAAATTTAGACGGTAACGTTACACCTAATATGGGTGCCGCTCGTTACTTTAATTTGTAGATGATGCCTGGATTACAGCGAACCATTTCAAAACGATCGGTTAAGCCTGTTAACGATTCAGACGCACCCAATAGTAAGTAACCACCAGGGTTTAGGCTATTTGCCATCTGGTTAAGTACCTTTGATTTCATATCAGGTGAGAAGTAAATCAGCACGTTACGACAGAAAATAATGTCGAACTTGCCTAACAATGCATAGCTGTCCATCAGGTTCTGAGGGCGGAAGTTCACCATGCGCTTGACGTTATCTTTCACTTTCATACGGCCATCGCCCGCATCTTCAAAGAAAGTACGACGGCGCTCTGGAGAAAGTCCGCGTCCCAATGCAAGGTTGTCGTAAGCGCCAGTGCGGCACATATCCAACATACTTGCTGAGATGTCAGTCGCGGTAATCGATACATTTGGCAGCATACCTGGCTTACGAGCTTGAGTTTCAAGAATCGTCATTGCCATTGAGTATGCTTCTTGGCCTGAAGAGCTTGCCGCAGACCAAATCTTAATAGGACGTTTATTTGCCGCTATTTCCGGTAGAAGCTTATCCGCAAGCACAGCAAACGGGTAAGTATCACGGAACCAAAGTGTCTCGTTCGTCGTCATGGCATCGACAGCAGCCACACGCAGCTCACGGTTTCGACCTGTTACTACATCTCTCAACAAATCAGATAACGAAGCTAACTTAAACTTCGTTACTAATGGGCTCAGACGACTGCGCACTAAATACTGCTTGCTGTCACCTAATACAATGCCACATTGAGATTCTAAGAAACGGCTGAAATCGCGATACTCTTGATCACTTATTGTTATAGCAGTCATTAATGTCTCTTTTAGTTAGTTAACGCAGCTTTTACCGCTGCACCAAGCTCATCCGGGTTGAATTTAGCGATGAAGGAGTTAGCTCCAACACGCTCAACCATGGCTTGGTTAAATACACCACTCAATGATGAGTGTAAAATTACGTATAAATCTTTAAGTTCGGCGTGACGACGAATCTCAGCAGTCAGCGTGTATCCATCCATTTCTGGCATTTCGATATCAGAAATCACCAATGAAATCTGATCGTAAATACTGCCTTCGGATGACATCTGCATCAGCTTCTCATAGGCTTCTTTACCATCCTTCACCGAGATAACTTCAAAACCAATCGACTCAATAGCACGCTGAACCTGCTTGCGAGCAACGGTCGAGTCATCAGCAATCAAGATGCGGCGAACCAGTTCTTTCTCTTGTTCTACTTTCGCAATATCTTCAGCAATCTTGCTGTCCATTGTTTCATCAACAGGAGAGATTTCTGCAAGGATCTTCTCAACATCAAGAATTTCCACCAATTCATTATCAATGTTGGTTACCGCTGTCAGGTAGTTAGCTCTACCTGCGCCATCTGGCGGCGGAAGAATCGATTCCCAGTGCATGTTAATAATGCGCTCTACTGAACTTACCAAGAAACCTTGAATGGTTCGGTTAAACTCAGAGATAACCACAAAACACTTTTCAACATCCGTTGTAGGACGGCCACCAATCGCTAAGCTCAAGTCGATCACAGAGATCGTTTGGCCACGAATGTGTGCTACACCTTTAACCAGTGGGTTCAAGTTTGGCATCTTTGTCAGCTTAGGGCATTGAAGCACTTCTTTTACTTTAAAGACATTAATGCCGTAACGCTGACGCCCCATTAGGCGAAAGGTTAGTAATTCTAATCGGTTTTGACCGACGAGTTGCGTACGCTGATTCACCGAATCAAGAATACCCGTCATGAGCTCATCTCCATATCAAACTTTTTTGTATAAAAAGTGTTAGTCTACTGCAGGCTACGAACCACCAGAGAAACGGAATGACGTATTATAAAACAAATTTGCCACCTCTTTCCATAGCAATGTGTAGAGCTACTTTTAAAACTGTCGCTAAGTTTATCGGCATTTTATCAATTTTGTTTAGTTTTTTTGTACAAGCTGCGACCCCAGAACAAATTGAGATGATTCAGTCTGCAGCGGAGCAACATATCCTTGATACGGTAGAGCAGCCACAAGGTGGCGAACTCTTTGTTAATTCAGCAAATGTTGACTCAAGAATCAAAGCGACAGACTGCCCTGTGCCTTTAGAAACCAGCGCTTCAACGACCACCAATACCCGCAGCAGTATTACGGTTTTAGTGCAATGTGTTCCTGATGAGTGGCGAGTTTATGTACCCGTTCGCCTTTCGATGTCGGTGCCCCTTGTCACCACCACTCGCTCACTCGCGAGAGGCGAAATCGTCGGTCAATACGATGTCACCACCGCTATGATTTCTCTTAACAAGTTTCGTCGCCAAGGTTTCACAGCTCCACATCAAGTCATCGGCGCTAAGGTAAAAAAGAACCTAAGACCGGGTGATGTTGTAGAAAGAGGTGATATCTGTGTCGTGTGCCGAAACGAGAAGGTTATCATACAGGCAGTAAAAGGTGGCATGACCATTACCACCAAAGGAACTGCGCTTACCGATGGCTCTATGGGTGATCAAGTAAGAGTGAAAAATGATAAATCACAGCGTATAATTGAAGGGATTGTTACCAGCATGTCTGAAGTCACGGTTTACTTTTAACTCTTTACTTCTAAATTGACGGTATCGTTAGCGATTTCACCCTCAACTCTAACGCCAAATATAACGGCTGCGGTGTTTGGTCCCTTTTCGACTATTGAGCTAAAAATTGCTAAAGTATTGGAACCCTTGGTCGATATTGACTGTACAGGTTCCCATTTTTGAAGAAAAAGGCTTAACTATGGCAGGCATTGATAATATTCGTTCAGGGCAAACCCTAACGACCACTAACCGATCAGCAGTACGCTCTGACTCTAGTTCTGAGGCATCACGCTCTGATGTATCAACTAAATCACCAGCAAGCAAAGATGCGGTTTCACTGAGCCAACAAGGCAAAGCGATTGGTCAGCTTCACCAAGATATGGCAGCACAGCCAAGCTTTGATTCTGTGAAAGTAGCAGCGATCAAAGAAGCGATTGCGAACGGTTCATACACTGTCGATCCAGAAAAACTGGCAGACAACATGATCAAGTTCGAAGATGAATTAAAAGGTCTTTAAGCCAGCACTCACTTTTGATTGAGGTGATTATCTTAAAGCACACGAGGTTATAAATAGGTTTACGTTATGGCGGCACTAGCAGATTTAGTTAATTTCCAACTTCAAAATGCCAAAGCCTTATCTGAATTATTAAGTTCAGAGAAAACCGCTATTACGAGCCGACAATCAAACGATATTGAGCGAATCGCCAAAGAAAAAGTGGTCCTAGTTGAACAACTAAGATCAACCGATCAGCGAATCGCAGCCCATACCAATATCTCAGAACTGACCGAGAACCCTGAACTCGCTCAGTTAGTCACCAAGATCCAGTCCATAGTGCACGATTGCCAGCAAGCGAATCTTGTGAATGGCGAAGCCTTGAATCGAGCGCACCTTAGCTTCAAAAAACTCAGCAATATGATGCAGCAAAGCCACGGGAAAATTGGCATGACCTACAATGCCGGTGGTCAAACGCATACGATTTCTACGCTGGGAACCAACGTAAAAGCATAATTAAGCCCCCTGTCTTCAATAATATCTTTAGTCACCTTCCTGCTCGTACCTGTATCTGTGTCTCAGCTTATCCTTAGCATGATATCCGTCAAAGCTCCTACTAGATCGGTAAATGTGCCGAACGAATTAATAAATACAAAAAAGCGGCAAGTATTTTCATACTTGCCGCTTATGATTCATATCAGTTATTAGTTGCCGATACGCCATCTGGAAAACGAGAGCAGCCAATATAACTGGATAATCCTATAACTAGATGATCATTAGGCTAGAACAACGTTTGTTGTCTCTTTTCAGGTACAGGCTGAACTTCACCGTAATTACGTAGCTGTTCCATCTTACGGATATCAAGCTGAAGCTCTGTTACATAGCTGTCACCCACTGGGTAGCTGCGTACCACTTCTGCACCGCGGATTACACCATCAACCGCACCAGAAGTACGTTCTGTACCAAGGCGTTGATCTTCCAGCTCTGCGCGACCACTCACTCGCATACCATAGACTTGTTCAGCAAGTTCACGATAGGCGTCGATCTTGGAAGCTCTCATCGCACGGATACGTCTTTCTTCATCGTTACGTCCCTTCTGCTCACTGATACTCGCATAGCCAACGGCAACCAAGTAGTCGTCTGGCCTCATGTTTTGCAGTGGCTGACAGCCAACAAGCAGTAAAGCGGCAACAACAAATATTAACTTCTTCATCTCGAACTCCTAAGGGCGAAGAATAACAGTATAAGGCTGGCTGATCGTTGGGTCAGAACGAATGATAACGCCATCTTGAGTTCGAATACTGTTCAGAGTATCTAGGTCACGACCAATACGGTCTGCAGGCAAGAAGCCTTGTGCCGTCGCCACGACAATGCGAGTTTGCATGCCAACAACACGAGCATTAACAAGCACACCGCCTTCTTGGCGCAGCATAGTGCCTGTCAGTACGTACTGTACGTCTTGCTCTTGAGCTAAGTCTTTCCAATCGCGGCTTAACGCGAAGTCACCTTGGTGAGTCACTTGAATTGAACCTGTTGTTTTAAAATCAACAACCTTGAAGCCACGACGCTGAAACTGATGAATGAAACCTTCTGATACCGAGTTTCCTAGCCAGTTCGTTGTGTCCATGTGTTGTAGGTCGACAAACGAGGTAATCGCTATCGGAGTTCTTGCTGAGATACTCGTATTCGAAATGATCAGATCTTCGGTCATACTTTCCACGAAGAAATCCATGGTATGACGAGGGCTATCCATCAACATAAACTGACTGCCTGAATACTCAGACTTGCCGTTATAGATTGGCGAATAAGCACATGAGGTCAATAACATGACACTCATTACTACGAGCCATTTTTTCATTCTCTTATCTCCAGATAGGTTTAGTGCTCCCTGTTCCAATATGTTCTCACCATTATTCTTTTCAATGGATTACAATGTTGGAACAGTCTTTGCTTTTCATTAATGGTTCAGATTAAGAAAAACGCACTTAAGTCAGCTTCAAGCTTATAGTTATTTGTTAAGCAATATTTATACCCAACTGGTAACGAATAGATGAAAAAAATAATTTCTTACTTATTTTCAATAAGTTCACTGATAACCATAAGCTTCAGTGCTCATGCCTCTTGGTATGAAGTTACCGGTACAGCAGCCATCGTATCGTCAGAGAGCGCCGCAAGGGTCCATGCTTTGGAAGACGCGGTATATAAAGCGATCCAGTTCTCAGGAGCCGACATTGGTAGCATTGCCAACCTCACGCCCTACCTCGACGCAAACAAGAAAGAGTTTCAATTTACCAATCATGAAGTGCGTTACATCTTGGTAGAAAAAGAGAAAAAACGCAGTGGCAATATAATGATCACCGCAAGGATCGACATCTACCCTTCGGCAAATGCTTGCCATGAGAGCCAATACAAGAAGACATTTTTGGTCGGCAACATTGATGTGACCTCCCCACAGCAAGCTGTAATGGGCAGAATCTATAACATTGGTGATGATTTTGGTCATGTCGTAGATCGACAGCTGGCGCAAGAGTCTCGCAGCTTTGTTTCCGTTGGCACGACCAATTACGACATCGACAAACGTCGACCAGAGGTGATCAAGATGATCGCCCAAGACACTGGCGCGCAGTACATCATTGGTGGCGACATTACCGATTTAACCGCGACCATCGAGTCCAAACTGTTGAAAGACGACATCATCAATCGCCAGTTTGCGTTAGAGATGCAAGTCTTCGATGGTAAAACAGGACATCAGGTTTACAACCGTAGCTATCGTGAAGTGGCAAAGTGGCCATTTGCTAAGACCAGTGAAGTGGACACCCGCAGTGCTCGTTTCTGGGCATCAACCTACGGCAGTATGATGCTGCGTGTTAGCCGCAATATTATGTTGGACTTGGAATCTGAAGTGTCATGTAAGATCACACTTCCAGAGGTGGCTGCAGTATTTGGTAACACGGTGACCATTGATTTAGGTCGAATGCATGGTGTTCAACAAGGTGACAAGCTGCAGCTATGGCACACCGGTTCGTTTATCGACCAACGCGGTTTACCACGTAATAAGGTATCTCAAAGCGACATCACACTGACGGTTTCTCGCGTTTATGAAAACGAAGCAGAACTGACGATCGACCAGCCAAGTCTTGCAGGAAGCATTCAAATTGGTGATGTGATGCAGAAAATCATGTAGTTAGCGACACGCCCGTCTCATAGTTTCTAATAAAGCCTTAGCACTTTTGTTAAGGCTTTATTTTTTTCATGGGTATTAGTTTCGGTTTTGCAGTATTTGGCGTAATCTTATTAATAACATAATCATCACTTAGCAAACTATGAGTCAGAATAATCTAATTGGTGCTACCGGTTACCGCTTTATCTCGAAAGGTAAAACCGCTTTTAAGATCCACATCCATACTCCCGAAGATACGGTGTTGCATCGGTCGGTCGGTTTTGTTCGTATGGGTGAAGACAAAGCACTGAAGAAAACCATTAAATTAAGAGATGAACTAGGCAGACAGCTTTGGGGTAAGTTTTGGCCCAAAGTCCTCAAAGAGCCCTACCTGATGACGCGTCTACCTCATAGTCTAGAACCCAAAATTGTATTTAAGCCAAATCCAACTCAGAGTGATCCTGAACACCGCGACGAGTGTTACATCGCTAAGTGGCGTGTATTCTCAGAAAACGGCGACTACAAATACAAAACTAAGGTGTGTTCCATCAGAAAGCACGGCAGACTTGCCGCCTATAGCCAAACTAAACGCGCCCTGCTTGATGCCCACAAAGACGTGATTGATCTGCTTGTCTTTATGGGACGATTGAACAGCATCGACCTGAAGTAGCCTAGAGTGCAATTAGGTTGATTACCCATATTGTTCACATACAAAAACAGCCGCACATTGCGGCTGTTTTTATTTTTAGATTAGTCACCTAGCGCTTTAGCATTTTATCCACACGCTAAATCGACCATCTAGCTTCGGCATATCTCTGCCAATGTCGTGAGCCGGCGCTTAGACTCTTTCACATAAGGGTTGGCTTGATCCCATGCGTAACCCGCCAGAATTGAGCACACCATCTGCTTAATCTTTGGGTTTGGATCTTGATAAAAAATCACATCCTGCAAAGTACCTGAGTACCACCCCTCAACATACGTTCTAAAGGTGTTTACGCCAACCATCAACGGATCGGCATAATCGCGCTCCCAATCGACGTGTTCACCGTTAAGCTGCTTTTCAACACACTCAACCGCAAACTGAGCCGACTTCATCGCAATCGTCACGCCGGATGAAAATACGGGGTCAAGGAACTCACCAGCATTGCCAAGCAAAGCGTACTTATCCGTCGCCAGATGTTTTACGTTGGCAGAATAACCACCGATTTCGCCCGCAGGGTTCGGATACTCTGCATTTGCCAGTATCTCAGCCAAACCCGGCTCTTCTGTTGCCAGTTGCTTAATCGCGGCAATCTTATCTTGTGGGTATAATTCAAAGAACTTAGGCTCCCCGACAATACCAAACGAAGAAACACCGTTACTAAACGGGATCAACCAATACCAAACATCAGGATTAGTTGGGTGCACTGAGATCAAGATTTTATTGCGGTCATATTCAAGGTCGGTATCAACCTCTGCAATATGATCGTTAATGTGCGTAAAAATAGCTTTGCGTGGAGGAAGTGATGACGGCTCTTCCAAGTTAAGCATTTTCGGTAGCACTCGGCCAAAACCACTGCCATCTAAAACGTATTGCGCTTCTAGCTGATAGCGCTCTCCATCCAACACTTGCACATCTAAGATGGTGCTGTCGTCGGTGAAAGTAATACCCATCAACTCATGTTGGTAATCAATGCTGACACCTTGCGACTCAGCCGTATCTGCCAAAACCTTATCAAATGCACCTCGCTGAACCTGAAACGTGGTTCCTGGACCAGAAGAGAACTTGTCTTCAAAATTGAACGCCGTATAAACGCCATTTTTGCGAAAGGCTGCGCCATCTTTGTATTGGAAGTTGGCGTTGATCACTGCATCAGTCATCCCAGCCTGTTCAATCACTTCCATGCAAGCTGGTAATAGGCTTTCACCAATAGAAAAGCGAGGGAATACGCTCTTTTCAATCACTCGAACATCGATGCCTTTTTTATGAAGCAAAGACGCAGCAATTGAACCTGACGGTCCAGCTCCGATGATCACCACTTGAGTTGATAGTTTTTTCATTATTTAAGCCATGTTTGTTATTTTTATTGCGCGCCAGCTTTCAATTCAAGAAGCGTGTGACCAAGACCAATATCGTCGGTACGAGTTACCACTTCAAAGCCCGCTTCTTCAACGATCTCTAAGAAATCTTCACTGCGGTAAAAACGGCTATTGCCATTTGCCAAGCAGGTAAAGTAGAGAGACGTCGCGTTTAAGCTATAAGAAGCCGCATCGTATTTCTGTGCATCCCAAAACAGTTCAAGGATATAGACTGTCGCGTCTTCTGACATATGAGAGCGAACACGCTTTAATATACTCAGAATCTCCATTGGCGAGAAGCAATCAAGGAACTGGCTCATCCACCACACATCGGCTCCCGTTGGCAGCGCTTGCTGTTTATCGAGCATATTCGCTGGGAATGGCGTTACTCGGTCTTGATGACCATGCTGCGTTGCGTTTGCCATTGCCATTTCTAACTGCTGTGGCAAATCAACAATCGTCACTTCAACATCAGAATCGTGGTTGCAACACTGCATTGCCCACTTGCCTGTATTGCCGCCAATATCCACCAGCGACTTAGGTTTCTTGCTGAAGACTTTTTCAAGTAATACTGGGAACGAGCGATCAGAATAAAAGTGATCGAACTTGAACCAACTCTCTTTGGCTTTTTCTGGCAATTGAGATAAACCTTGATAAATGGTTTCCCAGTCACCCAGCTCTTTTAAGCCAGCAGGCGTGCCCTCTTCAATGGCTTCGGTTAAATGCATCATCGCGGCGTAACAAACATCAGCCGTAAAATCCATGTTTGCGTTAGTCATGCCATCGTGCAGAAGGTAGAAGCCAAGATTGGCCATTTTGTAGTTAGGTTTGTCCCAAGTAACAATATGCGCACTTAACGCCATATCGAGCAGGACTTTCACGCCGTACTCAGAGACACCAGTTGATTCAGAGATAGACTCTGCTGGCAAACCCTCATTACCCGCGTCATCTAACGCTTTCAAGATACCTAAATCACGTAGTGTACGAGCAGTATGGAAAACAATAGGAGCGAAAGATAATTTCTGCGCTTCTGTTTTTGCTTCTAATGCGTTGAATGGATCTAATTTATATTCCGACACGAAAAACCTAACTTTAAATAATAGAGAGTTACTCAGCTGCCATTTGTGCAAGCTTACGTTTAATATCAACGTTTAAGTTATTAACCCAACGGTTGTAATTACGGTGTATTTCACCATCGTCGTACTTCAAATTCTCTGACTCAACGTAAAGAATAGAGTAAAACTTATCACTATAAGGAATTTCAACCACAGCGTGGTGCGAACGAACATACAACTCAGCACGTATCAAGCCAGGCTTTATTTCTGAAACCAACCAGCCTCGATTTTCAGCCGATTCATAAATAGCTGATTTAACCTGTTTACTTTGAAGATTCAGTGCAACTGGAGTATCCTCAACATTCATTACAGGCTGGACGCGTCCACATCCTGCAAGAACGAATATGAATAACATTGAAACCGCTATTTTTAGTAATTTCATTTAAATTCCTTATCTGTGTTTATTTATAAGCGCGCATAGTATTTAGTTAGACCCAAAGCAAATCAATACTCTATGTCAAATCAATCCCAATTAATGTCGTTTAATATTGAGAAATGGTCTGCAAATTCGGCTGGTCTCAATTCTGTTGCCCAATGGCAAGCGTGGAGCACTAATTTAGATTGGCCACAAGATGGCTCAACTGAATTTAAAGCTATCCCTCCAATGATGCGCCGTCGAATGAGTGTGCAAAGCAAACTTGCCGTCCAAACCGCGTTAACCTTATTAAAAGACACCTCGATTGATTATCTTGTCTTTGCTAGCCGACATGGTGAGCTGCACCGAACTGCCACTTTGATTCAGTCGATATTAGAAGGTGACGATGCCTCACCGATGGCGTTCTCACAATCGGTACATAATACCGCTGCAGGTCTAACCACTATTGCCGCCAAAGCGCCGATTCCACTGACTTCAATCGCCGCAGGGCAAGATACTTTCCATAACGCTCTGATCGAAGCTTATCTTTACCTTCATCAGTATCCGTCACATCGTGTACTCGTCATTGACTTCGACCAGCCTTTGCCTGAGCTTTACCAAGAATACGAAACACAACACTATGCGGATTACGCTCTGGGCTTCGTGCTCACCGCTGGCAGTGAGTACTCTATTGCTAGAGCAGTAGAAGCCAACCAAGCACCTTCCCAGTTACCACAAGGGCTACAAACGCTCCAACATGTCTTATTGGGTACAAATAAGTGGGCTATTGCTGGCAAGCACCAAACTTGGTCTTGGGTAAATAACACCGAGCCAGGCCCACAGTCATGAGCAAAGTCGACCAATATTGGCGAGTATTCGCGACAGGGCTCTGCTTTACCATCTTTGGTCTAGGTGGCTTAGTATTGAGCTTCTTAATCTTACCGACTATTGCGCTAACGACTCCCAATACCATTAAAAGAGAGCTTAAAGCACAGCGATTGATTCGCTTCTCATTCAACGCCTTTTGCCAAATCATGAAGTTCACCGGCGCGATTGATTACCGAATTGATGGCGCGGATCTATTACGTGAAGATCGTAACTGCATCATCGTCGCTAATCACCCTAGCTTGATCGACTATGTGCTGATCGCTTCTCAACTTCCTCAATGTGATTGCCTCGTTAAGGCCGCTATTTGGGAAAACCCTTTTATGAAAAGGATTGTCAAAGCGGCGGGTTATATACCGAACCAAGCCCCTGACGATCTTTTAGAGCGCTGTGAAGAACGTTTCTCACGTGGCAATGTGCTGCTGGTTTTTCCCGAAGGAACTCGCACAACGCCAGGAATTGAACCATCCTTACAACGTGGTGCGGCGCAAATCGCCACGCGAACACAAACCGATTTACGCGTGATTCATATTACGGTTTCTCCGACATTCTTAACGAAAGAGAAAAAATGGTATCAAGTTCCTGCGACGAAACCCTTTTTTCATATCGCGGTGAAAGGTAAAATAGAAGTCGCACCCTTTATTGAGAATTCAAATAACTTAACTTCGGCAGCAAGGCGCCTTAATCATCACCTTGCACACTCTATTTTCCCTTCCGAAGAAAGCATTTAGCTCATCAATAAAGCAACTGGCGATATCAGCATTTCGAAAATACATCGCATAATGTAGAATCGCCCCCTTAAAGCAGCATTCAGATAAAGCATTAAGTAGGCCAAAGTGGAAACATTACACAACGAACTGAAACAACTGATCATCGACGCATTGAACCTTGAAGACATGAGTATTGATGAGATTGAAACGGAAGCTCCACTATTTGGTGATGGACTTGGATTAGACTCTATTGATGCGCTAGAGCTTGGTCTTGCTATCAAGAAAAAGTACAACATTGTTATCGATGCCGACGACTCAAACACTCGCCAACACTTTGCATCCGTTGAAAACCTAGCAAACTACATCTCATCTCAAACGAACAACTAGACAGATCTTTATGACACAAGCTAACCAACAAGAAGTATACAACCAGGTTAAAGATGCGCTGATTGAGCTGTTCGAGCTTGATGCTGAAGATATCACTCCTGAAGCACACCTTTATCTTGATCTAGACCTAGACAGCATTGATGCGGTTGATTTGGTCGTTCACCTACAGAACGTAACAGGTAAGAAGATCAAACCTGAAGAGTTCAAAGCAGTACGCACCGTTAATGACGTTGTAGAGTCTGTGGTTGAACTATTGAAGGACGCATAATGCGTCCTCTGCTGACTTTACTGTCGGCAATCATACTTTTCACTTATCCAATAGCGGTTTACTTTGGACTCAACAAGTTTGGCCTACAAACCGTTGGCATCGTCTTGGCCGTTATCTTTGCTGTCCGTATTTTCACTGGCGGTCAGGCCAAAATCAAAGAGCTAAAACACCTAGCTTGGATCAGTGGTAGTGCCGGGATTGTTCTGCTGGCATTAGGATTAACCTTCAAGCAGTATGGCTGGTTAACCTATTACCCCGTCATCGTTAACGTTTGTATGTTGGTTGTGTTCGCTTCAAGCCTTTGGCAACCGCAAACGATTATCGAGCGTCTTGCTCGACTCCAAGAGCCTGAACTTCCGCAAAGTGGCATTGATTACACACGAAAAGTCACCAAAGTTTGGTGTTTTTTCTTTGTTATCAATGGCTCTATTGCCCTTTACACCTGCTTCCAACCTCTTGAAGTATGGACCCTATACAATGGCTTACTCAGCTATTTATTCGCAGGGTTACTCTTTGCAGGAGAGTGGATAGTAAGACAGCGCATTCGTCAGAGTTAAATTGTTATGACACAAACCGTATCTTACATCTCGTTGTCTGAACTTCTCAGCCAAACAAGAGCCCCTGAATCGATTGTCTGCTTTGACGAAAATAGCGAGATTACGTGGCAAACCTTTAACGCCGACTTATCTCAACTCGTGCACCTTTTATCTTCATCCCCTTTTCAACGAGTTGCGATTTGTACCCAAGACAGCTACCAATTTTCGGTGACTTTTTTGGCATGTGCCGTCAGCCAAAAACACATCATCTTGCCGGGGAACTACCAGCCCTGTGCGCTTGCCGAATTGAGTGAACATTTTGATTGCTTGTTAGTTGATGACTCGATTGGTGAAGTTGAGGTTAGTGACGTTCGCAATATCCAAAACTTATTGGACTCAAACACCTCGTCAAAACAACTTCTAATCGATAATCTTGCGACCATTGATTTGGAAGCCATCCAATTGACCCTGTTTACTTCAGGTTCAAGCGGCACACCCAAGGCAATAAATAAAACACTAGAACACCTAGATATTGAGACAGCTCAGCTAGATAAAAACTGGGGCGGAATGCTGAAGGGAAAACAAGTTCACAGCACGGTCTCGCACCAACATATCTATGGTCTGTTATTTCGAATCTTATGGCCTCTATGCTCTGGTGTTCCATTTGCTCGAAACAACCTTGAGTACCCAGAACAGATCTTGTCTCACGCCAATAAAAACTGTGTGCTGATCAGTAGTCCTGCTCTGCTCAAACGATTAAAGCACGAAACAAAATCTGCACAGCTTGCTGGTGTGTTTTCTTCTGGTGGCCCATTGCCAACCGAATCGGCCCACCAATCACGAAGCCTGCTTGGTCATTTACCGATTGAAGTCTTTGGTAGCACAGAAACCGGTGGTATCGCATTTCGTCAGCAAGAGAGCGCTCAAACACCTTGGCAACTTTTTGACTGTCTTGAGGCTAGTCTCAACAGTGAGAATTGCATTAAGTTATTGTCGCCGTACATCGACAAAAACAACTGGTATCAAACCGCCGATGAGTGCGAAATGGTCTCGGATAATCAATTCATATTGAAAGGCCGAACCGATCGAGTGATCAAGATAGAAGAAAAACGAGTATCACTGGTTGAAGTTGAAAAACGACTAGAGCAACTGCCTTGGATAAGTGAATGCGTGGTGATTCCATTTGAAGAGCCTGAACGCTTAATCTTGGCGTCGGTTTTGGTATTATCAGACGAAGGCCAAGCGACACTCGCGACCATGAGCAGAGGCAAGTTCTGGTTGATGCTGCGTTCAGAACTCAGAAAATGGTTAGAGCCAATCGCCATCCCGAGAAAGTATCGTGTGGTTGATGAGATTCCCCTCAACAGCCAAGGTAAACGATTAACTTCTCACATAGAGCAGCTCGTAAAATCATAGAAATCGCTTATCGTGTTTTACACTGAGTTTATCTTTTTATATTTTTGTCAGAACACCCATTTTCAGCCCAAGGATTCTAAGCACACGCTATGGATAAGAGAAAGCCAAACATCATTGCTGTTGACACTGCAGAGAATGAATCGACCCTGACACTCCATGTTACTGGAGACATCACCGATTTTAAGGGGCACTTCAAGAGCTTCCCTATTCTTCCGGGTGTTACACAGATTGATTGGGCGCTTTACTATGCAGTCCAAGAGCTGAATGTCCCTGGTTGCTTTAAAGGCATGGAGGTCATCAAATTCCAAGAACCTATCCTGCCCGACTCGACCATACAGCTGTCACTCAAGTGGGACGCCGACAAAGATAAGTTAAGCTTCAGCTACACCTCTAACAACGGTGAACAAACTCACTCTTCAGGCAAAATGAAGCTGGGAGAGAAAAGTGAATAGCGCTCCCATCGAGTCTACTTCTCAGCACCAAACCAAAGAAAGCAGCTACAACGCCTGCTTCCTGATTCCGTGCTTTAACCACGGCGCAACCATGCCTGCGGTGGTTTCTTCACTCCATCATTTTGAATTGCCGATCATCATCGTTGACGATGGCAGTGAACTCGCGACTAAGCAGTTTCTGGCTCCACTTGCCGATAGCCCAAGCGTAACTTTGGTGACGCTTGAACAGAACCAAGGTAAAGGCGGCGCAGTAAAAGCTGGCATCAAGCGAGCGCAAGAGCTCGGTTTTAGTCATGCCATACAGATTGATGCTGACGGTCAACACGACCTTGAAGCACTACCCGCATTAATCCAAGCTTCGCAAGACAAACCTCAGCGCTTGATATCAGGTCAACCTGTGTATGACGAGAGCGTGCCTAAGGCAAGACTCTATGGGCGCTACGCGACACACATTTGGGTATGGATAGAAACCCTATCTCTATCAATTAAAGACAGCATGTGTGGCTTTAGAGCGTATCCGATCAACCAGACACAAGCAGTGCTCAGCAAATACGATGTTGGGTCTCGAATGGACTTCGACATTGAGATTCTGGTTCGCCTGTATTGGGAAGGCTGCGACATCGACTTCGTTGAAACGCGGGTTATCTATCCTGAAAACGGCATCTCTCATTTCGATGCGCTGTGGGACAACGTAAAAATCAGCTGGATGCACACGCGATTGTTCTTCGGCATGCTACCAAGATCTCCCAAACTGATTGCTCGCCATTTCAAATCAACGTCTGCTGAAGATGGTCAAAAACAAGATTCATCGACTGGATCAAACAACAACGAGTCAGAACAGCCCCATTGGTCCCGCACTCAAGAACGCGGCACCGTACTTGGCATCAAACTGTTGTTGACCGTTTATACCCTATTAGGCCGCGGTGTCTTTAACCTGATTTTGCGTGGTGTGATGCGTTACTACCACCTAACTGGCAAACGCGCTCGAAACGCCTCAGAGCAGTACCTGTTTCAACTAAAGGCTTACGCAGAGCAACAAAACATTGAGTTACCTGCGGAGCTAACCAGCTATAACCATCTGCTTTCGTTTGGCCATACCATGTTAGATAAATTGGCGGCATGGAAAGGTGATTTCTCGGCAGATAACCTGACTATTCATGGCCAAGACCAATTCGAGAGCATGGTTGCAAATAATCAAGGTGTGCTAATCCTTGGATCTCACCTTGGCAATATCGAACTGTGCCGCGCTTTGGGTCGCAGACACTCGAACATCAAAATCAACGCGCTGGTTTTTACAGAACACGCCGAACGCTTTAATTCAGTGATGAAAGCGGTCAACCCGCAATCTGATTTAAATCTGATTCAGGTGACATCAATGGGGCCTGATACCGCTATCTTGTTGCAACAGAAACTAGAGCAAGGTGAGTGGATTGTGATTGTTGGCGATAGAACCTCCACCAGCAAAGAGAGTCGCTCTGTATGGGCTGAGTTCTTGGGTAAGGAAGCGCCCTTCCCTCAAGGACCATTTATGTTAGCCTCGGTTCTCAAAGCGCCAGTATTTCTATTATTTGGACTACGTGACGACTCACAATCCAAGCCGCATTTTAATGTCTATTTTGAGCATTTTAGCGACAAGATAGAACTACCAAGAAAGACTCGCGAACAATCTTTACAGCAAGTCGTACAGAAATATGCAGATCGACTTCAGCACTACACACTGAAAGCACCGCTTCAGTGGTACAATTTTTTTAATTTTTGGACATTGAGCAAGCACCATGACGAAAAAGAATCCAAATAGCATCACCTTTGGTGCCGAACGCCTCACTATTGAGGATGTTGTCGCTATCTCACAAGGCGCAAAAGCCTCGATGAACTCAAGTGAAGCATTCACATCTAAGATCGACCGTGGTGTCGCTTTCTTAGAACGCCTACTGAAAGAAGAAGGCGTAATTTATGGCGTGACAACAGGCTACGGTGATTCATGTACCGTTGCGATTCCACCAAATCTTGTTGATGAATTACCACTACACCTAACACGCTTTCACGGCTGTGGTTTAGGTGAAATACTGTCTCACGAGCAAGCTCGCGCAGTATTGGCAACGCGCCTGTGTTCGTTGTCACAAGGCGTATCTGGTGTTACTCATGATTTGCTCAACCAGATCGTTACCCTAATTAACCAAGACATCTCACCACGCATTCCTCAAGAAGGTTCGGTTGGTGCCAGTGGTGACTTAACGCCTCTCTCTTACTTGGCTGCAGCCCTAATCGGCGAGCGCGATGTTATCTACAAAGGCGACGTTCGCCCTACTAGTGACGTCTACAAAGAACTAGGAATTAGCCCTATCAAGCTTAAGCCAAAAGAAGGCTTGGCATTGATGAATGGCACATCAGTGATGACAGCGCTGGCTTGTATTGCCTACAAACGTGCGGAATACCTAGCTCAGCTATCAACTAAGATCACCGCTATGGTATCTGTGGGTATGCAAGGTAACGATTTTCACTTCGATGAAGCGCTGTTTGCAGTGAAGCCTCATCCGGGTCAACAACAAGTTGCGGCATGGCTGCGTGATGACTTACAAGCGGATCGCCCGCCACGCAACAGTGATCGCCTACAAGATCGTTACTCTCTGCGTTGTGCGCCACATGTGATTGGTGTGGTTCAAGACTCTCTGCCTTGGCTACGCCAAATGATTGAGAACGAGCTAAACAGCGCTAACGATAACCCGATTATCGATGGCGACAATGAACGCGTTTTGCACGGTGGACACTTCTACGGTGGCCATATCGCAATGGCAATGGATACACTAAAAACAGCGGTAGCCAACCTTGCAGACCTACTTGATCGCCAAATGGCGCAGTTGATGGATTACAAGTTCAACAACGGCTTACCATTTAACCTAACCGGTGCTGAAGGCGAACGTAAACCGATTAACCACGGCTTCAAAGCAGTACAGATTGGCGTTTCAGCTTGGACAGCAGAGGCATTAAAACACACCATGCCAGCAAGCGTGTTCTCTCGTTCAACAGAGTGTCACAACCAAGACAAAGTCAGCATGGGCACCATTGCGGCTCGTGATTGTCTGCGTGTTCTTGAACTGACTGAACAAGTAGCGGCAGCATCACTTCTGGCGGGTACACAAGCGCTTGAACTTCGTAAACGCCACAATGAGCTTGATGAGCACCACATGAGTGAGAACCTAAAGCATATTCGTGACGAAGTGCTTAAAGAGTTTGAATTTATCGTTGAAGATCGACCACTTGAAGGCGATCTACGTCACTTCATTGCTCGTATTCAAAGTCAGCACTGGTCACTTTACTCATAAAGTAGCTAACTTCATAAAGTAGCCACCCTTTACGCAATATTGTTGAGAGCGATTTATGTCTGAAATTCTTCATCCATTACAATCTGAGGTGACGCTTATCACCTCATTCCAAGATGCCGACCCAATGGGTGTGATCTATCACGGCAACTACTTCCGATTTTTTGAAGAAGTTAGGCGCATCATGATGGATAAGATTGAGTACAACTACCATGAGATGAAGGATTCAGGCTACATGTGGCCTATCATCGATACCCGCCTAAAATACATCAAAGCGATACCGTTTAATCACAAGATTAAGGTCACGGCGAAGCTCACCGAGTGGGAAAACCGCCTGCGCGTCGATTATGAAATTCATGATGCCCTAACCGGTGCTCGCATGACTCGAGCACACACAATGCAGGTCGCGGTGACCATTGAAGAGCAAGAAATGTGCTTCGCTTCGCCGAACGTGTTTACCGACAAGGTAAAACACTGGCATCAATTTGGCTGCTTATCCCAATCAACTGAGCAGCAGCCAAGCGACCAACAATCAGACCCATCTCAAGTATCTAACACACAGCAGGTGAAACATGAGTCTGTTTAGGCGTGGACGTAAGCAAATCAGCATCGTACTACTAGGGCTTGCCTCTGTGATGGCGAGTAACCTTGTTATTGCTAACGAAAATTCAGCAACCGTCGGCTCTATTTCAGATCTGCAAACCGTATTAAGCGCAAACAACATAGTGCGTGGCGAGTTCACTCAAACGCGCAACATGGAAATGTTCGCCCAGCCTTTGACGTCACAAGGTGCTTTCCTGTTAGATAAGTCGAACGGTTTGCTTTGGACACAAGCTACCCCCTTTCCTGTGAGCTTGGTGCTCACCGATAACAAACTGAGCCAAAGGTTTGCCGATCAACCCGCTAAAATCATTACCGATAAAGAAAACCCAATGGCGTTTTATTTCAGCCATATCTTCTTATCGGTGTTTCATGGAGATACGCAAAAACTTCAGGAACAGTTCGCACTCGATTTTGAGCCAGCAACTGTCACAAGCTCTGATGAAAATACAGAGAATAAATCTTGGACACTGACTCTCAAGCCTAAAAGTGCGCCGATGAACGCGGTATTTGAAGCCATTACTCTGCAAGGTCAAAATGATATTGAACGCATTGAACTGAGAGAGATTCGTGGAGACAGCACGGTGATCGAATTTAGTCAGTTAAGCCATCTACCGGAAGTATTGTCAGATGCTGAAGCGCAACAATTCCAACTCTAGTCTCGCCCTTGTTTGGCTGGTTATCGTGGTGCTTTTTAGCGGACTGTTGATCAAACAGTTCGCTTTTTCTTCGTCGGTACCGATTGAAAGCAACATCCTAAAGTTACTGCCAGAAAACCAGCAAGACCCAATGGTAGAGCAAGCCTTTCAGCAGATATCCAGCTCGATGAGCGAGCAAGTGGTGTTTATCATCAGCGCCCCCGACATCGAACAAGCCATGGTTGCGACCGACGCTTTTGAAAAAGCTCTCAACCAAAGAGCCTTTTCAAGTCAGCCAACTCTGTTTCAGCAAGTTCAAGGTAAAATCAGCGCCAGCACCCAAAGCCAATGGAGCGATTTCTACTTTCGTCACCGAGCTCAACTGCTGACTCAACAACAAAAAGAGACGCTGACCCACTCGCCTGATTCGCGAGCTCAATACGTCATTCAGTCTCTGTACAATCCGTTCTCAGGCGTCACTGCAGCCGAACTGTCGATGGACCCATTTCTACTATTTCGCGACTACATCAGTGCCGTTGGCGTTCAATCAAGTAATTTTGTTCTGAAAGAGGGATACCTCACCGCTCAATCTAATGACCAAACTCATATTTTGGTCACGGCGACTCTGGCGGGTTCACCTTATAGCTTGGCGATTCAAGAACAACTTCCCGATCTTGATTCAATTGAGCGCGAAGTCGAAAAGCAGTTTGGCGTCAAAGTACAGCATACTGGTGTGGTGTTCTATGCCAATTACGGTACCGAAAGTGCGAAATCAGAAATCAGTACCATTGGCTTGGGCTCATTGGCCGGTGTTATTTTATTGGTGTGGCTGACGTTTCGTAGTGCCCTACCACTTGCCTTATCTTTGCTCTCAATCAGTACTGGATTATTGGTTGCGCTGGCAAGCACCGTCGCTATCTTCGGCAAGGTTCACCTGTTTAGTTTGGTGTTCGGTGCCAGCTTGATTGGCGTGTCGATCGATTACTCCTTTCACTACCTGACTGACCGCTTGGCAGCTGGAAGTAAATGGCAAAGTGACAAAGGCTTGAAGCACATTCTCATTGCGATCACCTTGGGTCTGATTACTAGTTTGATTGGCTACTTAGGTTTGCTGGTCGCGCCTTTCCCGGGATTGCAACAACTTGCTCTGTTTTCGTCGATTGGGCTGATTGCAGCTTACGCCAGTGTGGTGTGTTGGTATCCGGTTTTAGCGGCAAAACCAAGCCAAGAGCGGCCTCTTCCCCTGTCGAAACTTTGGCATACTTGGTTAAGCCTCTGGAGCAACCAAAAATTTAAAATTGGCTTACCGTTAACTGTGACAGTCTTGAGCCTGATATCACTCAGTCAAATTCGCTACGACGACGATATTCGCCAACTTCAGGCGATGCCAGAGCAACTCAAACAGCAAGAGCAAGCCATTACTGAAATCTCAGGATTAGGCAGTGGTCAAAATATGCTTTTGGTGACTGCCAACAGCGACCAAAAGCTACTCAAAAAACTGGCAGAAATCACCACAAGCTTAGATTCTCTAGTCGATAGCCAAGCTATCTCTGGGTATCGCAGCATCAATCAACAGTTGCTAAGTGAGCAAGAACAACATGATAACTATCAGTTAGTTGAGCAGCTCTATGGTCAACAAAGCCATATATTACAAAGCACGCTAGGTTGGTCTACTTTTCCACAACTACCAAAATTCGCACCCATCACGGTATCTGGATTTTTGGAGTCACCGGTGTCAGAACCCGTTCGACCACTTTGGTTAAAGCCGATCGACGGACAAGCGGCGTCAG
The DNA here is from genome assembly GCF_023161685.1 of Vibrio sp. 1CM8B. Classification (NCBI taxonomy): domain Bacteria; kingdom Pseudomonadati; phylum Pseudomonadota; class Gammaproteobacteria; order Vibrionales; family Vibrionaceae; genus Vibrio; species Vibrio sp. 1CM8B. The sequence continues at coordinate 69,924 of NZ_JALNTU010000016.1, forward strand.
TCATTTTGATCAAAGACGTCACAAATTCAGAACTATTCTCTCAATGGCTCGATTCAAACTTTGCTCAGCAACAAGGTGTTAAATACCTTAATAAAGCCGATGAAATCTCCGCTCTCTTTGCGGAATACAGAGTCAAAATCACAGAGTTATTATTGATAGCGTTAGCCGCTATTGGAATGGTTTTAGGTTGGCGTTACGGTGTGAAGCAAAGCCTATTAATGCTGCTGCCTTCATTGATTGCCGGAGTGGCAGGCTTAGCGGTCACGGGTATTTTAGGTTCCACGTTGAACCTGTTTAATCTGCTGGGCTTGATTCTGATTTTAGGGATTGGCATCGACTACACCTTGTTCTTTGCTGAGCAGAAGAAATCACTAAGCACCTTATTAGCGATTACCTTGTCTGGCCTCACGACGCTACTCTCATTTGGCTTATTATCGTTGAGTCAGACTCATGCCATTCATAGCTTTGGGGTAACGGTTCTGACCGGGATCTTTGTCGCGTGGCTACTTTCTCCGCTCGCGATCAACAGTAGTAAAAGCGTAGAACGCCCAACCTCTCGAGAGGCTTTTAGATGATCAAGACATTAAAGGTAACCTTCGCCACACTAGTGGGTATTCTACTCACTGCCTGCTCGATGGTTTCTCAGCAGCCGAGTGGTGCCAGTGTGTCTATCGACAATGACACCGAGCTAGCACTACCAATGCCAGCTGAACTAGGGTACTCCCTCACTGCCAGTCAGCTGATTAGCGCTACGTGGGAAACCGACACACAACAGCTGCCTGTTCAAGTCGAAGTCACAGCGGATAAAGTGGTTTTGGCGGGCTTCTCCTCTTGGGGTACGCGTATTCTATCGCTGCAATACCAGAATCAAGTGATCGACTCACAAGTTCTATCTGGCCTTGGCGCGACTTTACCGCAACCCGAACAGGTGCTTTTTAATTTAATGCTGACCTTATGGCCAGCAGACGCATGGGCGCAACCTTTACAAAGCATAGGTTGGCACCTAGTCGATACCGACAAAACAAGAACCGTTTTTGACGACAAACAACAAGCCATCATTAGTATTGAATACCAAGCAAAAGTCGGCGAACCAAAGACATCTGGAGAGATTGTTTTCAAACATCTAATCCAAGGCTACACCATCACCATACAAACGTTGAACTCAACGATTGTCGACAACCCAAGTAAGAGTTGAACACTATGCCTATTTACATCCAAGACTGTGGTTTCCACTCAGCGCTAGGTTCAGAGATTGCGGACATTCATGGCTGCCTGAAAGACGAGCGTGAATCAAATATGGTCGAAGTGAACGATATGCTGAACGATGGTAAACATACTGTCGTTGGTCAAATCGCGGGTGAACTGCCACCGATTCCTTCAGATCTTACGCGATACGCCACTCGCAACAATCAACTGGCGCTGTCGGCTCTTAATCAAATCGAAGATTCTATCGAGCAAGCAAAATCTCAGTTTGGCGCAGATAGAATTGCAGTAGTTATCGGCACCAGTACTTCGGGAATTTCCGACGGTGAGGCCGCTTTTAAGCACAAACTCGACCAAGGTTCTTTTCCCGAGCATTATCACTACTCAAAACAAGAGCTAGGAAACACCTCTGAGTTTGTTAGTCAATATTGCTCATTAACCGGGCCAAGCTATGCGGTCTCAACGGCTTGCTCGTCCAGTGGTCGTGTGTTTCTCACTGCGCAACGTTTGCTAGATTCAGGCATAGCTGATGCCGTGTTAGTCGGTGGCGTCGATACTTTATGTAAGCTGACACTCAACGGTTTTCATGGCCTAGAAGCTCTTTCAACAACACATTGTAAGCCATTTAGTGCAACCCGAGATGGTATTAACATCGGCGAAGCGGCGGCATTTATGTTGCTCAGCAAGGCAAAGCTGGTCGGTGTTAATACAACCCCAAACACGTCGAACATTGCCTTGTTAGGCTGTGGCGATAGCTCTGATGCACACCATATTTCAGCGCCCCACCCTGAAGGGAACGGCGCTGAGCAAGCGATGAGAAAAGCGTTAGATTCTGCTCAGTTACAAGCTGAAGACATCGGTTATATCAATGCTCATGGCACCGCAACTCCACTCAATGATTCAATGGAAAGCAAAGCCATCCATCGTATTTTTGCAAACAAGGTTCCCGTCAGTTCCACCAAGCCTCTTACCGGGCATACTCTTGGCGCCGCAAGTGCAATAGAGGCTGCAATAGCATGGCATATTTTAAAATATGACTTACCGCTTCCCTTACAAAAATGTCAGGATAAAGCTGAAGATATTGAGATTGATTTGGTAAACTGTTCCCAGAAACTTAAAGTAAAGAACATCTTAAGCAACTCTTTCGCTTTTGGTGGCAACAACATTAGCCTGATTTTTGGTGTAGTAAATGACTGATATCCCTTCTGTAGAACAACTTCTCCCACACGATGATCCGATGATATTAATCGATCGTGCTATCAACGTAGAGGCGTTGTCGATTCACTGTCAGGTCGATATTGGTGCTCATAACCTGTTCTTTAATGCCGAATCTCAAACCGTACCAGCGTATGTCGGTATTGAGTTTATGGCGCAGTCTGTTGCTGCGTGGTCTGGATACCACGCACTAAAAAACGGCACCACTCCCCCAATCGGTTTCTTACTCGGTTCTCGCCGTTACAAGTCACTGTGTGATGAATTTACTCAAGGTCAGACCCTTGATATCTACGCCGATCAACTAATGGAAGACAGCGGCATGGCCGTGTTTACCGCTAGAGTCGAAGACCAAGGCGAGTTAGTGGCTCAATGCCAACTCAATGTCTACGTGCCGACCGAACAAAAATTACAAGAAATGAAAACTAGGAGCCCATCATGAGCCGTCAGGTTTTAGTCACTGGTGCCAGCAAAGGCATTGGTAAAGCGATCGCTATTCAACTCGCGAAAGACGGATTTGAAATCGCCGTTCATTACATGAGTGACAAGCAAGGTGCTGAAGAGACGCTGCAGTCGATCATCGAACTGGGTGGCGCAGGTCGTCTTATCCAATTTGATATCGGTAACCGCGGCGAGTGTCGCGAAAAGCTTGAGTCTGATATCGCTGAACATGGCGCTTACTATGGTGTTGTGAACAACGCCGGCATTACTCGTGACACCGCATTTCCAGCCATGACAGAAGAAGAGTGGGACGGCGTGATTCATACCAACCTCGACAGCTTCTACAATGTGCTCCACCCGTGTGTGATGCCTATGGTTCAGAAACGCAAAGGCGGTCGTATCGTCACTCTGGCGTCGGTATCGGGCATCATGGGCAACCGCGGTCAAACCAACTACGCAGCAGCTAAAGCCGGCGTGATTGGCGCGACTAAGTCTCTGGCTCTAGAACTCGCAAAACGCAAGATCACGGTAAACTGTGTCGCTCCTGGCTTAATCGATACCGGCATGGTTGACGAGCACGTGAAAGATCATGCTCTTCCTCAAGTCCCGCTACGTCGCATGGGCGAGCCAGAAGAAGTGGCCGGCCTAGTCAGCTACCTAATGTCTGATATTGCAGGCTACGTGACTCGCCAAGTGATTTCAGTTAATGGAGGCTTAGTATGACCCGCCGCGTTGTTGTAACTGGCATGTCTGGTGTTACTGCCTTTGGTAACGACTGGCAGCAGATCGAGCCGAAACTAAAAGCCTGTGAAAATGCCACCCAATATATGCCAAGCTTTGAGCAATACGATGGTCTCAACACTAAGCTTGCTGCGCCTATTGATGACTTCCAACTGCCAAAACACTATAAGCGTAAACAAGTGCGTGGCATGGGACGAGTATCCCGCCTAGCCACCGTAGCGACAGAAAATGCATTAGAGCAAGCAGGACTGATTGGCCACGATATTTTAACCAATGGTGAAACCGGTATTGCTTACGGCTCTTCAACCGGCAGTACTGATGCCGTTGGTGCGTTTGGTGTGATGTTGAATGAGAAGTCGACACGAGCAATCACAGCAACCACTTACGTTCAAATGATGCCACACACAGCCGCGGTAAACGTGGGTCTGTTCTTCGGTCTGCGTGGACGCGTGATTCCCACCAGCAGTGCGTGTACTTCAGGAAGCCAAGCGATTGGTTATGCCTATGAAGCGATTAAGCACGGCTACCAAACCGTGATGGTTGCCGGTGGTGGTGAAGAGCTATGCCCAACTGAGTCTGCCGTTTTCGATACCCTTTTTGCTACCAGTTTAAAAAACGACACACCAAAAAAATCTCCTAGCCCTTACGACAGTGGGCGCGATGGCCTTGTTATCGGTGAAGGCGCTGGCACGCTTGTTCTTGAAGAGTATGAACATGCTGTGGCTCGTGGCGCAAAGATCTACGCTGAGATCATCGGCTTTGCCAGCAACTGCGATGCCGCTCATGTGACACAACCTCAGATGGAAACCATGCAAATTTGTATGGAAAAAGCTTTGAAAGATGCGCAACTTCCGGCTGAAAAGATTGGCTATGTATCTGCGCACGGAACGGCGACTGAAAAAGGCGATATTGCAGAAAGTAACGCGACCGCGAACATTTTTGGTGAAGTGCCAATCAGCTCATTGAAAAGCTACTTTGGTCATACGCTTGGCGCGTGTGGTGCGATTGAAGCTTGGTTAAGCCTAGAGATGATGCATTCAGGTTGGTTCAGCCCAACATTGAATCTTGAGAATATCGACGAACAGTGCGGCAAGCTCGATTACATCACTGGCTCAGGTCGCGAATTGGACGTTGAATATCTGATGAGCAACAACTTCGCTTTTGGTGGAATCAACACTTCAATCATCTTCAAAAAAATCTAGGATAGATAATGAAAAACTGGTTAGTTGCTGCTGTTGTCGTTTTACTCGCAGGTTGTAGTGCTCCGAAATATTCAGGAAACGCACTACCAGAAGCAAATACAATTGAACAAGTAACGATTGTTGAAGACGAGAAAACTCGTGCGGTTTTCCTCGATTCCATGCTCGACTGGTGTCTGAATAATCAGGTCAAATGTAAAGTCGTTGCCGACGGCTCAGAACATAATCCTGAGGACATCACGCTTGATTATGTCTCTCGTTGGAGTTGGGATTTCAGAACCTTTGTGGCAGACGCTAAGATCTCGGCTTATCAAGATCAACAGCGCGTAGGCAATGTCGAATTCAAAGCGCCAAACAGCGGAAACTTTTCTAAGTTTGGTGACGATATGGAACGCATCAAAGCGATGATGGACATCTTGTTCGATAAGAAAACAGCCGCGCAAGCGACTCAAATGATTGCCGACGACAAGCTCTAACGAAATCGTTCAGATAGTAAAACTCTAGAAAAATAAAAAGGGTCAGTAACCAAGTCACTGACCCTTTTTTGATTCTAGCAATCGCTCAATTAAGCGTTAGCTTCACGCTCAGCGATGAACTCAAGAGCCATCTTGATGCGAGCGATTACGCGCTCTTTACCAACAAGCTCCATCACTGCATCAACAGAAGGAGACTGACCGCCGCCTGTTACTGCTACGCGAAGTGGCATACCGATTTTACCCATGCCGATCTCTAGCTCTTCACATACTGCTGCAATCACACCATCTTTGATGTTTGCAGTAGTGAAATCTTCAAGTGCTTCAACCTTAGCAAGAGCAAGCTCTAGTGGGCCTTTAGCAACACCACGTAGGTGCTTCTTCGCTGCGCCAGCTTCAAACTCAGAGAAATCTTCGTAGAAATAACGAGATTGCTCAGCAAGTTCGATAAGCGTGTTACAACGCTCGCCAACTAGCTTGATCACTTCAGTGATAGCCGGGCCGTTTGTTGTATCGATCTTCTGTGCGTCTAGGTGCCATTGCAGGTATTTAGCAACGTACTCAGGCTCAGAAGTCTTGATGTAGTGGTTGTTCAACCAAAGTAGCTTGTCAGTGTTGAATGCAGAAGCAGACTTGCTGATAGCGTTCAGGCTGAAGAATTCAATCATCTCTTCTTGAGAGAAGATCTCTTGGTCACCGTGAGACCAGCCTAAACGAACTAGGTAGTTGTTTAGTGCATTTGGTAGGTAACCTTCGTCGCGGTATTGCATTACAGAAACAGCACCGTGACGCTTAGAAAGTTTCGCACCGTCATCACCAAGAATCATTGCACAGTGAGCGAAAGTTGGAACTGGTGCGCCTAGTGCTTCATAGATGTTGATTTGACGAGGTGTGTTGTTAATGTGGTCTTCACCACGAACAACGTGTGTAATACCCATATCCCAGTCATCCACTACCACTACGAAGTTGTATGTTGGTGCACCGTCTGTACGACGAATGATCAGGTCATCAAGTTGGCTGTTCGCGATTTCAATGCGACCACGGATTTGGTCATCAAATACTACGCTGCCTTCTTTAGGGTTACGGAAACGGATAACGCATGCATCACCTTCTTTTGCTGCTTCGTTTGCTGCAACAATTTTAGGGTGGTTAGCATCGTAACGAGCCATCTCTTTGTTTTCTTCTTGCTCTGCACGAATTTCATCAAGCAGTTCTTTAGACGCGTAGCATTTGAATGCTTTGTCTTCAGCAAGTAGCTTATCAACCATTTCGTTGTAACGGTCAAAACGCTTAGATTGGTAGTAAGGACCTTCATCCCATTCCATACCCATCCATTGCATGCCTTCTAGAATTGCATCAACCGCTTCTTGAGAGTTACGCTCAAGGTCCGTGTCTTCGATACGTAGAACGAATTCACCACCTTGGTTCTTAGCGAATAGCCAAGAGTAAAGTGCAGTACGTGCACCACCAACGTGAAGATAGCCAGTTGGGCTAGGAGCAAAACGAGTTTTAACCGTCATTTAAATACCTTGATTATGTAGGTGATTCTTTTAGTGCTCGCCATTACAAAGTCTGTAACAGACAAATATCACTAAATTTTGGGCGCTATTTTATCACCACCGCTTAAATCTACAATCAGTAGTGAATGATTAATGTGCTGATCTTGTACGAAAGCTATCGTAGAAGGAGAAAACCAATAGCTCAAGTCCATGTCATATGCTCTAAAAAGATAAATTCTCGCCACGCTCGCGATAAACCTCATCCATTCCACCACTCAATATTCCAACAAATATTGAATTTTTGAATTTATGTTTGACCTTACCCTTACGGGAAGGTTTATGTTAGGGCTAGATGAGAATTGGAGTATCGATATGAACCATTACACAACTGCGCTCAACGGCCTAAATTGCATGGGGTGTGCGAAGAAAGTTCGCACACTGTTTAATGATCTCGACAATACGACGATCAATGACATATCGCCGACGTACATCGATATTTCGACACCTTTTAGTTATGTTGAGCTCAATGAACAGTTAGCAACCCTTGGTTATTCAATGGGTAATTCGCTGCACCTTTCATTATCAGGGCTCAGCTGTGGTAAGTGCGTGAACAAGCTTACTCAAGCGCTTCAACAAACCGATCAAGCCTCAAATCTAGAAGTCACCAAAGATGAATTGTCGTTGGTTACTCTACTTTCAGAATCCGAGCTTATTGAGCTGATCGAAAGTGTGGGTTATCACGCAACTCCCTACTCTGAAGCCAATAACCTTTTATCAGATTCAGAAAACGAACAAGCAGATAAAAAGATTGAAGATGCTGAAGATAAAACCACAGCTAGCCAATATACCTATCACCTTGTTCTTGAGGGAATGACCTGTGCGAGTTGTGTTTCTTCGGTAGAGAAAGCGCTGAAAAAGAATGAGTTTGTCGACCAAGCGCAGATCAACCTCGCAGAGCAGACAGCCTTGGTTTTCACCTCTCAAACAAGAGACATCATTGAAAACGCTCTAATAGAATCGGTGAAAGCTGCTGGTTATGGCGCTGAGTTTGTCGACGATGCGGCGACTCAACAGCAAAAACAACAAGAACAGCAACTTCGTACTCAACAAGCCTTCCTTAGAAACTCAGTAAGTGCATTGGTGATCGGTGCTCCACTGATGGCATGGGGCGTGTTCGGTGGCAGCATGACCATTGCCACATTTAACGATCAACTGGCTTGGGGATTGATTGGTGTCGTTTGTTTGATACTGCTTGCTACCTCAGGTCGTAGCTTCTTCACGAATGCTTGGCAGTCTCTCATGCATAAGCGTGCGACCATGGATACCTTAGTCGCTCTAGGTACAGGTGCGGCATGGTTCTATTCAATGCTGGTTGTACTGATTCCATCATGGTTCCCAGAACCATCGCGTCATGTCTATTTTGAAGCAAGTGCAATGATTGTCGGCCTTATTTCTTTAGGGCACTACATTGAAGCCAAAGCCAAAGCTCGCACCACAAAGTCTCTACAGGCACTGATTAATTTACAGCCTCAAAAAGCCGTGGTTATGGTCGATGGCAAAGAGCAAACCATTGCCGTAGAAGCCATTCAAGTCGGTATGCAGGTACGAGTAAAACCCGGAGAAAAAGTGCCGGTTGATGGTGTCGTAGTCTCAGGTGAATCTTATATCGATGAGTCGATGCTGACCGGTGAACCACTGCCCAACGTTAAATCAACTAATGATGGCGTTTCAGCGGGCACCATTAATGGTGATGGTAGTTTAATTATTGAAGCGACTGGGATTGGATCAAGCACCATGCTGGCTAGAATCATTCAAATGGTTCGCCAAGCGCAAAGCAGTAAACCAGCAATCGCCAAGCTTGCCGATTCTATCTCAGCCGTTTTTGTTCCGGTTGTGGTCGCAATCGCAGCGGTTGCCGCCCTAATTTGGTTTTTTGTAGGTCCACAACCAAGCGCCAGTTACATGTTAGTGGTATCGACCACAGTGCTGATCATCGCTTGTCCATGTGCATTAGGCCTAGCCACACCGCTTTCGATTACTGTTGGCGTAGGTAAAGCGGCTGAGTTTGGCGTTCTTATTAAAGATGCGGATGTATTGCAGTCTGCCAGCAAGATCGATGCTGTTGTGTTTGACAAAACAGGGACATTGACCCAAGGCAAACCAACCGTTCAACAGGCGTTTTACGCTAATCTAACGGAGCAAGAGTTACTGGCTTATGCTTATTCAGTAGAAGTAGGATCTGAGCACCCACTTGCCAAAGCCGTTTGCCAATATGCAGAGAGCTTGGAAGTTTCAGTACTCCCACATAGCGAATTTGAAAACCAACGAGGGCTTGGGGTTCAAGCAACAATTAACGGCAAGAACGTGCAAGTTGGCTCGCTTAAGTACCTCACCCAATTAGGTATCAATACAGAGATTGGCGCGGATTTCATCGAGCTTTGCCGCTCGCAAGCGTGGACGCCTATTTTCATTGTGATTGACCAAAAACTGGAAGGCATATTGGGCATTTCAGACGCGTTAAAAATAGATAGCAAACAGGCGATAGCTCAACTAAAATCCGCCGGAATTCACACTGTGCTATTAACGGGCGACAACGACTCTGTAGCTCAAGCAATAGGTAAAAGCGTCGGTATCGACGAGGTTATCTCGGAAGTGCTTCCAGAGCAGAAAGCTCAACATATTGTTCAGCTTCAACAGCAATATAAGAGTGTTGCCATGGTCGGAGACGGTATTAACGATGCACCCGCTCTTGCTCAAGCGGATATAGGAATCGCAATGGGCAGTGGCAGTGATGTCGCGATTGAAAGTGCGCAAATGACGCTACTCAACTCATCGCCATTATCAGTAAGCAACGCGATCGAGCTATCTCAAGCGACCGTGAGAAATATGAAGCAAAACCTATTTGGAGCCTTCATCTACAACTCGCTTGGTATTCCTATCGCAGCCGGTGTGCTTTACCCATTTTTCGGATTTCTGCTTAGTCCAGTAGTTGCAGGGGCAGCGATGGCGATGTCGTCAATTACTGTAGTAAGCAATGCCAACAGGCTGAGATTGTTCAAACCAACTCATTCTAATATTAATAAAAACCATATTCATGAGGTTAACCATGATTCGTAAAATTATGACTCTTACTGCACTCGCTGCAATCTCAGGACAAGCTTTAGCTACTGATGTTCTAAACCACAAATCTCCATACTGCGGCTGCTGCACAGAATGGACTGAACATATGCGAGATGCTGGGTTCGATGTTACAGAGAAACTCCACGATGATATGAACCCAATCAAGCAAAAGCTAGGGGTCACACAAGAGCTAGCCTCTTGCCACACTGCTGAGATCGACGGTTACGTATTTGAAGGACACATTCCAGCAGATGACATTAAAGCCTTTCTAGAAAACCCACCACGTAATGCGATTGGTTTAGCGGTTCCGGGTATGCCAATGGGTTCGCCAGGCATGGAGTATGGCGATAAGAAAGACGAGTATTCTGTGTATGCGTTTAATGAAAAAGGTCAGGTGTTTGAATACCGTCACTACAACGGAAAATAAAACCTAAACAGACCAACACACAGCAATAAAAAGAAGTCATAAAAATAGAGCCTAGCATTCAGTAAACCCAAGACTGTGGTTTACTTGCTAGGCTCTTTGCTTTTGGACAGTAAAGCAAATCTTGTCGCGGCACCAACCGGGCTGTTAGTACCGCTATGTTCCTCTCGCTAATTAGCTAGCAAGCTATTTAGCAAAGAAGTTCACTCAGCTAATAATCTAAGCGACTAAGCAGCCAAGCGAATCAGCTTAGAAGCCGTAAGAAGCACCGAATACGAATGCGTTGTTAGCGTTGTCAGCTTGGTTACGGTACTCAAAGTAAGGTTGAACGCCTTGACGAGTCCATGTCGCACGAAGCTCGTGGTCCATTGTGTTATCAGCATCGCTGATTACGTATACGTTGTTGTAGCTTAGAGCTAGCTCAGCGTTTACTGCATAACCGATACGGTTGTCAAAACGAGTTTGATCGTCAGCTTTGCTGTCTTCCATAGCGTGGTAACGAGTACGGTTGCTGATTGAGATACCGTTATCGAAGTTGTAACCAATCTTAACTAGTGGACGGTACTGAACAGTCTCACCGTTGTTTAGTAGGTGGTGATAACCAGCAGCAACCCATAGGTTGTCATTGATGTTGTACATCTGCTCAACACCTAAAGTAATGTATGGTGAATTACCAATGTTGTTATCTTGCAGAGCATCATCATCGTACTTACCAAGAGAGATACCATCGAACTCTGTTAGTAGCGTTGTACCAGAATCAAACGTGTGGCCAGCTTCTAGAGTAGACGTAGCGTTTGGTTGGAAATCAGAGTGAAATTGAACGTTACCTGTAACGTAAGAAGAACCAGCAAAAGCACTAGAAGCGAAAGCAAGAGAAAGAGCACTTAGAGCGATAATTTTTTTCATAGTAAACTGCCTTAGTTTAATTTTTTCAGCGGCACATCTTCGGTACATCATTCACCTTCACCGCTTGAGTAGTTGGTAGCCTCCCTGGCATGAAATCTATGTTGCTCGAATTAATTCGCGTTTAAAAATAAAAGAATGGGCAGAGTGATCTCTCTCACTATCAAAAAAGAACAAGTTATTTAACACTTTAAAATCATACACTTAAAAACATAAAAATTGATAAAAAACTCAAGACGAAAAAACGTACAGATCCAGATCACATTATTTCACGCTGCGAAATTAGAATAAGTTAGTTCAATCACACTTGATTTAGAGTTTTTTATGGGGGACTTATTTTTTGAAGAGAATAATGAGAAGCGCGTCACTTTTGCGATGGAACTCACCTTATGTGCATTGTTGACGATATAAACAAAGAGTATTTCCATATGTTTCAGCTTAAGAGAAGTGCCTAACTTAGTTTGGACGAAAAAAAAGCTCCCACTTTTATCTGAATAAGACAATAGCTAGGGAGCTTTTCTATTAATGTTGCTTATCGATTATTTTACCGAAGTCACTCGACTTACTTTCTCGCCACTTTCAGAGATAGAGCGGATGTAAGTTTCACCAGAAACCGATGGACGTTGTTGCTCATCATACGTTAGCCAGTTTTCACCATCTGCTGAGTATTGAAGCTCTACGCCTGGGAATTGAACGTTCATTGCAAGCTTGCCATCAACCACTTTTGCACCCGGAACTGGCAGTCGGTAATCGATACCCGCCTTTTCAAGCTTAGCCAGCTCACGTTGGCCAACAATATTCGCGAAACGATTAAAGTCACTGTTTAGAGCCTGCTTATTCACTAAGTCAGTATCTTGAGAGTACTCAACGCCCACTTTGTAGTCGTTTTCCCAATCCGCTCGGTGCCATGCACGCTCAGCTGCTGCAAGAACGCGTGGGAATACCATGTATTCATACTGCTCGTCCGTACGTACTGTTTCAGACCAAAGCTGCGCTGACAAACCGTAGAAAGGTTTCGCTTCAATCTCACCTTTACCACTGAAGCCATTGCCGTCACGGTCTAATGACGTTTCTGCGTTTTGTGGCATGTTCTCTGGAGCAAAGCCAAACATCTTACGAGTATCGGTTGCACGCGTTGCCCAGTAGTAGCCACGTTCTGCAGCATCCACTTCGTATGGCATATCCATGTATACGTAATCTGGGTTAGAAACAATTACGTCATAACCTTTCGCAGACCAGTCGTAAACTGATGAAGTACCGCCCCAGTAAAGAACATCCCAGAAGTTAACGCGCGTACTTTCTGTTGCAAATGCCTCTTCACCTTCACTGTATTTCAGGCCATCTTGCCACGCTTGGAAGTGTGGAATACCCTTCTCAGCAACAATCTTAGACACCTGTTCTGCAAAGTGGCTTGGCAGGTGACCGAAATCACTTACTGTACCGTCTGCAATTAATTTCTGACACTGTGGAGACTGCTGGAATGGCTTGTCTTGCTTAGATAAGTCAATGTTACCTTTCCACGCCACTTTATCTTCTGCATTAATATCTTGTAAGCCTGCGCCTAACTTGATGTTTTTCGCTTCATCGCCGCCAAAGTGCCAAGTCGTTAGCGGAACGCCCGCTTCTTGGTGCATGGCCGCTACTTCAGAGATAACTTTATCGACAAAGTGAGTTGACGATTCCATACATGGGTTGATGAAGCTTTGTTTATCGTAGAACTGAACCGTGGTTACATTCGACGTATCTTGTGGATCCATCAGACGGTATTCGTTCGCTTCCGCTTCTTTACCTTCCGCCATTAGGCGAGTGTAACGTGCTTCCATTGATACCACAGCAGAACGAGCGTGTGCTGGCATATCAATCTCTGGAATAACTTCGATGCTGCGCGCTTTTGCGTAGCTTAAGATCTCGACGTAATCCGCTTTACTAAAGAAGCCAGAGCCGAAGTTGTCTGTTGTTGGACCTGAACCTAGCTGAGGCAGTAAACAGCTTTGCTCTTCCAAATCGAAACAACGATTAGACCCTACATCCGTTAGCTCTGGTAAACCTGGGATTTCTAAACGCCAGCCTTCATCATCCGTTAAGTGAAGGTGCAGTTTGTTCATCTTGTAGGCTGCCATTTGCTCTAGCGTTGCTAGGATGGCATCTTTTGAATGGAAGTTTCGAGCAACATCCACCATCACACCACGGTAATCAAAGCGTGGAGCATCTTGGATCGACAGTTGTGGTAATGATTCAGCGTTCTGACTATCTATTAGGCCAAAAATAGACTGAACTGCGTAGAAAGCGCCGGTTTTATCAAACGCTTTAATTGCAATCCCCTCTTCCGAGATGCTTAGTTCATAAGCGCCAGATTTCGCTAAATCACCCGTAAACTGAGTAGGAACAACAGCGACACTCACAGGTAGGTCGCCACTCACATCTACGTTTACCACATCTGCACGTTCTTCAATTGCTGCGAATTGCTCAGCGTCGAATGCGTCTTTAGGTAGGGCAATACCACCAGCAATGCTAACTGAACCTTCACCGGCTTCTACCGACATTGGCGTTGGTAATAAAGTGGTTGATACGTCTTGCGTTGCTAGATCCGCATTCTTTTCGAAACGCGTAACAGCAGTCGCCATTACGTTGTTGTCATCAGGTGTACGCTTTAGGTTGTTTCCTTCCAAACCTGTTACGAACGACGCGACATCTTCTGTATTCAATGAAGCAATCATCTTAGGTTCTGCGTTTGGTGCCGTTACGAATGCACCCGGCATAAAGTCAGTTTCAAACAACTGCCAGTATTCACTCGTCAGTGGAAGAATCACTTCTTCACCCGCAGCGAAACCATCAAATTTTTCGGTTGGTTCTAACTTATGTAAGTCGCCGGTTACGCGAGTTATTTTAAACTGCTCATTATCAACATCTAAGATAAGGCGAATACTGTGGAAGTAGATGGTCCAATCTTTAGAGTCAATTGCTTCACCATCGTTAGTTAACGTCATGTTTACTTTATTACATGATGCCCACTCTGCGCCTAAATCCTGACAAGCCATGCCTTCGTTTGCACCGTGGTTAGTCAAGATTTCATATTGCACATCAAGGTTATCAGCCAGTGCATTAACCACCTTTTGTTCTGGTGCTTGTGTTATAGCACAACCCGTCAAACCAGCCAGTACCGCTACAGATAGTAAGTTTCTCTTCAACATCGTATTCACCCATAAATTTAAAAATTGAGTAAGAAGCAAATTGGAGCGCTTCGAAAGTTAACTAAACTATATGGGCTTATTTTTTGCCGTGAATTAAATCAAGTTAATAAAGTGATCAGCTTCAAATCTCAAAAATATCGCTAAAATTATTTACTTTAAAATCATAACGTTAGTAGCAACGACACTTCCGTCATTTTAATTTTGACGTAAAAATTGAGAATTGAATCACAATCTTTCTAAAGGATTTCATAAAATCGTGTCGTTGATATAGAGAAAGGTTTAAGAATTTGCTTGGGTTGTTATACTTTTCGTACAAACAACGTGACATCGTTCTCAAAAAAAACCGTTAAAAAACACCGTCAAAACCGATTTTAACGAGTTTAATACTTCCTAAAGGAGCTCCCTTTGCGCCCACTCTGGTACGTGGTTTTATTCGTTCTCGTCTTTTCAGCTAAACAAGCGGTCGCCGAGCCCCTTTATTGGCAAGCCAAAAAGGATGAACTGACACTCACTATCTTAGGTTCTGTGCACGTTGGGGACGAGAGTATGTACCCACTTCCTTCAGCGATCACCGACGCGCTAAAAAACAGTGATGGGTTAGTAATCGAAACGGATATCAGAAAATCTGATGGCGTTGTATATCCCCACAACAAACTCACTACAGCCGATGTACTCAATACAGAACAGCTACAATTATTAACCGACATATCAAAATCATTGGGCATGCCTACGCAACAACTGCTTAGCTCACCGCCTTGGGCGACGTCTCTTTCCATACAGATGCAGCAATTAAAAAACCTGGGTTATGGCTCAGCCAGCGGCGTTGATGCGACACTAGCTTACAAAGCGACTATCCAAGGTGTTCCGGTTATCAGTTTAGAGCGTCTGCAATTCCAAATAGACCTGATGACAAAACAAAAGGACGACGGTAAGGAGTGGTTAATCAGTAGTCTTGAAGAATTTGACCAAACTGATCGTGTGGTTCATTGCCTAATAGAAAGCTGGAAAGCGGGTGATTTAGCAAAACTGGAAGCCTTCGCAAAGCTCTCTGAGATGTCGCCTGAACTAGAGAAAGCATTCTTAACCGATCGCAACATAGACTGGGCACAAAAACTATCAGCCAATAATTGGAAACTCGACTCAAAAGGGAACTACTTGATTGTGGTTGGTGCCTTACACCTAGTTGGAGAAGGCAACCTTTTGCAGTTGTTAAAAGAGAAAGGTTTTAATGTCACTCAACAATCACAAAGCCAACAGGCTCAGTGTCAATTTGAGATTAGTGACGACAGCTAGCTCAATTCGAAGCCATGACCTTCTCCTAATATAACCATTACCTAATAACAGAATCATTACATTTAATAGCACCATTGCGGTGCTATTATCTTTCGCTCTTTTACCTACGGCGTTGTTCCAATGAAACCAGTACTTTTTGCTTTTCCTTTAGCCCTCACTATGCTGATGCCCTCAATAGCCTCAGCCAAAGAAACGTGCGCCATTGAACAGTTTCAGGCAATAGATATTCAACCGGATACCAAAGGCGGTGTATTAGATAAAGAAAGCGGCCAGTTTTTAATTGCAGAGAAGCCCCCGATGCGCTGCGCCAATACTACGTTCACAACGTCTACAACACGAAACCGTATCGCAAGCCAAATGAACAACAATTTTGAAGCGAGCTTTTACGACAACCAAACGGGTATCTCTCACTCGGTGACGTTTGATGAAGATGAGGTAAAGGCTGGTTACATTCGAATTGGCCCTAATAAGCCAGCTGAAGCGTATGTTTGTTTTGTTACCTCGGAAACACCAATCAAGAACATTACCTGTGATGTTAAGTAAATAGATTTGGGACTACTGGATCAATCCTTGTCTCTATGCTGCACGTTTAGAACAACAAGAGATTCCCGACTCGCTCCTTCGTCGCTCTAGGAAATTACACATATACCAAAATACAAAAAGCCGTAGACCCTTCTATTACAGAGAATGCTACGGCTTTCTTCAATGTGGCTGTGATGAGCTTATTTTGAACATCAGCCGAACCCCACCTAGGTTCAAATCCCATTTCTCATGCCCTGAAACGACGAAAGCCTGCTCAATGAGCAGGCTTTCTTAATGTGGTCGGTGAAGCAGGGATTCGACGCGGCTGGGCTTCCATCGGACTGGCGCACCAGCCCCCATCCTCATGTTCTAAACCAGATTAAAATGCAAAAAAGCCGTAGCATTTCTGCTATGGCTTTCTTTAATGTGGTCGGTGAAGAGGGATTCGAACCCCCGACCCTCTGGTCCCAAACCAGATGCGCTACCAAGCTGCGCTATTCACCGAGATATCTAACTGGCTGATTGCCTGTCGATGGACCGTATAATACGGATTCTAAATTTATCCGCAAGCGCTTTTTCTCATATTTATTGTGAATTCGAATCGTTCGAACAAAAGACATACAACAACACGCTTGATGTGACGAAAAACACACAGTTACCAACAAGTATTTAACTTATGAAACAGGATTGATCCAGATCAGTGAATTGATAACACCAGTTAATACACTAACCCGTGTCATATAACTTTGAGGTATACACATGGACTTTTGGCTAGATCTCCTATTTGGTAATGCGGTGGGACTATCTTCAATGATAGTAATCTTCGGGGCTCTGGGTCTCATGATGTTTTATGGAGGCTTCTTCATCTACAAAGTTATGACTGAAAAATCTCCTCACTAGAATCGCTCAGCCTAAATCATTTACTTTTAAGTATTCTTTTACTTTATAAGTAAGTGTCAAAACGCTTTGCACCGGAGCAGACTTATTGTCTTCTCCGGTTTTTTCATTTTTAAACCCAGCCTCAACTTAGGTATACTTACCCTATCCTTCTCCAACTTGAGATACACACTATGTCTCATGATGACGACTTAGATCTATTCCAAGAAATGATGGGCGATGTTAAACGTATCGACCATGACACCGCTGAACACCAGAAAGTACACCGAGTCACAGAATCTCACCTTGCTAAGCGTGAAGCCGCTATGTGGCTGTCTGACGACGAGAAAGACTACTTATCATTAGATTACTCGCCAATGATCAAGCCAGACGATGTCGTTGCTTATAAAAAAGACGGTGTACAAGAAGGCGTATACAAAAAGCTGCGCCTAGGCAAATACCCTATTCAAGCCAAGCTCGACCTTCATAGGAAAACACTGAAAGACGCACGTAACGAAGTGCTTTCATTTTTGCGTCAGTGTTTAAGAATGGATGTTCGTACCGTCATCATTGTTCACGGTAAGGGTGAGCGTTCGAATCCACCTGCAATGATGAAAAGCTACGTGGCAAATTGGCTTACGCAAATCAACGATGTTCAATGTGTTCATTCTGCTCAGCAATTTCATGGTGGTACGGGCGCAGTCTATGTCATGCTCAGAAAGAGTAATGAGAAAAAGCTAGAGAACAGAGAGCGCCATCAAAAACGCACCAGTTAATAGGTTGAGATAGATAAACGGGCTAGTAACGAATTTTGCATCAAGATCGATATTTCGTGCCTAGACTCACACCAAGTGCTAAAATTGCCTCAGTTAACGAATTCCAACTCAAAGCAACTATCCAAAAGTTGCTTTTTGTTTATCTATATTTCCGTTGTGAAACGCTAAGAGAATATCATGTCACAAGAATCCCAAGCTAAACGCCTTAATAAATACATCAGTGAAACTGGTTTTTGCTCACGCCGCGAAGCCGATAAACTGATTGATGCAGGCCGAGTTACTATTAACGGTAAGATCCCTGAAATGGGTACTAAAGTCTTGCCAGGTGATGATGTTGAGATCGACAATAAACCTGTTCGCTCAAAAGAGAAGCCGATTTACATTGCTCTTAATAAACCAACAGGTATCACCTGTACGACTGAGCGTGATATTCCTGGCAACATCGTCGACTTTATCGGCCACCACAAACGTATTTTCCCGATTGGTCGTCTAGATAAGCCTTCTGATGGTCTTATCTTCTTGACTAACGATGGCGACATCGTAAACAAAATCCTACGAGCAGGTAACAACCACGAGAAAGAATACGTGGTGCGTGTAGATAAGCCGATTACGACTGAGTTCTTGAAGCAAATGGGCGCTGGCGTTCATATTCTTGATACTGTTACCTTGCCATGTAAGGTCGAGAAAGAGACCAAATTCTCATTCCGAATTACTCTAACACAAGGCCTAAACCGCCAAATTCGCCGTATGTGTGAAGCGCTCGGTTATGAAGTATTTAAACTGCGTCGTGTTCGTATTATGAACATCTCATTAGACGGTATTCCTAACGGCAAATGGCGCTACCTGAGCGACGAAGAGATCACTGAAATTTTAGCGATGTGTGAAGGCTCAGTAAGTACGGAAGATGCGTCAAAAATGAACGCGAAAGGTCAACGCATTCGTAAAGCGACTGACGCGAAACTTTTTGACAGCCGTGAAGAGAACCAAGCTTCAACAGCGCGCCGTAATCAAAACGAGAACCGTACACGCACTTACCGCGGTAACAATGCGGATGAATTCCGTCATGCGCCTAACTCAAAGCGTGGCCGCAATTCATCAAATGGTGAAAGCGGTGGTAATACCGAGAACTGGAAATCGAACTCTCGTTCAGAGCGTTCTAATTCAGATAGAAACCGTTCGGATCGCAATCGCACAGATCGCGATAATACCGATCGTAGAAGCGGTAAGCCGGCAAACCGCAGCCAAGATTCAAACAGACCGAACAAACCTGCACCAAAGCGTGTTGGTGGTACTTTAGGTCTGAAGAAGTAGTCTGAATCAGTAAGACAGACACTCGATATAAAAACGCCCGCTAGATTAGTCTAGCGGGCGTTTTTGTTTGTCATTCGATAGTTTTATCATCATGAGAACAACAATCTATAAACATAGATCAGCAAACTGGCCGCGAGTCAGCAGTGTTAAGTCTTTTGGGTCTAACTCAATCTCTAGCCCACGCTTACCTGCACTCACACAGATCGTTTCAAAATCTGTCGCACTGGAATGAACGAAGGTAGGCAGTGCTTTCTTCTGCCCAAGCGGACTAATGCCACCAACAACATAACCCGTGGTTTTCTGAGCAATCTCAGGATCAGCCATCTCTGCTTTTTTGCCTTTCGCCGCTTTTGCTGCCAGCTTTAGATTTAGCTTCTGGTCGACAGGAATAACGGCGACCGCCAAATCTTTCGCCACACCATTCAAGCAGAACAACAGCGTTTTGAATACACGTTTGGGATCTTGACCAAGCGCTTCAACGGCTTCTAAACCATAGTTCGTATTATTGGCATCATGATGATACTGATGCACGCTATGAGCGATTTTCTTTTTCTTGGCGAGATTGATTGCAGGGGTCATAACAAATCCAAACGATAGATAAACAAAAAGCGACGCCTCGGCGTCGCTTTAGTTAAATTTATCATGGTGCTAGAGTCAATCTAATTTAGCACCTATTGATACAATTGCTTGGATTCAATTACTTGTAAACCATTTGGCCTGAAGGCGCATACTTGTTCACGTCAACCGGGCTGTTTGCTTCTAGGTACTCTTTCAGTACTTCAGCATCAACAAAACCAGTATTTACGTAACCTGGGTGGTCAGACAATTTAGGGTAACCGTCACCACCAGCAGCGTTAAAGCTTGGTACTGTGAAACGGTATGTTTCGTCTAAACGAAGCTGCTTGCCACCAATGAATACATTCGATATTTCACCGTTCGCTACTGTCATTGAAATACCAGCGAATTGAGCGTAAGCACCAGAATCGATTGGTTTAGTCGCCACTACATTTAGGTAATCTAGAACTTCTTTACCCGTCATGTCTGTGTAAGTCAGAATGTTCGCAAAAGGTTGTACTGTTAGTACATCTTTGTAAGTAACATTACCAGCTTCAATTGAGTCACGAACGCCACCAGAGTTCATCACTGCGAAGTCTGCTTTTGCACGCTCCATGTGAGAAGTCGCAATTAAACGACCTAGGTTGGTCTGTTGGAAGCGAACGACGTTACGATCGCCTTCAAGCTTGCCATTTGTCTCAGCGATTTGAACTTCTAGCTGTGCTTGACCTTGCTCTTGGAAAGGACGTAGGAATTCAAGTAGCTCTGGGTCTTGTGCGATCTCATCTTGAATAAGAACACGTTGCTTCTTACCGTCAATCTTAACTTTCTTCTTAAGGTTAACTGGAATCAGGTCGTAGCTCACCATCTCTAGCTCGCCATTACGGAATTCGTAATCAGCACGACCTACGTACTTGCCCCACTCGTGAGCTTGAACGATGTAAGTACCGTTCTGTACGTCAGGCTTACACTCATCACCCGGCTTGAAGTTTTTCTTCGCAACGTTAGGGCCTTCCATACATACAGGCTCTTGAGAGTGACCACCAACGATCATGTCTAGATCGCCTTCGTTTAGGTAACGAGCAAGTGCGACATCACCCGGAGCGTTAACACCACGTTGGCCATTTTCGTAGTGACCCATGTGAGTCACAGCAAAGATTAGATCCGGTTTTTCTGTTTCTTTAAGTTCAGCGATTAGCTTCTTCGCTTCTTCTTTAGGATCACGGAAGTCGATGCCCGCGATAAATTCAGGGTTACCAATCTTTTGGGTATCTTCCGTTGTTAAACCAATAACCGCAATCTTGATGCCTTGCTTTTCGAACATCTCGTAAGCTTGGAACTTACGTTCGCCTGTCGCTTTATCGTAGATGTTTGCAGATAGCATTGGGAAGTTAGCCCAGTCGATCTGCTTTTGTAGTACGTCTAAAGAGTTATCAAACTCGTGGTTACCCAATGCCATTGCATCGTAACCAATTTTGTTCATACCTTTAAAATCAGGTTCTGCGTCCTGAAGGTCTGACTCTGGGACACCCGTGTTGATGTCACCGCCAGATAGAAGCAACACGCTACCGCCTTCTGCTTCAACTTCTGAACGAAGTTGGTCAACTAGCGTTTTACGCGCAGACATGCCGTATTCGCCATATTTATTCTGCCAGAAACGACCATGGTTATCGTTTGTGTGAAGAATCGTTAGCTTGTAAGTTTCGTCTTGGTTCCAATCATGAGCTGATTGAGACGCACACCCAGCTAGAGTAGCTAGAATTGCAGCACTTAGTGCTGTCTTTAGAATAAGGCGTTGCTTCATTGTCATACCTTTGAACTTTTTAGGGGAATCCACTGCTTTTTTATCACTCAAACTCAACAAATGTCCGCTAAGGAAACATCGTTATAAGTTAGTAAAACATGAAGTAGTTTAAATTAAGACGGTAAACCTAACAGAGTGATTTCATATTTATGTAGGATAGATCACCTTAATCTCCTATCGAGTGTGTAACAAAGCGGCAAAGTTGCATTTGAGCAAATAAGTGATCACAGGCAAACGTTTTCATAATTTTTTAGATTATTTGTGATTGGCTGAATTCAACATCCCCGAAAAGTGACCTTCGTTAGATTTATTCTATTTATCAAAGTCTTAATTGATATGTTATAACATTTCAGTTGGTAAGTTAACTGGTTTGAAAGTATCAACTTAACCGCAACTCGCTGACTGATAGGTACAAAAAAGCCGGCGTTTGCGCCGGCTGTTAATTATATGCAGTTCGATTATTTAATATCGATGTGCTCAAAGCCTTTGATAAGGTCATCAAGTGCTTTCATCTGCTTCAAGAACGGCTCTAGTTTGTCTAGAGGTAGCGCAGATGGGCCATCACAACGAGCTTGGTCTGGGTTCGGGTGAGCTTCAATGAACAGACCCGCAATACCTGTCGCCAGGCCAGCTTTCGCTAGTTCAACCGTTTGCTCACGACGACCGCCAGATGCTGCACCTGATGGGTCACGCATTTGTAGAGAATGCGTCACGTCAAAGATAATTGGACTACCGTTTGAAGACTTCTTCATTACGCCAAAGCCAAGCATATCAACGACTAGGTTATCGTAACCCATGCAAGCGCCACGCTCACAAAGGATGATGTTGTCGTTACCGCACTCAGCGAACTTATCAACGATGTTGCCAACTTGGTTCGGGCTCATGAACTGAGGCTTCTTCACGTTGATTACTGCGCCAGTCTTAGCCATTGCTTCAACAAGATCAGTTTGACGAGCTAGGAATGCAGGTAGTTGGATTACATCAACCACATCCGCAACAGGCTGAGCTTGAGCTTCTGTGTGGATATCAGTAATGATCTTCACGCCGAAAGTGTCTTTCAGCTCTTGGAAGATTTTAAGACCTTCTTCCATACCTGGACCACGGTATGAATGAACTGAGCTGCGGTTCGCTTTATCAAAAGACGCCTTAAATACGTAAGGGATGCCCAGCTTCTCAGTGACTTTTACATAGTGCTCACAGATCTGCATAGCAAGATCACGAGATTCAAGAACATTCATGCCTGCAAATAGCGTAAATGGCTTGTCGTTTGCGATTGGCATATCGCCAATGTGAACTGTTTTTTGTTCCATCATATTCTCTCTAAATAATTATTAATTAGTGAACAACCACTGTCTTTTCGTTCATGACGTTCACTTGAGATTTCAGTAACTCAGATGCCGGGTCATCTGGGCATTGGTCGATAAAATATTGATAATCGGTTGCGGCTACTTGGTGACAGTCTAGCTGCTGATAGATAAAACCACGGTCACGGATTTCATATGGGTCATCAGGTACAAACGTCAAAGCAAGGTCAGTACACTTCAATGCAAGCGTATAACGCTCTTCTCGCAGCAGTGCACTCTTGAGCAGGGCTAACCACTTACCAATAATTGTTGGGTGGTCGGCGACTTCTAGGTGCTCAGGTTTCACCTTAGCTAATGGGCCATCATGTCCAATTAACCATGCTCGCAACGTTTGTTCGCCAACGTACTCACCGTTATAAGGGTTAATGTAGACCGCAGCTTGCCCGTACCAATTTACTTTAAGTAAGAATTGAGTCGGGAAAGAGACACCCTCTACAGGAAAGCCTAGCTTGCGACCTAGAAAAAGAAAGATCGCCCCCAGACTCACTGGAATGCCTTTCTTTCTCTCAAGCACTTTATCGATGAACGCGTTTTCCGAAGAGAAATACGCATCTTTATCGCCAGCAAAGCCCCATTCATAAAAGAATAGTCGAATAAAAGATTCAAACTTCTGCTGTTCATCGGTTTCATTAACCAAAGCAAACTCGGCGTCTTTTAACAATCTCGCCAGCTCTTGCTCTGCCCAACTGTCTTGAGTTTCTGGGTTAATCGCTTTATTTAAGATCAATGCACCTTCAGCTAACTCTAGCTGGTCAAAGTCTTCATCAAAAAATTCGTACATAGATAGTTAACCGAAATAAGGAGATAATTAACCGAAAAATGTTGGTGTCTTAGTCATTGCGATTTTGCCTGCCATCGCTAACCAGCCAAGCGCACCAAAGAAAGAGAATACTCTCAGTAGCTTGTTTTTACCTAGCTTAAGCGCAAAGAAACCTAATGCGATGTAAGCCATAACACAAGTTAGTTTTTCTGTTAACCATGGTGCTGCTGGTGTAAATGGAATAAAGCCAGTGATAAAAATCAAGCCAATACCCGATAACAATAGCAACGAGTCATTGATATGAGGGAAACGCTGCAAGAAAGGATGCTTAAGCTTAGGTGAGTCAGCCATCATAAGAGCGAAACGAATCGAAAGAAGTAGCGCGCTTATAGCAATCGTTAATAGGTGAAAATGTTTTAGACCTTCGTACATGGTATTCCTTTATATTTTTATATGTGCTTTCGTTAACACGAGCCTCACAATACCCGTTAATGCTCTGTAGTTCTGCATAAAATCTCTGTATTTCTGCGTTAAATGCATTATCGGGTTAAATGTATTGTCGAGTTAAAGGTATCAATTTAGCAAGTTCATCATCCATTGTTCACAAGACGATTAACAATCACTAACTATGAACAGTAACGACCCAATGTCACTCGGTCATTACCACAGTAATCTTTCTCTGTGACAACATCGAGATAACCGAGCGCCTGCATAATCTCACGAACTGCTAAACCTTGGTCATAGCCGTGTTCAAATGCTAACCAACCTTCATTTTCCAAAAAGCCGCGAGCGTTTTCAGAAATGTATCGGATATCTGCAAGCCCTTTCTCCTCAGCAACCAGTGCTGTGATTGGCTCAAAACGCACATCGCCTTGAGACAAATGAGGATCATTCTTCTCTATGTATGGCGGGTTAGAAACAATCAGAGAGAACTTCACAGTTTCTTCAGAGCTCAAAGGCTCAAACCAACTGCCGTGCAAAAAAGTCGCATTGGTGATATTGAGACGTTGTGCATTCTCTGTAGCAAGCTGCTGCGCTTCAGGGCGAAGATCAATACCCGTTACCTGTCGATTCGGCATCTCAGACGCCAATGCTAACGCGATAGCACCTGTACCTGTCCCTAAATCGAGAATCGCGCCTTGCTTGTCGTACGTTTTATCCAAAGCTACCTCAACCAAACGCTCGGTATCTGGGCGTGGGATTAATGTAGAAGGGGAAACTTTTAACGGCAGTGACCAAAACTCACGCTCACCGATAATGTAAGCCACAGGCTCACCGGTTAAGCGACGTTTTAGAAGGGCATTGAATTCAGACTCTTGCTCTGAGGTGAGATGCTTCTCAGGCCAAGTCAGTAGGTAAGATCTTGGTTTATCTAAGGCGTGACAAAGCAGTACCGCGGCATCAATAGAGGGTGATGTGTTATCACCCTCTTGAAGCTTTACGATTGCTGCTTTTAAAGCACTTTCAACCGTATATGCTGACTGCATACTGGTTAGTTGTTCTCTGCAAGTGCAGCAAGCTGATCGGCTTGGTGCTCTTGAAGTACCGGATCAAGCAAGCTTTGCATGTCACCTTCAAGTACTTCGTTAAGACGGTAAATTGTAAGGTTGATACGGTGATCAGAAACACGACCTTGTGGGTAGTTGTACGTACGAATACGGTCACTACGGTCACCCGAACCTAGTAGGTTACGACGTGTATCAGAAACCGCTGCCGCGCGTCGCTCTTCTTCTGCTTGAACAATACGCGCAGCAAGAACAGCCATCGCTTTCGCTTTGTTTTTATGCTGAGAACGTTCGTCCTGACACTCTACTACTGTACCCGTTGGTAAGTGAGTAATACGGATTGCTGAATCCGTGGTGTTAACGTGCTGACCACCCGCGCCTGATGCACGGAAAGTATCAATTTTAAGGTCGCCCGCTTTGATTTCTGGAAGATCCGCTTCTGGGATTTCCGGCATAACCGCAACCGTACATGCTGACGTGTGAACACGGCCTTGAGATTCAGTTTCAGGCACACGTTGTACACGGTGACCGCCTGACTCAAACTTCATTGTGCCGTAAACAGCGTCGCCACTAACCTTAGCGATCATCTCTTTGTAGCCGCCTTGCTCAGAAGCATTGCTACTCATGATTTCAACGCGCCAACCTTTCTTCTCAGCAAACTTAGAGTACATACGGAACAGGTTGCCCGCGAAGATACCCGCTTCATCACCACCCGCGCCTGCACGGATTTCAAGGAAACAGTTACGCTCATCGTTTGGATCTTTTGGAATCAGAAGAATCTGTAGCTCATCAGTCAAACGTTCAATCGCCGCTTTTGCGTCTTTGATTTCGTCTTGAGCCATTTCACGCATTTCAGCGTCATCTTCGTTTGCCATCTCTTCAGCAGCTTCTAAATCTTCTTGAGCTTGCTGGTATGACTGGAAGCAAGCCGTCACTTCTTCTAGTTGAGAGTACTCTTTAGAAAGTGCACGGAATTTGTCTTGATTCCCGATTACATCTGGATCACCAAGTAGATGTTGAACTTCTTCATAGCGTTCAACAAGTGTTTCAAGCTTTACTAGAATCGAGGCTTTCATAATGTCTTATTCTGTTGGAGGTCTAATATTATTGAGGGTTTTCTAAGCCCAAACTCTGTCTAATGACCATTAATTTTGCAGGTTCTCCTTGCTCAGCTGCACTTTGAAGTGCGCGCGTTGGAGCATGGATCAATTTGTTTGTGAGCTTATTACTTAGCTCAAGTAAGACTTTCTCAGGGTCACCGCCAGCGGCAAGTGATTGTAAACTCTTACTTAATAATTCTTCTCGGATTTCGTTGGCCGATTTACGATAGTCACGAATACTGTCTACAGCTTGCAGTGAACGCATCCAACTCATGAATGCCGCACTTTCTTCGCTAACTATTGCTTCCGCTTGAATCGCTTCAACTTTGCGTTGCTCAATGTTGCCATCAACAATCGACTGCAGATCATCCACTGAATAAAGGTAGGCGTCATTTAACTCACCGACCTGAGATTCCACATCACGCGGAACCGCAATATCAACCAATAACATAGGTTGATGTTTTCTTGTTTTCAGTGCAGTTTCAACCATGCCTTTACCAATGATAGGTAACGGACTTGCGGTTGAGCTAATTACGATATCCGCTCGATGCAGGTGATCAGGGATCTCATTGAGGCTGATCACTTCAGCACCAAACTCTTCAGCCAGCCCTAAAGCACGCTCACGAGTTCGGTTAGCCACAATCATCTTGGTGCAGCCATTCGCTGAAAGATGCTTAGCCACCAATTCAATGGTTTCCCCCGCACCCACCAATAACACAGTTGAATCGGCAATCGACTCAAAGATGTGTTTGGCTAACGTACAAGCTGCGTAAGCAACCGAAACCGCGCTTCCGCCGATCTCCGTTTCAGTTCGAACACGCTTCGCGACAGAGAATGATTTCTGGAACAGCTTTTCCATTGAAGCATCAACAGATTTGTTCTCTCGCGAGTCTGTATAAGCTTGCTTCACCTGACCTAAGATCTGTGGTTCACCCAATACCAAAGAGTCCAAGCCACAAGCTACGCGCATTAAATGTTTAATCGCCGCCTGCTCTTCATGGACATAAATGCTCGGTTTTAGCTCTTCAGGGCTCACTTGATGGAAAACTGACAACCAATCGATGAGCTTGTTTTTTGCCACGCCTTTGACGTCACAATACAATTCAGTTCGATTACAGGTAGAAAGTATGACACTTCCATTTACGTGTGCATTTGCGTTAAGTTGCTTGAGTGCCTCAGATAATTTATCTGGACCAAAAGCGACTTTTTCTCGCAATTCAACCGACGCTGTATTGTGATTGATACCTACGGCAAGCAAAGACATGTATCAGAAGTTCTCGATCAGGGAATGGAAACAAGGGGCGAATTTTACTTGATGCATGGCTCTATTTAAAGAGCAAGCGGGATTTGTTTTCCTGACTTCGTGAATTCAATGCTATAGTTGAAGCGTTTTTTAGATAAATTTGAACAAGTTGTGAGCAAATATGAGCAAGCTTCTCAAAATCACGTCTCTTATTTTTTTGGCCATAATTATGGTGGGTTGCTCGTCTATCCCAGAACAACCAACCAGCGTTGAATGGCAAAGTCACCAAGATCGGCTTTTACAGATAGAAAACTATCAAGCCTCAGGCAAGCTCGCTTACATTTCCCCAGAGCAACGCCAAAGCCTAAATTTTATTTGGAAGCATTCACCAAATCAAAGTCAATTAAGGCTTACGACTTTTCTCGGTCAAACGGCATTGAACCTAACCATTGATCCATCGGGTGCAAAAGTCGTGACCTATGATGATCAAGTATTTACTCATGCGAGCGCTTCAGTCTTGGTTGAGCAGCTGACAGGTTTACAGATCCCTATTGATCACCTGCCACAATGGTTCCTTGGCATTCCAGACCAAGCCGATAGCTACCAATTGAACACCACCAACACGCTTGAATCTCTCACCAAACAAGTCAGCAACCAACTATGGACACTGAATTTTGCTAACTATCGCAATACAGAGATGCCGAATAAGCAACTATCGGATGAAGACAGCGCAAAAGCAGAGACAATCCCACTCCCTACTCGATTGTCATTCAAGCAAGACAATAACAAAATCAACATTGTAGTTTCGAAGTGGACACTGAAAAAATGATAACAACGCCAACCCATTGGCCTTCTCCGGCTAAACTGAATTTATTTCTCTACATCACAGGTCGACGTGACAATGGCTATCACGAACTTCAAACCTTATTTCAGTTTGTCGATTTTGGTGATGAACTGACGGTTACCGCAAACTCAGAAACTAGCTCGATAACAATCACACCAGAAATTCCCGGGGTAGCACTTGAAGACAACTTGATCTGGAAAGCCGCTACTGCCCTGCAGCAATATACCTCAACCTCTTTCGGTGCCGATATTGAACTCAACAAAGTGCTGCCTATGGGTGGCGGTATTGGCGGAGGCTCTTCAAATGCAGCAACCGTGTTGGTCGCTCTGAATTATTTATGGCAACTCAACCTCTCCGATGATGAACTCGCCGAGATCGGTTTGAAGCTTGGTGCTGACGTTCCTGTCTTCGTTCGAGGCCACGCCGCCTTTGCTGAAGGGGTTGGAGAACAGCTACAGCCCGCTAATCCGGATGAAAAATGGTATCTTGTGGTTAAGCCTCAAGTGAGCATAGCAACTGTAGACATATTCACACATTCAGAATTAACTCGAAACACGCCAAAGCGAGCGCTATCAACGCTTCTAGAGCAAGAATACGTAAACGATTGCGAAAAAATTGTGCGAATGCTGTACCCAGAGGTTGATAAGCAACTTTCATGGCTGCTACAATACGCGCCGTCGAGATTGACTGGCACAGGTTCGTGCGTTTTTGCTGAATTTAACAGCAAAAAAGAAGCCGAATTGGTGCTAGAACAACTGCCTGACACAGTTTCCGCTTTCGTAGCGAAAGGAAGAAACATTTCTCCTTTAAAAGAAACTTTGGCTGAATACCAATCAGCCCACCCACAATCTATTTAAAACTGGACGCAACCCGAGGTTTCCACCGTGCCTGATATGAAGCTATTTGCTGGTAACGCAACACCTGAACTAGCCCAACGTATTGCTGATCGTCTATACATCTCTCTTGGCGATGCTACTGTAGACCGTTTTTCTGATGGCGAAGTCGCTGTTCAAATCAATGAAAACGTTCGTGGTAGCGATGTATTCCTGATTCAATCAACTTGTGCACCAACCAATGACAACCTTATGGAATTGGTGGTAATGATTGACGCAATGCGCCGTGCTTCTGCTGGCCGTATTACTGCTGTAATCCCTTACTTCGGTTATGCCCGTCAAGATCGTCGTGTACGTTCTGCTCGTGTGCCAATTACTGCAAAAGTTGTTGCAGACTTCCTTTCTAACGTTGGCGTTGACCGCGTTCTTACTATCGACCTACACGCAGAGCAAATCCAAGGCTTCTTCGATGTACCTGTTGATAACATCTTCGGCACTCCAGTTCTTCTAGAAGACATGGCTAACCGTGGCCTAGAAAACCCAGTAGTGGTTTCTCCAGACCTTGGTGGTGTTGTACGTGCTCGTGCAACGGCTAAAGCGCTAGGTGATGTTGACATCGCTATCGTTGATAAGCGTCGTCCACGTGCTAACGTTTCTGAAGTAATGAACCTAATCGGTGATGTTGAAGGCCGTGACTGTGTTATCGTTGATGACATGATCGATACGGGTGGCACACTATGTAAAGCAGCTGAAGCGCTTAAAGAGCGCGGTGCTAAGCGTGTATTCGCTTACGCAACTCACGCTGTTTTCTCTGGTACTGCTGCGAACAACATCAAGAACTCTGTTCTAGACCAAGTTATCGTAACGGATTCTATCTCTCTATCTCCAGAGATGGCTGCGACGGGTAAAGTGACAACACTTAGCCTTTCTCGCATGCTTGCTGAAGCGATTCGTCGTATCAGCAACGAAGAAT
Organism: Vibrio sp. 1CM8B; assembly: GCF_023161685.1. Classification (NCBI taxonomy): domain Bacteria; kingdom Pseudomonadati; phylum Pseudomonadota; class Gammaproteobacteria; order Vibrionales; family Vibrionaceae; genus Vibrio; species Vibrio sp. 1CM8B. Next base: position 100,089 of record NZ_JALNTU010000016.1, read on the forward strand.
CAATCTCAGCGATGTTCAACTAATCAAAGCCCAATAGCTTTGTTTTAGAAACACGTGAGAGAAAAACATTAAGCACTTCATTCAATGAAGTGCTTTTTTTATGTCTGAGTAATATTGCACTACTAGTTATCACAAACAGGAATAATCGCGCAGCTATCAGCTAGCTCGCACCTTTTTCATAAACTGTGATATCATACGGCGCTTTTTGAAATCCCAAGAGAGATCCATACCTTGAGCCAACAAATAAAACTTCTCGTTGGACTGGCTAATCCAGGTCCAGAATACGCCAAAACTCGCCACAATGCGGGCGCTTGGGTAGTTGAAGAATTAGCGCGTGTACATAACGTGACACTAAAGAACGAACCAAAGTTCTTTGGCCTAACGGGTCGTATCATGGTTCACGGTGAAGATCTTCGTTTGCTGATCCCAACGACTTTTATGAACTTGTCAGGTAAAGCAGTTGCAGCCTTAGCAAAGTTCTACCAAATTAAACCAGAAGAGATCATGGTCGCTCACGATGAGTTAGATCTGCCTCCTGGTATTGGAAAGTTTAAAAAAGGTGGTGGTCATGGTGGACATAATGGTCTGAAAGACATCATCAGCAAACAGGGTAACAATAAAGAATTCTATCGTCTTAGATTAGGCATTGGCCATCCAGGACACAAAGATAAAGTTGCAGGTTATGTATTAGGCAAAGCTCCTCAAAAAGAGCAAGAGTGTATCGAGGCCGTCGTTGACGAATCGGTTCGCAGCCTAGACATCTTATTAAAAGATGGCCTACCAAAAGCACAAAATCGCTTACATACGTTCAAAGCAGAATAAGGTTTATATCATGGGTTTTAAATGTGGCATCGTTGGTCTACCAAACGTTGGTAAGTCAACTCTGTTTAACGCACTGACTAAAGCAGGCATCGAAGCAGCAAACTTTCCATTTTGTACGATCGAACCAAACACAGGTATCGTTCCGGTTCCAGATCTACGCTTAGATGCATTAGCAAAAATTGTTAATCCACAGAAGATCCTTCCAACGACAATGGAATTCGTAGATATCGCGGGCCTAGTTGCTGGCGCATCTAAAGGTGAAGGTCTTGGTAACAAATTCCTAGCTAACATCCGTGAAACTGACGCTATCGGTCACGTTGTACGCTGCTTTGAAAATGAAAACATTGTTCACGTTGCTGGCAAAGTATCTCCAATCGAAGATATCGAAGTGATCAACCTTGAACTTGCACTGGCTGACTTAGACAGCTGTGAGCGTGCAATTCAACGTAACGCGAAGAAAGCAAAAGGCGGCGACAAAGACGCTAAATTCGAAATCACTGTACTAGAAAAGCTACTTCCAGTTCTAACTGAAGGTGGTATGGCGCGTACTGTTGAACTTGGCAAAGAAGAAGCGGCAGCAATTGGCTACCTAAACTTCCTAACACTTAAGCCAACAATGTACATCGCAAACGTTGCGGAAGATGGTTTTGAAAATAACCCATACCTAGACGCTGTTCGTGAATACGCTGAAAACGAAAACAACGTAGTTGTTGCTGTTTGTGCAGCAATCGAATCTGAGCTTTCTGAACTTGACGACGAAGATCGCGAAGAGTTCCTAGCGGATATGGGTATCGAAGAACCAGGTCTTAACCGAGTGATCCGCTCTGGTTACGAACTACTGACTCTTCAAACTTACTTCACAGCTGGCGTTAAAGAAGTTCGCGCTTGGACAATCCCTGTAGGTGCAACTGCGCCACAAGCAGCGGGTAAGATCCACACAGACTTCGAGAAAGGTTTCATCCGTGCTGAAGTTGTTGGATTCGATCACTTCATCGAATTTAACGGTGAGAGCGGTGCGAAAGACGCAGGTAAATGGCGCCTTGAAGGTAAAGAATACATCGTTAAAGATGGTGACGTTGTTCACTTCCGCTTCAACGTATAATTCTGATTAAACATCTAAAAAAAAGGCCAGTGAATTCACTGGCCTTTTTGTTTTTCCCCTTTCTAAATTGCCCCTCACCAGAAACTTAACTTCCTATATATATCGCCTTTTAGACCTGTTTTTTGTCGACAAATACGCCTCTTTGCCTAAAAAGAAACCGAACAGATGTTTATTCGCGATTTATTCAAAAAAAAAGTTGACGGGTTTCGCTCAACTACGCATAATGCGCCCCGTTCACAACGAAGCGGCAACGTCTCGAAATGAACGACAATTTGGAAATGGCTACTTAGCTCAGTTGGTTAGAGCACATCACTCATAATGATGGGGTCGCAGGTTCAAATCCCGCAGTAGCCACCATTCTTTCTTTATGAAAGAAGAACAAACAACGTTATATTGAATTACCAATGTCGATATAACTATAAAGATTTGCTGCGGTCGTGGCGGAATTGGTAGACGCACCAGATTTAGGTTCTGGCG
>NZ_JALNTU010000017.1:0-81401 GCF_023161685.1 Vibrio sp. 1CM8B
ACTGATTCGTTTTAATTTCTTACGAAGCCATCCCGTGTCAGCGAGGTGGCATTATAGAGATTTCGATCACACTGGCAAGCCCTTTTTGAAGTTTTTCTCGTTTTTTTATTCGTTCGATTAAAAAGAACTCAAAACGCCTCAAAAGTAGGCTTTTCTCTTACATCTCTTGCAGTTTCTTAGAGAATAAAGAGACTTTTTCCCAGTTTGTGTACTCAACTTCCTTGGTTGTATCCGTTTCTCCACCTGTCATATTCATAATGAAGCGAATCATGGTTTTATCGAACCAGTTATAACGTGGGTAATAGAGAGCCCCCGCGAATACACCAATCAAAGTTGGCTGCCACGGTGACTTAAGAAGAAACTTCTTAATATAAGCGCTACCTTCAGGAGTATCTTTACCTTGGTCTTCTTTGCGAGCCGTTAAGTTAACACAGAAGAAAGCGACCTTATTTGATTGCAGCTGAGCAAGGTTGGCATCAATGAACTGATATAGCTTCTTATTGAGGTGGCCATAACGAATCGATGCACCAATCAAAACTCTGTCGTATTGAGCAAAGTCGACACTAGTAATAGTGTGCAGATCTTGAAGCTCACATTCGAACTCATTCATTTCTTCTTTTATATAGTTCAAGATTTTCTTGGTCTGCCCTTCACGGCTTGAATACAAAAATAGAGCTTTTGCCACAATGTTGTCCTTAGCTACGCCAAAACGTAGGGGTCAATAAAATTAATAAGGTGAATATCTCTAAACGACCAAACAGCATAGATACGATCAACACCCACTTAGCCTTGTCATTCACATCGCCGAAATGCATTGCCACTTCACCTAAGCCCGGGCCAAGGTTATTCAATGTTGCCGCTACGGCAGAGAAAGCACTCAGCTCATCCATACCGGTTGCAATAAGAGCCAACATACAAACCACAAAAACCAAGGCATATGCAGAGAAGAAGCCCCAAACCGCATCCACGACACGTTGTGGTAACGCAGAACCACCAACCTTGATGGTATAGACAGCACGCGGGTGAACAAGACGCTTCATTTCACGAGCACCTTGCAGAGTAAGCAGTAAGATTCGAATGACTTTCATACCACCGCCCGTTGAACCTGCACAGCCCCCTATAAAAGAAGAGAACAGGAGCAGAACAGGTAAGAACAATGGCCACTCGGAGAAACCGGTGGTGGTAAAGCCTGCTGTCGTAGATATAGATACTGTTTGGAACAAGGCTTGATCAAAGGCATCGTAATACGAGTCATAAGAGTGGTGATTAAGCAGTAATAAGAAACAAACCAAGAACAAGACCGCCTGAATAAAGATAAAGGCGCGGAATTCAGGATCTTTCCAGTAATACTTAGGATGCACACCACCAGAAGCAAACGCAGCAAAGTGAAGCGAATAGTTACATGCGGATATAAGAAGGAACACGACTGTAATCATGTTGATCGCAGGGCTATTGAAATACCCCATGCTCGCATCGTGAGTCGAGAAGCCACCAATCGCAATAGTAGAGAAGCTATGACTGATGGCATCAAAGAAGCTCATCCCAGCAAGCCAAAAAGCTACTGCACAAGCAATGGTTAAGCTCAGGTAGATGTACCAAAGCGCTTTTGCCGTTTCAGCAATACGCGGAGTCATCTTGCTATCTTTTACCGGACCCGGGATTTCAGCACGATATAGCTGCATACCACCGATACCCAGAACAGGGAGGATGGCTACCGCTAATACGATGATACCCATACCACCGAACCATTGTAGGAACTGACGGTAAAACAGAATCGCCTTAGGCAGATCATCAAGGCCAACAATCACAGTCGCGCCGGTGGTAGTTAATGCAGAGAAGGATTCGAAGAAAGCATCGGTTACCGACACATTGGGGTTATCGGCGATCAAAAACGGCAGCGCACCCGCACTACCGATTACCGTCCAAAACAGAACAACAATCAAAAAGCCATCACGCGCTTTCAATTCATGCTTATAACGTCGGTTTGGAAACCAGCAAGTTGCTCCACAGAATAAGAGGACGAAGAAGGTCGTCACAAATGGCACACCCGCACCATCTCGATAGATCAGTGCGACGAGCGCAGGAGCAAGCATTGATACACTAAAAAGTGCTAATAATAATCCGACGATTCGAATAATTGAGCGAAATTGCATGAGCTATTGAACGAAGCGAAATGCTTCACACTTCCTAGTTGTCTTTGACTTTCGTTACCAGTGCCTTAGCACCGCTTTTATTGATCATGGTTTGGGTAAACGAATCTACCTGAAGGAGCTCTATTTCAATAATAAGCTCAACTTGAACACCATAATCCGCTTGGACCTCAACAGCCTGATGCTGAGCCATGATGGATTGTGCGATCGGCACAAAGCCATAGTCTAACTCTAGCCGTAATTTTGTGGTTATTTTTTTCTCGATAGTTTGAAGCAGCTTGAGAGCTTGTTGTACGCCACCACCATAAGCCTTAACCAAACCACCTGTACCAAGCTTGATTCCGCCAGAATAACGAGTGACTACAGCCGCTAACTCGCCAACACCAGAACCAGACAGTTGCGCCAAGATAGGCTTACCCGCTGTACCTGAGGGTTCACCATCATCACTGAAACCCCAAAGCATTGAGTCTTCAGGTCGACCAGCAACAAAACCCCAACAGTTATGTCGCGCTGAAGAATGCTCTTTTTTCACCTGTTCTACGAACTGTTTTGCAGCTTCTACACTTGGAGTATGAGCAAGATGCGTAATAAAGACGCTCTTTTTTATCTCTTCTTCAAACAGAGCCGACGCAGAAGGTATTAAATAAGGCTGTTCATTCATATCGTTAACTTAGTTAATAAGAGCGACGAAGTGTATCACGCGTGAATAATAAGGGTTAGAGGATCTGTGCCATCGCACAATGTTAAACAATTGTTTAAAAAATGTATTGAAATTAATCAAGCAGAGGTACAGACTAAGATAACTGGTCTTACCAGGTATTCTACAATAATAGAAAGATAACAAGATTCTCTCAAACAATCGTGGATTGTATGTCATGGAGATAGACAATGATTTACCAAGCTAACACCCTACAGGTAAAGGAATTACAAGATGGTATTGCGGAATTAAGCTTCTGTGCACCAGCCTCTGTAAACAAACTCGACCTTGCTACTTTAGAATCACTAGACAAAGCGTTAGATGCTCTTAATGCTCACGCAGGATTACGTGGTTTAATCTTAACTTCAAACAAAGACGCGTTCATTGTAGGCGCAGACATCACTGAATTTCTTGGCCTATTTGCTAAGCCAGAAGCAGAACTTGATGAATGGTTAAGATTCGCTAATTCAATCTTCAGCAAGCTCGAAGACATTCCTGTCCCAACTCTTTCAATGATGCGTGGCCATGCCCTTGGCGGCGGCTGTGAATGTGTACTCGCTACTGATTTCCGTATCGGTGACAAGACCACCAGCATTGGCCTACCTGAAACCAAACTTGGCATCATGCCTGGTTTTGGTGGTTGTGTGCGCCTACCTCGTGTTATCGGTGCTGACAGCGCAATGGAAATTATCACGCAAGGCAAAGCATGCCGTGCAGATGAAGCGCTTAAAGTTGGCTTGTTAGATGCGATTGTTGAAACAGACCAGTTACTAGAGTCGGCAATCAACACCGTTTCTCTGGCTGCTAATGAAAAATTAGACTGGCAATTACGCCGCAAACAAAAAACATCAGCATTATCGCTAAGCAAACTCGAAGCGATGATGAGCTTTACCATGGCTAAAGGCTTAGTTGCTCAAAAAGCAGGGCCTCACTACCCAGCTCCGATTACTTCTGTGATTGCAATTGAAGAAGCAGCACGTAGCGATCGCGATGCAGCACTCGACATCGAACGTAAACACTTCGTTAAGCTAGCAAAATCTGAAGAAGCGAAAGCTCTGGTTGGCCTGTTCTTAAATGACCAATACATTAAAGGCTTAGCAAAACAGGCTGGTAAATCTGCCAACAAAGCGACTGAACGTGCTGCAGTACTTGGTGCTGGCATCATGGGCGGCGGTATTGCTTACCAGTCTGCATTGAAGGGCGTGCCAGTGATGATGAAAGACATCGCACAGGCGTCTCTTGATCTTGGTATGAACGAAGCTTCTAAGCTGTTGAATAAACGCTTATCACGCGGTCGCCTAGATGGATTCAAGATGGCAGGCATTTTGTCTTCTATTACTCCAAGTCTGCATTATGCAGGTGTTGAGCAATCAGATGTGATTGTGGAAGCCGTTGTAGAAAACCCTAAAGTAAAAGCAGCAGTGCTGAGTGAAGTGGAAGGTCTCGTGGGTGAAGACACAGTTCTTACATCAAACACCTCAACAATTCCGATCAACCTGTTAGCGAAATCTCTAAAACGCCCAGAAAACTTCTGTGGCATGCACTTCTTTAACCCAGTGCACCGTATGCCTTTGGTTGAGATCATCCGTGGCGAGCATACTTCAGAAGAAACCATTAATCGCGTAGTCGCTTACGCAGCGAAGATGGGCAAATCCCCTATCGTTGTTAACGACTGCCCAGGCTTCTTCGTTAACCGTGTACTTTTCCCTTACTTTGGCGGTTTCAGCATGTTGCTACGTGACGGCGCTGACTTCACCAAGATCGATAAAGTGATGGAGCGTAAGTTCGGTTGGCCCATGGGCCCAGCATACTTACTAGACGTTGTGGGTCTAGATACAGCACACCACGCACAAGCAGTAATGGCGCAAGGTTTCCCTGAGCGTATGGGTAAAGAAGGTCGTGATGCGATTGACGCGCTTTATGTTGCTGAAAAATACGGCCAGAAGAACGGCAGCGGTTTCTACACATACAGCGTAGACAAACGCGGTCGTCCTAAGAAGACCTTCTCTGAAGACATTCTTCCTATCTTGGCTGACGTATGCCAACAGCCACAAGACTTTGATGACCAGACCATTATCCAACGTGTGATGATTCCAATGATCAACGAAGTAGTACTTTGTCTAGAAGAAGGCATCATCGCGACACCGCAAGAAGCGGATATGGCACTGGTTTACGGTTTAGGCTTCCCTCCATTCCGAGGCGGCGTATTCCGCTACTTAGACAGTGTGGGTATTGGTAACTTCGTTGAAATGGCGAAAGGCTACCAAGACTTAGGTGCAATGTACCAAGTTCCTCAACTATTGCTTGATATGGCAGCGAAGGGCGAAAGCTTTTACGACAGCCAACAAGCCAGTTCTCTGTAACCCACATTTGGAAAAGGAATAGCAAAATGAAAAATGTAGTTGTTGTTGATTGCCTTCGTACCCCAATGGGACGTTCCAAAGGTGGAGCTTTCCGTCACACTCGTGCTGAAGATCTGTCTGCACATTTGATGAAAGGCATTTTAGAGCGCAACCCAGAAGTAAACCCTGTCGAAATTGAAGACATTTACTGGGGCTGTGTACAACAAACACTAGAGCAAGGCTTCAACGTTGCCCGTAACGCAGCTTTACTTGCTGGTCTACCGATTGAGATTGGTGCGGTGACGGTCAACCGTTTATGTGGTTCATCTATGCAAGCTCTGCATGATGCAACCCGCTCTATCATGGTGGGTGATGCTGAAATCTGCCTGATTGGTGGTGTGGAGCACATGGGCCACGTACCAATGAACCATGGTGTTGATTTTCACCCTGGCATGTCAAAACACGTAGCAAAAGCGGCCGGCATGATGGGTCTAACCGCTGAGATGTTAGGTAAAATGCATGGTATTAGCCGTGAAGACCAAGATGCATTCGCAGCTCGCTCACATGCTCGCGCTCAAGCAGCAACAGTTGAAGGTCGTTTCAAAAATGAAATCCTGCCAACAGAAGCTCACGCAGCAGACGGTTCACTGTTCACTCTGGATTACGATGAAGTCATTCGCCCAGAAACTACGGTTGAAGGCTTATCCCAGCTTCGCCCGGTATTTGACCCAGCAAACGGCACGGTAACAGCAGGTACTTCATCAGCTCTGTCTGATGGCGCTTCTGCAATGCTTATCATGAGCGAAGAGAAAGCCAACGCACTTGGCCTGAAGATTCGCGCTCGCGTGAAGTCGATGGCTATCGCTGGCTGCGATCCTTCAATCATGGGTTACGGCCCAGTACCAGCAACCCAAAAAGCACTTAAGCGTGCAGGCCTAACCATTGAAGACATGGGTGTGATTGAGCTAAACGAAGCGTTTGCTGCTCAATCTCTACCTTGTGCTAAAGACTTAGGTCTACTGGATGTTGTTGACGAGAAAGTAAACCTTAACGGCGGTGCGATTGCTCTGGGTCACCCACTAGGCTGTTCTGGTTCTCGTATCTCGACGACGCTAATCAACCTGATGGAAGCCCAAGACGTGAAATACGGCTTGGCGACCATGTGTATTGGTTTAGGCCAAGGTATTGCAACGGTATTTGAACGCCCATAGCGTTTACTGACTGTAATACTTGAAGGGTAATCTTTTGTGCAGCTATATTTATATAGCTGCACTTTTTATTACTTGGCATCCAACAATGCATCGATTGCGTTCAGCGGACTCAACGAGAGAAAAAACCAACCCTGACATCTATGCACAAAACGCATATATTCAATGTTGATGTTTCATTATTTTTTCTCGGATGATTCAACTAAAGTTACTTCAGTTTCCTAATATTCCTCCACGGAGCAGATCATGTTTAAAGCACTTGTACTAAACCAAGAAGACAAAAAAACTATCGCGTCAGTTTCTCAAATTGAAGAGTCTCAATTACCAGAAGGTAACGTGAAGATTGATGTTAGCTACTCTTCTTTGAACTACAAAGATGGTTTGGCGATTACAGGCAAAGGGCGCATTGTTCGTAACTTCCCTATGGTTCCTGGTATCGACCTTTCAGGTGTGGTTTCACAATCAGATGACCCACGCTACAAAGCAGGCGACGAAGTTGTTCTAACGGGTTGGGGTGTTGGTGAAGGTCACTGGGGCGGCATGGCTGAAAAAGCGAGCCTAAACGGTGATTGGTTAGTGCCAATGCCTGCAGGTCTAGACGCTAAAAAGGTAATGGCAATCGGTACAGCAGGCTTCACAGCAATGCTTTGTGTGCAAGCTATCGTAGATGCAGGCATCAAACCAGAAGACGGTGAAATCCTAGTAACAGGTGCAAGTGGTGGCGTAGGTAGCGTATCTATTACTCTACTAAACCAACTGGGCTACAAAGTAGCAGCAGTGACTGGCCGTGCTTCTGTAAACGGTGAACTACTTAAATCACTAGGCGCGACACGTATTGTAGAGCGTGCTGAACTAGAAGAACCAGCTAAGCCACTAGAGAAACAACTGTGGGCTGGCGCTATCGATACTGTAGGCAGCAAAGTGCTTGCGAAAGTATTGGCGCAAATTGATTACAACGGTGCGGTTGCAATGTGTGGTCTAGCAGGCGGTTTTGACTTACCAACTACAGTAATGCCATTCATTCTGCGTAACGTTCGCCTACAAGGTGTTGATTCTGTAATGTGCCCTCGTGAAAAACGTATTAAAGCGTGGGAACAACTGGCGGAGCTACTACCAGAATCTTTCTACGCTCAAGCAACCAAAGAAGTGTCTTTAGACGGTGCAATTCAAGCAGCAGAAGACATCACTAACGGTCAAATCACAGGTCGCGTAGTCATTAAACTATAGATTCTCAAACATAAAGTTATCAAACCTTAAGCAACAGCTTTAGGCTTGGATAACCCAAAACAACAAAGGGCTGATTTTTATCAGCCCTTTTGCGTTTTTGTCATTCGGGTCAGTGAACCCAGGCTCACTCCTAGTTAACCCAAACCGACATCCGCAATCCGTTTTTGAATCAACTCACCACACTCTTCTTTTACCACTCTTCTTAACCACAGTTGTGAAGCAGAAGAATCACATCGCGAGTGCCAGATCAGTGAGTAATCAAACGGCATAAATTCAAATGGTAATGGCTTGACGACTAAGTCATAACGCTCAGCGACCAAATAAGCCAAATCAGCAGGTACAGTAATCACCAACGGCATTCTATCGACAATCGCCAATGCGGCTTCAAGGTGATAAGCACGCAACACCATTTTGCGAGGCTGTTGATTGGCTAACGCGTTGTCTAATAAAGCCTTAACACCATCACTGATCGCAATCATCGCATGCGGGAGTGAAACATAGTCTTCAAGGCTTAAAGGTTGATCCGCCAACGGGTGGTTTTTAGATAACAGACACGACACACCAACCGGCCCCAAGACTTCTTGATGAAGTGGTGCAATGCTGCCACTCGGACGACAGATCGCCATATCAACACGTTCGGTACTGAGTTGCTTAAACAAGTGCTCATGCTGCAACGGAGCAAACTCCAAAGAGATATTGGGTGCTTGTTCATAAATCTTAGGCAACGCATAAGGCAAGATGGTTTGCATCGCATAATCGGTGGTAGCGATCAGAAAACGTTCGCTGCAATAGTAAGGGTCAAAGTCACTCGGACTCAGCAATTGGCGAAAAGACTCCAAAGGCTGATCAATACGCTGACTGATCTCGAGTGCTTTCTTGGTAGGAATAAGGTGCTGACCTTGACGTGTAAACAACGGATCGTTTAGTAATTCTCTTAAACGCCCTAATACTCGACTGGTTGCGGATTGGCTTAAGTTAAGACGAAGCGCGGCCTGGCTTACGCTGCCCTCTTCAATCAATACCTTTAAAGCGACCAATAAATTAAGGTCTCTACGATAGATGTCTTCTAATTCCACGCCACTTACCTAGCTGTATACGATTGCCATTAGTCACTAAGTTGTTTATAGCATGCTTTAGATAAAAAAAATCCCGCAATTACGCGGGGAAGCCCAAGAAAATTTGGGGATAGTGTCGGAATGTTGTCGTATCGGAATTCGCTTGCTGTATTCGGGTTAGTGCTCTTGCTCTTCGGCTATGCCTTGCCAACGGCGCATCTCTACCCAAATACCAATGATCGTTGCTACTATGCCAAAAATAGGCATCAGTGAGGTCTCCGTCGATGAGCGTAGTACTAACGCACAAAAAGAAATAAAACAGAGAACCGAATAAATTGTTAATCTATCTAATCCTGTCAACATCGCCACTCCTTAGCTAGTTGCCTTTGTTTCAAGTTGTTATCAACTTGTTAACTAAGTTATAGGAAATGATTCTGTTTGCCAAGCACTTATTGCATATTTTTTCTGCAGACGTATTATTCACTCGTTAGATAGATATAGAGATACAAACCATGACATTCAAACCTGAACTGGCAACCCATACTTTAGAAGCTGAAGGCCTGCGTTGCCCGGAACCAGTAATGATGGTCAGGAAGACAATTAGAAACATGCAGGATGGCGATGTGTTACTGGTAAAAGCTGACGATCCTTCGACAACTCGAGATATTCCGAGCTTTTGTCGATTCATGGATCACCAGTTGGTAGGCCAAGCGACAGAAACGTTGCCTTACCAGTATTTGATCAGAAAAGGATTGGAGGCGTAACGCCCCACCGACTATCAAGTATCAAAAAAGCCGCTCGTACCTTATGTTCTTAGACAGAACTCAGAGTACGAGCGGCTTTTTGTTTATTCGCTTCTAGACTTGTTTTGCAGATGCTCGAGCTGATGCTGAATTTCTCGGATATCTTTGCGCATCGGAATAATATGCGCGACCCGAATCCAAGCTTCTACTGCAAGCGCAGTCATGATGATGGCACCCGCGACCATTGGCAGCCACATGTCCGTCAACACCATGCCTAATAGTGTAAGTGCAAGACCAAAGGTAAAAAGATAACTTTGGCTTTGTGGAGTAATACCCATATAACGCGTCAACATAATCATGCCCTCGTGTTCTTAACTCACAAGATTAAAATATCATGACAAGTATGACAGTTATATGTCCATTCGCTCGATAAACCCCACAATACTGTAAGAGTATGACCTACAACACATTACTCTACTGATTGAGTATAATAAGACTCAATACCACCTGTTAATAGAAAGCCGCAGCGATAGCTAAACCCACGAATAACAAGGCTGTGATCTTACGAATCAGATCAAGAGGCATCTTATCCGCAGACAGTTTACCGATGATCACCACAGGCACATTCGCCAGCAACATACCGATCGTAGTACCCAGAATCACCCAGGTTAATGCATCAGAATATTGAGCCCCTAGAATAGAGGTCGCAATCTGGGTTTTATCACCGATCTCAGCAATGAAGAAGGCGATGAAACTGGCGACAAACGGGCCTCGATTCGAGATCTGCTCATCGTCATCCAACTTATCCGGAATCAGAATCCAACCCGCCATCGCGATGAAACTGACCACCAGCACCCACTTTAATACTTCAGGTGAAAGATAGTCGGCGACCACAACCCCGAGCCATGCAGCAAGGGCATGATTGGCAATGGTGGCAAAGAAGATAGCCGCAATGATAGGTATCGGTTTTCGATATCGACTGGCTAATAAAAGGGACAGCAACTGGGTCTTATCACCGATCTCGGCTAAGGCGACAGTTGTAATTGAAATTGCTAAAACGCTCACGACATGCTCATTTGGGATGGAGATTATTATATTTAACCAAAGACAAACCTCGCGCCCCATCCCGGTTCACGATGCTTGTCTAAGGTCTTGCTAAGCGCCACCAAGGTGGTGGTTGCCTCGAACGCCATGATGATTTTGCATCAATTATGTTGACGAACGAACTCATTCAATAGGATATGAATAAGTAAGCTACTCCCCAAAGACCGCGAGATTTTAATCACCCACGCTTTCAAACACAAGTGTCAAACTTATCAAAATATCCACTTGTGCCGAAAAACAAACATTAAAGGCAAAAAAATCCACTAAACGACATTTTAGACCACTAATTAAACAAGATTACCCCTACTCGCTTTACGAATATCTCGGTATACTCAGAGGTTATTTTTCTCATTCATTTAAAAGAATCGCGCGAACCTGACTATGCAAAAATACGATATCAAAACCTTCCAGGGAATGATCCTCGCGCTGCAGGATTACTGGGCTCAAAACGGTTGTACCATTGTTCAACCTCTAGATATGGAAGTAGGTGCAGGCACCTCTCACCCAATGACATGTCTACGAGCACTTGGCCCAGAGCCAATGTCTACAGCTTACGTTCAACCTTCTCGTCGTCCGACCGATGGCCGTTACGGTGAAAACCCTAACCGTCTGCAGCACTACTACCAATTCCAAGTAGCGCTAAAACCATCGCCAGACAATATCCAAGAGTTGTACCTAGGCTCCCTAGAGGTTCTTGGTGTTGACCCACTTGTTCACGACATTCGCTTCGTTGAAGATAACTGGGAAAACCCAACACTAGGCGCATGGGGCCTTGGTTGGGAAGTATGGCTAAACGGCATGGAAGTAACTCAGTTTACTTACTTCCAACAAGTTGGCGGCCTTGAGTGTAAGCCAGTAACTGGCGAGATCACTTACGGTATCGAACGTCTAGCAATGTACATCCAGGAAGTAGATTCTGTTTACGACCTAGTTTGGAACGTAGCACCAGACGGTTCTAACGTGACTTACGGTGACATCTTCCACCAAAACGAAGTTGAGCAATCAACGTACAACTTCGAGCACGCAGACGTAGATTTCCTATTCACTTTCTTCGACCAGTGCGAGAAAGAGTGTAAAGAGCTACTTGAGCTTGAGAAGCCACTGCCGCTTCCAGCTTACGAGCGCATTCTAAAAGCAGGTCACGCATTCAACATCCTTGATGCACGCAAAGCTATCTCTGTAACAGAGCGTCAACGTTACATCCTTCGTATCCGCAACCTGACTAAATCAGTTGCTGAGGCGTACTACGCGTCACGTGAAGCGCTTGGCTTCCCAATGTGTAAGAAGGACAAATAATCATGGCGAAGAATTTTCTAATTGAACTAGGTACCGAAGAGCTTCCACCAACAGCACTTCGTTCTCTAGCAGAAGCATTTGCTTCTAACTTTGAATCGGGTCTTAAAACGGCTGAACTTTCTCACGAAGGCATCAAGTGGTACGCAGCGCCTCGTCGTCTAGCACTTAAAGTAACTGCACTGGCTGAAGGCCAAGCGGACAAAGTGGTTGAGAAACGTGGTCCTGCTGTTTCTGTGGCATTCGATGCTGAAGGCAACGCGACCAAAGCGGCACAAGGCTGGGCTCGTGGTAACGGTATTACTGTTGAGCAAGCTGACCGCCTGAAAACAGACAAAGGCGAGTGGCTTCTTTTCAAACAAGAAGTGGCTGGCAAACCTGTTCAAGAATTGGTGATGGACATCGCTGCGAAAGCACTAGCTGGCCTACCAATCCCTAAAGCAATGCGCTGGGGTAACTCAGACATTCAATTTATCCGTCCAGTGAAAACACTGACAGTACTACTAGGTGATGAGCTTGTTGAAGGCGAAATCCTAGGCGTAGCATCTGCTCGTACTATCCGTGGCCACCGTTTCATGGGCGAACAAGAGTTCACAATCGATTCTGCTGACCAATACCCTGCGATCCTAGAAGAGCGCGGTAAAGTAATGGCGGATTACGAAGCGCGTAAAGCAATCATCCTTGCTGACTCTCAAAAAGCGGCAGCAGCGGTTGGCGGTAAAGCTGACCTAGAAGATGACCTTGTTGAAGAAGTAACGTCTCTGGTTGAATGGCCGGTAGTACTTACAGCGAAGTTCGAAGAAGAATTCCTAAAAGTCCCTTCTGAAGCGTTGGTTTACACCATGAAAGGTGACCAAAAGTACTTCCCTGTTTACGATGAAAACAAGAAGCTACTTCCTAACTTTATCTTCGTATCAAACATCGAGTCTAAAGAGCCTCGTCACGTTATCGAAGGTAACGAGAAAGTTGTACGTCCACGTCTTGCTGATGCTGAGTTCTTCTTCAACACAGACCGTAAGCGCCCGCTGATCGACCGTCTTCCAGAGCTAGACCAAGCTATCTTCCAGAAGCAGCTTGGTACTATCAAAGACAAAACAGACCGCATCACAGAACTTGCTGGCTACATCGCTGAGCAAATCGATGCTGACGTTGAGAAATCTAAGCGCGCAGGCCTACTGGCTAAGTGTGACCTAATGACATCTATGGTATTCGAATTCACGGATACACAAGGTGTAATGGGCATGCACTACGCGACTCACGATGGTGAAGACGAGCAAGTTGCACTAGCACTTTACGAGCAGTACATGCCTCGTTTCGCTGGTGACGACCTACCAAGCACGGGTATCTCTTCAGCAGTTGCAATGGCAGACAAGCTAGACACTATCGTAGGTATCTTCGGTATTGGCCAAGCACCAAAAGGTTCTGACCCATTCGCACTACGTCGTGCATCACTAGGTGTGCTACGTATCATCGTTGAAAACGGCTACAACCTAGACCTAACGGATCTGATCGGTAAAGCGAAAGAACTACTAGGCGACAAGCTAACCAACGACAACGTAGAAGCTGACGTTATCGACTTCATGCTAGGTCGTTTCCGCGCATGGTACCAAGATGCTGGTTTCAGCGTTGATATCATCCAAGCGGTACTAGCACGTCGTCCAACTAAGCCAGCTGACTTTGACCAACGTGTTAAAGCGGTTTCTCACTTCCGTGAACTGGAAGCAGCAGAAGCACTAGCAGCAGCGAACAAGCGTGTAGGTAACATCCTTGCGAAATTCGATGGCGAGCTACCTGCTGAAATCGATCTAGCTCTTCTTCAAGAAGACGCAGAGAAAGCACTGGCTGAAAACGTTGAAGTAATGACAGAAGCACTAGAACCAGCATTCGCAACAGGCAACTACCAAGAAGCCCTAAGCAAGCTGGCTGATCTGCGTGAGCCAGTAGATGCATTCTTCGATAACGTAATGGTGATGGCTGATGACGAAGCGCTTAAGAAGAACCGTCTAACGCTACTTAACAACCTACGTAACCTGTTCCTACAGATTGCTGACATCTCTCTACTGCAAAAATAAGCACAAGTGAGACAGTTACTCTAAGTCATACTCTGAGTAATTAACGGTAAACACCCAAAGGGAAGCGAAAGCTTCCCTTTTTGTTTTTGTGAACCAAGCATTTGTTTGTAGAGGTCTTATTGATTAACTGAATGAAATAGCACTCAGACTGTAGAGGGCATTGTTTGCTATAACTGACCTGTTTATTCAGGGGAAGGGAACAATGAAAAAAACAGTACTCGCGCTTTCAATGCTCGCACTCAGCGCATGCAGCCAAACCAATGACAACAACCTATTACTGACGATTGATAACGACACTGTCGTATTCGAATCATCCGGTAAAGGCACCGTGATTGCAGAACAGGAACTCGCGAAAGGTAGCTATACCTTCTCTATCAGCGATACTCAAAATACCTGTGGCACCAACTATGCGCTGGCCGAAGAGAGTCGCATCAAATTCAATAAACCCCTTCGCCTAGACGACTGTGCCGAGAAATCTGAGATCGCCATAAAAGTCTTTCGCGCTAACACTTATCAATTCACGCTCAACCCACAGACCAATGAACTCACGGTTCAGATAAAGCCGAAGCAACAACAAGTTCAAAGCTTTGCCTGTCCTGTACCCAGTGACCAACCAACCACCATCGATGTTACTCAAACCTTTGATGATGGCACCGTGGTAAGAGACGCTCTTTCAGGCAAACAAGTCACAGTAACGAATGGCAGCGTCACCATGCAGCCTGAAGAAAACAGCCAAGGTGTTCTGCTACTAGAGAAAGTAGAACCAGAAACCAAAGCTGACTTTAGTTGGGATAACGCCACGGTTTACTTCGTAATGACCGACCGTTTCCATAATGGTAATCCTGATAACGACAACAGTTACGGTCGCAGCCAAGATGGACAAGACGAAATCGGCACCTTCCACGGTGGTGACTTGGCAGGCCTAACCGAAAAACTCGATTACATAGAATCACTCGGTGCCAATGCTATCTGGATAACGTCTCCGTTAGAGCAAATCCACGGCTGGGTTGGCGGCGGTGACCGAGGTGACTTCAAACACTACGGCTACCACGGCTACTACCATCAAGACTGGACCAAGCTCGATGACAACATGGGCACCGAAGACGAGCTTAAAACCTTCATCGATACCGCGCACAGCAAAGGTATTCGCATTGTTTGGGATGTGGTAATGAACCACACCGGCTATGCGACGCTTGCCGACATGCAAGAGTTTGATTTTGGTAAGCTCAACCTAACTGATGAAGAAGCCAAACAAACACTTGGCGAAAACTGGACAGATTGGCAACCCGCTAAAGGTCAGAACTGGCACTACTTCAACAACTACATCTCTTACAGCGACAAAGAGGCGTGGGAAAAATGGTGGGGCAAAGCTTGGCTACGCAGCGATATCGGCGCTTACGACTCTCCGGGCTACAATAACCTCACCATGTCTTTGGCGCACCTGCCCGATTTCAAAACAGAGTCGACAGAGACAACCGGGCTGCCTAATTTCTATCTCAATAAGTCCACCAGCGCGACCGATCAACTCAAAACACCTCGTGACCATTTAATCACTTGGTTATCGGATTGGGTGCGCGAATATGGCGTCGATGGTTTCAGGGTCGATACCGCTAAACACGTTGAACTCGAAGCATGGGCAGAGCTTAAAGAGAGCACTAACCAAGCGCTTGCAGAATGGAAGCAGAACAACCCAGACAAAGCGTTGGATGACCTACCATTCTGGATGACGGGTGAAGTATGGGCACACAGCGTGGTCAAATCAGATTACTTCGCTAACGGATTTGATTCGATCATCAACTTTGAATTCCAGAGTGATATCGCACCAAAGGCGCTCAAGTGCCTATCCGATCTTGATGCTGATTACCTTCGCTATGCAGAGAAGATCAACAACGACAGCGAGTTCAACGTACTGAGTTACCTTTCGTCTCACGACACCTCGCTATTCTGGACACAACACGGTAGCGACTTTGCGAAACAGACCAAGGCAGCAAACGCATTAATGCTGGCTCCCGGTGCGGTACAGATCTATTACGGCGATGAAATCGCCCGAGACTTTGGCCCAACGGGTTCTGATCCAATGCAAGGCACTCGCTCAGACATGCCTTGGGATCAAATCACTGGCGAACGTGCAGAGCTGCTAGAACACTGGCAAGCGCTTGGCCAATTCCGCCAACGCCACCCAGCGGTAGCCCAAGGTAAGCACATCATCCGTAACAGCAAGGGCTACTATGCGTTCGAACGCCAATACCAAGATGACAAGGTATTAGTCGTTTATACCGGCTCGAACTAAACCTTCATTAACATAAACACCAGAAACTAAAGGGGAAGCTTAGGCTTCTCCTTTTTTTATCGCTAAAGGTACGTTCAATAAGCAAGCTGTCACTCATTAACCAAACTTTATAGAAGTTTTTTACGTGTTAGAGCATTTGGCGCTATGCGTCGCAAAAACATTGCGGTATGTTCAAGGAATACACTGATGGCAGACATAAGGTCTGCCTTAATGACACGTAACAAGCAATCACAATGAATTAGGTAAAATTAGTAATGCAGTTCTCTAAGTTTGGCGAAAAGTTTAATCGATACTCTGGAATCACTCGTTTAATGGATGATTTGAATGATGGCCTGCGCACTCCTGGCGCTATCATGCTCGGTGGTGGCAACCCAGCCGCTATCCCAGCCATGCTCGATTACTTTAACCAAGCCAGTGCCGACATGCTCGCCAGTGGAGAACTCATCGCCGCCCTCGCCAACTACGATGGTCCTCAGGGTAAAGACAGCTTCATCAAATCGTTAGCGGCAATGCTGAAAGAGACCTATGGCTGGGACATCAGCGAGAAGAACATCAGCCTGACTAATGGCAGTCAAAGTGGCTTCTTCTACCTATTCAACCTGCTAGCAGGTCAACAGCCTGACGGTTCACATAAGAAAATCCTACTGCCGATCGCACCGGAATACATCGGCTACGGCGACGCGGGCATTGATGACGATATATTTATCTCTTACCACCCAGAGATCGAGCTGCTAGAAAACCGCCAGTTCAAATACCACGTCGATTTTGAACAACTAAAGGTTGATGACTCAGTAGCGGCTATCTGTGCATCTCGTCCAACCAACCCAACGGGTAACGTACTGACCGACGAAGAAGTACGTAAATTGGATAAACTGGCGCGTGAAAACAACATCCCACTGCTGATCGACAATGCTTACGGCCTGCCGTTTCCAAATATCATCTTTGAAGATGTCGAACCGTTCTGGAATGAAAATACGATTCTGTGCATGAGCCTTTCTAAGCTTGGTTTGCCAGGTGTGCGTTGCGGTATCGTGATTGCGAGTGAAGAAGTAACACAAGCATTGACCAACATGAATGGCATCATCAGCTTAGCGCCAAACAGCGTCGGCCCTGCGATTGCCAACCACATGATTGAAAAAGGCGATTTACTACGCTTGAGCAGTGAGGTGATCAAACCTTTCTACAAAGAAAAATCGCTACGTGCAGTTGAACTGCTACAAGAGGCTATCGATGACCCACGCTTCCGCATTCACAAACCTGAAGGCGCTATCTTCTTATGGCTATGGTTTGATGAGTTGCCGATCACCACAATGGAATTGTACGACCGCCTTAAAGCTCGCGGCGTATTGATTGTTCCGGGTGAATACTTCTTTATCGGTCAAGAAGACGAGTGGGATCATGCTCACCAGTGCTTGCGTATGAACTACGTACAAGACGATGAAGCGATGCAGAAAGGTATTGCTATCATTGCTGAAGAAGTGAAAAAGGCTTACAGCGAAAGCAAATAGAGATTCCCTACTCGGTCGTTCCTCCCTCTATGGAATGACACTGATAGGGCAAACAAAAAGAGCACCTCATTAGGTGCTCTTTCACTTTTACTTCCCGATGATGTTTGTCACTTGAATACCCTAAATAATTGAGGGTTCAGCTAGGCGACTAGAAAATTCAGCCCTATGAGCATAGGGAACCTATGTGATTAGGGGGGATTTACGACGTCAACAACGCTGTAGCTTCAAGTATGACGGGTATTAGCCTTCTAGTAGACTATTACCATTAATAGCAATCTTGCGTGGTTGCATCGCTTCTGGGATTTCGCGTTCTAGGTCGATGTGAAGAAGACCATTTTCCATGCTTGCACCTACCACTTTTACGTAGTCAGCCAGTTGGAATTTACGCTCGAAATCGCGCTCTGCGATACCTTGGTATACGAAGGTTTTCTCTGCTTCAGCTTTACGCTCACCTTTCACAATTAGCATGTTCTCTTTCTGAGTCAGGTCTAATTGGTCATCAGCAAAACCAGCGACTGCCATAGTAATACGGTAGTTGTTCTCGTCTTTTTGCTCGATGTTGTATGGAGGGTAACCGCCAGAAGAGTTCTTCGATGTGTTCGCTTCCATCATGTTGAATAGACGATCGAAGCCGATTGCGTTGCGGTAAAGTGGAGTGAAATCTACAGTTCTCATAATGCTATCCTTTTAGTAAGCAATAGTCTTAGCTGCGAATTTTACTTAGATCGAACCTGTGTGTGATCCAGTAAACAGCTAAGAGATTCAATTCGCATTCCTCGGGTTTCACCTCTATTGGCGACAACGCTGGGACATGGCAATGAATCAATTTTTAAGTTGTGTGCTGCCAAAGCTATCCTCTATTGAGCGATACTTCGTTAGCGGTAATGAAGGTTCTGTTTCTTCTCTTTTGAGCAAGACAGTCATCCTCTTCATAAATAGATATGTGGTGCCACAAAGCGCTTTTCAAGCAGCTTGATTCAACTTTTAGTTAAGAAAAACCAAACGCTGTATAAATATTACTTAATTTTAATTAACCACCATTGGTCATATCCTAATCAGGTTGAATCCTTTTTTATCGCTTTTGGTGGCAATTCTGATGTCTTCTACGCATATTTCTTACGCACTCCACTCCTACGATGCCTTGGCGCACCTAGATATCCACATCGATAAGGTGGCTCTGGTAACGGAAGGCGGCGGCCAGCGCGGAATTTTCACAGCGGGCGTGTTGGATGCCTTTCTCGAACAAGGCTTTAATCCGTTTTCATTGATGATTGGCACATCAGCGGGTTCTCTTAACCTAGCATCCTATATATGCGGCCAACATCGCCATGCTTATCGCGTCATCACAGAAGCAACAGCCAGCCCTGAATTCTTTGATACCTATAAGTTCTTACTGCAAAAGAAAGGATTAGACCTAGATTGGTTACTTGAGCAAACCGAAACAAGCTTGCCGCTCAACTGGCAGTTAGGTCATGACAATATGAAAAGTTGTCAGGTGCTTGCCTGTGCGTCCCACGCGACTCGTCACGAGCCAGCCTATTTTGACTTAGACTCACACGCTTGGCAGGACGCTCTCAAAGCCTCATGTGCCGTTCCCTTTATCAGCCCAAAGGCAATTCAAGCAAATGATGAAGAGTGGCTTGATGGTGGCATTGCTGCTCCGATCCCAGCACAAGAAGCCTATAAGCGGGGTTATAAACATATTGTGGTGATTCGGACAGTACCTATCTCAACGTCTTTTGATCACCGCTGGATGTGCAAATACAGTAAGTTGTTAGGGAAAACAAAAGCTAAAGCGATGATTGAGCTGTTACTCAAACACGAAGCCCATTACCGCGCGACACAAGACTTTCTGAGTAACCCGCCAGAAGACGCCACTATCTATGAGATTCACCCAGACAAAGCGCTGCACTCTACATTGCTGGGAAGTCCACAGCATGCACTTGAACATGACTACGAAGTAGGACTTTTATCCGGAAAGTACTTCCTCGCAACGGCTGGTCGCCATATCGAACAGGCATAAAAAAGCACCGCCTGTGGGCAGTGCTTTATCATTTTGAGTTTCTTTATTACTAAAGAAATCTATACATCAAGGTTAGCAACCTTCAATGCGTTCTCTTCGATGAAGTTACGACGAGGTTCAACTTGGTCACCCATTAGCGTCGTAAACAACAGATCAGCACCAACAGCATCTTCAATTGTTACTTGCATCATACGGCGAGTTTCAGGATCCATTGTGGTTTCCCAAAGTTGATCCGGGTTCATCTCACCTAGACCTTTGTATCGCTGTAGGCTTAGACCACGACGAGACTCTTTCACTAACCAGTTCAGAGCATCAACGAAGCTAGAAACTTCTTGAGTACGCTCACCACGCTTAATGTAAGCGCCTTCTTCAATCAAGCCATCAAGAGCTTCAGAAAGATCCGCTAGCTTACCAAACTCTTTAGAGTTAATAAGATCGATGCTCAGTACGTGTTCATGAGTCACACCATGAGTACGAACCACAATCTTAGGAACGCTTAAGCCTAGCTCTTCGTGTTTTTCAACTTCAAGACTGTATTGGCTCGCACCTACTTCTTTCGCGTTTAACTGCTCAACAAGCTGCTTACCCCAAGCTTCAACTGCCGCGTCATCATGACACTGCTCAGCCGTTAGACGAGGAACGTAAATCAGTTCGTGAACCAATGCGCGTGGGTAACGGCGGCTCATACGCTCAACAAGCTTGATGCCTGCATTGTATTGCTGAACAAGCTTCTCTAAACCTTCACCTGCAAATGCTGGCGCTTCAGGGTTTACGTGCAGTTCTGCATTGTCTAAAGCCAAAGATACTTGATACTGGTTCATCGCATCTTCATCTTTAATGTACTGCTCTTGCTTACCTTTCTTCACTTTGTAAAGTGGCGGTTGAGCAATGTAGATGTAGCCACGTTCAATCAGCTCTGGCATTTGACGGTAGAAGAACGTCAGTAGCAGGGTACGGATGTGAGAACCATCGACATCGGCATCGGTCATGATGATGATGTTGTGGTAACGCAGTTTATCTGGGTTGTATTCGTCACGACCAATACCACAACCAAGAGCTGTGATTAGCGTTGCTACTTCTTGAGAAGACAGCATTTTATCGAAACGTGCTTTCTCTACGTTAAGGATTTTACCTTTCAGCGGTAGGATTGCTTGGTTCTTACGGTTACGCCCCTGCTTAGCTGAACCGCCAGCAGAGTCTCCTTCCACAATATATAGTTCAGACAGTGCAGGATCTTTTTCCTGACAGTCAGCAAGCTTACCTGGAAGACCCGCTAAATCTAATGCGCCTTTACGACGAGTCATTTCACGAGCTTTACGCGCTGCATCACGAGCACGTGCTGCATCAATAATTTTAGAACAAACTGTTTTCGCTTCACCTGGGTTCTCAATAAGGAACTCAGACAGCTTCTCACCCATTGTAGATTCAACGGCAGACTTCACTTCTGAAGAAACCAGCTTATCTTTAGTTTGGCTTGAGAACTTAGGATCAGGCACTTTAACAGAAACAATCGCCGTCAAACCTTCACGAGCATCATCACCAGAGGTCGCAGTCTTCGCTTTCTTAGAGAAACCTTCCTTGTCCATGAAGCTGTTCAGAGTACGCGTTAGCGCCGCACGGAAACCTGCTAAGTGAGCACCACCATCGCGTTGAGGGATGTTGTTGGTGAAACAGTAGATGTTTTCTTGGTAGCCGTCATTCCACTGCATCGCAACTTCAACGGTAATACCGTCTTCGCGCTCAGAGTTAAAGTGGAAGATTTTTTGGATGATTGGCGTTTTGTTAGTATTAAGGTGTTCAACAAACGCTTGGATACCGCCTTCGTATTCGAAGTGATCCATTTTGTCTTCTTCGCGCTCGTCAATTAGCTTAATTGATACACCTGAGTTCAAGAATGATAGCTCACGTAGACGCTTAGCTAAAATGTCGTAATGGAACTCGATGTTAGTGAAGGTTTCTTCACTCGGCCAGAAACGAATCTCTGTACCTGTTTTATCCGTGTCACCGATAACCGCTAGTGGCGCTTGAGGCTCACCGTGGCTGTAGGTTTGAGTGTGGATTTTGCCACCACGGTGGATAGTAAGAGTAACTTGCTTAGAAAGTGCGTTAACTACTGAAACACCAACACCGTGCAGACCACCAGATACCTTGTACGAGTTATCATCGAACTTACCACCAGCGTGAAGAACCGTCATGATTACTTCTGCTGCAGATACGTTTTCTTCTGGGTGCAATTCTGTTGGAATACCACGGCCATCATCGCTCACAGACACAGAACTATCTTCATGGATAGTTACAATGATGTCATTACAGTGACCAGCTAGCGCTTCATCAATAGAGTTATCTACCACCTCAAAAACCATGTGGTGCAGACCGGTACCATCATCCGTGTCGCCAATGTACATTCCAGGACGCTTACGTACCGCATCCAGACCCTTCAGTACTTTAATACTCGATGAATCGTAATTATCTGACATAGTTACTCTCTGACTAATTATCCTTGCTCTATTTTGCCATGTTCCACATGAAACATCCTGCTATTTTCGTCATGCATATCTGCAATCTGATCAGCGGTAATAGAGCTTACAAAAACTTGAGCCTGGGTCGCCTTTAAACACTCAGCAAGACGTGCTCGGCGTTGGCTATCTAATTCGGAAGCGAAGTCATCTATCAAATAGATGCACTGCTTACCTGTCATTTGAGTGAGGTGTTGCCCTTGTGCTACTCGTAGCGCGCACACCATCAACTTCAATTGACCTCGTGACAAGACATCTTCCACTGGAGTGCCGTTCACTTTTATCTTCAGATCCGCTTTGTTTGGCCCACTAAAGGTGTAACCAAGCTGCTGATCCCTTTCAAAATTCTTTTCTAATATCTCGGCGTATGGGGTGTCTTTGTCCCAGCCACGATAGTAGTTAATCTTTATCTCAAACTCAGGAAGGAAGGTCGCACAGATTTCTTCGGCGACTTCTTTGAGCTGATCAACGTAGGTGGCACGCCACTGACTGATGCTTTCAGCTAAACGGGCCAGTTCTTGGTCCCAATAGCTCAGCTCTCGATAGTGCGTTGCCGTTTTCAATAAGGCGTTTCGCTGCTTATTGAGGCGCTTTACCCTGCCCCACGCATCATAAAAGCCCGACTCACTGTGGAAGACTCCCCAGTCAATGAATGCTCGGCGATGCTTAGGTCCATCGGTTAGTAAATCAAACCCTTCGGGGTGAATCAACTGCAAAGGTAAGACTTGAGCTAACTGAGCCAACTTTTGCCCAGTTTGACCGCTTATTTTAACCTCTGTCGTGCCATCGCGCTGCTTATTAATGCCAATTGGCAGCTCAAATTGATCCGAGGTCATAAAACGGCCATGTACAAACAGCTCACTACACTCGTTTTGTATGATACGACCGGTAAGTGAACTCTTGAATGAGCGACCATGTCCGAGCAGATACACCGCTTCAAGGACACTGGTTTTGCCGCTTCCGTTAGCCCCTATAAGAAAGTTAAAGCCTGATGACGGTTGAATGTCACAGGCTTCAATATTTCTAAACTGCTTAACGATTAAGCGCGATAAAGGCATAACGTCTTCATATTAATCTTCAATCACGACTCGGTAGGTCAACATAGGGCAGCTTATAAGCGAATTGGCATAACAACGTACATCGCGCTGTCATCTTGTGCGTTCTCGATAAGAGCACTCGCATTGGCGTCTGACATTGAGATGCGAACCTGTTCACAACGCAGTGTGTTCAGAACATCCAATACATAGCTTACGTTGAAGCCAATCTCTAGATCGTCACCGTCGAAGTTAACATCAAGTACTTCTTCCGCTTCTTCTTGCTCTGGGTTGTTCGCGGTAATACGCATCTCGCTATCCGCAAGGTTAACGCGAACACCACGGAATTTTTCATTCGATAGAATCGCAGCACGAGAAAATGCTGAACGTAATTCATCGCAACCAGCCTCAAGTGTCTTGGTGGTATTTTGTGGCATTACGCGGCGATAATCAGGGAAACGACCATCAACCAGCTTAGAAGTGAAGACATAGTTGTTCACTTCAGCACGCACGTTAGAGTTACCAATTTGCAGTGTTACTGGCTGCTCAGGTGCATCCAATAGCTTCACTAGCTCTTGAACACCTTTACGAGGAACAATGATCTGCTTCTGAGCAAAATCGGCACCCAGTTGTGCTTGAGATACTGCCATACGGTGACCATCGGTCGCTACGCTGCGCAGGATAGAACCTTCAATCTCAAACAACATACCGTTGAGGTAATAACGAACATCTTGGTTCGCCATTGAGAATTGTGTTTTCTCGATAAGACCGCGAAGTTCAGCTTGTGTCACTGACACTTCAACTTCACTGCTCCAATCTTCAATATTTGGAAAATCTGCCGCAGGTAATGTTGCTAATGAGAAGCGGCTACGACCTGAACGAACCTGAATACGGTCACCATCCAATACCACAGTGATCACTGAGTTATCTGGCAATCCACGGCAGATATCTAGGAATTTACGTGAAGGTACGGTAATGCTGCCCGCTTCGAAATCACCTTCAAGCGTTACACGGCTGATCAGTTCAACTTCTAGATCCGTCGCTGTCATCGACAACACGTTATCTTCTACTTTAATCAGTAGGTTTCCTAGAATTGGAAGCGTTGGCCTACCACCGAGTGCGCCAGATACTTGTTGTAATGGCTTAATCAGGTGACTACGTTCAATGGTAAATTTCATATCTTGCTCTTACGGTCTAAATGGCACTGCGTAATAGTACGTGGCCAAGATTCTGCTTATTAAGGTTAAGAATACTGTGTATTAAGAAGAAAGGGTACGAATCAAGTTCGAATAATCTTCTTTAATGTCGTGGCTCTCTTCACGCAGCTGAGCAATCTTACGACAAGCATGCAGTACCGTCGTGTGGTCACGACCACCGAATGCATCGCCAATCTCAGGCAAGCTGTGGTTTGTTAGCTCTTTCGCCAGTGCCATCGCCAATTGACGTGGACGAGCAACAGAACGAGAACGACGCTTAGACAATAGATCAGCGACTTTGATTTTGTAGTACTCGGCTACTGTCTTTTGAATGTTATCAATAGTGACCAGTTTTTCTTGCAGTGCAAGTAGGTCACGCAGTGCTTCACGCACGAAGTCGATCGTGATCGGGCGGCCAGTGAAGTTTGCATTCGCAATAACACGGTTCAATGCGCCTTCCAGCTCACGAACGTTAGAGCGTAGACGCTTGGCAATAAAGAACGCTACTTCATCCGCAAGGTGAATTTGGTGGTCTTCGGCTTTCTTCATCAAGATCGCAACACGCGTCTCAAGCTCTGGTGGCTCAATCGCTACCGTCAAACCCCAGCCGAAGCGAGATTTAAGACGATCTTCTACCCCGTTGATCTCTTTTGGATAACGGTCAGACGTTAGGATGATCTGTTGGTTGCCTTCAAGCAGCGCGTTAAAGGTATGGAAGAACTCTTCTTGAGAACGCTCTTTATTAGCAAAGAATTGGATGTCATCGATAAGCAATGCATCAACACTACGGTAGTAGCGCTTAAATTCTTCGATCGCGTTGTTTTGCAGGGCCTTTACCATATCCTGAACAAAACGCTCTGAGTGCATATAAACCACTTTCGCATTCGGCTTATTATCAACAATGGCGTTACCCACCGCATGCAACAAGTGTGTTTTACCTAAACCAGTGCCGCCGTATAGGAACAACGGGTTGTAGGCTGTACCTGGGTTATCAGAAACCTGACGTGCCGCAGCCAAACCCAGTTGGTTCGACTTACCTTCAACAAAGTTATTGAACTTATGTTTTGGGTTCACGTTTGAGCGGTGATTCAAGTCAACCGCGACAGGCTCTTCATCACGCCAGATATTATGGACAGGCTTGCGAGCTTGTAATTGCGCAGGTGCTGATGACTCAGCGGCCACATCAGCTGCAGTACGAGTCTGAGTCGGTGCCGGTGTCGCAGGCTTTGGTGCAATCACACGCTTGCTTCCCACTTCAAAATGAAGATGTGGGATATCGTTACCGCAATATTCTTGCAGCAGACGGTTAATGCTATTTAGATACTTATCACGAACCCAATCGAGTACGAAACGGTTCGGTGCAAATAGAGTTAGAGTATTGTCATTGAGTTCCGCTTGTAACGGACGAACCCACATACTGAATTCTGTAGCTGGTAACTCTTCTTGAAGCTGTTGCAAACACTGCAACCAAAGCGAAGATGACACGGTGCCCTCACTCTATTTAAAGTAATATGAAATGACCGCTAATTTTACCTGTTGATAAGTCAGATCACCAGCAATTGATCACAGATCCAGTGAATAAGATCCAAGTTATTCACAATAAATTTGTAATTTATCGGTGGATCCACACATCTTGCCCCTAATTTACTCACACAATGATCCACTTATGCCCGGATCCTTGCTAGTTATCCCCAAATCGGGAATTCAATCTGGTTATGGTTAATAACATCTGGTTATTTATTCTAGTGAGCATTTTCCCAGTAACATCCAAACCCATAAATATAAGGAGTTACCAAATGAATAACTGGATTAAGGCTGCAATTGCGGCTATCGCACTCTCTGCTGCTACTGTTCAAGCTGCGACTGAAGTTAAAGTCGGCATGTCTGGTCGCTATTTCCCGTTTACGTTCGTTAAACAAGACCAATTACAGGGTTTTGAAGTGGATTTATGGGATGAGATCGGTAAGCGTAACGATTACAAGGTTGAATACGTAACGGCAAACTTCTCTGGTCTGTTTGGTCTTCTTGAAACGGGTCGCATCGATACCATTTCAAACCAAATTACAATGACGGATGCACGTAAAGCGAAATACCTATTCGCAGACCCATACGTAGTAGACGGCGCACAAATTACCGTTCGTAAAGGTAATGACAGCATTAAAGGTATCGAAGACCTTGATGGCAAGACAGTTGCGGTAAACCTAGGCTCAAACTTTGAACAACTGCTTCGCAGCTACGACAAAGATGGCAAGATCAATGTAAAAACCTACGATACAGGTATTGAACATGATGTGGCACTGGGCCGCGCCGATGCATTCGTAATGGATCGCCTATCAGCACTAGAGCTTATCAAGAAGACTGGTCTACCATTACAACTGGCGGGTCAGCCATTCGAAACAATTGAAAACGCTTGGCCTTTCGTGGACAACGATAACGGCAAAAAACTGCAAGCAGAAGTAAATGAAGCATTAGCAGCAATGCGCGCAGATGGTACGCTAGAAAGTATCTCTCAGAAATGGTTTGGTGCGGACATTACTCAGAAGTAATTACTCACTTTCTCCATTCAAGGCCCACTGCTTTATACAGCGGTGGGCTTTTTGCTTTTGTGCACTGATTAAAAAACCTGATAGAACAGTACTTACATATAGAACAACACAGCCAATAAAAATACGAGATAGATTATGGGATTTGACTTTAATTACATGCTAGAGCTGTTGCCGATACTACTGAAGTATTTAGGCACCACGATGGAGATGGCGACTTGGGGCTTGTTCTTTGCTCTGATCCTGTCTCTGATACTGGCGAATATTCGTGTATTCAAAATCCCAGTACTCGACCAACTGAGCCAGCTGTACATTAGCTTCTTCCGAGGCACCCCACTGTTGGTGCAGCTGTTCCTCCTTTATTACGGCTTACCACAGGTCTTCCCATGGATGGTTGGGTTGGATGCCTTCAGCGCCGCTGTGATTGGCTTAACCCTGCACTTTGCCGCGTATATGGCAGAAAGTATTCGTGCCGCGATTATCGGTATTGATCGCAGCCAGATGGAAGCCAGCCTTTCGGTCGGGATGACAACCAGCCAAGCGATGCGCCGAGTGATCTTGCCGCAAGCAACTCGCGTGGCACTGCCGTCATTGATGAACTACTTCATCGACATGATCAAGTCGACCTCACTTGCCTTCACCCTAGGTGTCGCCGAAATCATGGCTAAAGCTCAGATGGAGGCTTCTTCAAGTTTCCGCTTCTTCGAGGCTTTCTTAGCGGTAGCGCTGATTTACTGGGGCGTGGTCGTTATCCTCACTCGTATTCAAATTTGGGCCGAAGTGAAACTGAATAAGGCGTATGTACGATGATCAAATTACAAAATATCCACAAGCAGTTTGGTGACACCGAAGTTTTGAAAGGGATCGACCTAGAAATCAAGCAAGGTGAGATAATTGTCATCATAGGTTCAAGTGGTACGGGTAAATCTACCCTACTGCGTTGTGTGAATTCTCTAGAGCAAGCCGATCAAGGCACGATTTCGATTGATGATATCAAGGTTGATACTCAGAAACACACTAAGGCAGAGGTACTTGCATTGCGTCGTAAGACCGGTTTTGTATTCCAAAACTATGCACTGTTCGCTCACCAAACCGCGAGACAGAATATTGCTGAAGGTTTAATTACCGTTCGTGGTTGGAAAAAACAGCAAGCCCATGAAAAAGCACAACAAATACTTGATGATATTGGCTTAGGTGACAAAGGTGATAGCTACCCAGCCGCGCTCTCTGGTGGCCAGCAACAACGGGTGGGTATTGGCCGTGCAATGGCACTACAACCCGAGCTTTTACTGTTTGATGAGCCGACTTCAGCACTTGATCCTGAGTGGGTTGGCGAAGTGCTTAACCTAATGAAAAAACTGGCAAATCAGCATCAAACCATGCTGGTGGTTACCCATGAAATGCAGTTCGCTAGAGAAGTAGCAGACCGAGTGATCTTCATGGCTGACGGTCATATTGTCGAGCAGGGATCTCCACAGGATATTTTTGGTAATCCACAGGATCCTAAATTAATAAAATTCTTAAATAAGGTTGGGATCGACTAAGGATCCTTGTGATTTTGGTTATTCTACGTATAATCCCCCGACCGGAATTTTAGTTAACCCAATCATTGACACTTTTTGTGACAGTGATTACAATTCCGCCTCTTTGTTGAGAGGCGTCGGTTTTCCTTTCTTATATAAAGAAGAGAAAAAATGCCCACGCCGGGTTTAACAAAAACCTAAAACTACTGATCAGTAAGGTAATTACAAATGAAACGCACTTTTCAACCTACAGTTCTAAAGCGTAAGCGTACTCACGGTTTCCGTGCTCGCATGGCTACTAAGAACGGTCGCGCAACAATCAATGCACGTCGTGCAAAAGGCCGTAAGCGTCTTTCTAAGTAATCTTTGATTATTTTGAATAAGCTAGCCTTCGGTCGGGAGTTACGCTTGTTAACTCCCGAACATTATCAAAATGTCTTCAAGCAAGCTCATCGAGCTGGCTCCCCTCATTTCACCATCATTGCCCGAAATAACTCTCTTTCAAATCCTCGTCTTGGATTAGCCGTTCCGAAAAAGCAGATTAAAACCGCCGTGGGTCGTAACCGATTCAAGCGTCTTACTCGTGAAAGCTTTCGTAACACTCAACACAAACTTCCTAACAAAGATTTTGTTGTAATCGCTAAGAAGAGCGCGCAAGATTTAAGCAATGAAGAAATGTTCAAGCTACTCGACAAATTATGGCTTCGCCTGTCTCGCCCTTCGCGTGGATAGCGCTAATACCCATCTATTTTTATAGATGGTTTATTAGTCCACTCATCGGCCCACGCTGCCGATTTACTCCAACCTGCTCTTTATATGCGATAGAAGCGTTGAAAGCTCACGGTTTTGTAAAAGGGTGTTGGTTATCAGGCAAACGTCTATTAAAATGCCATCCTTTGAACGAAGGGGGCTTTGACCCCGTTCCACCAGTCCAAAAACAAGACAGAGATAAATAACGATGGATTCTCAACGTAATATCCTGTTAATCGCATTGGCTTTGGTTTCTTTCCTACTGTTCCAACAATGGAACGTAGCTCAGAATCCAGCACCACAAGCGGTTGAGCAGGCACAATCTGGCAGCACCCTACCAGCGCCATCTTATGCAGATGATCTAGACCCGGCTCCTGGTCAAGTTGCTTCTGCTAAAACTATCACAGTAACAACTGATGTACTGACTCTGTCAATTGATACGGTTGGTGGTGATGTCGTTAAAGCAAACCTAAACGATTACTCTGCTGAGTTCGATTCAGACGATACGTTTGTTCTTCTTAAAAACGAACCTGGTCACCAATTTATCGCACAAAGCGGTCTAGTGGGTCCTCAAGGTATCGACCTAAGCAGCACAAACCGCCCAAGCTACACAGTTTCAGCAGACAGCTTCACGCTTGCTGATGGTCAGGATGAACTACGCATCCCGATGACTTACCAAGCGAACGGCCTTGATTACACGAAAACATTCATCCTTAAGCGTGGAAGCTACGCAATGGATGTTGAATACGATGTAGTCAACAACTCTGGTAACAACGCGACATTCGGCATGTACGCTCACCTACGTCAGAACGTAATGGATGACGGCGGTAGCCTAACAATGCCAACTTACCGTGGTGGTGCTTACTCTACGGAAGATACGCGTTACAAAAAATACAGCTTCGACGACATGCAAGATCGCAACCTGTCTCTTAACCTAGCAAACGGTCAAGGTTGGGCAGCGATGATTCAGCACTACTTTGCAAGTGCATGGATCCCACGCGACGAAGCAGGCAGCAACCTTTACACTCGTGTAATTGGTAACCTTGGCGATATCGGTGTTCGCATGCCGAACAAAACCATCGCTACTGGCGACGAAGCAAACTTCAAAGCAACGCTTTGGGTTGGTCCTAAACTTCAAGACCAAATGGCTGCTGTTGCACCAAACCTAGACCTAGTAGTTGACTACGGTTGGTTATGGTTCATTGCTAAACCACTTCATACTCTGCTTTCGTTCATTCAAGGCATCGTTGTGAACTGGGGTCTGGCAATCATCTGTCTAACTTTCATCGTTCGTGGTGCTATGTACCCACTAACGAAAGCTCAGTACACGTCTATGGCGAAAATGCGTATGCTTCAGCCTAAGCTGACTGCAATGCGTGAGCGTATTGGCGACGACCGTCAACGCATGAGCCAAGAAATGATGGAGCTTTACAAGAAAGAGAAAGTAAACCCACTAGGTGGCTGTTTACCTATCCTTCTGCAAATGCCTATCTTCATTTCGCTATACTGGGCACTAATGGAGTCTGTTGAACTGCGTCACTCACCGTTCTTCGGTTGGATTACTGACCTTTCAGCACAAGACCCATACTACATCTTGCCACTTCTGATGGGTGCTTCAATGTTCTTAATCCAGAAGATGAGCCCGACAACTGTAACGGATCCTATGCAGCAGAAGATCATGACCTTTATGCCGGTTATGTTCACATTCTTCTTCCTGTTCTTCCCTTCAGGTCTGGTTCTATACTGGCTAGTATCGAACATCGTAACTCTGATTCAGCAAACGCTTATCTACCGCGCGCTGGAAAAGAAAGGCTTACATTCTAAGTAAGTTCGATAATAGAAAGAGATAAAGAAAGGCGACCAAAAGGTCGCCTTTTTGTTTTTAGCTGATTACAATTCAGCTAATTGATTAATCGTGAGCGCCCCTTTTTGGCTTTCACATGCTAGCAGGCACAACTATGACTACAGATACGATTGTTGCTCAAGCGACTGCACCCGGCCGTGGCGGCGTCGGTATTATTCGCGTTTCAGGCCCACAAGCAGCCCAAGTTGCGCTTGAAGTTACCGGCAAAGTACTGAAACCACGTTACGCTGAGTACACCCCTTTTAAATCTCACGATGGTTTAGAGTTAGACCAAGGCATCGCGCTTTACTTTCCTAACCCGCACTCGTTTACCGGTGAAGACGTATTAGAGCTACAAGGCCACGGTGGTCCTGTGGTAATGGATATGCTCATCAAGCGTATCCTCGCGATTCCAGGGCTACGCGCAGCACGCCCAGGTGAGTTCTCGGAGCGTGCCTTCTTAAACGACAAAATGGATTTAACCCAAGCAGAAGCGATTGCTGACCTCATTGATGCCAGTTCAGAAGAAGCGGCGAAATCAGCTCTGCAATCGTTGCAAGGTGAGTTCTCAAAACGCATTAATACGCTGGTGGACTCTCTGATTCACTTACGCATCTATGTTGAAGCCGCTATCGACTTCCCAGAAGAAGAGATTGATTTCCTTGCTGACGGTAAAGTAAGTGCTGACTTACAAGCTATCATCGACAACCTCGAAGCGGTTCGCCAAGAAGCCAATCAAGGTGCCATCATGCGTGAAGGTATGAAGGTGGTGATTGCAGGTCGTCCTAATGCCGGTAAGTCGAGCTTACTGAATGCATTATCGGGTAAAGACTCCGCGATTGTGACTGATATTGCTGGTACCACCCGTGATGTACTGCGTGAACATATCCATATTGATGGTATGCCACTGCACATTATTGATACCGCAGGCCTGCGTGAAGCCTCGGATGAAGTCGAAAAAATCGGTATTGAACGCGCTTGGGAAGAAATTGCTCAAGCCGATCGCGTTTTATTTATGGTCGATGGCACCACTACTGACGCAACCGACCCGAAAGATATCTGGCCAGATTTCGTTGATCGTCTGCCGAATAACATCGGAATGACCGTGATTCGTAACAAAGCCGATCAAACTGGTGAAGATCTCGGGATTTGCCATGTTAATGATCCAACTCTGATTCGACTATCAGCAAAGACGGGACAAGGCGTTGATGCACTGCGTAATCATTTAAAAGATTGCATGGGCTTTGCTGGTGGCAATGAAGGTGGCTTCATGGCACGTCGTCGCCACTTAGATGCCCTAGAACGCGCATCTGAGCACCTAGATATTGGTCAGCAACAGCTCGAAGGCTATATGGCAGGTGAAATCTTGGCAGAGGAGCTACGTATAACGCAGCAACACCTTAACGAGATTACTGGTGAGTTCAGTTCCGATGACCTACTCGGCCGTATCTTCACCTCTTTCTGTATTGGTAAATAACCTTTAAAGGCCGGCTCATGCTGGCCTTTTTCTTTAGTAAGGACAGCTTAATGATCCACATTATTACAGGCAGCACCTTAGGTGGTGCAGAGTACGTTGGCGATCACCTTAATGATCTTCTTGAAGAGCAAGGCCACGAGATCACCCTTCATAATCAGCCTGAATTCGATGATATTCCCCAACAAGGCTTTTGGTTGCTGGTGACTTCAACTCATGGTGCGGGTGAATTTCCAGATAATATTAAGCCGTTTATCGACGCATTGACCCAGCAATCTCCAGATTTAAGCCAGGTTCGCTTTGCTGTCGTGGCGCTTGGTGATTCGAGTTACGATACCTTCTGTTTAGCGGGAAAATCAATCCACAGCCAGATGAAAGAGCTCGGTGCTCAGCCTATTTCTGACTGTTTTACCATCGATGTATTGGAAACTCCGGTACCAGAAGACGCAGCAGAAGCTTGGTTCAACGATCATAGCGACCAGTTTTAACCTCTCTCTTCTCTCAAAAAGCGGCTTATGCCGCTTTTTTTGTCTCTGAACATCGCGATTGTGAATAACTTTTTTTCAAAAACATCGAAAATTAGCGATCTATTTTCAATTTCTGCTGTGGATAAGATCATACATATACGGTGATTAACCTATAGTTATCCAAATAACAAGTTTTAGGCTAATTTCCTCCTGTGAATAAGTAGCCATTTTGATCCCAGCTAATCCTCATCCTGATCAAAGTTAGATCACATCATTTGATCCAAAAAAGATCCATGATCTCGTTGATCATTTTCGACTTATCCACAGATACCCTCGATCCTAATAATAGATCTAATAAAAGATCTCCTTAAAGATCTTATCTATATTAATTAAAAACAGCTTTTTCGAAAAATCCCAAAAACGTTTTCTCAGGCTATGAAAACAGGTAGAATATCGCTCCTTTTTATCAATCTAGAAAACGTTTGAATACCTGAGGTCGGTTCATGCTTTATCACGAAAAATTTGACGTCATCGTTGTTGGTGGTGGCCATGCAGGAACGGAAGCCGCACTCGCATCTGCACGTACTGGTCAAAGTACGTTATTACTTACTCATAATATCGATACACTAGGACAAATGTCTTGTAACCCAGCCATTGGCGGGATCGGTAAGGGCCACTTGGTAAAAGAGGTCGATGCAATGGGTGGATTAATGGCGCAAGCTATTGATCATGCAGGTATTCAGTTCAGAACATTGAACGCATCAAAAGGCCCTGCGGTTCGTGCTACTCGTGCACAAGCTGACCGCGCACTGTACAAAGCCTTTGTTCGTAACGTTCTTGAAAACACGCCAAACCTGACTTTGTTCCAACAGTCGGTTGATGACTTGATCGTTGAACAGGATCAAGTGGTGGGTGTGGTAACGCAGATGGGCCTTAAGTTCCGCGCAAGCGCTGTGGTTCTGACTGTGGGCACATTCCTAGGCGGCAAGATCCATATTGGCATGGAAAGTTCTTCAGGTGGCCGTGCTGGTGATCCACCATCGATCGCACTGGCTGACCGTCTTCGTGATCTTCCATTCCGAGTTGATCGCCTGAAAACAGGTACACCTCCTCGTATCGATGCACGTAGCGTTGATTTTTCTGAGCTTGAGGTTCAGCACGGCGATAACCCGACGCCTGTTTTCTCGTTCATGGGTAGCCGAGCTCAACAACCTCGTCAGATTCCATGTTACATCACGCATACCAATGAAAATACGCATGACGTAATTCGTGCCAACCTTGATCGCAGCCCTATGTACGCGGGTGTGATTGAAGGCATTGGCCCTCGTTACTGTCCTTCGATTGAAGACAAAGTAATGCGTTTTGCTGACAAGAACAGTCACCAAATTTTTATTGAGCCTGAAGGTCTAACGACTCACGAGCTATACCCTAATGGTATCTCTACCAGTCTGCCGTTTGATGTACAGGTTCAAATTGTTCGTTCGATGAAGGGCTTTGAAAATGCTCATATCGTTCGCCCTGGCTATGCGATTGAGTACGATTTCTTTGATCCTCGCGACCTTAAGCTGACTTACGAAACTAAGTTTATTAAAGGTCTATTCTTTGCCGGTCAAATCAACGGTACCACTGGCTATGAAGAAGCGGCTGCACAAGGCTTGATGGCCGGTCTGAATGCAAGTTTGTTTACTCAAGGCAAAGAAGGCTGGAGTCCACGTCGTGACCAAGCTTACATGGGCGTGCTTATTGACGACCTATCGACCATGGGTACCAAAGAACCTTACCGCATGTTTACATCTCGCGCGGAATACCGTTTGCTGCTTCGTGAAGACAACGCCGATATCCGCTTGACTGAAAAGTCGCGTGAACTTGGTCTTGTTGATGACGCTCGTTGGGCTCGTTTCAACGAGAAGATGGAAAACATGGAGAAGGAGCGTCAACGTCTGAAAGAGACTTGGATTAATCCAAAATCTGAAGATATTGATCAACTGAACCAAGTTCTGAAAACACCAATGTCTCGTGAAGCGAGTGGTGAAGATCTTCTTCGTCGCCCTGAAATGACTTATTCACAGCTAACCGCATTGGATCGTTTTGGTCCTGCACTGGAAGATCAACAAGCGTCTGAGCAAGTTGAGATCCAAGTGAAGTACGATGGCTACATTCAGCGTCAACAAGACGAAATTGAAAAATCACTACGTCATGAAAACACCAAACTGCCTGCTGATATCGATTACAGCAAGGTAAAAGGACTTTCTAACGAAGTGGTTCTTAAACTAACGACAGCTAAGCCTGATTCAATTGGTATTGCTTCGCGAATTTCAGGCGTCACACCTGCAGCAATCTCAATTCTGTTGGTTTACTTGAAAAAACATGGCCTGTTGAAAAAAGGTGAGGAAGCATAATGAGCGCATTACGCGAAAAACTGGATCACCTGATTGGCCAGACTGAACTTGAAGTATCTGAAAAACAACGTGGCCAGTTGGTTGGCTACGTTGAGTTACTGAACAAGTGGAACAAGGCTTACAACCTAACGTCAGTTCGTGACCCGCAAGAAATGATGGTGAAACATATCTTAGATAGCATCATTGTTAGCACTCACTTACAAGGTAAGCGCTTTATCGATGTGGGCACGGGACCTGGTCTTCCTGGGATTCCGCTCTCAATCATGAATCCAGACTGCGAGTTTTACTTGCTAGATAGCCTAGGTAAGCGTATTCGTTTTATCAAACAGGTGATTCATGAGCTGGGTATCGACAACGTGGTACCGGTTCAAAGTCGCGTTGAAGAATTTCAACCAGAAGAAAAGTTTGATGCAGTGCTCAGTCGTGCATTTGCGTCAATGACAGACATGGTAGAGTGGTGTCACCATTTACCTAAAGAGCAATCCGGTGTATTTTTGGCTCTTAAGGGACAACATCCTAGAGACGAAATCGACCTGTTACCTGAATGGTGTTCAGTAACAGACATTAAAGCTTTGCAAGTGCCAGAGCTTGATGGAGAGCGTCATCTAGTTACTTTATCGCGTCAGGGATAATCAGCGAGGCCATAGTGGGTAGAATCGTAGCAATTGCCAACCAGAAGGGTGGCGTAGGAAAAACAACAACTTGCATTAATTTAGCAGCATCAATGGCGGCAACAAAACGCAAGATATTGGTTGTTGACCTCGATCCTCAAGGTAATGCCACTATGGCGAGCGGTGTCGACAAGTATCAAGTTGAAGCAACTGCTTACGATTTGTTGGTTGAAGACACCCCATTTGATGAGGTGGTTTGCCGGAGTGCATCTGGTAATTATGACCTCATCGCCGCGAACGGCGACGTTACTGCTGCAGAAATCAAGCTGATGGAAGTGTTTGCTCGAGAAGTTCGTTTAAAAAACGCACTCGAATCCATTCGCAATAACTATGATTTCATCTTTATTGATTGCCCACCCTCATTAAACCTTCTTACAATCAACGCGATGGCTGCGGCCGACTCCGTATTGGTTCCTATGCAATGTGAATACTTTGCTTTGGAAGGTTTGACTGCATTGATGGATACCATCAGTAAGCTAGCGGCTGTTGTAAACGAGAACCTGAAGATCGAAGGTCTTCTGCGTACTATGTACGATCCTCGCAACCGCTTATCGAACGAAGTATCTGATCAACTCAAAAAACACTTTGGTAGCAAAGTCTACCGAACTGTGATCCCTAGAAATGTGCGTCTGGCAGAAGCCCCGAGTCACGGCAAGCCAGCAATGTACTACGACAAATATTCCGCAGGAGCTAAGGCTTATCTTGCTCTTGCAGGCGAAATGTTGCGTCGTGAAGAAGTCCCAGTATAGGTCCAACCAAAGGAATTCGCTCAATGTCTAAGCGTGGTTTAGGAAAAGGGCTAGATGCATTGCTTGCAACTAGCTCATTGGCTCGTGAAAAACAGCAAGTTGCTTCTCATAGTCAGGCGTTGTCGGCTGATGGTGAGCTTATCGAACTGGCTGTTGGTTGCTTGAAGCCTGGTGTATATCAACCGCGTAAGGATATTGCGCCTGAAGCGCTAGAAGAACTGGCTGCATCAATTCAATCTCAAGGTATTATCCAACCGATCGTAGTTCGCCCACTGGCGCATGACCAGTTCGAGATTATTGCTGGTGAACGACGTTGGAGAGCGGCTCGTCAAGCTGGCCTTAAACAAGTGCCATGCCTGATCAAGAGAGTTGAAGACAAGGCCGCTATCGCGATGGCACTGATTGAGAATATTCAGCGTGAAGACCTGAATGTTATCGAAGAAGCACAAGCGCTAGAGCGCCTACAGAACGAATTTGAGCTGACACACCAACAAGTCGCTGATGTAATCGGTAAATCGAGAGCAACGGTGAGTAACTTATTACGTCTAAATCAGCTCGAAAATGAAGTAAAAGGTTTAGTTTTCAATAAACAACTGGAAATGGGGCATGCTCGAGCACTGCTTGCGCTCGAAGGTGATACCCAGGTTGAAGCAGCAAACACTGCGGCAACCAAAAAAATGACCGTGCGTCAAACGGAGCAACTTGTCAAAAAGTGCTTAAAACCAGACGTTGAAGGTGAATCGAAGCCTGAAGACACAGAAGCTATCGAACTTTCACGAAGACTCACGGAAAAATTGCAAGCAAACGTTTCAGTTACTCGTTCTGTTAGCGGTAAGTCAAAAGTGACAATTACTCTTGATGAGCCTCACAAATTAGAGCAACTTATTGCTAAACTAGAGTACTAGATGAGATAATTGATTTAGGTCAATTATGTAATAAACAAGTAATTTCGTACAAAAGTTGTCGGTTTGTATGCAAAAATGTAAATGATTGCTGCATTGTTATTGCAATCAATTTGGCTGAACGTATAATTTTCGCCAATTTCTCAGCACGCTTTTAAGCGAGTAGTAAAGAAGGCTTAAAAGAGGAACGAATACATGGTAGCGGCGTTAGCAAGACCAGGACGAGTGCTTGCAAAGCAAATGTTATTGATCGAGCTTAGCGCGGTTATATTAGTGGCGATAGGGTTAGGTTTAGCTGTTAATCCTGATTGGGGTTTTGCTGCATTAATCGGTGGCGGTATTTTTGTCATCGCAAATGCAGTTTTTTGTGTGTGTGCTTTCCTATTTAGTGGAGCTCGCGCAACTAAGTTAGTTGCGGCGTCGTTCTATGCAGGCGAAGCGCTAAAAATCCTTATCACAGTTCTACTATTCTCTATTGTCTACATGTATATGCAGGTGGAATTAGTTCCCCTCAAACTGACCTATTTACTGGTTCTAGGTATTAATATCTTTGCGCCAGTGCTTTTCATTAACAATAAAAAATAGGATGAGTTATGGCTGCGCCAACAGCATCCGGATACATTGAGCACCACTTACAAAACCTTTCTTTAGCTAAGTTTGGTCTTGTAGAGGAGACAAGTTTCTGGAACGTACATATAGACAGTCTGTTTTTTTCGGTGTTGACAGGGATGTTATTCCTTTGGGTTTTTCGCTCAGTCGCTAAGAAAGCAACAGTAGGTGTACCTGGTAAGCTTCAGTGTTTTGTTGAAATGGTAGTGGAATTCGTTGGTGACAACGTTAAAGAAACTTTCCATGGCCGCAACCCTCTGATTGCCCCACTAGCACTGACTATATTCTGCTGGATTATCATTATGAACTTGATGGACTTAGTGCCTATCGATTTCTTACCATATCCTGCAGAGCATTGGCTAGGTATCCCTTACTTGAAAGTGGTTCCTACAGCTGATGTAAATATAACAATGGCAATGGCTTTAGGTGTTTTTGCTCTGATGATCTACTACAGCATCAAAGTGAAAGGTCTAGGCGGATTTGCTAAAGAATTGGCACTGCATCCATTTAATCACCCAATCATGATTCCATTTAACTTGGTACTTGAGGTAATTTCGTTATTAGCGAAGCCACTATCTCTAGGTATGCGTTTATTTGGTAATATGTTTGCGGGTGAGGTGGTGTTTATTCTTATCGCGGCAATGCTACCGTGGTACTTACAATGGGTAGGTGCACTACCTTGGGCTATCTTCCATATCTTGGTTATTTTGATTCAAGCGTTTGTTTTCATGATGTTGACAATCGTTTACTTATCAATGGCTCATGAAGATAGTGATCACTAAAAAAAATTTTTAAGCTTTATTCTAACTATTAATGTTAATCGGAGAACGTAAATGGAAACTGTACTAAGTTTTTCAGCAATCGCTGTTGCTATTATTGTTGGTCTTTGTGCCGTAGGTACTGCAATTGGTTTTGCTATTCTTGGTGGTAAATTCCTAGAAGGCGCTGCGCGTCAACCTGAAATGGCTCCAATGCTACAAGTTAAGATGTTCATCATCGCTGGTCTACTGGATGCTGTTCCAATGATCGGTATCGTAATCGCACTACTATTCACGTTTGCTAACCCATTTGTTGGTCAACTAGCAGGCTAATTAACTCTCAATAGTTAATTAAATTTTTGTAGTTGATTCTTAACGAGGGGTAGCTGTTGTGAATATGAACGCAACTCTGTTAGGTCAAGCAATTGCTTTTTCATTGTTTGTTTGGTTCTGCATGAAATATGTATGGCCACCAATCATGCAAGCAATTGAAGAACGTCAGAAAAAAATTGCTGACGGTCTAGTAGCCGCTGAACGCGCTGCTAAAGACTTGAACCTGGCACAAGCCAACGCTTCTGAGCAAATGAAAGAAG
Source organism: Vibrio sp. 1CM8B (assembly GCF_023161685.1). Taxonomy (NCBI): domain Bacteria; kingdom Pseudomonadati; phylum Pseudomonadota; class Gammaproteobacteria; order Vibrionales; family Vibrionaceae; genus Vibrio; species Vibrio sp. 1CM8B. Next base: position 39,740 of record NZ_JALNTU010000017.1, read on the forward strand.
CAAAGCGCACTGCAACTGAGGTTATTGATCAGGCAAACAAACGTAAAGCTCAAATTATTGATGAAGCACGCGAAGAAGCTCAGGCAGAACGCCAGAAAATCTTAGCGCAAGCTGAAGCAGAAATTGAAGCAGAGCGTACACGTGCCCGTGATGACCTGCGCAAACAAGTCGCAACTCTGGCTATAGCTGGTGCTGAGAAAATCCTTGAGCGTACAATCGATAAAGATGTACACGATGATCTTCTTAACAACATTACTGCAAAACTTTAAAGCAAGGGGCTGTATATGTCTGATTTGACTACAATCGCACGCCCCTATGCTAAAGCAGCGTTTGACTTTGCGGTAGATAAAGGTGAGCTAGACCAATGGGGTCAGATGCTTACTTTTGCTGCCGAAGTGGCACAAAATGATGATGTTCACAATTTATTAAGCGGTTCTATGACTGCTGAAAAATTAGCTGAAGTATTCATTGTAATTTGTGGCGAACAATTTGATGAATTCGGTCAGAACTTAATTAAAGTGATGGCAGAGAATGGCCGCTTAATGGCTTTTCCTGATGTTTGTAAAGAGTTCTTTATACTCAAAAAAGAGTATGAGAAAGAGATCGACGTTGAAGTAACTTCAGCGGTAGAACTTTCTGAAGAACAACGCGCAGAGATCAGCAGCAAATTGGAACAGCGCTTAGCGCGCAAAGTTCAGCTGAATTGCAGTATAGATGAGACTCTACTTAGTGGAGTTATTATTCGAGCCGGAGACCTAGTCATCGATAACTCAGCGCGCAGTCGTTTAGACCGCCTGAGCGATGCATTGCAGTCTTAATGGGGATTGGAGCATGCAACTTAATTCCACTGAAATTAGCGATCTAATTAAACAACGTATTGAATCTTTCGACGTTGTTAGTGAAGCTCGCAATGAAGGTACTATCGTTTCTGTAAGCGATGGCATCCTTAGCATCCACGGCCTAGCGGACGTGATGCAAGGTGAAATGATCGAACTACCGGGTGGCCGTTACGCTCTAGCACTAAACTTGAACCGTGATTCGGTTGGTGCTGTTGTAATGGGCCCGTATGCTGACCTACAGGAAGGCATGAAAGTTACAGGTACTGGTCGTATTCTAGAAGTACCAGTAGGTCCTGAAATGCTTGGTCGTGTTGTAAACACGCTAGGTGAGCCAATTGATGGTAAAGGTCCAATCGAAGCTAAATTGACTTCGCCTGTAGAAATTATCGCACCAGGTGTAATCGACCGTAAATCGGTAGATCAACCTGTTCAAACTGGTTACAAGTCTGTTGACTCAATGATCCCTATCGGTCGTGGTCAACGTGAGCTAGTAATCGGTGACCGTCAGACTGGTAAAACAGCAATGGCGATCGATGCGATTATTAACCAAAAAGATTCTGGTATTTTCTCTATCTACGTAGCTATCGGCCAAAAAGCGTCGACTATTGCTAACGTAGTTCGCAAACTAGAAGAGCATGGCGCACTAGCAAACACTGTTGTTGTTGTTGCATCTGCTTCTGAATCTGCAGCGCTGCAATACCTTGCGCCGTATGCTGGTTGTGCGATGGGCGAATACTTCCGTGATCGCGGTGAAGATGCACTGATTGTTTATGATGATCTATCTAAGCAAGCTGTAGCTTACCGTCAAATCTCGCTACTACTTAAGCGTCCACCAGGTCGTGAAGCGTTCCCAGGTGATGTTTTCTACCTTCACTCTCGTCTACTAGAGCGTGCTGCTCGTGTAAGCGAAGCATACGTAGAAAAATTCACTAACGGTGAAGTGACAGGCAAGACTGGTTCTTTAACTGCTCTACCTATCATCGAAACGCAAGCTGGTGACGTATCTGCATTCGTACCAACGAACGTAATCTCGATTACTGATGGTCAGATCTTCCTACAAACTGAGCTATTCAACGCGGGCGTACGTCCAGCTGTTGACCCAGGTATCTCAGTTTCTCGTGTAGGTGGTTCGGCGCAGACTAAAATCATCAAGAAGCTATCTGGCGGTATCCGTACTGCTCTAGCTCAATACCGTGAACTTGCAGCATTTGCTCAGTTCTCTTCGGATCTTGATGAAGCGACTAAGAAGCAGCTAGACCACGGTCAAAAAGTTACAGAACTGATGAAGCAGAAGCAATACGCTCCTATGTCTGTATTTGACCAAGCTCTAGTAATCTTCGCTGCAGAGCGTGGATACCTTCAAGACGTTGAACTTTCTAAAGTTCTAGACTTTGAAGCTGCTTTACTGTCGTTTGCTCGTGGTCAATATGCCGATCTAGCAACACAGATCGACACAACGGGTGCTTTCAATAAAGAAATCGAAGCTGAGCTGAAGAAGCTTGTTGACGATTTCAAGGCAACCCAGACCTGGTAATTGGTAGGTGGTCTTAGGGCCACCTCATACCATTAACGGAGAGTAACGATGGCCGGCGCAAAAGAGATACGTAATAAAATCGGTAGTGTTAAAAGCACACAGAAGATTACGAAAGCAATGGAAATGGTAGCAGCTTCAAAAATGCGTCGTTCTCAAGACGCAATGGAAGCTACTCGTCCATATGCAGAAACAATGCGTAAAGTGATCGGTCATTTGGCTAATGGTAGCCTCGAGTATAAGCATCCTTATCTTGAGGAACGTGAAGCCAAACGTGTTGGTTACATCATCGTTTCTACAGACCGTGGTCTTTGTGGTGGTTTGAACATTAACTTGTTCAAGAAAGCCATGAACGACATGAAAGATTGGTCTGAGAAAGGTGCTGACGTTGAACTTGCAATTGTAGGTTCAAAAGCGACAGCATTTTTCAACAACAGCGGCGCGAAGGTAGCAGCTCAAGTTTCTGGTCTGGGCGATCGTCCAAGCCTGGAAGACTTGATTGGCTCTGTAAGCGTTATGCTGAAGAAATATGATGAAGGCGAATTAGATCGCCTGTTCGTAGTGTTCAACAAGTTTGAAAACACTATGGTTCAAGAACCAACGATCGATCAATTACTTCCTTTGCCTAAATCAGACAGCGAAGAAATGAAACGCAGTCATTCTTGGGACTACATTTATGAGCCCGAGCCAAAACCACTACTAGATGCACTATTGGTTCGCTATGTCGAATCTCAAGTGTACCAAGGTGTGGTTGAGAACCTTGCTTGTGAGCAAGCGGCTCGAATGATTGCAATGAAATCAGCAACAGATAACGCTGGTGACATTATTGATGACTTAGAACTTGTGTATAACAAAGCGCGTCAAGCGGCAATTACACAAGAACTTTCTGAGATCGTTTCAGGCGCAGCTGCGGTTTAAGCTTAGGTAAAACTAAATAGTTAGAGGATTAACGATGGCTACAGGTAAGATCGTACAGATCATCGGTGCGGTAGTCGACGTAGAGTTCCCACAGGGTGAAGTACCTCGTGTATACGACGCTCTGAATGTTAATGAAGTACAAGAACGTCTAGTTCTTGAAGTTCAGCAACAACTTGGCGGTGGCGTAGTTCGCGCAATCGTAATGGGCAGCTCTGATGGTTTACGTCGTGGTTTGACAGTTGAAAATACTGGCGCTCCAATCTCAGTACCAGTAGGTACTAAGACATTGGGTCGTATCATGAACGTCCTAGGTGACGCGATTGATGAGTGTGGTGAAATCGGTGCTGAAGAGCATTACGCAATTCACCGTGAAGCTCCAAGCTACGAAGAGCAGTCTAACGAGACAGCTCTTCTAGAAACTGGTGTTAAAGTAATCGACTTGATTTGTCCATTCGCTAAGGGTGGTAAAATCGGTCTATTCGGTGGTGCTGGTGTAGGTAAGACCGTTAACATGATGGAACTTATCAACAACATCGCACTTCAACACTCAGGCCTATCTGTATTTGCAGGTGTAGGTGAGCGTACTCGTGAAGGTAACGATTTCTACTTTGAGATGCAGGAAGCTGGCGTTGTAAACGTTGAAAAACCTGAAGAATCAAAAGTAGCGATGGTTTACGGTCAGATGAACGAGCCACCAGGTAACCGTCTACGTGTTGCACTGACTGGTCTAACAATGGCAGAGCGCTTCCGTGACGAAGGTCGTGACGTTCTACTGTTCGTTGATAACATCTACCGTTACACACTAGCAGGTACTGAAGTATCAGCACTTCTAGGTCGTATGCCTTCTGCGGTAGGTTACCAACCTACACTAGCTGAAGAAATGGGTGTTCTACAAGAGCGTATCACGTCAACTAAATCTGGTTCTATCACGTCTGTACAGGCGGTATACGTACCAGCGGATGACTTGACTGACCCGTCTCCAGCAACAACGTTCGCTCACTTGGATGCAACGGTTGTACTTAACCGTAACATCGCATCTATGGGTCTATACCCAGCGATCGACCCGCTAGATTCTACTTCACGTCAACTGGATCCATTGGTAGTTGGACAAGAGCACTACGACATCGCTCGTGGCGTTCAGTCTACTCTTCAGCGCTATAAAGAGCTGAAAGATATCATTGCTATCCTAGGTATGGACGAGCTATCTGAAGAAGATAAGCAAGTTGTATCTCGTGCTCGTAAGATTGAGAAGTTCCTAACTCAGCCTTACCACGTAGCGGAAGTATTTACAGGTGACCCAGGCGTTTACGTACCTCTTAAAGAGACTCTACGTGGCTTCCAAGGTCTTCTATCTGGTGAATACGATGACATTCCAGAGCAAGCGTTCATGTACTGTGGTGCAATTGACGAAGCTATCGAGAATGCTAAGAAGCTATAAGGCTAACTAGGAGGCGATATGGCAGCAATAACCTTTCACCTAGACGTTGTAAGCGCAGAGAAACAAATTTTCTCAGGCCTTGTTGAGACGTTTCAGGTGACCGGTAGTGAGGGTGAGCTTGGTATTTTCCATGGTCATACTCCACTGCTGACCGCTATCAAGCCTGGTATGGTGCGTATTGTTAAGCAGCACGGCCACGAAGAAATCATTTATGTTTCTGGTGGTATGGTAGAAGTTCAGCCTGGTACAGCGACTGTACTGGCTGATACAGCTATCCGTGGTGAAGAGCTAGACGCAGCAAAGGCGGAAGAAGCTAAACGCAAGGCTGTGGAGAATATCCAAAATCAGCATGGCGACATAGACTTCGCACAAGCGGCCGGTGAACTGGCTAAAGCCATTGCTCAGTTACGAGTTATCGAACTGACAAAACAGCGTCGTTAATCTTTTTTAAGATTATAGACTCTGAGATAAAGGCGACCTAAGGGTCGCCTTTTTGCATTTTTAGATTCTCAAAAATGCTTCTTTTACGTATCACTACTGGTTAAATGGTTATTGCGATTTAATTTTTTGGCCAAAAACGGTTACAATATCGGCTTAATAAAAATAACGTTGGATAGGTTTACAATGAAGTTTAGCGCGGTAATTCTCGCGGCGGGCAAAGGCACTCGCATGTATTCAAACACACCAAAGGTTCTGCATACGCTTGCTGGTAAGCCAATGGTGAAGCATGTTATCGATACCTGTAATGGTTTAGGCGCTCAAAATATCAACCTGGTTTACGGCCACGGTGGCGATCAGATGAAGGCTACTCTAGCTGAAGAATCTGTAAATTGGGCACTGCAAGCTGAGCAGCTGGGTACAGGCCACGCGGTGGATCAAGCATCTGCACATTTCGCTGATGATGAAAAAGTATTGGTGCTATACGGTGATGTTCCACTGATTTCACCTGAAACCATTGAAAACCTATTAGACGCTCAACCAAACGGTGGCATCGCACTACTTACGGTCGTGCTAGACAACCCAATGGGATACGGTCGCATTATTCGTCGTAATGGCCCTGTTGTGGCTATCGTTGAGCAGAAAGATGCAACGGATGAGCAGAAGCTTATCAAAGAGATCAACACTGGTGTTATGGTTGCGACAGGTGGCGATCTGAAGCGCTGGTTGTCTGGCCTAAGCAACGACAACGCACAAGGTGAATACTACCTGACTGACGTTATTGCAGCGGCTCACGATGAAGGTCGTGCAGTTGAGGCGGTGCACCCAGTAAGCCCAATTGAAGTGGAAGGTGTTAACGACCGCTCTCAACTGGCTCGTCTAGAGCGTGCTTACCAAGCAGAACAAGCTGACAAATTATTGAAGCAGGGCGTTATGTTACGCGATCCTAGCCGCTTTGATCTACGTGGCGAACTGCAGTGTGGTATGGACGTTGAAATCGACACCAACGTTATCATCGAAGGCAGCGTAAGCATTGGTGATAACGTGGTTATCGGTACCGGCTGCGTGTTGAAAGACTGTGAGATTGATGACAACACCATCATTCGCCCATACAGCGTAATTGAAGGCGCAACGGTCGGTGAAGACTGTACGGTTGGTCCATTTACTCGCCTACGTCCAGGTGCAGACATGCGTAACGATTCGCACGTTGGTAACTTTGTTGAAGTGAAGAACACTCGCCTTGGTGAAGGTTCTAAAGCGAATCATTTAACGTATTTAGGCGATGCTGAAATTGGTCAGCGTGTAAACGTGGGTGCGGGTGCAATTACTTGTAACTACGATGGTGCGAATAAGTTTAAGACCATCATTGGCGACGACGTATTCGTGGGTTCAGATAGTCAATTAATCGCGCCTGTTACGATTGGTAATGGTGCAACTGTTGGTGCTGGCTCTACAGTAACCCGCGATGTTTCTGAAAATGAGTTGGTTATCAGCCGTGCGAAAGAACGTAAGATTGCTGATTGGAAACGTCCAACTAAGAAATAAGATCTAACGTTCAAAAGATATTCTTATGAAAGCCAGTAGTATCGCTACTGGCTTTTTTGTATCGGTCACTCACTGCTAACAAAATAATCAATTTGGCAATTGTATTTTTTTAATAGATTGTTAATATTCGGGCTGTGGTTCGGTATAAATAGGTTGTTGTACGGTGATATTGGTTGAAAAGAAATGGCAAACATTGCCGATCATTATTTTGTCTTTTTCAATGTTAATAGGTCTCTATGGCTTTTATGTTACGCTGGAAAAGTTGGTTGTTGAGAATGAACGTGATCATCTTGTCTCTTTGATGTCAGATGTCGTGTACGAGGTCCGTGAAGATAGTCGTTTATTCTCGGAAGGCGTAGATGTTGATGATTACATTGGTAATCTTACCCAAGCTAGTACGCGATTAAGAATTCAGGTTATTAATCCTGATGGTGTTGTGATTGGGGATACGGACCTTTCTGATCATGCGCTTGCAGGCGTTGAAAACCACAGCGATCGACCTGAATTTCAACAAGCTCTAAAAACAGGCTTCGGCAGTGACGTGCGTTTTAGTACGGTCACTTCGGTTGATCGTATCTATTACTCCCATAAAGAATCCATGAACGGTAGCAGTTTCGTTATCGTTATCTCCTCACCGATGCATCAACTGAAACAGATGAATTTCCAATTGATGGGAATTCTGGTTGGTATGGTGTTGCTGAGTTTGAGTTTCTTGATTGGCACCTCATATGTGAGTAATCGCCAAATTGTTCATCGAGTAGAAGAAGAACAGAAGAAGCAAGATGAACGCATTCGCCAACGAACCCATGAAATCGAGTTGATGCACCGCCTCGCGAATATGCTTGCCGCGTGTAACAACATGGTCGAAGCTCAACAAATCGTTTCGGATATCTTGCCGCGAATTCTCGGTAACGTGAACGGAAGTGTTTCTTTGATGCGTGCATCGCGTAACCAGTTGATCACTCAGCTCGATTGGGGAGATACTTGGCCGGGAAGCGCAAGCTTTGCCCCAGAAGAGTGCTGGTCACTGCGTAAAGGGCGCGCGCACCAATCAAATGATGATTTCCACTCGTTAACCTGTGGTCACATGCATGAGATGGAAAACAACCAAACCCTGTGTATTCCGTTGACGGCACACGGTAATACCATCGGTATCATGCACCTTTATTTTGGCGTCGGTGACATTAAGATTGATCCCATTACCGAGCAATTGGCGTTCAGTGTTTCAGAGCACCTAGGATTAGCATTGGCTAACCTGAGCCTGCAAGAGAAGCTTCGCTCACAAGCGTTAAGCGATCCGCTGACTGGCTTATTTAACCGTCGCTTCTTCGAGCAAAAGCTAGAAGAGCACTCAATGAATTCAGCCACCAGCGAACAGCCACTATCGCTATTGATGCTCGACTTGGATCACTTCAAACGCTTTAACGACAATTTTGGTCATGACGCAGGTGATTTCGTATTGAAAGAGATCAGTGCACTGCTCAAACAGAGTGTCAGCGAAGACGAGATTGCTTGCCGACTCGGTGGTGAGGAATTAGCAGTACTACTTCCACATTATTCAATGCAAGAAGCGACGGAATTTGGTCAAACCTTGTGTGATGCGGTGCGTTCGATGCACCTTGAACATAAAGGTCTGTCATTAGGTCAGTTGGGTGTTTCGATAGGTGTCGCCACTTATCCTAAGCCAGCGTCTGATACTGAATCTTTGGTTAAGATGGCCGATAATGCTTTGTACATGGCAAAAGACATGGGCCGTAGCCGAGTGGTTAACTATGATGAATATAGCCGCCATAAAGCGCCTGCGTTAGAAGTTGTCGACGGCGAAGCTGCTTCAAAATAGTCTTAAACTGAGACTGAATTTAGATATAAAAAAAGAGCGATTAATATCGCTCTTTTTTGTTTTCGTTAACCTAGAAACTAGTCTTGTTTCTCGTCAGCGACTACTCGAGAATTGTCTGGTGTCGCGAAGTGTTCAGACAGCTCTTTGTTCGAAACAATATAGCCAACCCACAGTGCACCCAAACAAATCACAACCGCGATACCCGTCGCGCTTAGTGCTTGGCTAGCCATTGCCGCTACCAACGCACTTGATAGGCCACTGATGCTGATTTGCAGGCTGTTTTGTAGGCCTGCAGCTGTTGCTGGGCTTTGTTTCGCACTTGATAGAGCACGGTTTACTACGATTGGGTAAAGTGCGCCATTCGCGACAGCAATCAAACAGAAAGGTGCGAGTAAAGGCCAGATTGACGTCAGTTCCCACTGTGATGCGATGAAGATAAGCATAGCTGCTACGCTGAACAAACCGATAAGGTTTCTTAGTACAACGCCATCGCCATATTTTTTCACCGCCTGTTTACCGAAGTAACCACCCGCCATGAATGCAATTGTTTGTGGGATAAAGCTCAAACCAATGTCTTTTGCTTCATAACCTAGCTGAGCCATGATCTCTGGCATACCCGTCAGGTAAGCGAAGAATGCTGCAGATGCCGAAGCAAACATTAAAACATTACCCATATAAGGCTTTGATTTAAGCAACATCTTGATGTCTGTCTTAATCGATGTCTGTTTTACTTCAGGTGCTTCTTTTGGTTGGGCCATTGTTGTTGCAACTAGCAGTGCACCCATCAAGGTCAGTGTGATGAAGATACTGTGCCAACCAAAGCTATCCGCCAGTAACACACCTAACTGAGGTGCTAGTGCTGGAGATAGCGCAACCAAAGGCATAATGGTTGCAAAAATTTGCTGGCTACTGCTTTGCGAGTAACGCTTGATAACCATTGCTTGCCAGATTACCGCTGGAGCACATACACCGATCGCTTGAATGAATCGTAGTGTCAGTAGGTGCCATACCTCGGTGCTGAATGCTAAGCCGAATGAAGCTGCAGTAAAGATAACAAGACCAACTGCCAGTGTATTACGGTGACCATACTTGTCACTCGCTAGGCCCCAAAGAAGCTGACCCATTGCCATACCGCCAAGGAATACCGTTAGAGACAGAGCAATTTGCTCTGGGCCGGTTGCGAAATCAACTTCCATAGCCTTAAATGCAGGAAGGTACATATCGGTCGCAATAAAGCCAAGCATTGAAAGAACTGCAAGGTAGACCAATTGAAATTTAGAAATATTCATAAGATGCCATTAAGCTAAAGGTAGTGATGTTTTTATCATCAAAAAAATTGTTTGATATACAGAGGTGAAAGCCCCTGTTTATTTATGCTGACATTCTATTTTTCAGACCTGATAAAATAAAACGCTAAAATATGTGGTTATCAATCAAAAAATTTGAAGGCTTATGTTCTCTAAATCCTCTTTAGAAATGCTCGACACTGTGGCGCGCTTGGGTAGTTTTACCGCAGCGGCTGAACAGTTGCACAAAGTACCATCGGCGATCAGCTACGGTGTTAGGCAAGTAGAGCAAGAACTGGATGTTCTACTTTTCAGACGTTTACCGAGAAAAGTAGAGCTGACACCGGCAGGTGAGTTGTTCATTGAAGAGGCACGTGCGTTACTGAGGCAGATGGAAGAGGTCAGTGCTCAGACTCGCCGAGCGGCGCGTGGCTGGAAGAAAACCTTGCGCCTAACGCTCGATAACGTGGTTAAGCTCGACAAAATGAAGCCGATGATTGAAGAGTTCTACCAAACCTTTGAGTTTGCAGAGCTTCAGATCAACATGGAGGTGTTTAATGGCTCTTGGGAAGCGATTGCACAGGGCAGAGCGGATATTGTGATTGGCGCAACCTCAGCGATACCGGTCGGTGGCGACTTTGAGGTTAAAGATATGGGACGCCTAGATTGGGCGTTTGTGATGTCGCCAAGCCACCCGTGCGTGCGAGAGCAAAACCTCAATGAAGAGTTTGTTAGCCAGTATCCCGCGATATGTTTGGACGATACCTCTAGCGTGCTCCCTAAGCGACACACAGGCCACTACTCAAATCAAAGACGCCTATTGTTACCTAATTGGTATAGCGCAATTGAATGCCTTAAAAATGGAGTAGGGGTGGGTTATATGCCGAGGCACATTGCCGCACCAATTATCGAACAAGGCCTGCTGGTGGAGAAAATACTGCCTGAACCGAGCCCGCAGAGTCATTGTTGTTTGGTCTGGCGAAAAGACGATAACCATAAACTGATCGAATGGATGGTGAAGTACCTAGGATCGAGTGAGCAACTTCACCAAGATTGGTTGGATCATCGTAAGGCGATCTAATGATCTGTTTACAAGAAGATCCTTTTCAAGCTTGAGCTGAATCAGCACCAATAAAAAGAGCGAGTAAATACTCGCTCTTTTTTGATTCGGTCGTTAACTCTTAAGACAAGAAGAATTTGTAGGAAGGGTTATCGGTTTCATCTTTACACTGATAGCCAAGCTCTCGTAGGTGTGTTGAGAACTGAGCCAAATCATCGTCATCAAGTTCAAAGCCACACAATACACGGCCGTAGTCGGCACCGTGGTTACGGTAATTGAATAGGCTGATATTCCAGTGTGTCCCTAAGGTATCAAGGAATTTAATCAATGCACCTGGGTACTCTGGGAACTCAAAGCTGTATAGGCGTTCTTTCAGTGGTTTCGATGGTTTACCGCCAATCATGTAGCGAATGTGCAGTTTTGCCATCTCATCATCAGAGAGATCGACAACCGGGTAGCCGCCCTCACGTAAGTCATTGATGATGTGTTCGAGTTCTTCTTGACCACCTTGTAGGCGTACACCAACGAAGATATTCGCTAGGCTTTCGTCGTTGTGGCGGTAGTTAAACTCAGTCACCGCTCGGCCACCAATGATATTACAGAACTCTAGGAATGCCCCTTGTCGCTCTGGAATAGTAACCGCAAGTAGACCTTCTCGCTTCTCACCCAGCTCACAACGTTCAGAGACATATCGCAGGCCGTGGAAGTTGGTGTTAGCACCAGACAGTACCGTTGCCAATTGCTTGTCTTGCAGTTGGTTCTGTTCAGCAAACTTCTTCAAGCCAGCCAGAGCAAGCGCTCCTGAAGGTTCAGCTATCGCTCGAGTGTCTTCAAAGATGTCTTTCACCGCAGAGCAGATCTCATCACTAGAGACTGCAATGTGACCGTCAATGTACTGTTGGCAAAGACGGAATGTCTCTTCGCCAATGCGTTTAACCGCAACACCATCAGCAAACATGCTGACCTGATCCAGTACTACAGGTTCACCGGCATCGAGGGCCGCTTTTAAGCAAGACGAATCTTCTGGTTCTACTGCAATGACTTTAATCTCTGGCATCAGCTGTTTTACTAATACAGCAACACCCGCAGCTAAGCCACCACCGCCAACCGGCACAAAGATATAATCCATGTGACCGTTTTGCTGCAGCATCTCCATACCCATCGTACCTTGCCCTGCAATCACCAGTGGGTGATCGAAAGGAGGCACAAAGGTAAAGCCATGTTCAGCAGAAAGACGCTCGGCTTCTGCCTTGGCTTCATCAAAGTTGCTGCCGTGCAGAACCACGTTTCCGCCAAAGCCACGTACCGCATCAACCTTGATGTCTGGTGTGGTTTTTGGCATCACAATCGTAGTCTGAATGCCCAGCTTAGAGCCAGACAGCGCCATACCTTGAGCATGGTTACCCGCCGATGCAGCAATCACACCTGCGGCTTTTTGCTGCTCAGAAAGGCTTGATACCATGTTGTAGGCGCCGCGTAGCTTGAACGAGTGCACTGGCTGACGGTCTTCTCGTTTAAGCTGAACCTGATTACCAATGCGCGCACTTAAACGTGGCATATCCTGCAGAGGTGTCACGATTGCCGCTTCGTAAACCGGCGCTCTCAGGATCTGACGCAGATAATCTGCGCCAGTTTGTTTCTGGGGACTGGAGGTGTCATCACTCATAGTTAGCCCTCAAGTTTAGACTTATCACGTACTGCGCCTTTGTCGGCACTGGTTGCCATGCTTGCGTAAGCTTTCAGTGCGAAAGACACTTCACGCTGACGGTTTTCTGGTTTCCAGCCTAGTGCATCTTGTTTAACGCGACGTGCTTCAAGCTCTGCTTCAGGCACATCAAGTGTGATTGAGCGGCTAGGGATGTCGATAGTGATGATATCGCCAGTGTTCACTAGACCAATCACACCGCCACTTGCTGCTTCTGGAGAAGCGTGGCCGATAGATAGACCTGATGTACCACCAGAGAAACGTCCGTCAGTTAGGAGAGCACAAGACTTACCTAGACCCATAGATTTTAGGTAAGTAGTTGGGTAGAGCATTTCTTGCATGCCCGGACCACCTTTAGGGCCTTCGTAACGAATAACAACCACTTCGCCTGCTTTTACTTTACCCGCTAAGATACCGTCTACTGCTGTGTCTTGGCTTTCGAATACGATTGCAGGGCCTTGGAACTTAAGGTTTTCTTCATCAACACCCGCGGTCTTAACGATACAACCATCAACGGCGATGTTACCTGAAAGTACCGCTAGACCACCTTCTTGGCTGAATGCGTTCTCTTTGGTGCGAATACAACCATCGACGCGGTCATCATCAAGGCGATCCCAACGACAATCTTGTGAGAAAGCTTTGGTAGTACGGATACCAGCAGGGCCTGCGCGGAAGAACTTAAGCACGGCTTCGTCTTCTGTCTGCATGATGTCGTATTGAGCAAGTTGCTCTTGCATGCTTAGACCAAGCACGGTGCGAGTTTGGTTGTTCAGTAGACCTGCACGATCAAGCTCACCTAGGATAGCCATTACGCCACCAGCGCGGTGAACGTCTTCCATGTGGTATTTAGGCGTTGAAGGCGCAACCTTACATAGGTGTGGAACGCGGCGAGACATCTCGTCGATATCACCCATATCAAAATCAATCTCACCTTCTTGAGCTGCCGCTAAAAGGTGAAGTACTGTGTTACTTGAGCCGCCCATCGCGATATCTAGCGCCATTGCATTATCAAAGGCTGCGCGGTTAGCGATGTTGCGAGGCAGTGCTGATTCGTCGTCTTGCTCGTAGTAACGCTTAGTTAGGTCAACGATACGTTTACCAGCATTGATGAACAACTCTTCACGGTCTGCGTGGGTTGCTAGCATAGAACCGTTACCTGGCTGAGATAGGCCAAGCGCTTCTGTTAGACAGTTCATTGAGTTCGCTGTGAACATGCCTGAACATGATCCACATGTCGGACATGCAGAACGCTCCACTTGCTCACTTTGCTCATCAGAAATGGTTGGATCGGCACCCTGAATCATCGCGTCAACAAGGTCTAGCTTGATGATTTGATCTGAAAGCTTGGTTTTACCCGCTTCCATTGGACCGCCAGATACAAAGATCACTGGGATGTTAAGACGCATTGCTGCCATCATCATTCCCGGAGTGATTTTGTCACAGTTAGAGATACACACCATCGCATCCGCACAGTGCGCATTGACCATGTATTCTACTGAATCTGCGATAAGCTCACGTGATGGCAGTGAGTACAGCATGCCGCCGTGACCCATTGCGATACCATCATCAACTGCGATGGTGTTGAATTCTTTAGCGATACCGCCCGCTTTCTCGATTTCACCCGCAACCAGTTGACCCATGTCTTTAAGGTGAACGTGGCCTGGTACGAATTGAGTGAAAGAGTTTACAACCGCGATGATTGGCTTACCGAAGTCATTATCTTTAACGCCAGTTGCACGCCATAAAGCGCGCGCACCAGCCATGTTGCGTCCGTGGGTAGTCGTTGCTGAACGATAGATTGGCATTGCTTAAATCCTTATAAAATATTTGGCTGTTGCTTACTTAGTTGTTTGCGTTTGGTTTTCTGAAGTTTGGTCTGCTGGGTAAACATAGTCTAACCAGCCCCATTTATCTTCAGTGGTTCCATTGAATAGACCAAAGTAAGCCGCTTGAACTTTTTCAGTGATAGGACCGCGTTTGCCTTCACCTACTGTAATTTTGTCTACGCTGCGAACCGGAACGATCTCGGCAGCTGTGCCTGTCATGAAGACTTCATCGGCAAGGTATAGCGCTTCACGAGCAATGTTCTCTTCACGGATCTCATAACCCATGTCTTTTGCTAGTGTCATGATCGAATCACGAGTGATACCCGGCAGAATTGCGCTGGTCGCTGGTGGCGTTGATAGCACGCCGTTACGTACCACAAAGATATTCTCACCAGCCCCTTCAGAAAGGTAACCATCAACACTCAGAGCGATGCCTTCATCGTAACCATGACGGCGAGCTTCACCACCAACCAGTAGTGAAGATAGGTAGTTACCACCGGCTTTTGCTGCGGTTGGGATCGTGTTTGGAGCGGCACGGTTCCAGCTAGAAATCATTGCATCAACGCCGTTTTCTAGCGCTTCTTCGCCTAGATAAGAACCCCAAGGGAAAGCTGCGATGATCAGTTCCATCTCGGTATTTTCTGGCGGGCAGACACCCAAACCAACGTTACCTACGAAACCTAGAGGGCGGATGTACGCTGACTCTAGCTTATTTTGGCGTAGCGTTTCGCGAGTCGCTTCCATAATTTCTTCCTCTGTGTAAGGAATAGGGAAGCGGTAGATTTTTGCTGAATCTTTTAGGCGCTTAGCATGTTCAGGGTGACGGAAGATAACCGGCCCTTTTGGTGTGTTGTAACAACGAACACCCTCAAACACAGAAGTACCGTAGTGCATTGCGTGAGTCAGGACGTGAACGTTCGCCTCTGCCCAAGGAACCATCTCACCGTTAAACCAAATATAGTCTGCTGTTTTAGCTGTCATGTTTGCGGTTCCTTATGCGTTTATCTTTTGTTGTAAGTTGTTGTTTGGCAGTTCATTACGGCTGATCGAGATAACGTCAACGGTGCGCACATCCCACAGCTTTTCGATTTGGTTTACCAAGAACGAGATCGGACGGTCACTGTCGACGATGATCTCAACACTCGCCACTTTGCTTTCGTGGTTTTGAGTGCCCGCAACTTGCTTAACAATGAAACCACGGTGGCGGATAACACGAAGAACACGCTCTAGTAGTACAGGCTTATCATCGGCTTTGATGTCTAATAGGTATCTTTTCATGTTATGTGTTCTCCAACATCTCACTGTTTGAAGCACCTGGCGGTACTAGTGGCCATACGTTTTCTTCTTCATCGATAAGAACATGAAGTAGGTAAGCGGTTTTACTCTCTAGCATCTCTTTCAATGCTGGTTCTACTTCTTCTTTACGAGTGATGGTTTTGCCCGGGATACCGAACGCTTTCGCAAGCATCACGAAGTCAGGGTTGTCATCCAAGATAGTTTCACTGTGGCGGCCATCAAAGAATAGCGATTGCCATTGGCGAACCATGCCCAAACGAGAGTTATTAAGCAGTACCATTTTCACTGGGATCTGACGACGCTTCAATGTGCCAAGCTCTTGAATGTTCATCATGAACGAGCCGTCACCAGAGATAAGTATAGATTGGTCGTCAGGACGCCCAACCGATGCACCCATTGCAGCTGGCAAGCCAAAGCCCATGGTGCCTAAACCGGCAGAGGTAATGAAGTTCTGTGGATCGCGCGGCTGAATGTGCTGAGCTGCCCACATTTGGTGTTGGCCCACATCAGTCGAAACCATAGAGCTTGCTGGCATCATGTCTGAAAGTTGCTTCAATAGCAGTGGAGCAAAAATCAGATCGCCAGGGTGGTCGTAACGCCATTTGAATGAACTACGAAGGCCTTCAGAGTGATGAACCCAAGAAGAGATGTCTTGGCTTAGCTCTAGTTGAGGCATGATCTTGTTGATGTCACCGCGAATTGGCGCATTGGCAAGACGCAGTTTACTGAACTCAGCGGCATCGATATCGATATGGATAACCTTAGCATGCGGCGCAAAGGTATCGAGTTTGCCTGTTACTCGGTCATCAAAACGAGCACCGACAACAATCAATAGGTCACTCTCTTGAACCACAAGGTTAGCGGCTTTAGTGCCGTGCATACCCAGCATGCCAAGGTAGTGTGGGTCGTCACGTTCGATAGTGCCCAAGCCTTTCAGTGTGCTTACTGCTGGCATTGGGTTTAGGCGTAAAAACTCACGAACCGCATCGGTTGCTTTAGCAAGTTGAACACCACCACCTACGTATAAAACAGGACGGGTCGCTTGAGACAAAAAGTACTGTGCCTGTTCAATGGCATCAGTTGTCGCAACAGGAATTGCGGGTGGAGTAAATTCAGGAAGAGCGTTAACAGGTGCTTCTGCTAGTTGAACATCTTTCGCGATATCGACGATAACCGGGCCAGGACGGCCAGATTTCGCTACCACAAACGCTTCTGCGAGGGTTGGAGCAAGATCTTCAATATCAGTTACTAGGTAGCTGTGTTTAGTACATGACAGAGACATACCAATCACATCCATTTCTTGGAATGCATCGGTACCAATGTGGGAACTCGCAACCTGACCTGTGATTGCAACCATTGGGATAGAGTCCATAAAGGCATCAGCAAGGCCAGTGACTAGGTTGGTAGCACCTGGGCCAGACGTTGCCATACAAACAGCGACATCTTGTGTTGCTCGAGCCATGCCGATCGCGGCCATAGCAGCGCCTTGCTCATGGCGACATAGGATATGTTCAACCCCGCCGTCATAGAGTGCATCGTAGATTGGCATGATGGCACCACCTGGGTAACCAAATACGGTCTCAATTCCTTGTTGCTTGAGTGCGGATACGACTAGTTCTGCGCCTTTCATCGGAATTCTCCCGTATTACCTTTATTTTGGTAACTGTTTCCTTTGTCTCTGCACATCTTGTGCTCCCATTCTTCCTGTAAATCGGCAAAGCCGAAAATGCTCAAAAATATAAAAATCGAATGTTTAAATTAGAAAAAACCCCCGGACTTGTCAGTGCGGGGGTTTTTTCTAATTCGTGGTTACTTTCTTCCCACTCGCCCCCGCGCAGTCTTAATAATGACTACGATAATCAGGTTAATCAGTGCGTAAATGCGAGCGTTAAAAATCATAATATTCGAGTTTTCTCGTTTATTGTCTTCAGTAAAAGTCTATATCTCTAGTGTTATCACACAAATCTGCCGCATGACAAGGAAAATGTCATTCTTTTTTCACATTAAAACACCATTCCATCAAGCTATATAACAACCTTATAGCTTTGGTGAGCAACGAATATCCAGAGCGAATACTTTTAAATCAAAGACAAAGGAAAGTTATGGGACTCGCGATAATTCATAGTCGAGCTAGTGTTGGTGTAGAGGCGCCAGAAGTGACTGTTGAGGTGCATATAAGTAATGGAATGCCTGGCTTTACGTTAGTGGGTCTACCTGAAACAACGGTTAAGGAATCTAAAGATCGAGTAAGAAGTGCGATCATCAATTCTCGTTTTGAGTTTCCATCAAAAAGAATCACGGTCAACCTCGCTCCTGCCGATTTACCCAAAGAAGGAGGTCGTTTCGATTTGCCAATCGCGCTTGGGATTTTAGTGGCATCTGATCAGCTTCCGACATCAAAAATAGCTCAACATGAATTTATCGGTGAGTTGGCACTGTCTGGAGAGCTGCGTTCAGTAAAGGGCGTGTTGCCTGCGACGTTAGCTGCCGATAGCGTCGAACGATGCTTAGTTGTTCCACACCATAACGGTGATCAGGCTGCGCTAGTGGGCAAGGGAGCCCATAAATCTGCGCAAACCTTGTTGGAGGTTTGTGCTGACATGTGTGGACAGACTCAGCTTGGCCTATATAGAACGGAACATCATCAGGCTGATGTTTCAGTGTTTCGCGACCTACAAGATATTATCGGCCAACAACAAGGCAAGCGAGCTCTGGAGATAGCCGCAGCTGGGAATCATAACTTATTGTTTCTTGGCCCGCCCGGAACCGGCAAGACCATGCTCGCTTCTCGACTGCGTGACTTGCTGCCTGAAATGAGTGATGACGAGGCGATGGAAACCGCGTCGGTGGCCTCGTTAACGCAACAAGAGATCAATCAATACAACTGGAAGCAACGACCTTTTCGATCCCCTCACCATTCAAGTTCGATGGCGGCATTGGTGGGTGGTGGCTCAGTGCCTCGCCCCGGAGAGATATCTTTGGCGCATAACGGCTTATTGTTCTTGGATGAAATGCCGGAGTTTGAACGTAAGGTGCTTGATTCATTACGAGAACCATTAGAGTCAGGAGAGATCATTATCTCTCGTGTTGCGGGCAAGACTCGTTTTCCTGCTCGCTTTCAATTGGTTGGTGCACTCAATCCAAGCCCTACGGGTTATTACGAAGGTAACCAGGCGCGCGCCAACCCACAGATCATACTGCGTTACCTCAATCGACTATCAGGGCCGTTATTGGATAGATTCGATATGTCGTTAGAGATCCCATTGCTTCCTAAAGGCATGCTCGCTGAGGGTGGTGACCGTGGGGAAACGACTCAAGTGGTAAAGCAAAGGGTCAGGCAGGCGCGTGAGTTGATGCTATCTCGCAACCATAAATCGAATGCACTGTTAGGTAGCCGAGAAATTGAGAAGTATTGCCCGTTAAGACGCGAGGATGCGGAGTTTCTGGAAACGGCGTTGCACCGACTGGGTCTGTCGATTCGTGCTTATCATCGAATCATTAAGGTGGCACGAACCATTGCCGACCTTGACGGTAACGAGCAGATCGAAAAGAAACATCTATCGGAAGCGCTTGGCTATCGAGCGATGGATCGATTGTTGAAGCAACTCACGGCTCAAGCTGTCTAGCAAGCAGAAAAAAGCCTGCTTAGATGCAGGCTTTCGTTGGATTGCAGTTCATACTCGCTAAGGTTAGAACTTGTAGTTCAAGCCAACTGAAACGATATATTGAGACTCGTCGTAGAAGGTAATGTTCGAGTCGCTGGTGCCGTAGCCCGCTAGTGAAATAAACGACCAGTTTTCCCAATCCATGAATTGATCATACTCATAGGCGGCGAATAGGTTGATATTGTCGTCGCTGCGTTTCTTGTCGTAGATCGGGTTGCTCGCATCGTAAGAGCGTTGGTTGTAACCCGCTGTTAGTGCGTACTGGTGACGCCCCATGCCACCAAACAAGCTTACCTCACCACCGAATTGGTCGTAAGACTCAGCTTTACCATCAGCATCACGTGTTTGATAGATAACGGATGGAATAAGCATCATGGTACGACTGAGTGGCAGGCGATATTGACCTTTCAAGTAGAGCGTATTGGCATCTCGTTTGAGCTCTTGCTCTTGAATATCATCGTTGTCGACATCTTTTGTCGCATAGGCCATGTCTAGCGAGAAAGCTGAGCCCGCAATGTTGCTTAGCTTCAAACGAAACGCATTGCCAGTTTCATCGGTCTTGGTGCGAGCTGATGTGGTGTTGTATGGATCGGCCCAAGTTTCACCCGACATAATGGTTGGAAGCAGTGAAGCGTCGATCACCATGCCAGACTCAAGCTGGTATTTATAACCAACCTCTAGCACAACAGTACCCGTAGCTACGTCATCACGAGCGGTACCTGTGTAAACCTGGTGATTTAGCTTCTCACCAAAGGTGTAAGCGACACTGCCTAAAGGGGCGACAAGAAATGAGCTTTCTGAAGAAGCCTTCTGATCTATGGATGAAAGATTGCTATCAGCATCGGTATTAAAGTTTGAGGTAGAAGAGGCAACTCCGGTATTGATAGAGATTTCACCACTGAAACCTTGTTGGTCTGCAAGTTTGGCAAAAGCGGGAGAAGCCGCAACGCTCAAAGCCAAGAGAGTTATTTTGATTTTCATTTAAGGGCTCCTTGCCCACCGGTTCTTAGGACGGGTTATTAATAGCAGTAAAGCTTTAAACTTCCAGGTTAATTATTTATCAATGATGATTTTTGAACAAGCAAAAAAAAGGAAGCCGAAGCTTCCTTTTATCAATGGCTTACTTCTTTAATAAGAAGTTCACCAGCTCGAAGTACTCATCAAGAGAGTTGATACCTTGAGCTTCGACTAGGTAGCGGTTGTTAACCACAACAGCGGGTACACCTGAAAGGCCGCTGTCTTTGAATGCTTTGTCGAAGCGACGAACCATAGAATCTACTGCAAAGCCGTTATACGCAGCATCGAACTTCTTCGCATCAACGCCTTCGTCTAGGAAGATTTGACGCAGTTCTTCTTCATCACGTGGTGGCTTGTTCATGGTGTGGATGCGGTTAAACATCACCGGTACCATTTTGTCTTCAACTTTCAGTGCAATCATCGTCGCGTAAGCTTTGCTCATTGGCAGGCCCATGTTGCCACCCATGAATGAAACATGGTTCTTCTGTAGCTTAGCGTCTTTAGGTAGCTGTTGTTTTAGCTGCTGGATGATTGGCTCAAAGCTATTACAGTGTGGGCAGTAAAAAGAGAAGAACTCTGTCACCATTGGTTTTTTTGATGCTTCTAGGTCGAGAACTTTGTAGTGTTCACCTTCGTTAAATTTCGCAGCGTGAGCTGAAAGGCTCAACATGATCAATGAGAAAAATGCGAATAGCTTTTTCATTTATCCAATCTCCATTATGTTTGAATTTTTATCTAGTTGTATGTTGCGATTGCTGTTACCACTGAGGCATTAACGAAAGTGGTGGCTCTTGCAGGGTAGCAATTTGCTCTTTACAAGCAAGTACTTGTTGCTCCCAATATTTCGGATCATTAAACCACGGGAAGGCCAGAGGAAACGCAGGATCGTGCCATCGTTTCGCCAACCATGCCATGTAATGCACCATACGTAGACCGCGTAGTGGTTCGATTAGTTTCAGTTGTGCGGTATTAAAATCGCAAAATTCTTGGTAACTCTCGAGCAAAATATCCAGTTGCATCAGCTTATCTTGGCGTTCGCCATTAAGCAGCATCCACAGATCTTGTATCGCAGGACCGTTACGAGCGTCATCAAGGTCGACGAACATTGGCCCATCGCGCCACAATATATTGCCTGGGTGGCAGTCACCATGCAGGCGGATATTCTCAATATTGCTCGGCCACTGACTCTCTAGCTCTTTGATCAGAAGGTCGACGTCATTGAAGAACGCGTTTTCTAGATGCGTCGGGATAAACTGAGAGTTCTCTAGAATCTTACGTGGCTGATAAAGGTATTCATCTAAGCTGATGGTTGGGCGATGCTGGAATGTTCTTCCCGCGCTGGCTTTATGAATACGACCAAGAAAACGGCCTACACCTTCCAGTTGGTCTAGGTTATCCACTTCATACTGTCTGCCGCCGACACTTTCAAACAAGGCAAATAGGTAGCCTTGGTATTCATGTAAGGTTGCACCGTTGATTCGCATTGGAGGTGCAACTGGCATCTCTTGTTCGATAAGCTCGAGTGCGAAGTCATGCTCTTCTTGGATCTGTGCTTTGTTCCAGCGTTGCGGACGATAAAACTTAACGACGTAGCGCTTACGATCTTCATCGGTGAACTGATATACACGGTTTTCGTAACTGTTGAGAGCGAGAAGCCCGGATTCAGCGCGAACTCCGATGCTCTCCAGTGCGTACCACATGAAGTCAGGAGTCAGGTTATCAAAGTTAAAGGCTTGCATCGTCATAGAATAAAAAAGGCTCATTACTGAGCCTTTTTCCATTTATTGGGTTGTTATACCAAGCACTAAGGTGCAGGTATCAGAGCTTCTTGATAAAGCGGCTTTCGACTTCCATCGTAAACTCTTCATTATCCGAGAGTATAAACTGAATTGTCGAAACTGGTGAGCTCAGTTTTTCTGGGTCGGCGCCTAAACTGATAGGTAGGTTCAAAACCTCGCCTGGATCGACAGTAATCGTCTGTTTGCCATACCAGATCGAATCGGGCAGTCCGCTAACATCGAGTTTGTACTCTTGCTCTTGTTGAGTCTTGTTGATCACTTTCAAGGTGTAGGTGTTTTCAACCAGCCCTTGGTTATTGACCCTAAACAGCTGATTTCTGTCACGTAGAACACTGAGGCCAGCAGGATCAACACTCGCGATTTGCACGAAGAATAAGCCCAGCATCACGATTAAGATGGCTCCATATCCCAACAGCTTAGGACGCATTACCTTGGTTGAGTGGCCTTCAAGTCTGTGCTCGGTGGTGTAGTTGATCAGGCCTTTTTCATAGCCCATTCGTTCCATGGTGTTGTCACAGGCATCAATACACGCGCCACAGTTAATGCATTCGTATTGTAGACCGTCACGGATATCGATACCCGTTGGGCACACTTGAACGCATAAATTACAGTCAATACAATCGCCTAGACCAAGCTCTTTTGGATCAGCCTTGCGAGATCGGGGGCCACGGCTTTCACCGCGTTCTGTATCGTAGCCCACAATGAAGGTGTCTTTATCGAACATTGCCGATTGGAAACGCGCGTAAGGACACATGTGCAGACAAACAATTGAACGCATCCAACCTGCATTAGCATAGGTGCAGCCTGCAAAGAACAGTACCCAAAACATCGGCCAGAACGATGAATTAAAGGTAAAGAAGCCAACCACTAACTCTTTGATTGGAATGAAGTAACCAACAAACGTTAAGCCCGTCGCAATGGCGATTGCCCACCACGCAATGTGTTTGATAGTTTTTCTGAGGATTAAATTGGTTGTCAGTTTGCCTGAGTCTTGTTTTTTTCGCTTATTGGCAGCCCCTTCCAGTTTCTCTTCGAACCAAATGTACATGAAGGTCCATACGGTTTGTGGGCATAAATAGCCACACCACACACGGCCTAAAAAGGTGGTGATAAAGAACAGGCCAAACGCGGCAATCATGAATAAGATGGCGAGCAGGGTCAGATCTTGTGGGTATAAGGTTGTACCAAAGAAGTTGAACTGTTGGCTGCCGATATCGAGCAAGATAGCTTGTCGCTCACCAAATGGAATCCATGGGATAAGCGCAAAAAGTAAAAGTAAGAACCAACCGCCATAGCGACGCAGTTGTTGGAATTTACCTTTGCTTTCTCGAACATAGATTCGGTTACTTGGGTTAAATCGATCTCCATTACCTTTATGTGTTTTCGGGTTAAAGGTTTTAGGAGTCACATCTTTGATATCGATTTTATCCTGACTCATGAACTATCCTTTTTGTGGCTTGTTTGCCCGGTTAAATTGGGCATGACGACATTACTTGAAAGTATGGTTTAGAGAACCTGTTGAAATTGAGCTTGGTGCATTTGTTGTTATCGCACTCACTCTTATTATTTTAGAAGATTCTTATGGATGGCGATTATAGCGACAATCTTGTTCTCATTTCTTTAACGCTATCAACCTTTAACAACAAAAGTCATAACAGTTGTGACGAAAAAATAGCGAACAGAAACAAAAAAGCGACCGGGTGGTCGCTTTTTAAAATTGAGTATTTTATCTATACAGCAATTGAGCTCTAAACAAATCGGCGACTAAAGAAGGCCACGCGCTTTTAGAATTGCGGTTTTGAAATCATCTTCTTGGTCTTTTTTCAGACCCGGGATCATTTCATCTTTTTCGCTGTTACGCATTTTAAGATGGTAGATAAGAACATCGTCAGTCAGTTCTTCAAGTTTGCCTTGGTAGCCTGCTTCTTTTGATAGCTTAATGATGAACTCTAATAGATTAAGCTCTTGATCTTTTTGCCACTCAGGCTCCATCAGTTCAAGCAGTTCTTCAATGCGGTGACACTTCATACTTTACTTCTCCACAAATTTTATAATGATTTGTGTTTAAGGTATCAAATCGGATAGGGAATACCAATGTGTAAACACATTTCAAGGCGGGTCTGGGCAAGAAAAAAGCGCAGTAAAAACTGCGCTTTTTGTTAAGCGGCTCTAATCACTTTTGTTGTAGTCGGTGCTAATAAAGCAGTCTTCTCAACTAGAGTCATTGTAGGAGCCAATTTCTTAGCCGTTGGAGCAGCAGCAAAGCCACTACGACGACGCATCGCACTACGGTTGGTGTGCGAGAACCTGACAGCTGTTGGGCGCATTAATTTACCTAACGGTCAGGCATATCCATTGCCAATCTAATGGCCTGATTTACCATGAGCTCTACCTCAATTGCTTGAAGCGTCACTCGTCTGGCTTTCGCCAATCCGAAGAATAAATCAGGATAATGATATGCATGCATATCAAGGCTTAGATTATCACTATCTAAGTTATCGATCGACGCCTGAGTGATAATTAAACGATATTAGAGCTAAAATAGTGTGAGCAGTATATTTGAGTTTGAACCTCTTTCAGGCTTAAGATGATGCTTTAAAGGAGGTGCATATGTCGTTCTTAAAGAAAACGTTAGCAAGTTTTGGTATTGGGTCGGCCAAGGTCGATTCTGTGTTGCAACAGGAAGTGCTGTATCCAGGGCAGAAGGCGAGCATTATTGTGCATGTGTATGGTGGCGCTCAGCCACAGGAGATCGACAACATCGATCTTAATCTGTGTTGTCGTTACGTAAAAGAAGTCACCATGAACTCACAAAGGCAAGAGGGCGGTCAAACACGCCGTATGCACCAGACCTATTCATTAGCAAAATGGAGTCTGCCGTATGCCTTTGTTATTCAGCCGGGTGAAACCCGTGATTTTGAATGTGAGTTTGATGTCCCGCTGAATACACCGGTCACGATTGGTGACTCAAAGGTGTGGCTTGAAACCGGGCTGGACATTGCGATGGCGATTGATCCTTCGGATAAAGACATCTTAACGGTGCGCCCTGACGCACTCCTCGATGGTATTTTCAACGAGCTTGAAGCTCAAGGCTTACGTATCCGCCAAGTGGAATGTGAAGCGGTAGAAGGCTTTGAACTGCCATTTGTACAAGAGTTCGAGTTTGTCCCGACGACGGGTCCTTATCATGGCCGCTGGCGTGAGCTTGAGGTTGTTGCCCATCGTGACGAAACTGAGCTTAAGCTTTGGTTTGAGATAGATCGCAATCGCGACGGTGCCAAAGGCATGTTGGCGAGTTTATTGGGAGTGGGCCAGCTACAGCGTCAATTGAGTGTGCCACTCGATACCTCTCCAGAAGAAGCCGGCAAGATGGTACTTGAGTATCTAGATAGCGCCTCTTAATTCGCTTTTTGGTTCTTTAGCTTTAGAGAGCCTAGCCTCATCACACTGTTTAGGCTTCATTGATGTCATAAAAGCTGTCATAAAAATTTAAGCTTACACGTGTAAGCTTAATGTGCAATACTAGGTCAATTGAACATTTACTCTAGTAGGATACTCATGTCTGCATCATCAGCTAGCGAATACAGCGACATCGAAGAACGCGCTAATGCGATAACCCACGGCTTGGGCGTCGTGCTTGGCGTTATTGGTCTGATCTTGCTACTGATTCGCGCGTTTGATTACCAAGCCGACATGTTGACGGTTGCCAGTATGACAATCTATGGCAGCAGCATTATCCTGCTCTTTCTTGCTTCCACGCTTTATCACTCGATCACCACAGAAAAAACCAAGCGTTTATTGAAAACCCTCGATCACTGTGCAATTTACTTACTCATCGCAGGTAGCTACACCCCGTTTTTATTGGTTGGCTTAAGAACCCCATTAGCGATGGGCTTGATGGCGGTTATTTGGGGAATTGCGCTGGTCGGTATCATCATGAAGATTGCCTTCGTCTACCGATTTAAGCGTCTATCTCTGTTCATTTATTTAGCTATGGGCTGGCTGTCGTTGATTGTGGTGTATCAACTGGCGATGAATATTGAGATGGGCGGCTTGGTATTATTGGCGCTCGGCGGCGTGATCTACTCGTTGGGTGTTATTTTCTATGTGGCTAAACGCATCCCTTACAACCACGCCATCTGGCACTTGTTTGTGTTGGCGGGCTGCGCTTGCCATTTCTTCGCTATCTATCTGTACGTGACTCCGGTTTAGCGAGCCAGTACCTCAGTAATCTCAGCTTTAATCTGATATTCAGGGTGTTGTTCTAGGTCGAGCTTGATTAGCTTGCCTTCTTCACCCGTCTTTGGTCGTAGGTATGTGTCGGCCATTCGTTTGATTGATTTCCACACAGCAACTTCTTCTTCTGCCAACAACTCACCTTCTGCAGTAAACACGCTGATGTTAAGTGATACCAAAATGACCGCTTGAGTGCCTTGGTTGGTGATGGCTGTCGGAATGATAAGCTCACCATCTTCATAGCGACTGGCACCCAGTACAACATCCACTCCTGACTGAGACAGCTGTAAGCTTGGCTTTTTACTATTAACCACAATCGTAGTGCCACGCGTGTTCGTTGCGACAGGTACGGCTACGACAGGGACTGCTGAAACAGGCACTGCGATCTCTGATGTTGGCGCTGCTGCTTCCGTTTGCTTCGGTGCCACGTATTGCCAAGTAAAATCATCTTTGAGTAACACTTGTTTGCCATCAGGCAATGTGACCATTTGATCAGCAAAGGCAGAACTTACGAATACTGAGTTTGCGAGCAATGCGCCAGCGAGAAGTACGTATGGTTTCATCTGTGTTTCCTTGATTTTGTGCTTGGTTAGCGTCGCCAAAAGGCTGGGAAAAATAGAACAATGAGCGTCAATATCTCAAGTCGCCCCATCAGCATTCCTAAGCTTAGCAACCATTTAGCGGCGTCTGGCAGTGGAGCAAAGTTCCCGGTTGGACCGATCACGCTGCCCATGCCTGGGCCCACGTTGGCAACGGCTGTGATAGCGCCAGATATACTGGTCACAGGATCAAGCCCCATCGCGCTCAAGCCACCTGCAATTAAGATAATCGTAATAAAGAACATCAAACCAAATGCGACCAGTGAACGCACAATGTCGTCATTCACAGGTCTTTGGTTATAGCGTTGAACAAATACACCCGACGGGTGAATCAGTTTCATCATCTGTTTGTGGAGCATGGTCATCGCGATCTGGAAGCGGAAGATTTTGATACCGCCAGAGGTTGAACCTGAGCACGCGCCCGCCATCATTAAAAAGGCAAACAGCGTGGTAGGCAAAGCGCCCCACGCGGTGAAGTCTTCTAAGCCAAAACCGGTAGTGGTAACTACGGACACAATGTTGAACATCGAAACACGCATCGCATCCATGACTGTGTAGCCATCTCTAACCACCAACCATGTCGATATCACGGCACTGGTGACTAAGAATAGATAGGTGAAGCCTCTCACTTGCGCGTCTTTGTAGAGGATTGAGAGTTTTCTACCACGCAGTGCGCCAACAAACAGTAGGAATGGCAGACCTCCAAGGAACATGAACAGTGTTCCCACCCAGTGAGCACTGTTGGAGAAATGGTTCATCGACCCGTCTGAGGTTGAGTAACCACCCGTCGACAGTGTTGTGAACGCGTGATTGATCGCGTCAAAGATGCCCATGCCTGCAAACAGATAGCTAATGATGCACAAGCCAGTCAGAACCAGATAAACCGCTACGATGTTCTTCGCGACCGTTTTTGCTCGTGGGCTGCTTTTATCTGACCAATCGGATGATTCGGTTTGGAACAGGCGCATACCACCGACGTTGAGCATTGGTAGAACCGCTACCGCCATAACGATGAAGCCGATGCCACCTAACCATTGCAGTATAGAACGCCACAACAGAATGCTTGGTGCCATGCTGTCTAAGCCGCTTAATACGGTTGAGCCTGTCGTGGTGATACCAGACATGGTTTCAAAATAGGCGTCAGTGAAGCTGATGTGGTTGATGAAGACAAACGGCAGTGCAGCAAAGGCACTGGCTATCGTCCATACCAGAGAGGTGATCAGGAACATGTCCCGCACCCCAAGTCGGAACTTAGCGGAGCGGCCTAAACTCAAGCAGATGAACGCCACTATGTGCGTGATCACTACCGATTGACCAAACTCGAGGAAGCCACCGGTGCCTGTGAAAAAGGCAACCAATGTAGGGATGTACATGAAAAGGGCGAGTTTTGATAACACTAACCCTATCACTAATAATATCGGACGAAAGTTGACCATAGCTTAATAGACCATCGCTTTGAGCCGGGGCATCGTTCTCACAAGAAGAAAGTTGCGAGATCAATGCTTACGAGAACAAGGCTATAAGAAGAACGGGCTCGGTTGGAATAGAGACTCAACATCTGGTACGTATTTCTTGTCCACTAGGAACATCACTACGTGGTCATCTTGTTCGATTACGGTTCTATCGTGCGCGATAAGTACTTCTTCTCCGCGAACAATCGCACCAATAGTGGTGCCCGGTGGTAGTTTGATGTCGCCAATCGCTCGGCCAACCACTTTAGATGTGGTTTCGTCACCGTGAGCAATGGCTTCAATCGCTTCAGCAGCGCCGCGACGTAGAGATGATACGTTTACAATATCAGCACGACGAACGTGAGTAAGCAGTGCAGAAATGGTCGCTTGTTGTGGCGAGATAGCAATATCAATCACACCACCCTGAACAAGGTCGACGTAAGCGCCACGCTGAATCAGCACCATTACTTTCTTGGCACCCATTCGCTTCGCCAGCATCGCTGACATGATGTTGGTTTCATCTTCATTGGTTAGGGCAATGAACACGTCAACTTGATCGATGTTCTCTTCGGTCAGCAGCTCTTGGTCGGCTGCATCACCACAGAAGACGATGGTGTTTTCTAATTCTTCAGATAGCTTCTCGGCACGGGTGTAGCTGCGCTCGATAAGCTTGATGCTGTAGCTCTGCTCAAGGCGTTTTGCCAAGCTTGCACCAATGTTACCACCACCGACAATCATGATGCGGCGGTACGGTTTCTCTAGGCGCTGTAGCTCACTCATTACTGAGCGGATGTGGTTACTCGCTGCCACAAAGAAAACCTCATCATCGGCTTCAATGATGGTAGTGCCTTGTGGGCGAATAGGGCGACCTTGACGGAAAATAGCGGCTACACGAGTATCGATGTGCGGCATGTGCTCACGCAAAGCAGACAGTGCGTTACCAACTAATGGTCCACCGTAGTAGGCTTTTACTGCTACTAGGCTCACCTTCTGTTCAGCAAAGCTTACAACCTGCAGTGCACCTGGGTATTGAATCAGGCGTTCGATGTAGCTGGTCACTAGCTCTTCGGGTGCGATCAGGTGATCGACTGGGATGGCACCTGATTTGAATAGCGCTTCTTTCTCTTCTAGGTATTGAGGAGAACGAATACGAGCAATTCGGTTCGGCGTATTGAAAAGAGAGAAAGCAACCTGACACGCAGCCATATTGGTTTCATCCATATTGGTTACGGCAACCAACATGTCGGCATCTTGCGCACCCGCTTCACGTAGTGTGTTTGGGTGGCTGGCATAACCGTTTACAACCCTAAGGTCGTACTTATCCTGAAGTTCACGAAGTCGGTCAGCATTACGGTCGACAATGGTGATGTCGTTGTTTTCACCAACCAGGTTTTCAGCAAGGGTACCGCCAACTTGTCCAGCACCTAGGATAATGATCTTCATAGCCTTTCTCTTTTCTTTACCGTGGTAATTCTAGTTATCTAACTTTATTTTGATAATGCACTAGAAAGAAACAGCGGCTAAGAAATAAATTCTTAGCCGCTGTTAGTTGTTATGCCTGTTTTACTAGAACTGCGTAGTAGAAGCCATCCATATCTTCTTCTCCAGGTAGTATTTGACGACCCGGATTTTCGATATCAGACCCAACCAGCGTTGCGTTCTCAGTACGTGCTAGGAATGCTTTCACTTGCAGCACGTTTTCTTGCGGCGTGATAGAACAAGTCGCATAAACCATGGTGCCGCCTACTTTCAGCTGACGCCACATTGCATCCATAATTTCGCTTTGCAGTTCAGCCAGCGCATCAATGTCAGATGCACGACGTAGCCACTTGATATCAGGGTGACGGCGAATTACGCCAGTCGCTGAACAAGGCGCATCAAGCAGGATACGGTCGAACTTATCACCCATCCACCACTCTTCAGGGTAGCGAGCATCACCACAAATTACGTCGGCACGCAGTTGTAGACGCTCAAGGTTATCGTAAACGCGGTCTAGACGTTTGATGTCGCAGTCAATCGCAACCACTTCAGTATCTTGAGTGTGCTCAAGAATGTGTGCCGTTTTACCACCTGGTGCAGCACAACAATCTAGGATCAGCTCACCATCTTTTGGTGTTAGGTAATCAACCGAAAGCTGAGCGGCAGCGTCTTGCACTGATACCCAACCTCTGTCGAAGCCAGGAAGCAAAGTAACATCACAAGGTGCAGCTAATTTTATGGCATCGGCTGCTTCTGGGTGCAATGTGTATTCAATGTTTTCGTTTTTAAGCAGTTCAACATACTCGTCACGAGTGTGGTGTTGGCGGTTAACGCGCAGCCACATTGGTGCCTTGCTGTTGTTTGCTTCAACCAGTTGCTCCCATTGATCTGGGTAGCTCTCTTGAAGCATTTTTAGAATCCAGCTTGGGTGTCCGTATTTGCCTGCATTGTGGCTAACGGCTTTCTCGTCCAGTTCTTCTTGGTCACGTAGGTAGCTACGTAGCACAGCGTTGATCAAACCACTCAGGCTTGGACCACGCAGTGTTTTAGTACCCTCAACCGTTTCAGCAACCGCAGCATGCGAAGGGATACGCATGAAACTTAGTTGGTAAATGCCCACCAAGATTAGGTGGTGGAATACACGCTTTTTACCTTTAAGCGGGTTTTCCATCAGTTCGTTAGCGATTGACTCTAAACGAGGCAGGTAACGAAGTGCGCCGTAGCAAATCTCTTGCAGTAGAGCATGGTCTCGTGGACGGATCGTTTTTTGAGCCGCAGGGAGAGCGTGTGAAAGAGAGTGGCCTTTATCGACAACTTGGAATAGGACATTTGCAGCAGCAGCGCGAACATTCATGAGGGGTACCGAATATTTATTTGAATACATGAGGGCATCTCTGCCCTCGTAAAGGTTTTCTAAGCTGCGTAATTAACAGCTTTAAAAGCGGATTAAGAAAGTTGAGTACCAACTTCAAACCAGCTTGCACGTGAGTTCAAGATATCCTGAACTGACATGGCTTTCTTACCTGGAACTTGCAGTTGTTCAAGAACAAGTACGCCTTGTCCTGTCGCTACATAGATACCAGTTTTATCCGCTTGCAGAATGGTACCTGCAGGCTTATCAGAAGTTTGCTCTGCCACACGGCTTTGCCATACTTTAATGCTGTTCTCAGCAGCTTCAAAGTGGCTCATTGGCCATGGGTTGAAGGCACGAACGCAGCGTTCAATATGCGCAGCTTCATCACTCCAGTTGATACGCGCTTCTTCTTTGCTTAGCTTCTTCGCGTAGTTCGCAAGCTCATCGTCTTGCTTTTCTGCAACTGCTTTGCCAGAAGCGATGTCCGCTAGACATTCAACAAGCGCATCAGGGCCAAGGCCCGCTAATTTCTCGTACATTGATGCGCTAGTATCTGTCGCTTCGATTGGCAGCGTTGCGATGCTTAGCATGTCGCCAGTATCTAGGCCGATATCCATCTGCATGATCGTCACGCCTGTCTCTTTATCACCCGCCCAAATAGAGCGTTGAATCGGAGCAGCACCACGCCAGCGCGGTAGGATAGAGCCATGTACGTTGATACAACCCAAGCGAGGCGTATCTAATACAACCTGCGGAAGCAATAAGCCGTAAGCGACAACAACCATGATGTCAGCGTTCAATTCAGCTAGCTCTTGCTTAGCCTCATCTGACTTGAAGTTTTCTGGTTGGTAAACCGGAATATTGTTTTCAAGTGCGATGTTTTTTACTGGGCTCGCAGTGAGTTTTTTACCGCGGCCTGCTGGGCGGTCTGGCTGTGTGTAAACAGCAACAACTTCATGCTCCGAAGACAACAACGCCGCCAAGTGACGGGCGGCGAAATCCGGAGTACCTGCAAAGACAATTCTTAAAGACTGACTCAAGGTAGGCTTCCTTCTAATTTAGTAATAGCAGCGGTTATTAACCTTGTTTCTCGTTGAAACGTTTGATCTTCGCTAGCTTATCTTGGATACGTTTACGCTTTAGTGGCGATAGGTAATCAACAAACAACTTGCCTTCTAGGTGGTCAAGTTCGTGCTGAACACAAATAGCCAGAAGGTCGTCAGCGTCGAATGTGAATTCGTTGCCGTCACGGTCTAATGCTTTAACCGTTACTTCTGCAGCGCGAGGTACTAGAGCTCGAGCGCCTGGTACTGATAGGCAGCCTTCTTCGATTCCATCTTCGCCGCGCTTCTCTGTAATTTCAGGGTTGATAAGCACCATTGGCTCATCACGTGTTTCTGAAATATCGATAACAACGATGCGTTGGTGGAAATCTACTTGCGTTGCCGCAAGGCCGATACCTTCTTCGTCGTACATGGTTTCAATCATGTCATCAACGAACTTTTGAATCTCTGGGGTAACTTCTTTTACCGGTTTCGCCACGGTACGTAGACGATCATCTGGTAATGTTAATACTTGTAATACAGACATATACACTCGAAATATTGAACTGTGCCGAAACAGCTTAAACCTTGTTGGCTCAATTCTAGACATTTTAGAGGTCAAATGACAGCATCCTGAAGGTAATTCTCAAATCAGATGTCATATATTCAGACCAAGGAACCTAGGTCATGCGTCATTTTTCTCCCATTTTTTCTCTTGTTTGTGCCTCGCTTTCGTTCGCCGCTACGGCTGAAAATAGTGCTCAACCTTTAACCATTAAGCAGGGCGCACCTGAGGCGTATGTGGTGGTAAAGGGCGATACCTTATGGGATATATCTGCGATGTATCTTGATAGCCCGTGGTTATGGCCAAGGTTGTGGCAGGTAAACCCTGAGATAGAAAACCCTCATCTTATATACCCCGGAGATAAACTGTCTTTGGTTTGGATTAATGGTGAGCCGGTATTGAGTCTTAAACCGGTTATCAAGCTGAGCCCTAAGATTCGTGTCTCGGAGAAGAAAGCGGTGCCAACCGTCAATGAGGGGCTGGTTCTGCCTTACCTGCAATCTGACCGCTTGGTTGAACAGCAAGACATTCAATCCGCTCAACGAGTGTTAGGGACGAGTGATGGAAAGAGATTCTTATCGGGTGAAGACCGGTTGTTTATCTCGGGTAACCAACAACATCAAAAGTGGGGTATCTACCGCGCCGTTGAAACCTACCAGCGACAGCAACCTCAGGCGAGTATGACCTCGTTGCGTTTGGTCGCCACGGCACGCTTAAAAGAAGTGGACGCTGAGTTCAGTAGCTTACAGATAGAGACTCAACTGCAAGAAGTTCTGCTTAACGACCTCGTGTTACCAGAGCTTGGCGTTGATCTGGTGAAGCTCTCAACCACGTTTTACCCTGCGCCTAGTGCAGCGGGTCAGTTTGCCAATATATTGGGTTCATTGGATGGTAGCCAATACAGCGCAAAGAATCAGGTCGTTGTTATCAACAAAGGCTCGCAGGACAACCTTCGCCAGGGCTCTATGTTCACCCTTAGCGAGAGTGGGGCTGTGGTGTTTGGTAAGCAAGGTGAATACAGCTATAAAGAATCAGCGGCGAGCGATAAGGTGCAATTGCCAAGTACCTCGCTGGGCAGCTTGATGGTTATTCGCCCTTACGAGTATTTTAGCTTGGCGTTGATCACTCAAAGCTCCAAGCCGGTTAGCAATGACATTCTGGCGGTATCGCCTTTGGATCTTGCGTTGACAGAAGAGGTTAAGGGCACCGAGTGAGTGAGCAACAACTGATCGCTTGGCTCTCGCTGAGCTTTGTTCCGCAACTGGGTGGTAAGCGTCTTGCTCGTCTGCTGAGTGTTGATTCCCCAGCGAATATTGTTGGTTACTCCAGCCAACAGCTGCAAGCGATTGGTTTGTCTGCCAAGCAAATATCCTACTTAAGACTGCAAGCCCCTAGAGAAGTGGAGGCTTGCCTGGCGTGGCAAGCAAGGCAGCCCAACCATCACATCATTACCCCTAATTGCCCTCATTATCCCAAACTGCTGAACGAGACCGCCTCCGCGCCAAGCGTGCTTTTCGTTAAAGGTCACGTTGAAAAACTGATTGAGCCTCAAATCGCGATGGTTGGCAGTCGCAACGCCAGTCTCGAAGGGCTGCAAACCGCGAAGGCCTTCGCTAAAGAGTTTGTCCAAAACGGTTTGATTGTCACCAGTGGCTTAGCGCTCGGTATTGATGGCTACGCTCATGATGGTGCTCTAGATAAAGGAGGGGAAACTTTTGCGGTGTTGGGTTCTGGCTTGGATTCCATTTACCCTGCACGCCACCGAAATCTAGCGGATAGAATTTGTGAGAATGGCGCGCTGATCTCAGAGTTCCGTCCAAGCGCCAAACCTCGACCTGAACATTTCCCTCGCCGTAACCGTATTATAAGTGGGTTGTCTTTGGGGACTCTCGTTGTTGAGGCGGCTGAGAAAAGCGGTTCTCTGATTACGGCGCGTTATGCGATGGAGCAAGGCCGCGAAGTGTTTGCGCTTCCCGGTTCGATTCATAACCCAACCAGTCGTGGAGGCAACAGTCTAATTAAGGCTGGGGCATGTTTGGTACAGAGCGCTCAAGATGTTCTAATTGAAATAAAGAGTCTGTTAGACTGGTCTATAGATCAGCAGCCCAGTTTGTTCGAACCTACGCCGAACAAGAGTGAAAATGAACAATTGCCATTTCCACAGCTGTTAGCTAACGTAGGATTAGAGGCGACACCCGTTGATATTTTGGCACAGAGAACCCATATACCTGTGCATGAGGTCATGATGCAGCTTTTAGAGCTTGAGCTCTTAGGGCATGTTGTTGCAGTTTCCGGTGGCTATATTCGAAAGGGGAGAGGCTAGCTATGATGATGGACATACTGATGTACTTGTTTGAAACCTACATCCATAGCGATTCTGAATTGCAGGTGGATCAAGACGAACTGGAAGATGAGCTTCTTCGAGCAGGGTTTCACCAAGATGATATTTATAAGGCCCTCCATTGGTTAGAAGATCTTGCTGCACTGCAAGATACTGACAACCAAGCGGCGATTACTATGTGCTCCAATACCTCGATGCGTGTTTATACCAGTCGAGAGATTTCACGTATTAATATGGAGTGTCGAGGCTTCTTATTGTTCCTTGAGCAGATCAACGTGCTCACGACAGAGATTCGTGAAATGGTGATTGATCGTGTGATGGGTCTTGAGACCAACGAATTTGAATTGGATGATCTGAAATGGATTATCTTAATGGTGCTATTTAATGTGCCGGGTAATGAAAGTGCTTACACGCAAATGGAAGAGCTGTTGTACACCAAAGAGCAAGGTATCTTGCATTAATACAGGCTTGTCATGAGTAGTAAGATTGATAATCAGCTTTTTTCAGCACATGAACATGCGTTAGAGCATGAACCATGTCCACAGTGTGGTGGAGAGCTTCAGCTTCGCCATGGTAAGCACGGCCCATTTTTAGGCTGTAAGCAGTATCCGAGCTGTGATTACATCAAGCCTCTTCATCAAAATGATGGTCATGTCGTGAAAGAGCTGGGCGTGCCGTGTCCTAAATGCCAAAACGAATTGGTATTAAGGCAAGGTCGCTTTGGGATGTTCATTGGTTGTAGTAGTTACCCAACGTGTAATCACATCGAATCTTTGGACCAACCGAAAGAACAACCTGAAGAGCAGCCACTTGTTGCCTGCCCTGAGTGTGGTCGAGGCCACTTGGTTGAGCGTAAATCTCGCTATGGCAAAACCTTTTATGCGTGCGATAACTATCCTAAGTGTAAGTTCGCAGTAAACCAACCACCTATTATCGGTCGTTGTGAACAGTGCCAGTTCCCGTTGTTGCTGGAAAAGAAAATGGCCAGTGGCACTAAGACCCAATGCGCAGATCGAAAATGTCATCACATTCAATCTCAGTAGTAATACTAATCACAGTAAGTGGATGACCAGAAATAAAAAACGGCGCTCAATGAGCGCCGTTTCTATATCCAATGAATTTTTATATCAATAAGCCAATGTAGGCTTACTTCATCTGCTCAGCAAACTCATGCACAGCTGGGTAGGCTTGTTTATCAAGAATCTCAGCCAATGAGCACAACGCTCTTTGTAATTCTGCGTTGTAGTCAGCGCTCACGTTGATGTGGCCCATCTTACGACCTGCACGTTTCTCTTTGCCATACCAATGAACATGACAACCACCTTGAGCAAGAATTGCTTCAGGAAGAGTATCTTCACCAAGAATGTTGATCATTGCGGTTGGACGAATCAGTTTAGTGCTACCTAGTGGCATGCCACATACGGCACGCAGGTGGTTTTCAAACTGACAAGTCTCTGCGCCTTGTTGCGTCCAGTGGCCCGAGTTATGAACACGTGGTGCAATCTCATTAACAAGCAGTGAACCTTGAACATCAAAGAACTCAAGTGCTAGCACACCAACGTAATCTAGGCGCTCAGCAATGGCAGTGAACATGGCTTTCGCTTGCTCTTGCAGTTCAATGTCATCAATCGCTGTCGATAAGCTCAACACGCCGTCGGTGTGAACATTTTCAGCCAGTGGGTACACTTGAATCTCGCCATTGGTACCACGAGCACCAACCAGTGATACTTCGCGGTCAAACGGAACAAACTCTTCAGCCACAATCGCTTGGTTGTCTGTTGCGGCAATGCACTCGGCCATTTCTGTCCAAGTCGCGTCAACATTGTCTAATGTCTTTAAGCGCCATTGACCTTTGCCATCGTAACCACCCAGTGTGCTCTTCAATACCATTGGTAAGCCAACGTGAGCGATCGCAGCGTCAAAGTCTTCGCGAGAGTTAATCACGTAGTATTTGGCATTTTTCACATTTGCTTCGTCTAACAGTTTTTTTTCAAGACGACGGTCACCGCCGGCTTTAATTGCTTCTGTTGTCGGTAAGAACTTACCGCTGCGTTCACACTCCTCAAGTACATCGTGAGGAATATGTTCGAATTCAGCAGTAATGACGTCCGCACGCTCAATCGCATTTTCTAAGCCGTTACCTAGAATCGCTTGCGTTAATGGGTGAACAATATTTTTGCTGCCAACATCAAAAGCAGAAATTTCAATATTCAGCGGTGCCCCAGCTAGGGACATCATGCGAGCAAGTTGGCCCGCGCCTAACACAAGAACATGCATGGAAATTAGTCCTCTGCAGGGTTTGGATTAGCCAGAACCGTTTCTGTTTGTTCAGAGCGGAACGCTTCTACTTTTGCCATTACTTCTTCATTGTGTGTACCAATGATTTGAGCCGCTAGGATGCCTGCATTGGCAGCGCCAGCTTCACCGATAGCCAAAGTACCTACCGCGATACCTTTTGGCATCTGCACGATAGAAAGCAGAGAGTCCATGCCCTTCAGTGCTTTAGACTGAACTGGAACACCCAGAACTGGTACGCTTGTGAAAGCAGCAGCCATGCCCGGAAGGTGCGCTGCACCGCCAGCACCAGCAATAATCACTTTAATACCGCGCTCTTTCGCACTGGTTGCGTAGTCTGCAAGCAACTGAGGTGTGCGGTGAGCGGAAACCACTTTTGTTTCGTACGCCACGCCAAACTGATCCAACATTTCTGCAGCTAGCTTCATTGTTGGCCAATCAGATTTAGAACCCATGATAATACCGACAGTCATCTCAAACTCCTTCAGGTACGATTTAATTAGTGATTAGATATTTTGCGCGCATTATACGGGTAAAATTGCTTAAGGAAAACGTTTGCGTCAGTCTAAGTTGTTAATTGATACATTTTATAAACAAATAGCTTTAGTCACAGTGAATGATAATTTGTACACTTAGTGAGTTAGATAACTGAATTAATGAGGCAACCAGTGGATAACTTTCAACATACTTTGCAGGCATT
Organism: Vibrio sp. 1CM8B; assembly: GCF_023161685.1. Taxonomy (NCBI): domain Bacteria; kingdom Pseudomonadati; phylum Pseudomonadota; class Gammaproteobacteria; order Vibrionales; family Vibrionaceae; genus Vibrio; species Vibrio sp. 1CM8B. The sequence goes on from NZ_JALNTU010000017.1 coordinate 78,006, forward strand.
ACAACAAGGTGAAGTCATTGCTTACCCGACCGAAGGCGTTTTTGGGGTCGGTTGTGATCCCGATAATCCACAAGCCATCAAGAAATTACTCGACTTAAAACAACGACCGATCGAGAAAGGGTTGATCTTAATTGCTGCAAGTTACGAGCAACTGTTACCTTACATTGATGAAAGCCAATTGACGGAAGAACAGTTGGCAACAGTGAAAGCGACATGGCCAGGTCCAGTCACTTGGATCATGCCAACCAGCAGCAAAGTCACTGACTGGGTAAGTGGTCAATTTGATTCCATCGCGGTGCGAGTGACTGATCACCCTTTGGTTCAAAGAATGTGTAATGAGTTTGGTAAGCCGTTAACCTCTACCAGTGCTAACCTGACCGGCAAGCCGCCTTGTATGACAACAGAAGAAGTTCAGCTGCAACTTGGTCAACATTTGGTGGCTATTTTAGAAGGTCAAACGGGTGGCCGTGAGAAGCCAAGTGAAATTAGAGATGCAAAAACGTCGAAAATATTAAGACAGGGTTAAACCCTGCAGAGGAAGAAAGATGTCAGCAATTGATAAAGAAGCAGTAAAGCAGTTTTTACTGAGCCTACAAGATTCGATTTGCCAGCAGCTTGAACAAGCTGATGGCACAGCACTGTTTGAAGAAGATGCATGGCAGCGTGAACCTGGCGAGCGCCTGGGTGGCGGTGGTCGAACTCGTGTGATGACCAACGGTGCGGTATTTGAGCAAGGTGGGGTTAACTTCTCTCACGTAGCGGGTAAGGCTATGCCTGCCTCAGCTACAGCTCATCGCCCTGAATTGGCCGGACGTAAGTTTGAGGCTATGGGGGTTTCATTAGTTATCCACCCTAAAAACCCATATATCCCAACCTCACACGCGAACGTTCGATTCTTCATTGCGGAAAAAGAAGGGGAAGACCCGATTTGGTGGTTTGGTGGTGGTTTTGACTTAACGCCATTTTATCCTGTCGACGAAGACTGCCAATCTTGGCATCAAACAGCCAAAGATCTTTGTGCGCCATTTGGTGACGATGTTTATCAAGAGCACAAAGAATGGTGTGATAAGTATTTCTATCTTCCACATAGAGATGAAACACGTGGTGTGGGTGGTTTGTTCTTTGATGACTTAAATGAGTGGGGCTTCGATAAGAGCTTTGCTTACATGCAGGCGGTCGGTGAGGGCTTTGCTGCGGCGTACTTACCAATTGTAGAACGACGCAAAGAGACACCTTATGGCGAACGTGAGCGTGACTTCCAACTATACCGTCGTGGCCGCTATGTTGAATTTAACCTAGTGTATGACCGTGGCACCCTATTTGGTCTACAAAGCGGTGGTCGCACAGAGTCTATATTGATGTCAATGCCGCCATTGGCTCGCTGGGAATACCGCTACGAACCACAAGCAGGTTCACCAGAAGCTCTGCTTTATAGCGACTACCTAAAGCCTCGAGTTTGGTAGTTCTTCCTTCCTTATAGGGATAGTGATAGGGTCATCTATATAGATGACCCTTTTTTATTTCTGTTAGGTAAGGATATGACACAGCAAGTAGATCGTTATGCCGTTTTCGGTAACCCTATTGGGCAAAGCAAATCGCCATTCATTCACACATTATTTGCTCGCCAAACCAGCCAACAACTTACCTATACAGCATTACAGCCAGAGCACGGTGAATTTATCACTGCTGCCCAAGCGTTTTTCAGCGAAGGTGGTCGAGGGTGTAATGTCACAGCGCCTTTTAAAGAAGATGCCTATCAGTTTGCCAATCGCCTAACTGAGAGAGCTGAACTAGCTGGTGCCGTAAATACCCTTAAGAAGTTAGATGACGGAGAGATCATTGGTGATAACACCGATGGTGAGGGCTTAGTTCAAGACCTGCTTCAACATCAAGTCACGCTAAAAGGAGCACGTGTTCTTCTTCTTGGCGCTGGTGGTGCTGCGAGAGGAGTGATTCAACCTCTTCTCGACCAAAAGCCACAACAGCTGGTGGTCGCTAATCGAACCAGCTCCAAGGCTGAACTTCTGGCTGAGATGTTTTCGTCGCATGGCAACATCAAGGGGATGGGGCTAAGTGATGTTAATGAAGGCTTTGATGTCATTATTAACTCTACCTCATCTGGTCTAAGCGGGCAGCTTCCTGAAGTGTCTGAGGTGATTTTCAATTCTACTAGCGCCGTTTATGACATGGTTTATGGATCTGGAACGACGGTATTCAATCAATGGGCATTAGATAATGGTGTTCATGCTGCTTATGATGGTTTGGGTATGCTAGTGGGGCAGGCAGCAGAAAGCTTTATGCTTTGGCGTGGTCTTCGTCCGGGAACAAAACAGATTTTAAGAGAATTACGTAAAAACCTAGAGATGTGATGAGGTGTTTATAAAAAATGAATCAATCAATTCTATTTCCTGATATCCAAGATTGGGATGAAGAGAGCCGAACAATCACGTTCCCAGCACAACAGTCGGGCGCATTGATTGAATGTGTCATGTCTATTGAGGAATTATCACAATTGGCAGGAAGAGATATAGAAGAAGGCGATCAAGCTTTAGTTATCTTTTCAGAGTTACGTTTCGATATTGAAGAGCTAGCGGAAGAGTTAATAGAAGAAGAGGAGTATGACTCCTCTAATCGGATTCAGATCAAAGCGCTTTAGACTGGAAGCACAGAGTCTAGATAGTCATTTTTATTCTGAACATAGTTGTCAGCTGATTTCTGTAAAAAGGCTCGCTCTTTATCATTTAATGGGCGAGCTTGTTTTACTGGGCTTCCTACATAGAGATAACCGCTTTCAAGTACCTTATTAGGCGGTACCAAGCTACCAGCACCAATCATCACTTCTTTTTGGATAATCACGCCATCCAACACGATCGCTCCCATACCAACAAGTACACGATCTTCAATGGTGCAGCCATGCAGCATGACTTTATGCCCGATAGTGACATCATTACCTATTAAGAGAGGATAACCGTCAGGGTTTTCTGCATTCTTATGGGTGACGTGCAAGACACTACCATCTTGGATATTCGTTCTCTCTCCAATATGAATGTGGTTCACATCCCCTCGAGCTGCAACCAAAGGCCACACGCTAGAGTCATTACCGATTTTGATATCACCAACCAGTACCGAACTAGTATCTATATAGACACCTAGCCCAATCTGAGGGGATATTCCTTTATAACTGCGTATTGAACTCATAAATCCTCCTTTATATAGGCACCTTAAGCCCTTAATTAAGGGGAATACTAGTGAAAACGGGGTGTTTTGAACAAAAAACGCTCGAACAATCAAAAAAGTAAGAAAAACTTAAAAAAGGGCTTGCCAGTGTGATCGAAATCTCTATAATGCCACCTCGCTGACACGGGATGGCTTCGTAAGAAACCAAAACGAATCAGC
>NZ_JALNTU010000018.1:0-79374 GCF_023161685.1 Vibrio sp. 1CM8B
TGCGCTTAATGTAGGTATTATTTGAAGTAGTCATAATTCGTCCTCAATGTGTAAACACATTTCAGGACGGGACAGAAGTAAGTAAAAAAACACACTACAAATATTGTGGCTAATTTGCATAATGCAAAGCGGAATGCGACTATAATAAGAAATGCAAATTATAAATGGCTAGGATATGCAATCAAAAACGCTAGATAACAAATCGAAGTATTTGTTGATGGTAGAGGATACCGCTTCGGTAGCAGCTTTATATCGCTCGTATCTTACACCGCTCGAAATTGATATCAACATTGTTGGCACTGGCCGCGATGCAATCGAGAGTTTGAATCATCGAATCCCAGACCTTATTTTATTAGATCTACGTCTGCCTGATATGACGGGTATGGACGTGCTATTTGCTGTAAAACAAAAATACCCTGAAGTTCCGGTTATCTTCATGACGGCTCACGGCTCTATCGATACTGCTGTAGAAGCGATGCGTCATGGTTCTCAAGATTTCCTTATCAAACCGTGTGAAGCCGACCGACTCCGTATTACGGTGAACAACGCGATCCGCAAAGCCACCAAGCTTAAAAACAGCTCGGAACACCCGGGAAACCAGAACTACCAAGGCTTTATCGGCAGCAGCCAAACCATGCAGCAGGTTTACCGAACTATCGATTCTGCTGCATCGAGTAAGGCGAGCATTTTCATTACTGGTGAAAGTGGTACCGGTAAAGAGGTATGTGCAGAAGCCATTCATGCGGCGAGTAAGCGTGGCGATAAGCCTTTCATCGCGATTAACTGTGCCGCTATCCCTAAAGATCTGATTGAAAGTGAGCTGTTTGGCCACGTTAAAGGTGCCTTTACCGGTGCTGCGACCGATCGCCAAGGTGCTGCTGAGCTTGCTGATGGTGGAACACTGTTCCTTGATGAGTTGTGCGAAATGGACTTAGAGCTGCAAACTAAGCTGTTGCGCTTTATCCAAACCGGTACCTTCCAAAAAGTGGGCTCTTCGAAGATGAAGAGTGTGGATGTTCGTTTTGTGTGTGCGACCAACCGTGACCCTTGGAAAGAAGTACAAGAAGGTCGCTTTAGAGAAGATTTATACTATCGTTTATACGTGATTCCACTGCACTTGCCGCCATTGCGCGAGCGTGGTGAAGATGTCATCGAAATTGCGTATTCGCTGCTTGGTTACATGTCGGTCGAGGAGGGGAAGGCGTTTGTACGTTTTGCTCAGGAAGTACTTGATCGCTTTAATCAATATGAGTGGCCGGGTAACGTTCGTCAGCTACAAAACGTGTTGCGAAACGTTGTGGTTTTGAATAACGGCAAAGAGATTACTCTCAACATGCTTCCACCACCGTTGAACCAACCGATTGAAAACAGTCTGCGATTGAAAGAGAAGCAGAATGAAGACATCACGGTAAAAGATATTTTCCCATTGTGGATCACTGAGAAAACGGCTATCGAACAAGCCATTAAAGCGTGTGATGGCAACATCCCCCGTGCGGCAGGTTTCTTAGATGTCAGTCCATCGACGATATACCGTAAGTTGCAAACGTGGAATGCGAAGCAGTAATCAACAAACAATAAGAAAATAATAATGACGAAAGTATTAAATCAGCAAAAAGTTGATGAGCTTGCCGGCGAAATTGGGCAAGAGAATGTTCCGGTTTTACTGGAAATCTTTTTAGGTGAGTTGAAAGGCTACTACGAGCACTTAGAGATAAATAAAGAGTCGGATACCTCTAAGTACTTGGCTGATATCAGTCATGCACTTAAGAGCAGCGCAGCAAGCTTTGGTGCGGATTCTTTGTGTAGTTTTGCGATTAGCTTAGACGCAAAAGTGAAGCAAGCGTTGCCGGTGACAGAGGTTGATTTTCAAGATATGCAAGACCTCCTGTTATCGACGTACACTGAATATCAGCAGTTGATGACGGATCTTTAAAACGGCGAGTTATTACTGAGATTAAAAAAGGAGCATGATGCTCCTTTTTTGTTGTCTGTCGCTTGAACCTATGGCTTAAGCCAACTGAGCTTCAATGGCTTGTTGAAGCTTCACACGGTCGTGTCGCCAATCTCGGTTGGCTGATGCAAGATCTGTGGTCACACAATTCCATTGCCCTTCTAATTCAGGGTGTGGTTCATTGCCCAGTACAATGTCTATTTTCCTTGCCTTACAGGTACGTTCACACCACTCCAATTGCTCTTGAAGCGTCATTTTCCCTGCGGGACCGTGCTCTGGAGACAGGTTTTCAACGAAGATAACTTTTGCCTTGGTGTTCTCAGCTATGGCTTTGCCAATCTCTGGAAGGAGAAGAGGGGGCATCACACTGGTTAAAAAGCTTCCTGGGCCAAGGACAATGCAGTCTGCTTGTTCAACGGCAGCAACCGCTTCTTTGGTTGCAGGCACTTCTGGAGACAAGTCCATCATGCGCAGCTTTTCTGTCATGTCATCAACGTTGGTTTCGCCGGTTACCCAGCGGCCGTCCATTGATAGAGCTGTGAGGTCTGAAGGATGCTCTGTCATCGGGACGATATTGACATCGACCTTGAGCATATTTCGAATCAGGTTAATCGCTTCCAATGGGCGAACGGAAAGGTTGTCTAACGCCGTTAGCATTAGGTTACCCAAGTTATGACCATCTAGCTCACCTTGGCCGCGAAAGCGGTATTCGAACATCATCGAACTGATTGAAGGTTCTGTGATTAATTGGTTGATACAGTTGCGTGTATCTCCCCATGCGATGCCACCTTGGCAATCTCGAATACGTCCGGTGGAACCGCCGTTATCTGTCGTTGCAACAATGCCAGTTGCATTGTTACCAAAGTCTTTTAATGCAGCTAACATGCGACCTAAGCCATGGCCACCGCCGATTGCTACGACTTTCTTTGAAGAGTAAATATTCATTTATTGTTCTTGTTAGGTTATTACCAACTATAATTTAGGTTAAATGCTTCTCGCTATATACTCAACAAGAGTTATTTTGAGCGTTTGATACGTTTTTTTTGCCGATGTGACCCGTTTTTTACCATCAGAGCTAGATTCACGTACAAATATTAAGTATTTTATTACTCAGCTACTGCGCGTGTGAATATAACGCTCAGTTGCCATAACTCCGAGCTCTCGCATGCTAAGTCGCACAGTGGTATTTGCTGTACCGATACGCATCAAGAGCCAGTGACATGTTGTCACAAGGGCTTAATTGGAAATGATTATGCCTCCCGTGTTTGGAAAGGTGTTCCGTGGCGCAACAATTCGAAGATAGATTCCATCGCAAGTTTTATTACTTGCGCTTGTCGGTTACAGACGTCTGTAACTTTAAATGTACTTACTGCTTGCCAGATGGTTATAAACCATCAGGGCAAAAAAACTCGTCTTTTTTAAGTGTTCCCGAGATCAAACGCGTTGTTAAAGCGTTTGCAGATTGTGGTACCTCAAAGATCCGCATTACAGGCGGAGAGCCGAGTCTGCGTAAAGACTTTCCTGAAATCATACATACCGTTGCTTCTACTCCAGGCATCGAAAAAGTAGCCACCACAACGAATGGCTACCGCATGGAGAAACAAGTAGGGCAATGGCGTGATGCTGGTTTAACCCATATAAACGTGAGCGTGGATAGTTTAGATTCGCGCATGTTCCATCAGATCACTGGTGAGAATAAGTTTACTGAGGTTATGCGAGGTATTGATAAAGCGTTTGAGGTTGGCTTTGAACAAGTCAAAGTCAACGTTGTATTAATGAAAGACCTCAACAGTCAGGAATTACCAGCCTTCCTTAATTGGATCAAAGACAAACCTATTCAATTGCGTTTTATCGAGCTGATGAAAACCGGCGAAATGGACGAGTTGTTCGATAAACATCATGTGTCTGGCGTTGCGATTCGCAACCAGCTTATTGCTAATGGTTGGCTGCTAAAAGTCAAAGCCGTTAACGATGGCCCGGCGCAAGTGTTTGTCCACCCAGACTACAAGGGTGAAATTGGTTTGATCATGCCTTACGAGAAAGACTTTTGTGAGAGTTGTAACCGTCTGCGCGTTTCTGCGACCGGTAAACTTCACCTATGTCTGTTTGGCGACCATGGTGTTGAACTGAGAGATTTGATTCAAGAAGATCAACAAGAGCAAGAGCTCATTGATCGAATTCAGGCTCAGCTTCAAACCAAGTCCGTTAGCCACTTCTTACACGATGGCAACAGCGGCATGACTCCAAACTTGGCGTCAATCGGCGGTTAATCCGCTACACACTCTAAAGCATTTTATCGCTCAGCTTCTTTAAGCTGGGCGAATCAGTCTAATGAAAAATTTATATAGGTGAACAAATGGGTCACGCAGAAAGCAAATTCCAAGCAGCAAACATCGCAGTACTAACGGTTTCAGATACGCGTACAGAAGAAAATGACACGTCAGGTGGTTACTTAGCTGAGCATGCTAAAGAAGCGGGTCACAACGTTGTTGATAAGCAAATCGTTATTGATGACATGTACAAGATCCGTGCGATCGTATCTAAGTGGATCGCTGATGAGAGCGTACAAGCTATCATGATCACTGGCGGTACGGGTTTTACTTCTCGTGACAGCACGCCAGAAGCACTCAAGCCACTGTTCGACAAAGAAGTAGAAGGCTTTGGTGAGCTATTCCGTCAAGTATCTTACGAAGAGATCGGTACATCGACAATTCAATCGCGTGCGATTGCGGGTTTTGCTAACCACACAGTAATCTTTGCTATGCCAGGCTCTACAGGCGCTTGCCGCACAGGTTGGACTAAGATCATTAAGCAACAGATGGATGCTAGTCACCGTCCTTGTAACTTCATGCCACATCTTTCTGTATAAGGTGGTTTGAGTATGAGCCAATTTACACACATTAACGCGTCTGGCGAAGCAAACATGGTCGATGTATCGGCTAAAGCTGAGACAGTGCGTGAAGCGAGAGCAGAAGCTTTCGTACAAATGTCTGCTGAAACGTTAGAGCTGATTGTCTCTGGTAGCCACCATAAAGGTGATGTTTTCGCAACGGCACGTATTGCGGGTATCCAAGCGGCGAAGAAAACTTGGGATCTGATTCCACTGTGTCATCCTCTACTATTGACGAAAGTAGAAGTGCAGCTTGAAGCTATCGAGTCTGAAAACAAGGTACGTATCGAGTCGGTATGTAAGCTTGCGGGTAAGACAGGTGTAGAAATGGAAGCGCTAACGGCTGCTTCTGTTGCTGCACTGACGATTTACGATATGTGTAAAGCTGTTCAGAAAGACATTGTTATCGAGAACGTACGTCTGTTAGAGAAGACGGGTGGTAAATCAGGACACTTTAAGGTGGAATCATGATTACTGTACTTTTCTTTGCTCAAACTCGTGAACTTGTCGGCGTTGATAGCCTAGAAGTCGACGCGCAATTCAGTACTATCGAAGCGATTCGCAGCCACCTTGTAACACAAGAAGGCAAATGGGATATCGCATTGGAAGAGGGCAAGCTTCTGGCTGCGCTTAACCAATCAATCGTACCTTTGACGACTGAAGTGAAAGACGGCGATGAAGTCGCTTTCTTCCCTCCAGTGACTGGAGGCTAAGCATGGATCCAAGAGTATTAGTGACAGCAGAGGATTTCTCTGTAGGCGACGAATACGACTACTTGGCTCAAGGTACAGCTGCCGGAGCGATTGTGACGTTCGTTGGTAAAGTTCGCGACATGAACCTTGGCGACAACGTGATTGGTTTGTCTCTGGAGCATTATCCGGGTATGACAGAGAAATCGCTGAGCGAGATCTGTGATCAAGCTGAAGCGCGCTGGCCTATTCAGAAGATGCGAGTGATTCACCGCGTGGGTGACCTAGATATCGGTGACCAGATTGTTTACGTTGGTGTTTCCAGTGCGCATCGTGGCGCTGCCTTCGAAGCGTGTGAGTTTGTTATGGACTTTCTGAAAACCAAAGCGCCGTTTTGGAAAAAAGAACGTACTACTGAAACAACTCGCTGGGTTGATTCTCGCGATTCAGATACAAAAGCTGCGGAGCGTTGGGAGAAATAATTCTCGCAATATGATGCTGCTTCAAAAATTCGCTCTGTTGATTGAGACAGTAAAAAGCCGACTATTAAGGTCGGTTTTTTTGTGCGTGCTACAAAGTCATTTATAAATAATTGCTGTATTAATAAATGGTTAGTCATTCATGTTGCATATAAATTCGGAGCGTGATTTTGTCTGTCTTGGTGCATTTCTAAATCTGTTTTGGTGCAGTGCTTTATGCTGTTTTGTATAAAGTGATAATCCTCACAAATAGTAGAGTCTATTTAGGGGATATGTGATGTGCAATTAGATTTCATGTGGCATTAATGTTAATTTGCCGTCTGTGTTCTAGCATAAGATGCTAAAAAAAAGTATCAATACAGATACATCAACACTAAAGGCTGTTTTTTAATTAATCCCTATGTGTAACTCACTATTCATTAGGTTTTTATTAGAGATTTACACTATTACCTTAAGTAATTCGGAGAATTATCCGATTTTTTGCGACTTGTTTATGGCAAATTACTTCAATGGTTGATAGTGTGTGCCTCAATCTTTGTAAGGTTTTAGATTTTTATGCTTAAATTTTGAGCTAAATAAATCTAAATCACTGCCGTTCAGTGAACCTAGCAAAGAAGTCATGGATGCAATACGAAAAACTTGGAGTTTATTAAATGTACAAGAATAAAATCACTCAGGCCCTTCTTCTAGGTGCTGGTTTGGCAGTGGCTGCCACTTCTACTCTTTCTATCGCTGCTGAAGTTCCAGCAGGTACAGAACTAGCAAAAGTTCAGGAACTTGTTCGCGGTAACGGTACTGAAGTTGCGACTATCGACCCACACAAATCTCAAGGTGTACCAGAATCTCACGTAATTCGTGATCTTCTAGAAGGTCTAGTGAACCAAGACGGCGAAGGTAATACTATCCCTGGTGTTGCTGAAAGCTGGGAAACGACAGACAACAAAACATTCACTTTCCACCTACGTAAAGACGCAAAATGGTCTAACGGCGATCCTGTAACAGCTGAAGATTTCGTTTACAGCTGGCAACGTGCAGTTGATCCTGCAACGGCTTCTCCATACGCTTGGTACATGGAATATACCAAGATGGCGAATGCGAAGGACATCGTAGCGGGTAAGAAAGACAAGAGTGAGCTAGGCGTTAAAGCTGTAGATGCAAACACGCTTGTTGTTGAATTAGAAACAGCGGTACCATACTTCGTAATGATGATGGGCCACACAACAATGAAGCCAGTACACAAGGCGACTGTTGAAGAATTCGGTGACCAATGGACTAAGCCTGACCACTTCGTTGGTAACGGTGCATTCTCTGTTGATAAATGGGTTGTTAACGAGCGTTTAGTTCTAAAGCGTAACGACCAATACTGGAACAACGATAAGACGGTTCTAAATAAAGTAACCTTCCTACCAATCGAAAACCAAGTAGCGGAAATGAACCGCTTCCTATCTGGCGAAATCGATTTCACAAACGAACTTCCAACTGAGCACTTCAAGCGTCTTCAAAAAGAGTACGCGGAAGATGTATCTGTAGCGGGTAACCTATGTACTTACTACTACATCTTCAACACGAAGAAAGCACCATTTGATGATGTTCGTGTTCGCCAAGCAATCTCTTACGCAATCGACCGTGATATCGTAACAGGTGCTATCCTAGCGCAAGGTCAAAAACCTGCATACTTCCTAACGCCTGAAATCACAGCTGGCTTCGATCCTGAGCTACCAGCTTACGGCAAGATGTCTCAAAAAGAGCGTAACGCAGAAGCAGAACGTCTTCTTGAAGAAGCAGGTTACGGTAAAGATAACCCACTTAAATTCAACCTACTTTACAACACTTCAGAGAACCACAAGAAGATTGCTGTAGCGCTAGGTTCTATGTGGAAGAAAACACTGGGTCTTTCTGTAACACTTGAGAACCAAGAGTGGAAAACTTACCTATCTTCTAAAGATTCTGGTGACTTCGAAGTAGCACGTGCTGGTTGGTGTGGTGACTACAACGAAGCGTCTTCGTTCCTAACGCTAATGAAGAGTAACAACACTACCGGTGGTGTTCACTACGACAGCGCGGCTTACGATAAAATCATCGATAAAGCACTTAACTCAACTTCAGAAGAAGAGCGCAAAGCACTTTACCTAGAAGCTGAGGCGCTAATGGCAAACGACATGCCAATCGCTCCTATCTACCAATACGTGAAATCACGTCTACTTAACCCGCATGTTGGTGGTTTCCCAATCAACAACGCGGAAGACAAGATCTTCTCGAAAGACCTATACATCAAAGCTCAATAATAAGCTTCGATTCTAAAAAGTTAATATAACTATAACGATACAGACACTACATGCGCAGGGCGCGCGTGTAGCGTCTTTCTAATTTTAATTGTCACAGACTGAAAGAGTGAGTTTATGCTTAAATTCATTATGAAAAGGATATTTGAAGCGATTCCAACCATGTTGGTGTTGATCACTATATCTTTCTTTCTCATGCGTTTCGCACCGGGTAACCCGTTTTCAAGCGAGCGTCCATTACCGCCAGAAGTTATGGCTAACATCGAAGCTAAATACGGCTTGGATAAACCAGTATTTGAACAATACACCACGTATTTGACAAATATCTTACAAGGTGACTTCGGTCCCTCTTTTAAATACCAAGATTACACAGTAAATGAGCTGATCGCGGTTGCACTTCCAGTATCTGCGAAGGTAGGTTTCGTTGCCTTTATCTTCACACTATTGATGGGGGTCACCGTCGGGACGATTGCCGCCTTGAAGCACAATACCTGGGTCGACTACACCATAATGTCGACCGCCATGCTCGGGGTGGTGATGCCATCCTTCGTGTTGGCACCGGCGCTTATTTACCTTTTCTCCCTGCACTGGAACATATTCCCAGCAGGTGGTTGGCATGGCGGTACATTTATGTACATCGTGCTGCCTGTTATCGCGATGTCTCTTCTTTACGTAGCAACCTTTGCTCGTATTACTCGCGGTAGCATGATTGAAACGCTAAACAGTAACTTTATCCGAACTGCTCGTGCAAAAGGTCTAAGCTACCGTTATATCATTCTAAAACATGCACTTAAGCCAGCAATGCTGCCTGTTGTTTCTTACATGGGACCTGCGTTCGTAGGTATCATCACAGGTTCAGTTGTTGTTGAAACCATCTTCGGCCTACCAGGTATCGGTAAGCTGTTTGTTAACGCCGCGTTTAACCGTGACTACTCGCTAGTAATGGGTGTAACCATCTTGATTGGTTTCCTATTCATCTTGTTCAACGCAATCGTTGATATTTTGCTAGCGCTGATTGACCCGAAAATTCGCTACTAACAGGGACGCATGGTTATGTTGAAGAAAAAAGAAAATTTAGAAGCGATCGAAAAGTTCTCTGAGAGCTTAGAGATTGAAGGTCGTAGTTTGTGGCAGGACGCGCGCATTCGTTTCATGCGAAACAAAGCAGCAATGGTGAGCCTGTTCATTCTTACGCTTATGGTACTGGCAGTTATCTTCTTACCGATGCTGGCTCAGTACACTTATGATGATACTGACTGGTACGCAATGCACGTTGGTCCGAATGCGGATCACTGGTTTGGTACAGATAGCTTAGGTCGTGATTTGTACGTTCGTACTCTTGTCGGTGGTCGCATCTCATTGATGGTTGGTGTGATGGGTGCATTCGTAGCGGTACTGATTGGTACGCTTTACGGTGCCGCTTCTGGCTTCATCGGTGGTCGTACTGACCGAGTGATGATGCGTATCCTAGAGATTTTGTACGCAGTACCATTCATGTTCCTAGTTATCGTACTGGTAACGTTCTTTGGTCGTAACATCATCCTGATCTTCGTTGCTATTGGTGCGATTGCTTGGCTAGATATGGCGCGTATTGTACGTGGTCAAACGTTGAGCCTACGCAGTAAAGAGTTCATTGAAGCTGCACACGTATGTGGTGTAAGCAAATGGAAGATCATTACACGCCACATCGTACCGAACGTACTGGGTATCGTAGCGGTTTACTCTACGCTGCTTATTCCAAGCATGATCCTTACAGAGTCATTCTTATCTTTCCTTGGTCTTGGTGTTCAAGAGCCTATGACAAGCTGGGGCGCATTGCTTCAAGAAGGTTCGCAAACAATGGAAGTTGCAATCTGGCAATTAACATTCCCTGCGGCATTCATGGTAGTTACGCTGTTCTGCTTTAACTACGTAGGTGATGGTCTGCGCGACGCGCTTGATCCAAAAGACAGATAAAGAAATAGCAATTAAAAGCTATAAAAGATTAAGGAAGCAATAATGAGCTTATTAGATGTCAAAGATCTGCGCGTCGAATTTACCACGCAAGATGGTATCGTAACCGCAGTAAACGACCTGAACTTCTCACTCAATCAAGGCGAAACGCTGGGTATTGTTGGTGAGTCGGGTTCGGGTAAATCTCAAACGGTATTTGCACTGATGGGACTGCTGGCTAAGAACGGCATCATCTCAGGCAGTGCAAAGTTTGAAGGTAATGAGATTCTCAATCTACCTGAGAAAGCACTGAACAAAGTTCGTGCTGAACAGATCGCGATGATCTTCCAAGATCCAATGACCTCACTGAACCCTTACATGAAAGTAAGTGATCAGTTGATGGAAGTACTTATGCTGCATAAAGGCATGGGTAAAGCAGAAGCGTTTGAAGAATCAGTACGCATGCTTGAAGCGGTGAAAATCCCTGAAGCACGCAAGCGTATCACTATGTACCCGCACGAGTTTTCGGGCGGTATGCGTCAGCGTGTGATGATCGCAATGGCACTGCTGTGTCGTCCTAAATTGCTTATCGCTGATGAACCAACAACGGCACTGGATGTAACCATTCAAGCGCAAATCATGGAATTGCTGAACGAACTTAAAGATGAGTTCAATACGGCAATCATCATGATCACCCATGACTTGGGTGTTGTTGCTGGCTCATGTGACAAAGTACTTGTGATGTACGCGGGTCGTACAATGGAATACGGCACGGTTGATGAAATCTTCTACGAGCCAAGCCATCCATATGCGGAAGGCCTGCTTAAAGCGATTCCTCGTTTGGATACCGAAGGTGAAATTCTACCGACGATTCCAGGTAACCCACCTAACTTACTTCGCCTACCAACAGGTTGTCCTTACCAAGACCGTTGTCACCGCGTAATGGACCGTTGTAAGCAAGAAGCACCGATTTTGCAGCCATTCGCTAAAGACCGTCAGCGTGCTTGTTTTTCAGATTGGGAGACTTGGACAAAATGAGTAAAGAATTACTATTAGATATTAAAGACCTGAAAGTTCACTTTAGCATTGCGGCTAAGTCTGCTTGGCCTTGGGCAAAACCATCAAACCTTAAAGCGGTTGATGGGGTTGATGTTCACCTTTACGAAGGTGAAACACTAGGCGTAGTAGGTGAGTCTGGTTGTGGTAAATCAACTTTTGCTCGTGCGATTATCGGCTTGGTTGAAGCGACTGAAGGGCAAGTGATGTGGTTAGGTCAAGACCTAACTAAGATGCAGGAAGTGAAGCGTCGTGAGACTCGTAAAGAGATTCAGATGATCTTCCAAGACCCGCTAGCGTCGCTTAACCCACGTATGTCAGTAGGCGATATCATTGCTGAGCCTCTAGAGACTTTCTTCCCTGAACTTTCTAAACAAGAAGTAAAGGACAGAGTTAAAGAGATGATGGCAAAGGTTGGTCTACTACCAAACGTAATCAACCGTTACCCACATGAATTCTCTGGTGGTCAGTGTCAGCGTATTGGTATTGCACGTGCGCTTATCTTGAAACCTAAGATGATCATCTGTGATGAACCTGTTTCTGCATTGGATGTATCTATCCAAGCTCAAGTAGTTAACCTTCTGAAAGAGCTACAGAAAGAACTTGGTTTGTCTTTGGTATTCATCGCGCACGACTTGTCAGTGGTTAAACACATCTCTGACCGTGTCTTGGTGATGTACCTAGGTAACGCGGTAGAGCTTGGTGAATCAGATGCCTTATTCTCTGACCCTAAACACCCGTACACCAAAGCGTTGATGTCTGCAGTTCCGATTCCAGACCCTCGTCTAGAGCGCAACAAAACGATTCAGATGTTGGAGGGTGATTTACCATCGCCAATCAATCCACCATCAGGTTGTGTGTTCCGTACGCGTTGCCCACAAGCAACAGAGGCGTGTGCGCAAACTAAGCCAACCATTCAAGGCGATGACGTACACGCAGTATCTTGCTTGCACGTACAAGTCTAGAGCCTATTTAAACCGGTTCAGCCTGTGACAGGCTTAAGCGCAACTTGTTTATGAGTTGCGCTTTTTTTGTGTCAGAACAAGCCTCCTTCAAATAATTCGAACAACTAGGCCAACTTCTTCTAGTTTTGAAAAAGTTGGCTTTTTTTATACTAGGGAAAAGCTTGGATGACAGAGGTTTGGATATGGGTAAGTTAGTTGAAGGTGTTTGGCACGACGTGTGGTACGACACCAAAGAAAGCGGTGGTAAGTTCGTTCGTGAAGATGCGGGCTTTCGTCACTGGGTAGAGAACAAACCGGGCGCGCAGTTTCAGCCGGAAAGCGGCCGTTATCACTTATACGTATCGTTAGCTTGTCCTTGGGCGCACCGCACTCTGATCTTCCGTGAGCTGAAAGACCTAACCGATCATATTGATGTGACGGTTGTTTGCCCTGACATGATGAGTGAAGGTTGGCAAATGGGGTTACCTGAACCTCTATTCGGTCACACGCGCATGCATCAAATCTACACTCAAGCCAAACCGGATTACTCGGGCAGAGTAACGGTGCCTGTGTTGTGGGATAAGAAAACCAACACCATTGTGAGTAACGAGTCGTCTGAAATCATTCGTATGTTTAACTCAGAATTTAATGAGCTAACGGGTAACACCGATGATTACTACCCGTGGGAGTTGTCCAAGAAGATTGATGAGTGGAATGATTATATCTACCCAACTATCAACAACGGCGTTTATCGTACTGGCTTTGCGACAACACAAGAAGCCTACGAAGAAGCTTATGACGCCTTGTTTGAAGCCTTAGACAAAGTAGACGCTCACCTTAGCGAACATCGCTATTTGGCGGGTAGCGAGATTACAGAAGCGGATTGGCGCTTGTTTACCACTCTGGTTCGATTTGATGCGGTGTATGTTGGGCACTTCAAGTGTAACAAGCAGCGAATTGCTGACTACCCACATATTCAAGGTTACTTAAAAGAGTTGTACCAAATAAAGGGTATTAAAGAGACGACCGATTTCTATCATATCAAGCGTCACTACTACTACAGTCATACGGGCATCAATCCAACTCAGGTTGTCCCCAAAGGACCGGCGCTAGATTTAGAATCTCCACATGGCAGAGGCTAGGCTTACCAGCTAGTTCCTTTACTCCAGACATAAAAAAACCCTAGATAAACATCTAGGGTTTTTGCTTTCTACAAAAGAAAAATTAGTTAATTACTTTTTCTTCAGCTTGTGCAGCTTGGTCTGCTTGGATAGCCGTTAGAGCTACTGTGTAAACGATGTCGTCTACTAGAGCGCCACGAGACAAGTCATTTACTGGCTTGCGCATACCTTGAAGCATTGGACCGATAGATACTAGGTCTGCTGAACGCTGTACAGCTTTGTAAGTCGTGTTACCAGTGTTTAGATCTGGGAATACGAATACTGTCGCTTTACCTGCAACTGGAGAGTTAGGCGCTTTAGAAGCGGCTACGTTTTCCATGATTGCTGCATCGTACTGTAGAGGACCGTCGATCACTAGATCAGGACGTTTCTCTTGAGCAAGCTTCGTTGCTTCACGTACTTTATCTACGTCTGCACCCTTACCAGATTCACCAGTAGAGTAAGAGATCATAGCAACGCGTGGGTCGATACCGAATGCCGCAGCAGAATCTGCAGATTGGATAGCGATTTCAGCAAGCTGTTCAGCTGTTGGATCTGGGTTGATCGCACAGTCACCGTATACAAGAACTTGATCAGGCAGAAGCATGAAGAAGATTGAAGATACGATAGAAGCATCAGGAGCAGTCTTGATGATCTGGAACGGAGGAACGATTGTGTTCGCCGTTGTGTGAACAGCACCAGAAACTAGGCCGTCAACTTCGCCAGCTTCAAGCATCATAGTACCTAGGAATACTGAATCTTCTAGCTTCTCACGAGCAACAACTTCAGTCATACCTTTAGCGCCACGAAGTTCTACTAGACGAGCTACGTAGTTTTCGCGAACTGATGCAGAATCGATGATCTCAACGCCAGCGCCAAGCTCAACACCTTGCTGTGCAGCAACGCGACGGATTTCTTCAGGGTTACCTAGAAGTACACACGTTGCGATACCGCGCTCAGCACAGATAGCTGCAGCTTTAACTGTACGTGGCTCATCACCTTCAGGAAGAACGATGCGCTTAGCCGCTTTACGAGCAAATTCAGTTAGCTGGTAACGGAATGCTGGTGGGCTTAGACGACGGATGCCTTGAGTACCTTCAGACAGAGAATCAATCCAAGGGCCATCAATGTGGCTTGCAACGTGATCGTTAACGAACTCGATACGCTCTTTATCGTCTGCAGGAACTTCTAGGTTGAAGCTCTGTAGGTTTAGAGACGTCTGCCAAGTGTTACCTTGAGCCTTGAAGATCGGTAGACCTGAAGCGAATGCAGGTGCGCAAAGGTTAGCAATGCTTTCTGGAATGTCGTAACCGCCAGTCAGTAGGATTGCGCCAATCTCAACACCGTTTTTCGCAGCAAGTGCCGCAGCAACGATAACGTCAGGACGGTCTGCAGAAGTTACTAGCAGTGAACCTGGTTTGAAGTGCTCAATCATGTGCGGTAGAGAACGTGCACAGAAAGTGATGCTCTTAATACGACGAGTTGAGATTTCACCTTCGTTAACGATTTCAGCGTTAAGGTGCTTAGCCATATCAACCGCACGAGTTGCGATTAGATCGATGCTCCATGGCACACAGCCAAGAACACGGATAGGGCTAGAGTTGAAGATTTGCATTACTTCAAGGTTCGCTTGCTGAGCGCTGTCTGCATCATCAAAGATTTCAGATAGGTCAGGGCGAGTACGGCCAGCTTCATCAACAGGAGCGTTAAGCTTGTTGATGATTACGCCTTTGATGTTTTTGTTCTTAGTACCGCCGAAGTTAGAACATGCTACTTCGATACGCTCTTTAAGCTGCGTAGGGTTGTCAGTACCAGGAGTCGCAACGAATACGATCTCTGCACCTAGTGTTTTAGCGATTTCCGCGTTCACTTGGTTAGCAAATGGGTGCTTACGAGTAGGTACTAGACCTTCGATTAGCGTTACTTCTGCGTCTTTGTTGATCTTGTTGTATTGCTCAACAACAGACTCAAGAAGCTCGTCCATTTTTTCGCTACCGATCAAAGCTTCAGCTTTAGTCATTGCGATTGGCTCACCAATCTTAATGTCGCTGTTTGCGCTGATGATAGTAGACGTTAGATCTGGTTGGTTACCACCGCTGCGAGGCTGAGCGATTGGCTTGTAGAAAGAAACACTTACGCCCTTACGCTCCATAGCGCGAAGAACACCCATGCTAACACTAGTAAGACCGACACCAGCGCTTGTAGGGATAAGCATAATAGTACGTGACATTGACGAACACCTTTGACTATTGGAAATAAAAAAAGCTCAACTGCTATTCCCACCGATATTTAAATTGGGGTAGGAATAGAAGTTGAGCCCCATTTTCTTGATATGAAAAACTGACTAGCTTCGAGTGAAGCTAGTCAGGAAAATCAATTAAAGACCTGCTAGTTTCGCAGTGTCTTCAGCAATTACTAGCTCTTCGTTAGTAGAGATAACCATTGCAGGGATACGGCTGTTAGCTGTAGTGATAGTACCTTCGCCGCCGAAACGAGCTTTCAGGTTAGCTTCACCGTCAACTTCGATGCCGAAGATGCCTAGGCGGTTAAGAACCATTTCACGGATTGGGCCAGAGTTCTCGCCGATGCCGCCAGTGAAAGTGATTGCGTCTAGACGACCTTCTAGAGTTGCAGTGTAACCAGCAACGTACTTAGCTAGACGGTGACAGAACACGTCCATTGCACGAGTTGCTTCTTCTTTCTCACCGTAGTTGTCTTCAACGAAACGACAGTCAGAAGTAACTTCAGTTAGACCAGCAAGACCAGACTCTTTAGTTAGCATGTTGTTGATTTCTTCAACAGAGTAACCAAGAGCGTCGTGCAGGTGGAAGATGATCGCAGGATCTAGGTCACCACAACGAGTACCCATTACAAGACCTTCAAGAGGAGTAAGACCCATAGAAGTATCTACAGATTGACCGTTCTTGATAGCACAAACAGAAGCGCCGTTACCTAGGTGACAGTTGATGATGTTAACTTCTTCAACTGGCTTGTTTAGTAGGCCTGCAACTTCACGAGTGATGAATAGGTGAGAAGTACCGTGCATGCCGTAACGACGGATGCCGTGCTCTTTGTACAGGTTGTACGGTAGAGCGTATAGGTAAGACTCAGAAGGCATTGTTTGGTGGAACGCAGTGTCAAATACAGCAACGTTTTGTAGACCAGGGAAGTTCTGTTGAGCCGCTTCGATACCGATAAGGTGAGCAGGGTTGTGAAGAGGTGCGAAAGTCGCAGCGTCTTGAATACCCTTAAGAACTTCATCAGTGATAAGTGCAGAAGAAGTGAACTGCTCGCCACCGTGTACGATACGGTGACCGATAGCGCCAAGGTTAGCTTTAAGCTCAGGCTTAGAAGCAAGAATAGTTTCTACCATGAAAGATAGTGCTTCTACGTGAGCTGCGCCCGCGCCTAGTTGTGCTTCATGCTTGCCATCAAGTTTCCACTTCATACGAGCTTCTGGAAGACCTAGACACTCAGCAAGACCAGTTAGGTGCTCTGCACCTGTTTCTGCATCAACAACAGCGAATTTAAGAGAAGAACTACCACAGTTTAAAACTAAAACTAGCTTAGACATTAATGACTACCTGTTTATTTTTCTGATCGAAATCAGTTAAGGATGAAAATTAATCTCAAGAATAGTCGAAGCACATAGGCTTGCGTACTAACCTTGGTCAAAAAAACGTTAATTTCCGTATAAAGTGAAAGCGCTCTTTATCAAAAAGAGGCTTGTGCATTCCTTGCAGAAGTCTTCTCAAAGTTGCTTAAATTGTAAATAAGGGCAACAATGAGATTGAGGTCTGCAAATAATAGCGATATTGTGCAAATATAACAAAAAAATTTGAAAGAATATTATTTTTCGTCAAATTTTTGTGTTTTTAGTTGATGATTTCAACTTTTTTTTAATGGGAGACTCATATGAGCAATAGAGTTGGTTTAGCTAGTAGTTTAAAAGATGGCCAAAAGTACATGGATCTCTGGCCCGTCCGAAAAGAGTTAAACGCGATCTTCCCAGAACAGCGCATTATTAAAGCGACCCGTTTTGGCGTGAAAGTGATGCCTGCGATTGCCGCTATCAGTGTTCTTACACAAATGGTCTTTAATAATTACCAAGCGATGCCACAGGCCGTGGTTATGGCTTTGTTTGCGATCAGCTTGCCGCTTCAAGGTATGTGGTGGTTGGGCAATCGCTCAAATACACAACTTCCGCCAGCGCTAGTGTCGTGGTACCGCGAACTGCATGAAAAGATCACTGAAACGGGTTTTGCGTTAGAGCCTATGAAGCCGCGACCTCGCTATAAAGAATTGGCAATCATTTTAAATCGTGCGTTTCGTCAGTTAGATAAGTCCTCAATGGAGCGTTGGTTCTAAAGAACCCCAGCTCTCCCTCTTGTCTGAGAACAACTATTCATCTTCTATAGCTTGTTCTCAGATTTGCTCCTCTCTTTGCTACCTCGCTTACTTTCCGTTTAGCTTACCTGTCCTTATTCACTTGGTTTCTTACCTTCCTCCGAAGTCAATATAACCTTTCTCACATAACTCGAGCCTTGTTGTATTTTTGTTAAATATCACTTCAAGTTATCAATAGTTACTGGTAATAATATCAATAATGATTTTGATGTTGTTCTCTTTGAGC
Source organism: Vibrio sp. 1CM8B (assembly GCF_023161685.1). Lineage (NCBI taxonomy): Bacteria > Pseudomonadati > Pseudomonadota > Gammaproteobacteria > Vibrionales > Vibrionaceae > Vibrio > Vibrio sp. 1CM8B. The sequence continues at coordinate 18,017 of NZ_JALNTU010000018.1, forward strand.
GAGTAATGACGGGTAGAGCTTGATTCAGGGAGCGATAATGAGTTCTGTAAGAAAGGTATTGGCAGCGGTTTTAAGTTGCTTGATGTTGCTATGGACTGGCAATGCAATGGCAAACGTTGCCAAAGTGTCGGTTTCACAAGTTGTCGACCATCCAGATTTGAATGCGACACGTTTAGGGCTTCTTGAAGGATTGAGAGCCAAGGGTTATGAACCCGGTAAGAACTTAGAATTCTCCTATGAAATGGCGAATGGTAACCCGGCTCAGGCAGCCAAGATTGCCAGAGAGCTCGTCAGTGAAAATCCACATGTACTTGTTGGTATCGCGACACCGACTTCACAAGCTTTGGTTTCGGCAACCCGTTCGATACCGATTGTGTTTACAGCGGTAACCGATCCCATTGGTGCAAGGCTGGTTAAACAGCTAGAAAAGCCGGGCCGAAATGTCACGGGGCTTTCTGATCTCTCTCCAATCATTCAACATGTCTCTTTGATAAAAGAGCTTCTTCCTAAGGCAAGTTCAATCGGTGTGGTTTATAACCCCGCGGAAGCGAACGCCGTTGCGTTAGTTGGGTTATTGAGAAAGGCGACCCGAGATTTCGGTTATACACTTCACACCGAAAAAGCGCTGACTGTTGACGATGTCGAAGCAAAAGCAGAATCCATTGCTAAGAAGTCTGATGTTATCTATGCCTTGACCGATAACACGGTTGCAAGCGGCATGGAGGGGCTGATAGACGCTGCAAACCAAGCTGGCACACCTGTGGTTGCAGGAGCAACGTCTTATGTCGGGAAGGGAGCGATTGCTGGTTTAGGTCTAGATTATTATGATGTTGGGGTTCAGACTGCGGATTATGTCGCAGCCATTCTGGAAGGACAGAAGCCGGGGAAGTTGAGTGTCAAAACTGCGCAGAGTTCTCAGCTGGTGGTCAACCTAGATGCTGCACGTGAGCTTGGCGTAAAAGTGCCTCAATCTGTGATTGATCGTGCGGTCATTAGCCGCTGATGGCGCAATTCCAAATTTGATATCCCTTTCTCAAATGGGTGACTCAATTGATCATTTTGAGAGAAATCGACTTACTGTATACAAAGTAGATCTACAAAACGTGATCTACTTTAACTGACGTTATTTTTCTCATTGTGGTCAATGAAATTTTTCATATCTTAAGCAAATTGAACATTGCTCGAGAACCGTTATGAAACCATTTATCTTTCATGCTCAAACTTCTGACTACTTCTATGAAAAAGACGGCGTATTAACCGTAACATTATTGTCTGAACGTAATAACTGGAATAAGGTTCAGTTGAGGCATGAGCCAGATAACGAAGAGTATCTGCTCGATATGACAAAGGTGGATACACAAGGTCGGTTGACGCTTTGGCAGGTTTCTTTTCCTGTTAATACAGACAGAAGTGTTACTCACTATGCGTTCAAGCTTGTCGATTCCAAGGGACAATACTGGCTGGATGCGAAAGGCGTTCACAGCCGTGTTTCGAGTCGCGAATTTCACTTTAAATTTAATAGCCAACATCAACCACCATCCTGGGTGTCAGAGCAAGTCTTCTATCAAATCTTCCCAGAACGTTTTTGTAACGGAAACCCGAGCATTAGTGTCAAAGCTGGGGAATATCGCTTAAAAGAAAACACCTTAGATGTTGTGGTGAAAGAGTGGGGCGACTCTGTAGAAGGACACAATGGAACGGGGGCTGCAGAGTTCTTCGGTGGTGACCTCGCAGGCATTCATAGCAAGTTAGATTATCTACAAGCTCTAGGCATCACCGCGCTGTATCTCAATCCAATTTTTCAGTCGCCTAGTAATCATAAATACGACACAACGGATTACTACAATATCGACTCACATTTTGGAACCAATGACGAGTTCGCTGCACTTTCAAATGACATCCACAAGCGTGATATGAGAGTCGTTCTGGATGCTGTGTTTAATCACACCTCTGTGGAGCATCCTTGGTTTGATAAGCTGAAAGTGACAGGCTCGGGTGCCTATGACCACCCAGGCTCGGCATTTCACGACTACTACTTTTTCGACCCTGACAACCCTCAGCAATATGTCGGTTGGAAAGGGATCAGTTCGCTTCCAGTCTTAAACTTTTCTAACGCTTCCGTACGAGATTACATATATCAGTCGCCAGACTCTGTGATAAAGCATTGGTTGAAAGCGCCTTATAATGTCGATGGTTGGCGCTTCGATGTGATTCACATGTTAGGCGAGGGTGAGGGTGCTTATAACAATGCGCATTATGTAAAGGCATTTCGGAATTCAGCGAAAGCAGAGAACCCTGAGGTCTACATCTTGGGAGAGCATTTCTTTGAGGCCACATCATGGCTACAGGGCGCACAAGAAGATGGGTCTATGAACTATTATGGTTTCGCTCACCCAGTTCGTGCGTTATTGGCGAAACAAGACATCGCGTACGAGCCGATTGACATTGATATGTTCGCTTTCTCTGATTGGTTAGCTGAAGCGAGAGCGAAGGTTCCTTGGTTGAACCAATTATCGCAGCTGAATCAATTGGACAGCCATGATACGGCTCGCCTACTGACGCTGCTAGGCGGCGACCAAGCTAAGCAAAAACTGGCTTTGACGTTACTGTTTACCTATGTTGGAACTCCGTGTTTATACTACGGAACAGAAGTCGGTTTAGAAGGGGGGCAAGACCCAGATAACCGCAGATGTTTCCCATGGGGAGAGGAAGAGTCTTCGTCTTGGTTCCCATTCCATCAAGCGTTGATAAAACTGAGAACAGAACGTCGCAGCTTACAAAGTGGTGCGTACCTCGAGTTGTATTGTGACGCTGAGACGTTAGTGTTCGCCCGCAGCCTCAACGGTGAAAAAACACTGGTTGTGCTCAACCTATCCCAAGACGAAAAGGCATTGTCTTTGCCTGTGTGGATGCTTGGACAAGAGCAAGGAGAGTTGTTCAATTTGCAAGGCAAGGAGAAGAGCTTGCCGATTGCTTACGGTGCCGTTGACATTCTTGTTCCAGCGATGCAAGCGAAGATTTTTGATGTGGTAAATTGTTGAATTTTAAAATGACTTAAACAATCTCATCTAACCCTGCTTCATGCAGGGTTAGTTTTATAAAAGGAATTGTCTGTTCAATACTTAGGCTCGATTCATATCAATTTACACTCTTTTACCTCGAGGAAAATGGCAATTAATGTAATAATATTAATGGGGTAAATGAAAATAGCTGAACGCTAAGAGCACATTATATGAAAGTAAATAGGCACTTTAGCCTAACCTTTGTCTTCGGGTTTCCCGCTGTGATCGCCGCAATGTTACTTGGCCTAATAGGAAAGAATCATTTTGATTTGGTGAAGAAAGACATTGGCAGCGAATTCCAACGTATTGAAGAGGTGTTCAAACGAACCACAAAGGTGGTGACAGCCCTAGACTACAGCTTCTCCAACTATTACAAATCAGGAAACCCTCTCTTTCTTGATCACAACAAACAAGTTGTGGATGGCCTTTGCCAAATTTGGCCGATCGACGTGTTACTTCTCGCTGATGGTAAAACCTCAGACATCCCTTCCGTCGATATCGACTATATGTTGGTCGGTGAAGAGTCCCTTTGTTCCGAAACCAGTGACAGCTACAAAAGTGCATCTGAGAAGATTGCTCTTGCGCCAATTCTTTCATTCTTATCCCAACTTGATGAGTTCCATAACGGTGTGCACTTTATTGATACGCGTGGTTATGTGATCTCGTCGCCTGAAGGCTTTGCTAAGAAACTGAGTAAGGAATTGCTTTCAACCATAAAAAGTCGTCCCTATTGGCAAAAAACAGCCAACAATCCAGAACAGTTAACACTAACAGGTCCTGCTTATCGATTTGAGTCTCTAGACCGAATGATCAGTATGACGATCCCAGTGTTCCACCAAGGTGTGCATCAAGGGATGCTTTCGGTTGATATTGATGCTGACAAGTTGCTTGCAAACTCGAATGAGCATCTTGCAGGTCGGATCGATATCATTGATACCACTTTAGCGACCCCGGTAGATTCTGCGGCTTTTTATCACGAGATCAAACTGGATGGTGTCGCGTCTCACCATGCGATGTATTACGAATTAGACATCGCGAAAGAGGTTGAGCACTTTTTCGTCTACGAGAAAGACAGCCTTATTGTTGCCATCATTGTGTATTTGTTCTCAGTAACCATCTTCTTCTACGTCAATTCCAATATTGAACGTGGTTACTTCAAAGATCTCGCAGCCAAAGACCCTATGACAGGGTTATTGAATCGTCGTGGCTTAGAAGCGTTCTGGCGCAGCGTAGAGCACGATCAACTGTTTGCCTTAACCGTCTTCGATATTGATGATTTTAAGTCAATCAACGACACCTATGGCCACGATAAGGGGGATGATGTGATTCGTTATATGTCGCGTCAGATCAGTAACAGTATTCGAAGCAGTGACGTTGCAGCACGGTTTGGCGGTGAAGAGTTTGTCGTTTATATGAAAGGCGAAGATCGTGAAACTCTGATGAGAACATTAGAGCGAGTGAAGAATGCGATTTGTTCCACTTCAGCTGACATTATTCCAAATGGATTTACGGTATCTGGCGGTGTCTGCATTGTTGAAACTGAGCAAAGTAAACTTAACTTCGATGAGATATTTAAGTACGCCGATGAAAAGCTGTACGTGGCTAAGACGACGGGTAAAGACCGTCTTGAATTTTAGCTACGTTATTGAATCGATGCTTTGTATGAAAATGAAATGAAAGAGGGAAGAGCCAACGTGTCTACCAAGCAAAGTTTATTTGCACCAGTAAACACGTTTGTATCGTTAGGGGCTTAACCCTAAACATAATCTTAAACAGGTTGGCGGCGTTCTTCTTGATAACGCTGAAGGCGTTCTACAATCGGTGGCGCCTTTTTGAAAGTACGAATTTCTTTAAACAGTTCGTTCGCTTCAGGGTAGCCTTTACTTAGATAAACAAACCACTGCTTCACTCTATTGGGGTAGTACATGCCTTTGTCCCCTTTAATTTGAAACTCTGAATAGCGCAGCAAAAGTTCAATGACTTTATCCCACGGCATTTTCTGGTGGTTGTGCTTAACGACGTTACCAAGGTTTGGAATATTGAAAGCACCACGGCAGACCATCAATGAATCGACGCCTGTTGCTTCTATGCAATCTTGACCATCTTGATAGTTCCAGATCTCCCCATTAGCAATCAACGGCAGAGATGTTTTTTCTCTTATTTGATTGATGAAATCCCATTTGATTTCGCTGGCTTTATAGCCGCCAACTTTGGTTCTTGCATGCACGGTGAGTTCGTCAGCTTTGGCTTGTTCGATGGCATCGACGATTTCAAAGCACTCTTCCGGATGCTCCCAACCTAATCGAATCTTTGCTGATACAGGAATGTGTGCAGGTACTGCTTCTCGACAGGCGTTCACCACTTGATAGATGAGCTCTGGTTCTTTTAGCAGTGAAGCCCCACCATTACTTTTGTTGACCGCCTTTGCTGGGCAGCCAAAATTAAGATCAATCCCTTTAGCTCCTAAGCTAGCAGCTTGAAAAGCATTCTCGGCCATCCAATTTGGGTGTTGACCTAAAAGCTGGAGATGGATTGGCACACCAGCCATGGTCTGAGAGCCTTGATGTAGCTCAGGGCAAATACGGTGGAACACATGCGGGGGAAGAAGTTGATCCACGACGCGCACAAACTCTGTCACACAGAGATCGTAATCATTGATCTCTGTGAGAATTTCACGCATTAGGTGGTCTAGAACGCCCTCCATAGGGCCAAGTATTACGCGCATGCTGCTTTACCAAAACTGAATGAACCGAAAAATTCGAGGCGTGATTGTAAAGCGTGCTTACAGAATTGTCACTATGAGTGTGGTGTACCCGTTGTGATTTCAATTTCACCAGTGTTTGTGTTGTAGTTTAACCTTGGTAGTGGTTCACCTTGAGAGTAGCCAGTTGTGTAGTAATAGAAGCAGGTAGATGTACCTTGGTACCATGAAACAATATCGGTGTTTGAAGGGAAAACATCACTTGTATAAGAGCGAATCGTAAGGTCAGTATTCATGAGAGCTGCCCAGATTTTTTCGCACTGTTCACCGACAAGAATAGGACTTGTTGGCGGTGTAGCAAGAACAGATATCGGGAAACCGGTTTCTGACGGGTAGACATCGCCTTCGCCGTAATTCACCACTTGATCGAAGTCGGGTTCTCCATCGACAAGCCATTGAGAATGGTACATATCAATGCTGTTTCTGAACGCAGCAAATGCGCCTTGTGCTAATGCTTCATGAGCATCCCTTTGAACACCAAGAAAACGAGGCGCAGCGGTTACCGCTAATACACCCAGAATAACGACCACCACAATAAGCTCGAGTAATGTAAAACCTTGGGATTTTGATTTCATGATGAATGCGCCTATATGTAACTGAATGTTTAAGTCAGCGTTTTACACCCAAGGTTATGATTATCAAAGCGAAATAAGTTAAATTTCGATAATATTTGAATAGCAATGGTTTGCGTAAGGTAATTGGCGATAAAATAGAGAAAAGTGCTTGGCGACATCTTGGGGAGGATGGCGTTATAATATCGAAAATGCCCAATATCCAGAGCTTTCATGACATATCAATTATTAAGCCTACCAGAATCAATCACTGACATTACTCCGCAGTTTATGGAAGGTGCAATCCTTGCCTCTAATTTAGCGACCAAACCACTCGATCCAGAAGAGTGGCTAGCTATCGTTGCGCCTGAAGCGGGTAAAGAGCTGGTAACAACGGTGACAGAACAGATTAACCGCCAACACAACCTGATTCAGCGTAATGAATACCTACTGACAGACGTACTGGCTGACGGTGATTTTAACGAGCAGTTCGCCGATTTTTCTGAAGGCTTCATGATGGTTTGGCCAACAGTCGAAGAGCAGTGGCAGAGCGTGACAGTCGCGGATGGTACTCTACGCATGTTGCAAGCGCTCCTAACAACCTTGATGCTTGCGATTGATGAAGAGCAAACTCAACAGCAAATGATCGCTGCAGGGCTTACTAACCCACCATCGCTTGCCGATTTAGCGGGTCAAGTCGATCTGATGATCTCAGAAGTGGCAATGGCAGCTGATGAGGCGATGCTAGGTAATAAATCGCAGAGCGTGAACCCGTTTAAAGATATTGGTCGAAACGATCTTTGCCCTTGTGAAAGCGGCAAGAAGTTTAAACAATGCTGCGGTAAAAACAACTAATCACGGCTTGTTGAGCAACTTAGCTTGAGTGAGTAACAGACTTTCTTAAGTGATAAAAAGTTTAAGTAATAAAAAAGTCGACCTTTGGGTCGACTTTTTCGTTTCCGGACATGATGAGCTAATTGTTAGTCATTCTTTGATTTTACAAATTGAGAAATCACGATAAAACCGAAAGCAACTAAGTTGCCCGCGAAGATAATCACCAGCCACTGTGGCATTGAAAGTTCTAAGAACTGCCACACAACTTTGCTGCAGTCGCCGTAAGCCTCAAACATCCACGGAGCCCATTGGTTTAAAGGCGCCCAGCTTGGGAAGGTCACGAACAGGTCACAAGTAGCAAAAGGAGACGGATTAAACTGGTAGTCAACGTGCTCTAAAGCCAGCGTCAAACCTTTGTATGCGCCAAATCCCCAGCCAGCAAGGCCTAACCAACGTGATATTGGGTTATGAGGGGCAATAGCACCAATGATTGCTGCAACACCGATAGCAAGCATAGCAACGCGCTCATAGATACACATTACGCAAGGGCCAAGCATCATCACGTGTTGAAAGAAGAGAGCGCATGCCTCAAAAAAGACAATAAAAGCCAGCAGTAAAAGCCAAGATAAACGTCCCTTAGAGAAGTCTTTAAGCATTGCAAAAAAGTTCACGAATTTAATCCCGTCTATAAAATGAAAAAGCCCTGATTACTCAGAGCTTTTTATCTTGGATAAGTTTCCTAATCAACTAATATTTTTGATTAGTTAGTTATACTTAATGTCGTTTGCGACACCGTGTTTAGCTTAGTGACCACCAGAGACAACTGGAGCAACAGCTTCACCAGTGCGTTGAATGATCCAACCTGCATCATAGAACCATGCTGTCATTGGCTCTACGAAGAACACAATGCCTGCTAGGCCAACCAGTGCCAATACGATGGTGTATGGCAACGCCATGATAACCATGCGGCCGTAAGACAATCTAATTAACGGAGCAAGTGCTGATGTTAATAGGAATAGGAATGCAGCCTGGCCGTTTGGCGTAGCAACAGAAGGTAGGTTAGTACCCGTGTTGATAGCAACAGCAAGTAGGTCGAACTGATCACGAGTAATGATGCCTTCAACCAGTGCAGTTTTCACTTCGTTGATGTAAACCGTACCGACGAACACGTTATCTGAAACCATCGATAGAATACCGTTGGCAACATAGAAGAGTGCAAGTTGCGCGCCTTTATCTTCAACGTGAAGTACTGCATCGATCACTGGCTTAAATAGCCCTTGATCAATGATTACCGCAACGACAGCGAAAAAGACAGCAAGAAGTGCAGTAAATGGCAGTGCTTCTTCAAAGGCTTTACCCATCGAGTGCTCTTCAATTACACCAGTAAATGCCGTTGCTAAGATGATCACTGAAAGGCCAATCAAACCCACTTCAGCGACGTGAAGCGCAAGGCCAACAATCAGCCAAACTGCGATTGCACTTTGAACCCATAGTTTTGCTACGTCTTGCTTGGTGCGGTTTGCACGTTCTTTGTTGTCAAACTCAACCAAGATTTGGCGAACATTCATCGGCAGCTCAGCACCGTAACCAAACACTTTGAATTTCTCGACAAGTGCACAAGTTAAAATACCGCAGAAGAAAACAGGCAGTGTTACTGGCAGCATACGGATGATAAATTCACCGAACTCCCAGCCCGCTTGCTTAGCAATTACCAAGTTTTGTGGTTCACCTACCATGGTCATTACACCACCCAGTGCTGTACCCACACCAGCGTGCATTAGCAGTGAACGTAGGAAAGCACGGTAGTTTTCTAGGTCATCACGAGTTAGCTCTGAGATCTCTTCATCATGAGTATGATCGTGCGAAGACGTTGTGCCCTTGCCTGATGCAACCTTGTGGTAGATAGAGTAGAAGCCGACCGCAACGCTAATAACTACGGCGATTACTGTAAGTGCATCTAGGAATGCTGATAAGAAAGCGGCAGCAACACAGAAGGCAACAGAGAGTAAAATTTTAGATTGGATGCCAAGCAAGATCTTCGTGAAAATGAACAAAAGCAGTTCTTTCATGAAGTAAATGCCAGCAACCATGAATACGAGCAAGAGTAATACAGGAAGGTTTGCTTGCAGCTCGTGATAAACCATTTCTGGTTTGGTCATGCCAATGGCGACTGCTTGAATAGCTAATAGACCACCCGGTTGAAGCGGGTAGCATTTGAGAGCCATAGCTAGAGTGAAAATAAACTCAACCACCAATAGCCAGCCCGCAACAAATGGGTCAACTAGGAAGAAAACAAACGGGTTGATGATTAAAAAGGAAATGATGGCAAGTTTATACCAATCAGGAGCTTTACCAAGGAAGTTCTTGATAAAAGCGTTTCCGAGAGACATCGGCATGTTAATACTCTTTTATGTTGATTATGAATAGACAAGCAATACAACATTTTGAGAATCGAGCTATAGAAATTGTTAAAAACTATAACTAACAGTGACTTAGAAAAACTACATTCCATGTAATGTTCTGTGGTCTTGCCAAGTCACTCCCTTAGAAACTCAAGCACTGCTTATTTTTGAGCGCAACTCTACTCTTAGATAACATTTAGTCAACAGGAAAAGCCCTGTAGCACTAAAAATACCTCTTTTTTGTTGAGAAACGCGATCAAAGTAGCGCAAGCATACCACTTAAAATGTGATAAAAACCGACTAGAATCAATATTTCAGCGAAATGATTGAAAATTACAGAATAACGACGACTTATATATGATTATTACAACTTAATATTGCAAATTAATAGCTTTAAAAATATGACCAATCTCATTGATTTTAAAGAAAATTTGTTGTGTTAACGGTTTGTTGAAATGGTGGTTTAGAGTCGCTTGCTTTACAAACCTGAGGTGCAAACGTGTGCTGAACTTTAGAGTTATAACTCTAATGGTATTTAGGGTGAGTAAAATTTTTGAGGGTGTTTCCGCTAGGTGTGAACTAGTGGTATGATGAGTAAATTAGAACAGAATAATTAAATTGGATTGAAGTGTAGATGGTCATTAAGGCGAAGAGCCCGGCAGGATTTGCAGAGAAGTATATCATTGAAAGTATTTGGAATGGCCGTTTCCCTCCAGGTTCTATCTTGCCCGCAGAGCGTGAGCTTTCTGAGCTGATTGGTGTTACACGTACTACGCTTCGTGAAGTACTACAACGTCTTGCTCGTGATGGTTGGTTGACAATCCAACACGGCAAACCCACTAAAGTTAACCAGTTTATGGAAACCTCAGGTCTTCATATCCTTGATACGCTAATGACGTTGGACGTTGATAACGCAAGCAAAATGGTAGAAGACCTGCTTGCTGCTCGTACTAATATCAGCCCGATCTTTATGCGTTATGCATTCAAAGCAAACAAAGAAGCTTCAGAGCGTACTATCAGTAACGTGATTGAATCTTGTGAAGCGCTACTTGCGGCACCAACTTGGGATGAGTTCCTAGAATCGTCGCCATACGCTGACAAGATCAAACAAGCGGTAAAAGAAGATTCAGAAAAAGATGAAGCGAAACGTCAGACGATCTTAATCGCGAAGACTTTCAACTTCTATGATTACATGCTTTTCCAACGTTTGGCATTCCACTCAGGTAACCAGATTTACGGCCTGATCTTTAACGGTGTGCGTAAGCTGTATGACCGTATCGGTAGCTACTACTTCTCTAACCCAGAAGCACGACGTTTAGCGATGGACTTTTATAAAGAGCTGTTCATTATCTGTGAAAGTGGCGAGCGCGAAACGTTGCCATTAGTGATTCGTAACTACGGTATCGCTAGTGCACAAGTTTGGAATGAAATGAAAACGACATTGCCAACGAACTTCACTGAAGACGACAGCTAAGCCATAGGTTTACTGTTGTTGTTCCTGTTTAGTCAGTGACGTAAAGAAAACGAAGAAGCGGCGAGATAATTCAATTATCTCGCCGCTTTTTATTTATCTGTCGTCACTAGAAAATTATCCGTGGGTCAGTTACTTACCTATGGCGAGTAATTTATCTATGTGCAGCAACTTAAAATTTATCTAGGAGCAGCAACTTAACCCGCAAACTCTTCTGAATCTGGGCGGTTGGTAAATTGCACGCCGTTTAGAAAATCGCAAAGTAGCTGGTCTTCACACACTTTGTAGTTTTTGTTTTCTGGCTTGCGGAAGTAAGCGCCGATTTCGTACTTGCTCAAGCTAATGCCAACCACTTCTAGTACGTCCAAAACATCTTCTGCTTTCATGTTTAATGCAATACGAAGCTTCATGAAGATCATGTTGTTCGTCAGTGCAACTTCAGGTTTAGGTTGCTCGCCTTCTTTTTTGCCACGCTTAAGGTTGATGAAACCATTTAGGAATACCGCTAACTCTTTATCTTTCATCTTAGAGCATGACTTGTCGTTGTCGTCTTTTAGCCAGTTAATCACTTGGTCATGAGCAACGGTCACATCAGCTTGTTCGATAGCTTTGATGATTTGTGCATTTTTAAGGTTTAGTGCGTGTTGAATACGACGCAAGATTTCGTTGTTAGTCACTGGGGATTCCTAAAAAGGGTTTTAGAGTAAAGAGGTGTTGGTTTCGCCTATTTTTGTCGACGAACCAATTTCTACTCTACATAGCATAGTTGACGGCGACTCTAACAGAGAACGCTAATTTTCGGTAGATATAAAAAATCCCCAATGCTGATTCACTCTTTCAAGTCAAAAAATGCATTAGGGATTTAGTGATGGGTGCTTGTTATCTGACTGGAGTCAGAATTACATTACACGCATACCAGGTTGAGCACCTTCGTGTGGCTCAAGGATCCATAGGTCGCTGCCGCCAGGGCCCGCTGCTAGGATCATGCCTTCAGACATACCAAACTTCATCTTACGAGGTTTTAGGTTGGCTACCATTACAGTTAGCTTGCCTTCTAGCTCTTCAGGTTTGTATGCTGATTTGATACCAGAGAATACTTGGCGAGTCTCACCACCGATGTCTAGTTGGAACTTCAGTAGTTTGTTCGCTTTTGGTACTTCTTCACAAGAGATGATACGAGCGATACGCATGTCTACTGCTGCAAAGGCATCGAACTCAATCTCGTCTGCGATTGGCTCTTTGTCTAGCTCAGTTTGGCTTGCTTGCTCTTTTTCAGCTTCTGCTTTTTCTTTCGCTGCTGCTTCAGCGGCTGCATCTTCTTTAGAAGACTCAACCATTGCTTCCACTTTCTTAGGATCAATACGGTTGAATAGCGCTTTGAACTTAGTGATCTCGTGATCAGTTAGCGGAGTCGCAATCGCTTCCCACGTTAGCTCTTCGTTTAGGAAAGCTTCAGTGCGAGCTGCAAGCTCTGGCATCACTGGTTTCAGGTAAGCCATCAGTACGCGGAATAGGTTAATACCTACAGAAGAAACTTGTTGAAGCTCAGCTTCTTTTCCTTCATCTTTTGCAAGAACCCAAGGTGCTTTTTCGTCGATGTACTGGTTAGCTTTATCCGCTAGTGCAGTGATTTCACGGATAGCACGGCTGAATTCACGAGTTTCGTATAGCTCACCGATACGCTCAGCAGCAGCAACGAATTCGTTGTATAGCTCAGGTTCTGCAAATTCAGCAGCTAGCTTGCCTTCAAAACGCTTAGTAATGAAGCCAGCGTTACGAGAAGCTAGGTTAACAATCTTGTTTACTACGTCAGCGTTTACACGTTGGGTGAAGTCTTCAAGGTTAAGATCTAAGTCATCGATGCGGCTGTTTAGTTTCGCAGCGTAGTAGTAACGTAGACACTCAGGGTCTAGGTGGTTTAGGTACGTGCTTGCCTTGATGAATGTGCCTTTCGACTTAGACATCTTCGCACCGTTCACTGTTACGTAGCCGTGTACGAATACGTTGTTTGGCTTACGGAAACCTGCGCCGTCTAGCATTGCTGGCCAGAATAGGCTGTGGAAGTAAACGATGTCTTTACCGATGAAGTGGTAAAGCTCAGTTGTGCTGTCTTTCTTCCAGTATTCATCGAAGTTTAGATCGTCACGCTTGTCACATAGGTTCTTGAAAGAAGCCATGTAGCCAACAGGTGCGTCTAGCCATACGTAGAAGAACTTGTCTTTTTCGCCTGGGATTTCAAAGCCAAAGTAAGGTGCATCACGTGAGATATCCCACTGTTGCAGACCAGACTCAAACCATTCCTGCATTTTGTTTGCAGTTTCATTCTGTAGAGAGCCAGAACGAGTCCACTCTTTAAGCATGCTTTCGAACTGAGGTAGGTCGAAGAAGAAGTGCTCAGAGTCTTTCATTACTGGAGTTGCGCCAGAAACCGCTGATTTAGGGTTAATTAGCTCAGTTGGGCTGTATGTCTCACCACAGTTATCACAGTTATCACCGTACTGGTCTTCTGACTTACACTTAGGGCAAGTACCTTTTACGAAGCGGTCTGGTAAGAACATCTCTTTCTCAGGATCGAAAAGCTGAGAAATAGTACGGCTAGAAATGAAGCCGTTCTTTTTAAGTTCTAGGTAGATGTGAGAAGCCAGTTCACGGTTCTCTTCGCTGTGTGTGCTGTGGTAGTTATCAAAGCTGATATCAAAGCCAGCGAAGTCTTTTTGGTGCTCTTCACTAACAGCAGCGATCATCTCTTCTGGCGTGATACCCATCTGTTGAGCTTTAAGCATAATTGGCGTGCCGTGAGCATCGTCAGCACAGATGAAGTTTACAGTGTTGCCACGTAGACGCTGGTATCGAACCCAGATATCAGCTTGGATATGCTCAAGCATATGGCCAAGGTGAATAGAGCCGTTAGCGTACGGAAGCGCACAAGTTACCAAAAGTTGTCTTGGATCAGTTGCCATACTTAATAATTCGCTTTTTTGATAGGTATAAATTTGAGAGGTAATACTACTTTATAACGTGTGATACGCCAAGGTATCAGACAAAGGATTCCCCTAGTTTTTTAGGGGTTCAGTCTTCATCTCGTGGGTGATAGCATAAATAAAAAAAGGAGCCCCAATGCGTAACTTTACTTCTAAGCAAGATTTCTGTTCATGGTTGAATGAGTTCGAGTCACCAATCCTCATCCCAGAGTGGGCGCTACACCAAAATATTGTATCGGTTGATCCGCGTGGATCATTTGTTATCACCTTGCCTTTTGCTGCTAATCAGCTTGCGGTTGAATTGGAACAGTGGATCGACTCTCAGATTGAACAACAGCTTGTTAGCGCTTTTCAGTTTGAAGTAAAAGTGAAGCCATCTGCGCTGGAAACCACTGTCGCGACGCCATTGAAGGGTGTTAAGAATATTATCGCTGTGACGTCAGCAAAGGGTGGGGTGGGTAAATCAACGACTTCAGTAAACCTTGCGCTCGCGTTATCTAAGTCAGGTTCAAAAGTGGGTTTGTTGGATGCGGATATCTACGGTCCATCAGTGCCTATGATGCTCGGCCAACTAGACGCGAAACCAGAAGTACAGAACAACAAATGGATGATGCCAATCGAGGCACATGGCATTTTCACTCACTCTATTGGCTATCTTGTGTCGAAAGACGATGCGGCAATCTGGCGTGGCCCTATGGCAGCGAAGGCTTTGGGGCAGTTAGTTAATGAAACTGTATGGCCAGAGTTGGATTACCTTGTTATCGACATGCCACCGGGCACCGGTGATATTCAGCTGACGTTATCGCAACAGATCCCCGTGACGGGCGCAGTAGTGGTGACCACTCCTCAAGATTTGGCACTAGCGGATGCGCGTAAAGGTGTAGCAATGTTCGATAAGGTAAGCGTGCCAGTGGCAGGCTTAGTTGAAAACATGAGCTATCATATTTGTAGCCACTGTGGTGAGAAAGAGCATATCTTTGGTGCTGGTGGTGCTGAAGCCATGTCAGAAGAGTTTTACCTCGATATTTTGGCACAGATCCCTCTTCATATTGATGTGCGAGAAGACATCGATGCAGGTTGTCCGACGGTGATTCGTCGTCCAGACAGTGAACATACACGTCACTATTTAGAGCTTGCTGAGAATGTGGCTGCGAAGATGTTCTGGACCGGCAAGGCGAGACCAGAGGCGATTAACTTTTCTTTGGTTGAATAGCGAAAGATAATCAAAAAGTTGTGTTAATCATGTTGGATTAGATAAACAACGCTTGGATTTAGGCTCATAGCCATTGGGGTTGTGCAAATAGTTGTAGGCAAGTTATTTGAAAGCAAACGATTGTATTCATTAAATGCATTGATATCATCAATTTGACTGCAATTAGCTAAAATGGCGACTAGAATCTATGTTGTTTAGCCCCTATAATCAGGCGGTTTATCTCTTCCCACCACCAAACCATATCGGGTGCAAAATTAATGTCTGATAATAATCAATGTGTCATCGTAGGTATCGCTGGCGCTTCAGCTTCAGGAAAAAGTCTGATTGCTAGTACAATTTATAATGAATTGCGCGAAAAAGTAGGCGACCATCAAATTGGTGTTATCACGGAAGATTGCTATTACAGCGACCAAAGCCACTTGAGTATGGAAGAGCGTGTTAAAACTAACTACGATCACCCAAATGCACTAGATCATGATCTTTTATGTGAACATCTACAGCAGCTAATGAGTGGCAACGCCGTAGAAGTTCCTGAATACAGCTACACAGAGCACACACGTACTTCTGAAACGACTACACTTACTCCAAAGAAAGTGATCATTTTAGAGGGTATTCTGCTTCTAACAGACCCGCGTCTTCGTAAACTAATGCACGCAAGTGTGTTTATGGATACACCATTAGACATCTGTCTACTACGCCGTGTTAAGCGTGATGTAGAAGAGCGTGGTCGTACAATGGACACTGTACTTAAGCAATACCAAGAAACAGTACGTCCAATGTTCATGCAGTTTATCGAGCCTTCAAAACAACATGCAGACATCATCGTTCCTCGTGGTGGTAAAAACCGTATTGCGATTGATGTGCTAAAAGCGCACATTGCGAAGTTGTTGAAGTCTTAATCGAATAAAATTTTGCCTAAGTGACTCACTTAGCTTTATTTTTTACCGAATCAGTGGCACTTTTATAGTGCCACTTTCTTTTGGAATCTAAGCAAGGAATATGCGGATGAAGAAACTACTCATTTTCATAGCTGTACCAGTGTTTGTTGTCGTTGCAGCAATTCTGGCACTAGTGCTGTTAGTGAATCCCAACCAATTTAAGCCATTAATTGTCGAACAAGCCCAAAAACACACAGGCCTAGAGCTCGTGATCGAAGGTGATATCAGCTGGCAATTCTTCCCATCCATTGGCTTTGAACTTGGTCAAACTGAATTACGTAACCCTGAAGGGTTCACCCAACCGAACTTATTTAAGGTTGATACGGTTGGTGTTGATGTTTCGGTTACTCCGCTATTTAGCAACCAATTAGAGATCGGCAACATTACTCTAGATGGTGCAGAATTCTATTTAGAAACGCTTAAAGATGGTCGCAAGAACATTGATGCACTAACGCAAGCGTCAGCGTCTCAAGAGTCTGAGCCTGCAGCAGACACAAGTTCTGAATCAGCGCCCGCACCTCAAGAGCAAACTACCACAGACGCATCGGGTTGGACGATCAACCTTGCAGGCGTAACTGTATCAAACGCATTGTTTGAAATGGACGACAAGCAAGCGGGTTCATTCACTAAGCTATACGATGTGTCTTTGAATCTTTCTGAGTTTGCCGTTGATACATGGACAACCGCGACATTTGCGGCTTCTGGTGAAAACAATCAACAGAAGTTCTCTGCACAAGGTAGCGCAGAGTTCAAATTAGCTGAAGGCTTCGCAAGTTACGCACTTCGTAATATCGACTTAAACGCTAAGTTCAATGATCCAGCGACGTCGATTGAGTCAGCAAAAATTGGCTTGAATACGTTTGAGTTCGATAAGGTAAACCAACTGACTTACGCTGTAATCGGTAACGCGGCTGGCCTTGACCTTGATCTTAAAGGCGGCGGTGAACTTACTGTTGATAGCGCGATTTCAAAAGTAACGCTGAACAAATTAACGTTAGATTCAACATTCAAAGGCGACACGCTTCCTCAGTCTCCAATGAAAGTCGACATGTTGTCTGACTTAAGCTTCGATCTTAACAAGAGCCACCTGAGCTTTGTGTTAGAGAAGCTACAAGCTAACGCTATTGCATTAGACGGTAAAGCAGATGTAACCCTATCTGAAATACCAAAGGTTCGTTTCTCTCTTCATAGCCCGAATATCGATTTGGACGAGTTCCTAGGCTTAGGCAATACAACAGAAACAGCGAGCACTGCTCCTTCTGGTTCTGCTGGTGGCTCAACGTCAAACTCAGGTAGTTTAGCTCCAGCTAAAGAAGTGGAACCTGACCTGTCGGCTCTGAAAACGTTAGACGTGAAAGGTGACATCACGATTGATAAGTTCAAGGCGAACAACGCGAAGATGCAGAATGTTAAAACGGCATTTTCGGTTAACCGTGGTATCGCAGAGCTAACCTCATTCACCTCGAATCTTTACCAAGGTTCTATTTCAGCTACGGCTAAGCTAGACGCTCGTAAAACACCAGCGACTTACACGGCTAAGAAGAAAATCAAAGGCGTGAAAGTACAACCGTTACTGGTTGATGTTGCAGATAACGATATGCTGGAAGGTACCGGTAATATTGATGTTAACGTGAAAGGTAAGAGTCTGACTCCGACGGGCATCAAGCAAAATCTAGTCGGTACTATCGCGATTAACTTTGAAGATGGTGCAGTTAACGGCATCAACGTAGCTCAACTGATTCGAGAAAACTACGCTAAGATCAAAGGCGAGAAAGTTGAAAGCACAAATGAAGCTCAAAAAACGGACTTCAGTGCGATGAAAGCGACACTGAAAGTGGATAAAGGTTGGGTTTCAACGAACGACTTGTCGGCACAATCACCACTACTGCGCGTTACTGGCCAAGGTAAAGCGAACTTCATTAATGAAACGGTAGACTTCCTTGTTCGTACATCGATTGTGGGTTCACTTGAAGGTCAAGGCGGTAAGAGCATCGACGACCTGAAAGATGTAACTATCCCAATTAAGGTAACTGGTCAGTGGGCAGCCCCGAAATTTGCACTTGTTTTTGATGATGTATTGAAACAGAAAGCACAGAAAGAAATTGACCGTGGTGTGAACAAGCTAACGGACAAGATCAAAGACGAGAAAACCAAAGAAGCCGTTGATGGTTTATTGAAAGGTTTCTTTAACTAAACGTTTCTAACTCGTATATAAAAGAAGCGCCATTCCTGTAGTAGGAGTGGCGCTTTTGTTTGGATGCTTATAATACTTTAGAGAGATTCCCTATGACACGCGTCACTCGTTCTAGGGGATGACGACAGGTCTTGTCCTTTGTTCAAGGGCGTGACAGTTTAGTGGTCGTCATCCTAAAGAGGGAAGAATGACCGGGTCGGGGAGCTCTGGTTGAATGCGATTACCAATCCACGCCTTGTAGCGCTTTTACACCAGATTCGAAAGCGTGTTTAACGTTACGAACTTCAGACACGGTATCGGCCATGTCCGTTAAAGTGCGGTGCGCGCCACGGCCAGTAATGATCACGGACTGCATTTTCGGACGGTTGTTTAGAGCTTCTACCACTTCATCCAGTTCAATGTAGCCGTAACTCACCATGTAAGTCAGCTCATCAAACAGAATCACATCAATCGACTCATCGGCTAGCATGCGTTGACACTCTTTCCACACGCGCTGTGCTGCTTCGATATCTTGAGCCTTGTTTTGAGTTTCCCAAGTAAAGCCAGTACCCATCACTTGGAACTCTACATCGAGCTTTTGGAGAACGTTCTTTTCGCCGTTATCCCATGTTCCTTTTACAAACTGAGCGACGGCACACTTCTTACCATGACCGACTGCACGTGTAATCGTACCAAAACCGGATGTTGATTTACCTTTACCGTTGCCAGTGATAACCAGCAATAGGCCTTTTACTTCTTGCGCTGCAGCGACACGAGCATCGACTTGTTCTTTTACTTTCTGTTGTCTTGCTTTGTGGCGTTGTTCTTTGTTGTCTTCAGTCGACATAACAAATCCTTTTAAGTTGTGATTGCGCCTATCATAGCCTAACTTAACGATAGCAAAAACCATCGGAAGAACAGGTGATTAGGGATGAAAAAGATACTCGTAGTTTGTATGGGGAATATTTGCCGTTCGCCAACAGGTGAAGCGGTGCTAAGGAAGAAAGCGCAACAGCTGGATATTGACGTTGTGGTCGACTCTGCGGGGACGATTGGTTTTCATCAAGGCAACCCGCCAGACTCGCGATCCAAATCAGCAGGAGAGAAGCGAGGCTACAGCTTTAAGAGGATTACTTCTCGTAAAGTGGTAGATAATGACTTCGAAGAATTTGACCTGATACTCGCGGCAGATAGGGCGAATTTAGACGACTTAATGAGCCAATGCCCAGTTCACCTCCAATACAAGATCGCATTATTTTTGAGCTTTGGAGAGTCACAATATCAAGAGATCCCCGATCCATATTATGGTGAGGGAAATGGATTTGAATTGGTGTTGGATTTAATCGAAGAGTCTAGCGAAGCGATACTGCGTTCAATGTAGTGTGGAAGCAATGTACGTGTGTTTTGTGATCAGCGTAAGGGCTGACCGATAGGTATAAAAAAGGCCGACATTGAATGTCGGCCTCTCTAAATCTAACTTAAAGCTACAGCTAAGATTACTTAGACATTACTTTGTAGATTGGGTCTTCTGCAACGTTCGCTTCAACTAAGCTACCTGCTTTGTGCAGCATAGCAACACAGTCTTGGCTTAGGTGGCGAAGGTGAAGTGTTTTACCTAGCGCCGCGTAACGGTCAGCAATCGTGTCGATCGCTTCAATTGCAGAGTGGTCAGTCACGCGTGAGTTTGCGAAATCAACGATCACATCTTGTGGATCGTTGTAAGCGTCAAACAACTCTAGGAAGTTAGCCGTCGAACCAAAGAATATTGGACCGTTAACTTTGTACTCTTTTGAGCCTTCAGCGTTTACTGATGTATCTGCGTAGATGTGTTTAGCATGTTGCCAAGCAAACATTAGCGCTGAAGCAACAACACCAACACCTACCGCTACAGCAAGGTCAGTCAGTACGGTTACTACGGTAACAAGAACGATAACGAAGAAGTCTTGCTTAGGAACGCGACGCGCAAGCTTGAAAGTAGCCCACTCAAATGTGCCAATAACAACCATGAACATTACGCCCACAAGTGCTGCTAGAGGAATCATTTCAATCAGTGCAGAACCGAACAGGATAAACATCAGTAGTGCAACTGCCGCTACAATACCTGAAAGACGACCACGACCACCTGAGTTCACGTTGATCATCGATTGACCGATCATCGCACAACCACCCATCGCACCGAATACAGAACACGTTACGTTAGCCATACCTTGACCAACACATTCACGGTTTGATTGACCACGAGTGTTTGTCATTTCGTCTAGTACTGTCAGTGTCAGCAGAGATTCAATCAGGCCGATAGCCGCAAGGATAATTGCGTAAGGCAGGATGATCTGTAGTGTCTCTAAAGAAAACGGAACAGCAGGAATTGAGAATGTTGGTAGAGAGCCCGCTAGCGTAGCAGCTTCGTCACCAGACATGGTACGTAGGAAGTCGACAACAGTGCGAGTTTCAAGGTCAAGACCCACAACCAAAGCCGTTACTGTAACAATAGCAACCAATGAAGATGGTACTGCTGTTGTTAGCTTAGGTAGGAAGTGGATGATAGCCATTGTAAGGGCTACTAGACCTAGCATTAGTGTCATTTGACCGCTTGGTAACCAAGTCAACGCACCTGTTACGTCTGGCGCTTTAAATTGACCAAGTTGAGCTAGGAAGATAACAATTGCCAAACCGTTCACGAAACCAATCATTACTGGATGTGGAACGATACGGATAAATTTACCTAGTTTAAATACACCCGCTGCAATTTGCAGAAGGCCAGCCAGCATAACGGCTGCGAATAGGTATTGAACGCCATGGGTTGCCACTAGGCTCACCATTACAACGGCCATTGCGCCAGTTGCACCAGAAATCATACCTGGACGGCCGCCAAAGACAGAAGTGATTAAACCTACGATGAATGCTGCGTAAAGACCAACCATTGGGTCAACGCCAGCAACAAAGGCGAATGCTACAGCTTCAGGTACCAGAGCTAGGGCTACTGTAAGACCTGAAAGCACGTCATTCTTTACAGAGTGCTTTGAAAATTGTGGGAATTCGAACATGTTTGCTCAGCTATGCTTAAGATGGATTTACCGACACGGGTGTATTGCGTAGCCAAACAGTGATGGAAAAGAGCGGCAATAGCTAAGTGTCGAAAAGATAAGTGCGCGAATGCTACCCAAAAATGTGATTAAGTTCAAGGTTGAACCTAACTTTGAGTAATATATCTGTTAATTTTTATTCGATTAGTAGATATGAAAAAGGCTGCTTTAATAAGCAGCCTTTGATTCTATTTACTTGCGATTATCTATCAGTAATCGCTAGTAGTTTGGCTTAGTCATCGCCGCGCCAGCTTTGTTCGACGCTGCCTGACTGCCTGCACCTTTCGATACAAAACGTTCAGTGCGGAACGGAGCTGCAATCACTTCAATCTCTTTGATCTCTTGAGGACCAGGAGCTTTAGTCATTGGTGAGCCAGCTTGCTTCTTAGCAACTGCGGCCTTTGGTGCCGCTTTAGGAGCTTCTGTTTTTACAACAGGTGCTTCTTCAACTTTTGCACTTTCAGCTTTAGGCGCTTCAGCTTCAACAACTGGTGTTGCTTCTGCTACAACAGGCGCTTCAACTTTCGTCGCGTCTGCAATCACTGGAGTTTCAACTTTCGCAGTTTCAACGACCACTGGTGCTTCTTCAACGACTGCAGGAGTCTCAGCTACTTGAGCTTCAACAGCAGCATCTTCACGACGGATGATAACTTTACCCATTGCAAGCTCTGGACATGCGAAGCCGCCAGCCATTGCTACATTGCTTTGTGGTACCGTCTCTAGAGCAACATTCTGCTCTTGAACAGATGTTTGAGCTTCAGCTGCTACTTGAACTTCAGCCACTTCAGGTTTTGCCTGCTTGTGGTGAGGTTTTGGAATGAAGCGAGGCATCACTTTACCCATAGCCATCTCTGGAGAAGCTACACCACCTTTACGTAGGCGGAATGGGTTAGGGCGACGATCACGACCGCGACGACGACGTTGACCACTTGCACGTAGGTGACGTGGAGAACGACGGTTACGACGTTGTTTCGGCTCTTCCTGTTCAGTTTGCTCTGCATTCGCTTGAGTTGCTTCTACTTGTTCCGCAACTTTTTGCTCTTGAGCTACTGACTGTTCTTTTGAAACAGATAGTTCTTTAGCAGCAACCTGCTCTTTTGAAGCGTTATCTTCAGCTTGAGCTTGTTGGTCTTTAACACGAACTTGCTTGTTCAGTTTACGACGCTGACGACGCTCTTTAATCTTAGCTGCTTTCGCTTCAGGTTTAGCCTTAGGCGCTTCCGGTTTACCAGCTTGTGCTTCTGCTGCTAGCTGTAGACCTTCTTCTGCTAATTTAGATGGTGCTTGCTCTTCGCGTTGCTTCTGCTCATCACGTGGCTTGTTGCGACGGTCTTGCTTAGGCTTGCGAGGCTGACGAGTTTGCTGTGGAGCTGCTTCTTTTTGCTCTTCAGGCTTCTCATCACGAGCTGGCTTACGACGGCGTTTGTTGTCACGGTTTTCGTTACGATTGTCGCCACGTTCACCACGTTCACCACGGTCGTTACGCTGTTCGCCACGCTCACCACGTTGGTTACGACGACGGTTATCGTTACGATCACGGCGTTGACGGTTGCCGTTGTTGCGATTGTTTTTAGGTTTCTCTTCTTCTTTCTTCTCTTCTTCTTTTTTCTCTTCTTGAGTTGAAGAGCCAAATAAGAAGCTACCGATAGCTTTGAAGAAACGACCAATTAGGCCTGGTTCTTGAGTCGCTGCTGGTTCAGCTTTCTTCTCTTCTACAGCTTTAGGTGCTGGAGCAGGAGTTGGTGCTGATTGAGCAGGAGCTGCAAAGCCTTTCAGAGCAGGTTCTTCGATCTTCTTAGGACGAATAGTCTGTTCAGCAGGCTCTTTGCTTTCCGCTTCTTTTAGAGCTTCTAGCTTGTTAGGCAGCAAGTAAGACAGTAGATCGAACTCTTCACCTTCACGAACACGGATAACCTCAAAGTGCGGCGTTTCCATGTCTGAGTTAGGAACAACAGTGATCTTAACTTCTTGGTTCTTCTCGATGTGGTTTACTGAGCGACGTTTTTCGTTCAGAAGGTAAGAAGCGATTGGAACAGGCACAACAGCAAGTACTTGTGCTGTGTTGTCTTTTAGAGCTTCTTCTTCAATCAAACGTAGAACAGAAAGTGCTAGAGATTCGTTATCACGAACAACACCAGTACCTGTACAACGAGGACAAATGTGGTGGCTTGCTTCTGCTAGTGATGGGCTCAAACGTTGACGAGACATCTCTAGAAGACCAAAGCGAGAAATACGACCGATCTGAACACGTGCGCGATCTAAACGAACGGCATCACGTAGACGGCTTTCTACTTCGCGTTGGTGGCGAACCGGAGTCATATCGATAAAGTCGATTACAACAAGACCACCTAGATCACGTAGACGTAATTGACGTGCAATTTCATCGGCAGCTTCTAGGTTAGTGTTAAGTGCTGTTTCTTCAATATCGCCGCCCTTTGTTGCACGAGCCGAGTTGATATCGATAGAAGTCAGTGCTTCTGTTGGGTCGATTACGATAGAACCACCAGATGGAAGACGAACTTCACGTTGGAAAGCAGATTCGATCTGGCTTTCAATCTGGTAATGACTGAATAGTGGCACTTCACCATCGTATTTCTTAACGCGATTCATGAAATCTGGGCGTATTAATTGAATGTGCGCTTGAGCACGTTCAAAAATAGTATTGCTGTCGATTAGAATCTCGCCAATATCACGACGTAGGTAGTCACGAATTGCGCGAACAATAACGTTACTCTCTTGGTGAATCAGGAAAGGAGCTGCATTTGAATCAGAAGCTTGCTTGATAGCGCCCCAATGGTTCAATAGAACATTCAGGTCCCACTCTAGCTCTTCTGCGCTTTTGCCAACACCCGCTGTCCGCACGATTAAGCCCATACCTTGAGGAAGCTCAAGAGTGCTTAATGCTGCTTTCAGTTGAGTGCGTTCATCACCTTCGATACGACGAGAAATACCGCCAGCACGAGGGTTATTAGGCATAAGAACTAAGTAACTACCAGCCAAAGAGATGAAAGTTGTCAGTGCAGCACCTTTGCTACCACGTTCTTCTTTCTCTACTTGTACGATTACTTCTTGGCCTTCTTTTAGCACTTCTTTAATGCTAGGACGGCCTTGGTATGTATAACCTTCAGGGAAGTATTCGCGGGCAATTTCTTTAAGAGGGAGGAAACCGTGACGTTCTGCGCCGTAATCAACGAATGCCGCTTCTAGGCTTGGTTCAATACGGGTAATACGTCCTTTGTAGATATTCGCTTTCTTTGACTCGTGACCTGGACTTTCGATATCTAGATCGAACAGTCGTTGGCCATCAACCAAAGCGACACGCAACTCTTCTTTTTGAGTTGCGTTAATTAACATTCTTTTCATTTAGAAATTCTCATTGTCTTTTCTTATTTTCATCATTGTTCTTATCGCTTTATTTCGTTTCTCATGGTGCCAGATCCCATGGCTTTATCGGTGCAGCCTCCCGGCTGGAGAGGGATGCTCTGGGGCACGTCAGTCATCATAGGGAGTTAGCCTATGATCCGCGATGTGGCGGTGAATACTCAACATGAGTGTACGTGAGTAGAGCGATAAGGAACTCAGTTGACCGTGTCTTACGCCGATTGCAGCACTGTCTAATCTGAGTTATCTACTCATTTACTTGCTTATGAATGGTTAGCTGTTTAAATAATAGTCAAACCACTGATAGCAGCTGTGAACTATAGCAGCGGTCGGTAAACACAGCAATCTGCTTTGTCGGAATGCTGTAAAAAAAACAGTTTTTGTTTGGGTTTTGATAGCTCTAACTCACTGTCTATAAATAATTTATCAATTGATATTTTAATTTGCAGGAATCTTGGTGCTTTTTTGTTCGAAGAATCAAAGAAATATAGAACTTCAATGACCATTTTGGGATAGATCGGTAAGGATTAGGGATAAATAAGTTCGGAATAGGGCTAAGAAAATCTCAATTATCAAAAGTGACAGTGATACAATAGCGCAATGAGCGAAATTAGAACCCAAGTCCAATTCGTCGACATTGACGAAGATATGGCTGGTCAGCGTATTGATAACTTCTTACGCAACCAATTAAAAAACATCCCGAAAAGCATGATTTACCGAATCGTGCGTAAAGGCGAAGTCCGCGTAAATAAAAAACGCATTAAGGCTGAGTACAAACTAAAAGCTGGCGATTTAGTTCGTATCCCTCCGGTTACTATTGAAGAGAAAACAGAAGAGAACGTGCCGAGCACGAAACTCAACAAGGTTTCAGAATTAGAACAGTGCATCATTTATGAAGATGATCACATGCTAATTCTTAACAAACCGTCTGGCACTGCTGTTCATGGTGGTAGCGGATTAAAGTTTGGTGCGATTGAAGCATTACGTGCTCTTCGCCCTGATGCTCGTTTTCTTGAATTAGTGCACCGTATCGATAGAGATACGTCTGGCATTTTGCTTGTTGCTAAGAAGCGCTCGGCGCTAAGACACCTTCAAGCACAGTTCCGTGAAAAAACGGTTCAAAAATACTACTTCGCTTTAGTTATGGGCGAATGGAAGAACAGCTGCAAAGTCGTCAACGCACCTTTGTTGAAAAATGAAGTGAACAGCATTGTTCGAGTTAACCCGAATGGTAAAGCTTCTGAAACCCGTTTTAAGGTTTTAGAAAAATTCCAAGAGGCGACGTTGATTCAAGCTAGCCCAATTACAGGCCGTACACACCAAATTCGTGTGCACGCTCAGTATACTGGTCACCCAATTGCTTGGGATGATCGCTACGGTGATCGTCGTTTTGATGCTTACACGGGCAAGGTTGGTCTTGATCGTCTGTTCTTACATGCCGCAAACATCAAGTTTACGCACCCAGGTAGTGAAGAGAAGATGGATATCTCGGCGCCAATGGAAAGAAGGCTAGAGAAAGCCTTAACTGGTTTACGTAAGCTTTAAGAAGATACGAGATATTTCGTTAATTGAGTATCAGATATATCTGATGTATCAAATGAAAAAGGTTGACGAATATCGTCAACCTTTTTTGTTTTATCTGTTGTAGAAGATCCCCAACTCGTTCGTTCCTCGCTCTTGAGGATGACGACTTTTTAAAATCACGTTCTATATCATTAGCTGGTTAGATAAAATTGCGTGTTCCGTCATTCCCTAGAGTGACGAAGGAAGGAGTAGAGAACCTCTAACAAAGAGATCGTATCCGTTACAGTACACTCATTCCTTGTGCTTCTAACATATCGACCAGATCGATCAGCGGTAAGCCGATCAAAGTATTCGGATCTTTACCTTCCATCTTTTTAAACAACGCGATGCCTAACCCTTCACACATAAAACTGCCCGCGCAGTAATAAGGTTGTTCTTTCTCGACATAACTAATGATTTGCTGCTCGGTTAAATCGCGGAAATGCACAACAAAGGTGTCGAGACGCGTGTCAGCTTGATTGGTTTCGTTGTTCCAAACCGAAAGCCCAGTATAAAAAGTAATGCTCTTGCCGCTTTGACGAGATAGCTGCTCGATCGCTTTTTCTCGAGTGTGAGGCTTACCAATGATCTCTCCATCAATTACGCAAATCTGATCAGAACCAATGACTAAGCTAGGTTGCTCCACAGCACAAGACTTAGCTTTGGTCTCAGCAAGGCGCATCACCAACTGTTGTGGCGTCTCTTCTGGAAGCTGCGTTTCATCGCAGTATGGCTTGGCTGTAATGAAGCTTAACTGTAGTTTTTTGAGGATCTCTTGCCTAAATGGTGATGTAGAGGCTAAAACTAGTTGGTAATTTCTCATTTTAATTTACAATTCAAGGAAGCATTTATCTCAGGATAACGTAACTTGTCCTGCTATTCATAATGCTCTGAATAGGAAAGGCAGGAAAGTACATTTTTTTTGCCATTTCCTTTGACTAAACACGATTTGGAAGATAAGATTCGCGCCCTATGCAAAAGGAAAAAATACCGCGTACAGTTGATCCGGCAAGAACGGCTCAAAAACGACTCGATATGGATGGTATCATTCAGGTCAGTCTTTTGAAGCGTTTAACTGAAGCAACTGAAGGCGTAAAACGTGACGCGCAAGTCTCAATGTCATTTGGGCTTGATGAACAACGATTAGTCGTTATCTCTGGTAAAGCTAACGTCGAAGTCGATTTAGAGTGTCAACGTTGTAATGAGGTTTTCGCACATGAGTGCGATGTCCAATTTACTTATACTCCTGTTTACAGTGAGAAAAGTGAAGAGGAAGCACCGGAAGAGTACGATTTGGTAGATCTGAACGAGTACGGTGAGTTAGACCTGATTCAATTAGTTGAAGACGAGTTCATCCTTGGATTGCCACAAATAGCAATGCACGACGATGCGAAATGTAGCGTTAACTCAAATAACTTGGTGTTTGGTGAACTTCCTGAAGAAATTGAGGAAGACAAAAAGCCGAATCCATTTGATGTTTTAAAAAGCTTAAAGAAGTAATTGCTTTTTTAAGAATTTACATAGGAGTAGGGTCAATGGCCGTACAAAAGAGCAAGAAATCACGTTCAATGCGTGGCATGCGTCGTTCACACGATGCGCTAACTACAGCTGCACTTTCTGTAGACGCAACTTCAGGTGAAACTCACCTACGTCACAACGTGACTGCCGAAGGTTTCTACCGCGGCAAAAAGGTTATCAACAAGTAAGGTTGACCTTTGCAAAATCTAACCGTTGCGCTTGATGCAATGGGCGGGGACTTCGGTCCTCGTGTAACAGTGCCTGCCGCCGTGCAGGCACTGTCGTATTTCCCAGAGCTAAAAGTCATTCTAATAGGTGATCGAAACGCGATCACATCTCAATTATCTTCATTAGGTCGAATGCCTGATTCTCGTTTGAGTATCCAGCATTGTGATCGAGTCATTTCCAATTCTGAAAAACCTTCACTAGCCTTACGTAATAGTCAGGGTAGCTCTATGCGTGCCGCTATCGATCTGGTTGCTGAATCACAGGCTGATGCTTGTGTTAGTGGTGGTAACACGGGCGCACTGATGGCTTTATCCCGTTTCAGACTTAAGCTTCTTCCCGGTATTGATAGGCCTGCATTGGTTTCAGCTTTGCCTACTGCATCCGGAAATCGCACATGGATGCTTGATTTAGGGGCGAACGTTTCTAGTGACGCAGATTCACTCTTTCAGTTTGCTGTCATGGGCAGTGCATTAGCAGAGCAACATTTAGGTCGCGCACCACGTGTCGCTATCTTGAATATCGGTGCAGAAGAAATTAAAGGCAATGACCTTGTAAAACGATGCGCTGAAATGTTGTCTAATACTCAGTCTGTGAACTTCATAGGCTATATTGAAGGTAATCAATTACTTCAAGATGCTGCTGATGTCGTCGTATGTGATGGTTTTGTGGGCAATGTCTGCTTAAAAACGTGCGAAGGTACGGCTCAGCTCTTTATTGATAAGCTAAAAACGCGCATGATGGCTTCAACAATAAAGGGTTGGATAGCCAGAATGCTGTTTTCTGAGCTATTTACTGAATTAAAAACCTTGAACCCCGACCAGTATAACGGCGCAAGTTTGTTAGGATTGCGCGGCATTGTCATTAAAAGTCATGGAAGTGCTGATGTGTCTGCAGTCGTCAACGCGATTGGTGAAGCAGTACACGAGGTCAAACGACAAGTCCCCAGCCGCATTAGCGATCGTTTGGAAGCGGTTTTACTCGAGAGGCATTATTAGTCTTCATGTATAGCAAAATTTTAGGTACTGGCAGCTACTTGCCATCTCAGGTGCGTACTAACGCAGACTTAGAGAAAATGGTAGAGACTAGCGATGAGTGGATCGTTGCTAGAACTGGTATTAAAGAGCGTCGTATTTCAGCGGAAAATGAAACCGTTGCGGATATGGCCTTTTACGCTGCTGAAAATGCCATTGAAATGGCAGGTATCGACAAAGAAGAGATTGATTTAATCATCGTTGCGACAACCAGCAGTAGCCACACATTCCCGTCTTCGGCATGTCAGGTACAAGGCAAGCTTGGTATCAAAGGCTGCCCTGCGTTTGATTTGGCTGCGGCGTGTTCTGGTTTTGTCTACGCACTGTCTGTTGCTGATCAACACATCAAGACTGGCATGTGTAAGAACGTTTTGGTAATTGGTGCGGATGCACTGTCAAAAACCTGTGATCCGACTGACCGCTCTACTATCATCCTATTTGGTGATGCAGCAGGCGCGGTGGTTGTAGGCGCAAGCGAAGAGCCAGGTATTTTGTCTACTCATATTTACTCTGACGGTAAATACGGTGAGCTTCTAAGCTTAGAAGTACCAGAGCGTGGCGGTGATGCAGACAAATGGCTGCATATGGCGGGCAACGAAGTATTTAAAGTGGCGGTAACTCAGCTTTCTAAGCTAGTTAAAGACACTTTAGCGGCGAACAATATGGATAAGTCAGAGCTTGATTGGTTAGTTCCACATCAAGCGAACTACCGTATTATCTCGGCAACCGCTAAAAAGCTGACGATGTCGCTTGATCAAGTAGTGATTACTCTTGATAAGCACGGCAACACGTCAGCAGCTACCGTACCAACGGCTCTAGATGAGGCTGTACGCGACGGGCGAATTAAACGTGGTCAAACGCTTCTACTTGAAGCATTTGGCGGCGGCTTCACTTGGGGTTCTGCGTTAGTTAAATTCTAACCCCAAGCGATAATCAACAAACAAGGCACATAACTTATGTGCCTTATTCAATTTTTTGCTTTGCTTAAAGGAAAATTACAATGAGCAAGTTTGCTATCGTATTCCCAGGCCAAGGCTCTCAAGCTATCGGTATGCTTGCTGACCTAGGCGAACAGTATGATGTTGTAAAACAGACATTTGCTGAAGCTTCAGAAGCACTTGGTTACGATCTATGGGCATTGGTTCAAGATGGTCCAGTAGAAAATCTAAATGAAACTTTTCGTACTCAACCGGCTCTATTAACAGCGTCTGTTGCAATTTGGCGTGTATGGCAAGAGCTTGGCCTAGAGCAACCTGTCAATCTAGCAGGTCACAGCCTAGGTGAATACTCTGCACTTGTATGTGCTGGCGTTATCGACTTTAAAGAAGCGATCAAACTGGTTGAATTGCGTGGTCAATTGATGCAAGAAGCCGTTCCTGCAGGCGTTGGCGCAATGTACGCAATCATCGGTCTAGACGATGAAGCGATTGCTAAAGCGTGTGAAGAAGCTGCGCAAGACGAAGTTGTGTCTCCAGTTAACTTTAACTCACCTGGCCAAGTTGTTATCGCGGGTAACAAAGCGGCAGTAGAGCGTGCTGGTGCACTGTGTAAAGAAGCGGGCGCTAAGCGTGCACTTCCGTTACCTGTTTCTGTGCCGTCTCACTGTGCACTGATGAAGCCAGCAGCAGACAAGCTAGCGGTGGCTCTAGAAGCTCTAGAGTTCAACACGCCAGCATTGCCTGTTATCAATAACGTTGATGTTATTGCTGAAACAGATCCTGCAAAAATTAAAGACGCACTTGTTCGTCAGCTATACAGCCCAGTTCGTTGGACTGAAGGCGTACAAGCGATGAATGAGCAAGGCGTTGAGAAGCTACTTGAATTAGGCCCTGGTAAAGTTCTTACTGGTCTAACAAAACGAATCGTAAAAACTATGACAGCTGCTGCAGTTAATGATACTGCATCACTAGAAGCTGCTAAGTAATAACCACTTAATAGAGAAGTTATGATGAATTTAGAAGGCAAAGTTGCACTAGTTACAGGCGCAAGCCGTGGCATCGGTCGTGCAATCGCTGAACTTTTAGTTGAGCGTGGTGCTAAAGTTATCGGTACTGCGACATCTGAAGGCGGCGCAGCTGCAATCAGCGAGTACCTTGGTGAGAACGGTAAAGGTCTTGCTCTTAATGTAACGGATACTGACTCAATTGCTGCTACACTGAAAACCATCAACGATGAATTCGGTGCGATTGACATTCTAGTTAACAACGCAGGTATCACTCGTGATAACCTACTGATGCGTATGAAAGACGACGAATGGAATGACATCATCGATACTAACCTAACGCCTATCTTCCGCATGTCTAAAGCTGTATTGCGTGGCATGATGAAGAAGCGTCAAGGCCGTATCGTAAACGTCGGTTCTGTAGTAGGTACTATGGGTAACGCTGGTCAAGCTAACTACGCAGCTGCAAAAGCAGGCGTAATTGGTTTTACTAAATCAATGGCTCGTGAAGTTGCGTCTCGTGGCGTTACAGTGAACACTGTAGCTCCTGGTTTCATCGAAACTGACATGACTAAAGCGCTAAATGATGACCAACGTGCAGCAACTTTGGCGAATGTACCAGCAGGTCGACTAGGTGACCCTCGCGAAATCGCTGAAGCTGTGGTATTTTTGGCGTCACCTGCGGCAGCTTATATCACAGGTGAAACACTTCACGTCAATGGCGGTATGTACATGGTGTAAATTATGTGCAACATTTGTGCATGATTTAAGTCAAGATCATACGTAATTTCGGTTAAAATCGTGAAAATTGTGGTTTGACCAGAAAAGTTGACCTTGCAACTTTCAATAGATTGAATAAACTACGGAAAACATCGCATAAAGCGAACTCTGTAAAGGAAAAGAAAAATGAGCAACCTCGAAGAACGCGTAAAGAAAATCATTGTTGAACAGCTAGGTGTAGACGAAGCTGAAGTTAAAAACGAAGCTTCTTTCGTTGATGACCTAGGTGCAGATTCTCTAGACACAGTTGAGCTAGTAATGGCTCTAGAAGAAGAATTCGACACTGAAATCCCAGATGAAGAAGCTGAGAAAATTACTACTGTTCAAGCAGCTATCGATTACGTAACTAGCGCTCAGTAATAATCTCTCCCAGGCGGTCACCTCGACCGCCTGTGTTTTATCTAACTCATCTATCCTCATCTTAAATCACCTCAATCCCCGGAGTGTAAAATCGTGTCCAAGCGTCGTGTAGTTGTCACTGGCATGGGTATGTTGTCACCGGTAGGCAACACTGTAGAATCTTCTTGGAAAGCCCTGCTAGCTGGTCAAAGTGGTATCGTTAATATCGATCATTTTGATGCAACCAATTTCTCAACTCGTTTTGCAGGTCTAGTTAAAGACTTTAACTGCGAAGAGTATATGACTAAAAAAGATGCTCGTAAGATGGACTTGTTCATCCAGTACGGCGTCGCAGCAGGTATTCAAGCTTTAGATGATTCAGCCCTAACTATTACTGAAGAAAACGCTCCACGTGTGGGTGTTGCTATCGGTTCTGGTATTGGTGGTCTTGGTTTGATCGAAGCCGGTCACCAAGCTCTAACTGAAAAAGGCCCTCGTAAGATCAGCCCGTTCTTCGTACCGTCGACGATCGTGAATATGATTGCTGGTCACATGTCTATCATGCGAGGCCTACGCGGTCCAAACATCGCGATTTCTACTGCATGTACGACTGGCCTACATAACATTGGTCACGCGGCTCGTATGATTGCATACGGCGATGCTGACGCAATGCTAGCGGGTGGTGCTGAAAAAGCATCAACTCCACTAGGTATGGGCGGTTTTGGTGCGGCTAAAGCACTGTCTACTCGTAACGATGAGCCTCAAAAAGCTTCTCGTCCATGGGACAAAGGCCGTGATGGCTTCGTTCTTGGTGACGGTGCAGGCATGATGGTTCTTGAAGAGTACGAACATGCGAAAGCTCGTGGCGCTAAGATTTACTGTGAGCTAGTAGGCTTCGGTATGTCGGGTGACGCTTACCACATGACATCTCCAAGTGAAGATGGCTCAGGTGGCGCACTAGCAATGGAAGCGGCTATGCGTGATGCTGGCATTACTGGTGAACAAATCGGTTATGTAAACGCACACGGTACTTCGACTCCTGCAGGTGACGTAGCGGAAGTTAAGGGCATCAAGCGTGCTCTTGGCGAAGCAGGCAGCAAGCAAGTATTGGTTTCTTCTACGAAATCAATGACAGGCCACCTTCTAGGTGCTGCTGGTTCTGCTGAAGCTATCATCACGGCAATGTCTCTGGTTGACCAAATTGTTCCACCAACAATCAACCTAGATGATCCTGAAGAAGGCTTAGATATTGACTTAGTACCTCACACTGCGCGTGAAGTTAGCAACATGGAATATGCTGCATGTAACTCATTCGGTTTCGGTGGTACAAACGGCTGTTTGATCTTCAAAAAGATTTAATCATCTTATTATAGACGTAAACACTCGTAGATAGTCACAATTAGACTTGTTTTTAAACGGCTTGATGCTTTAGCATTGAGCCGTTTCTTTTTATGGGGAAAAACATGTTTTGGGTTGATGGAGAAAGCCAGCAAACTGTCGATATTTTGGATCGCTCGTTTCAGTACGGAGACGGCTGTTTTACGACGATGCTCGTGAGTGATGGTGAGATACAACATTTTCACGATCATCAGCACCGTGTCGACGAATGCCTTAAAGCGCTGCGCATTTCTGCTCTTGATTGGGATGTGGTTAGTCTTTGGCTCGGTACTGCGCTTCAACATATCCAAGATAACGATCTTCATGGCACAAAGGGCCTTGATGGTTCAAACAAGCTCCATAATCAAAAAGCAGGGATCAAGCTGCACGTTAGCCGTGGCGCTGGTGGACGTGGCTACAGTACCAAGAATATCGCCAAGCCGACAATCACCATCAGTACCTTTGATTACCCAAGTCATTATTCAGCGTGGCAAGACTCCGGTGTTGAACTCGGTATCTGTCATCAAGCGCTAGGTTTGAGCCCGCTACTGGCTGGCCATAAGCACAATAATCGTCTTGAGCAGATTTTGATGAAAGATGAAATGGACCAGGCTAATGAAGTGGATGGTGTGGTTCTTGATATATCGGGCAATGTGATTGAAACCACCATGGCCAATCTGTTTTGGCGCAAAGGTCAGTCGATATACACACCTCAACTTACTCAAAGTGGTGTTGCGGGGGTTATGCGTAAGCAAGTGTTAACCGCGCTGAATCAGGCTGAACTTTCCGTTACAATTAGTGACTACTGCTTATCTCAACTCATGCAAGCTGATGAGGTTTTCATGACCAACTCCATCTTAGGGGTTGCCCCAGTTACCCGTATTAGTGATACCCAATTTAACATTGGAACCGTTACTCGTAGCCTTCAAGGACAACTAAACTCGTGATCAAAAAGTTATTTATTTTTATTATCTTGTGCTTAATCGCAGCCGGTGCTGCTGGTTTTTATGTTTACAACCAAGCACAAGATAACCTGAAACAAGTTATTCAATTAGAAAAACCACAAGTCGTGACTGTTGCTTCAGGTAGCAGCTTTAACCGCGTTCTAGCCCAGTTGATTAACGAGGGGCTGTTTGAGGCTTCTCCTTACGAGAAATTAATCCGTAAGTTACATCCTGAGCTTGTAGACGTAAAAGCGGGTACATTCCTGCTTGAACCGGGTTTAACCTTAGAGCAGGCGCTACAGGTGCTTGTAGAAGGGAAAGAACACCAGTTTACCATTACCTTTGTTGAAGGCAGTCGTTTTGACGAATGGCTTGTTCAACTAAAAGACAACGAATTCATTCAACAGACGTTGGACGGTGTTTCTGAAAAAGAGATCGCTGAAAAGTTGGGTATTGAAAACGAAAAGCTAGAAGGTCTCTTCTTAGCAGAAACGTATCACTACACCTACGGCACTACTGATTTAGATTTGTTGAAGCGCGCGCATCGAGACCTAATGAGCGTGGTGAATGAAGAGTGGGAAAATCGAGCGGATAAGCTGCCTCTTAAATCGCCTTATGAAGCGTTAATTCTTGCGTCTATCATTGAGAAAGAGACCGCTGTTGCGTCAGAACGTGAGCGTGTCTCTTCTGTGTTCGTTAACCGTCTAAACAAGCGTATGCGTTTGCAAACTGACCCAACAGTTATCTATGGCATGGGTGACAGCTACGATGGCAACATCCGTAAGAAAGACTTACGCACGCCAACGCCATACAACACCTATACAATGAGTGGCTTGCCACCGACACCTATCGCTATGGCAGGCAAAGCGTCTATCAACGCGGCGTTGAATCCAGAGAAGAGCAACTACTTGTATTTCGTTGCGAGTGGAACAGGCGGTCACGTATTTTCAAAGAGTTTGACTGAGCATAACCGTGCAGTGCGAGCTTACTTAAAGCAATTAAGAAAAAACAGATAAAGAAATAATTATGAATCAGTCGAAATTTATCGTGGTTGAAGGCCTTGAAGGCGCTGGCAAAAGCACAGCAATCAATGCCATCGTTGAGACATTAAAAGCATCGGGTGTTGAGGATATTGTTAATACTCGCGAGCCGGGTGGTACGGTCTTAGCTGAAAAGATGCGCTCATTGGTTAAAGAAGAGCACGAAGGCGAGAAGCTTCAAGATATGACTGAATTGCTGCTGATGTACGCAGCACGTGTTCAATTAGTAGAAAACGTTATCAAGCCTGCACTAGACAGTGGTCAATGGGTATTGGGTGATCGTCATGATATGTCTTCACAGGCATACCAAGGTGGTGGTCGCCAGATTGCACGCACTACTATGGAATCACTGAAAGCAACCACGCTAGGCGGCTTTAAACCCGATCTAACGCTATATTTGGACCTAGACCCTAGAGTAGGGCTAGAGCGTGCTAGAGGTCGTGGTGAGCTAGATAGAATTGAAAAGATGGATATCTCGTTTTTTGACCGTACGCGTGAGCGCTATCTAGAAATTGCAGAACAAGATGATTCTGTACTTGTGATTAACGCGCAGCAAGAAATTGAGCAAGTAGCCGCTGATATTAAAGTCGCGCTAACTGCTTGGCTCGATAAACAGTAGGTAGTCATGGCTGAAGTGTATTCTTGGCTCACACCGGTATGGAGTGAGTGGAAAAAAAGTCTCGATGCGGAGCGTTTTCCTAACTCTGTAATTGTTAATGTGCCGGAAGGGCTAGGCGTTGATGCGTTGATTAGCCAACTTACCGACGCATTGATGTGTACGAACTATGAAAGCGAGTCGTGCGGGTTTTGCCACAGCTGTGAATTAATGAAGTCGGGCAGCCATCCTGATTTTCATGTGATCTCACCAGAGAAAGAAGGTAAGTCGATCACGGTTGATCAAGTGCGTGCCAGTAACCGTTGGGCTCAAGAGTCTTCTCAGTTAGGTGGTTTGCGCGTTATCTTGCTTAACCCTGCTGAAGCAATGAACGAATCGGCTTCCAACGCACTACTGAAAACTCTGGAAGAGCCATCAAGCAAATGTATCTTCATTCTTTCTACTCGTAATAGTAACCGTTTGATGCCGACTATCATTAGCCGTTGCCAACAATTTAATGTGGTAAGCCCACAGTTGGAGGTGGGGTCTGCTTGGTTAGATGGTGAAGTTGGTAAGGCTGTCCCACAATATATTTTAGCGCTTAATGACAACGCGCCTTTAAAAGCGAAGGCGATGTTCGAGCAGGGTGGAGTAGAGGCTTCGACCAAAGCGCTCGATGGCTTTGTTAATGTCATCAAGGGCACTCAACCTGACATGCTAAAATTCTCGACAGAGCTTAGCAAAGACCCTTTGATTCAATTGGGTTGGCTATGGCACTTATTGTCTGACGTACAGAAGCTGCATTTTGGCTTGTCGAATCAGGCTATCACTCCTAGCGCGAAAGCACTGGTTGAGGTGATGTCTTATCAAAGTGCTTACGCAGCATCGAATAAGCTGCTCACATTGATTGAGCAGTTAAAGCAACACCCTGGGCTCAATACGGAGCTACTCATAATGAATTGGCTGATAGCCACTTGCGAGGAAACATGTTCGTAGATTCCCACTGTCATTTAGACAAATTGGATTACCAAGATTTACACACAAACGTAGAAGACGTTGTGAACAAGGCGAAAGCAGCAAACGTAGACCAGCTGTTGTCTGTCGGTGTGACACTAGATTCGTTTGAAAATATGCTCGAGATGATCTCGCCGTTTGATAACGTTAAAGCATCTTGTGGCGTTCATCCTCTCGATGTAGAGAGTGACTTCTGTTTAGAGAGAATGCGTGATTACGCGAGCAACCCAAAAGTCGTTGCGATTGGTGAGACAGGCTTAGATTACCATTACCAACCTGAGACGGCTGAGTTGCAACAACTGCGATTCAAGCAACATGTCGCGTTGGCCGTAGAGCTGAACAAGCCTTTGATCATCCATACTCGTAACGCGCGTGAAGATACTCTCGCGATTCTACGTGATGGCGGAGCGGAGAAGTGTGGTGGTGTGATTCACTGCTTTACTGAAGATCAAGCGTTCGCTGAAGCGGCAATGGAATTAGGTTTCTACATCTCAATTTCAGGTATTGTGACCTTTAAGCAGGCTACAGAACTTAAAGAAGTTGTTAAGAATCTACCGTTAGATAGGTTACTGATCGAGACGGATTCTCCATACTTGGCACCAATCCCATATCGTGGGAAGCAGAATCAACCTGCATATGTCGTGGAAGTGGCGGCCTATATTGCGCAATTAAAAGGTATGTCGATGAAAGAGGTTGCTGAACAAACGACCAAAAATTACCAGAAACTTTTTTTGCGATAAAAATCTAACTAAACAAATAAAAGGGAGCGAAAGCTCCCTTTTTGTGTTTTTGATCACCAAAAATGCGTTTTTTTTTAATGTTTACGAATTATGTTGAACTTGAGAGCGCTAATTATAACATTTGTAATTTTGTTACTAAAAATAACATTCGCTCCTATTTTATTTACCCAGTAAAATAATAGGGCTCTTGAAAAATATCTATGTATTTCAGTTAATTAAATGATTGTAAAGCATTGCATTTCTAGATTTGACATGTGATCCAAGACGTGTTTTGAAACTAAATTTCGTAAGTGACTAGAAAGTTAGTTCCCCATCAATATATATTTAGCGGCAGAAAATATAATGCAATACATGGTTACATTTTCGCAGGGTGCTAACATATAGGCTACGGGGGTGTGCCGTTAGAACCCAATATAATTATTTTATCTTTATCAGGAGCATAAACATGTTTAAGAACCTTTTTGCTAGCCTGCAGAAAGTTGGTAAGTCTCTGATGCTTCCAGTATCAGTTTTACCAGTTGCGGGTATTTTGCTAGGTGTCGGTGCAGCAGATCTTCCTTTCATTCCAGAAATCGTTTCAAACTTAATGGAACAAGCTGGTGGTTCAGTATTTGGTCAAATGGCACTACTGTTCGCAGTAGGTGTTGCACTTGGCTTTACTAACAACGATGGTGTAGCGGGTCTAGCTGCTATCGTTGGTTACGGCATCATGACTGCTACACTTGGCGTAATGGCTGGTGTAATGGGCGTTGATAAAATCGATACTGGTGTACTAGGTGGTATCCTAGTCGGTGGTGTTGCTGCTTGGGCATTCAACCGTTTCTTCCGTATTCAACTACCAGAGTACCTTGGCTTCTTCGCTGGTAAGCGTGCTGTGCCAATCATCACAGGTTTCTCTGCGATTGGTCTAGCAATCCTACTATCTGTAGTATGGCCACCAGTTGGCGGCGCTATCTCTGCGTTCTCTGATTGGGCTGCTCACCAAAACCCACAAGTGGCGTTTGGTATCTACGGTATCGTTGAGCGTTCTCTAATTCCATTTGGTCTTCACCACGTTTGGAACGTACCTTTCTTCTTTGAAGCTGGTACTTGTGTAAACGCTGCTGGCGAAACTCAAAACGGTGTTCTTACTTGTTACCTAGTTGCTGATGACGCATCTCGTGCAGCGGGCAATGGCTTCGGTCAGCTAGCTGGTGGTTACATGTTCAAGATGTTCGGTCTACCTGCTGCTGCAATCGCGATTGCACACTCAGCTAAGCCTGAAAACCGCGCTAAAGTAATGGGCATCATGGCTTCTGCTGCGTTGACTTCATTCCTAACGGGTATCACTGAACCAATCGAATTCTCTTTCCTATTCGTTGCTCCAGTACTGTACGCAATCCACGCTCTACTAGCTGGTTCTGCATACGTTCTTGCGAACACTCTAGGTTTTGTACACGGTACATCTTTCTCACACGGTCTAATCGACTTCCTAGTTCTATCTGGCAACGCGTCTAAGATGGGCCTAATGGTTGTATGTGGTATTGCTTACGCTGCAATTTACTACATCGTATTCCGCACTGTGATTAAAGCTCTAGACCTTAAAACTCCAGGCCGTGAAGACGAGACTGAAGAAGAGTCAGTTGCGACTGGTTCTGAACTTGCTGGTGAGCTAGTTGCTGCATTCGGTGGCAAAGCGAACATCACTGGTCTTGACGCTTGTATTACTCGTCTACGTGTTGCAGTTGCTGATACAGCAGTTGTTGACCAAGACAAACTGAAGAAACTAGGCGCTGCAGGTGTTGTTGTAGTTGCTGGTGGCGTACAAGCTATCTTCGGTACTAAGTCTGACAACCTTAAGACAGACATGGATGAGTGGATCCGTAACAACGGTTAATTCACTGATTCAATAAATTGAAAGGAGGCCGAAAGGCCTCCTTTTTTGTTTTCTGCTCTATGAAAGATCTTTCCGCATCTAATCCCCTCTAACTCAGAGAGTTACCATTCAACTCGATCATTTGATGGTCGTTCCCAGATTTTTTGTGTCTTTTATCTTTTACCCAGCGATGACACCCTTTGCTGAGATTCCAGTAGACTTCGGTTTTTTAAATACAGTCTGAGAATATTATGAAACATCGTTACTTGATCGGCCTTATGTGCTGCAGCGGAGCCTCGTTTGCTCAAGCTTCTGAAGCTCCAGCTTTGGAAGTTGGACTTGCCATTGACCAAGACCTGAGTGTCGTTGTGGAATTTGATCAGAAATACCGTGCTACGATTGGCAATGACGGCGCTGCCTTTGATTACATTTTGAAGCGTGGTCAGTTCGAGACTGAAGCTCCGTTGAGCTGGTACGTCGGTGCTGGTGCTTGGGCTGAATGGAATGACGACTTTGGCTTACGCTTGCCATTAGGCGTGAAAGTGAATTTCTACGAAGGTTGGAATGCTTACGCACAAGTTCACCCTGAACTCGATATGTATAAAGGCGTTGAGTTGCAAGTGGGCGGCGCTTTAGGTGTTACCTATAAGTTCTAATCTGAACTAAAACCGTTTTAATAATGAAAAAACCAGCATTTAGCTGGTTTTTTCGTTTGGGCCGATCTTATATTTTTGCTTCATTGAGCCGCTTAGAAAGTAAAACTCAGTCCGACATTGGCTTGGAATTGGTTCATCCAGTCGGTATCAAAGCGAATGATGCACTCCTGCCCGTTACTTGGGATGTTACAAACACCGGAGGTATCGTTGTCGACAACCGTGCCTAACCAACGTACTTGTGTGTTCAACGCTAATCGGTCGCTAAATTTGTACTCTAAGCCGCCAAAGATAGAAGTTGAGAATCCATACTTATCTTTTGCCCAGTCTACGTCGACGTAAGAAGCACCAAGGCCTAACCCTAGATAACCCGACAACACAGGCGAAGCAGGGTAGTAGATGCTGCTTTGAAGGTGCAGGTATTGGATGGAGGAGCTTAGGTTGAGCGTTTCTAATTCCGAGCTCTGATTGGAGTAGAAGAAGCCGATGCGTCCTTTTTCAAGTGGCGTTTCAATGGCAAAGGTGTAATTTTCAGAGCCTTTCATGTCATAGGTTTTACCGTCCTGGTCTTCGACACTGCCACCGCCGGTATAACCTACCATAGGTGTAATGATGATCTCCGGCGAAGCATACGCGCTTGAAACGGAGAGAAGCGTAATCAGTGCCATCATATTTGCTTTGTTATTCATGAGTATATCCTTATCCATACACATACTAATTGTGATGGTTACATCAATATTGTGCGACTAATTTCGACGATTCTTGAAGATACTTCACACACCTGATAGTACTTAAATAGAGACTAGACAAATTAATAATAAGCCAGAGGTGTCTATGGACCATAATCTGAAAAATGCCCTACAAATTACCGTGTTTATCTACATGATCATTCTTTCATTTGGCTTTATTGCGATTGGTAGTTAATACCATCTATTGCGAGGCTGAGTTTTGATACTCAGGGAATAATGAATAGTGGGATTATAACCAATATTGATACAGCAATAGACTTGGATTATTACGCTAAGTTTATTGCTGGAAAAACAGCACTGGTCGCTCAAGGTGGCGGACAGAGAAGTATTTTTACTTCTGGAGTGCTGGATGCCTTTCTTCTCTCAAATTTTGACCCCTTCGACGAATTTTTTGGTACCTCAGCAGGTGCTCTCAACTTATGTGCTTATCTGTGCCGTGATAAAGGCCTTGGACGTTCTTTTGTTCTCGACCTCACAACCTCACCAGAGTTCTTCAATCTCTTTTCCTATATACGACACAGAAAGAACCTAGGATTAGAATGGGCGCTAGAACAAATTATGGCTTACCCATATAAGCTCGATCTGGATTTAGGGCGACAAACGCTAGGCGATCGCCACTTCTATGCGGCTGTAACGGATTCCAAAGACTTACGAGACCACTACTTCCCATTATTGGGCGAAGATTGGTACAAGGTGATGATTGCGACCTGCGCCATTCCTCGCTTGTACAATGATGAAGTCTTTATTGGTGACAGTGCTTATGTGGACGGTGGTGTATCGGCGTGTATCCCGGTTCAGGAAGCGTGGCGAAGACAAGCCCGTTCTATTGTGGTGATTCGTACTGAGCCAGTGGTGGAGGAAGGTAATACCCATTTGGTTGAAGCACCAGTTAAGGGATCTTCAGTCAAAGCGCCCAAACCAATCTCTGCCGAAGAACTGGAATGGTTCCGCGAATCTTTCGACAGTGTTCAAGGTCATTGGCAACAAAAAGTGGAACAGTGGAAAACCGACTGGACCTCTTTCTTCCAACAACAAATTATGCGCTCAAAAGAGCAGAAACGTGACCGTGGGCATTTAGACCTGCTGAACGGTGGTCGCTGGCTATTTGGTGCAGATGATATTTATCGCTTAAGTCATTTAATTGGGGATAAGTTTGATTCAGGGTTGGCTGACATGCTGATGGTGCATTATCAGACCTACTCATTGACTCAGGATTTTTTGAATTCGCCACCAGACGACGCGTTTGTGGTACAGATAGCGCCAAGTCAGCCGCTAAAATCGAGTTCATTAATGAGCGACAAAGAAGACCTGTTGCACGATTACGAAATGGGCTTAGAAGCCGGTTACCGATTTGTAGAAACCTACACCTCAACGGAAAACGCTCGCAATTCTCATATGCCACAGTTAGCCACCATTGCTGCTGGCAAGTAATTCTCGAAGTTGATGAGCTAGCATGCTGTGAGCTCGTTATGCTGTTTAAGCAGATTGTAGTGAGTCGTGTTCTGAAATGAAAAAGGGTTATTGAACTTGGTTCGATAACCCTTTTAAGTTTTTGAGATTAGGCGAATCGTTTCGCCTTAAGGTCAAATATTAGGTGACAGGCAAGATTCTCATACAGTTGGTTGACCCTGCTACATCCATAATGTCGCCTTGAGTGACGATCACTAGGTCGCCAAACTTAAGGTGTCCTTTCTCTTTCAGGCAAGTGAGTGTAGATAGTGCAATGTCAAAGCTGTCTTCGGCTTCTGTCTCGAAGTAGATAGGTGTCACACCTCGGTACAAGGTACAGCGATTAAGCGTTCCTTCGTTACGAGACAGCGCGTAGATAGGCATGTCAGCACTTAGGCGAGACATCATCAGTGCAGTGCGGCCTGACTCGGTGAGAGTGACAACGCCTTTAATGCCTTCCATATGGTTCGCAGAGTAGATGGTCGCCATCGAAACGGTTTCTTCGGCGGTTACAAAGGTGCGATCAATACGGTAATTGGATTGGTTGTTAATGCCTGCCATTTTCTCCGCACCAATACAGACTTCTGCCATCGATTTTACGGTCTCGACTGGGTAGTCACCAGCTGCAGTTTCACCAGACAGCATCACAGCATCTGTTCCATCGAGTACGGCGTTGGCAACGTCCATGACTTCGGCACGGGTTGGCATTGGCGCAGAAATCATTGATTCCATCATTTGAGTTGCGGTGATGACTGTTCGGTTAAGCGCTCTGGCACGGCGTATAAGCTGTTTTTGTACTCCGACTAACTCAGGGTCGCCAATTTCTACTCCGAGGTCACCACGAGCCACCATGACGACATCTGAGGCCATTATGATGTCATCCATGTTCTCAACAGTGGCGACTGTCTCTGCTCGCTCCACTTTTGCGACGAGGTGAGCTTCTAAGCCGGCTTCTCGTGCAAGCTGACGAGCGTAGTGCATGTCTTCACCATTACGAGGGAAAGACACCGCTAGGTAATCCACTTTGATTTGTGCGGCGGTGACGATGTCGCGCTTGTCTTTTTCTGTTAGCGCTTCTGCGGAAAGGCCACCACCTTTTTTGTTGATGCCTTTGTTATTTGAGAGTGGGCCGCCAATGATGACTTCGGTATGAACGCGACAGCCTTCCACTTTGGTTACTTTGAGTTGAACACGACCATCGTCAAGCAACAGAATATCGCCGGTGGACACATCGTTAGGCAGTTCTTTGTAATCAAGGCCAACGGCTTCTTGATTGCCTTCACCTAAACCTAGGCTGCTGTCGAGAGTGAACAGGTCGCCTACGGCAAGTTGGATTTTGCCATCTTTGAATGTCGACACACGAATCTTGGGACCTTGTAAGTCTCCGAGAATGGCGATTTGAGTGCCGTGTCTTTTGGCTATTGCTCTGACTTTTTCTGCGCGTTGTATATGGTCGTCGCTGGTGCCGTGAGAGAAGTTCATACGAACGATATTGGCACCGGCTTTGATGATCTCTTCAAGCACGTTACCTTTATCAGTTGAAGGGCCTAGCGTTGTGACGATTTTCGTTTTTCTTAATTCGGCTGTCATGAATACTCCTAGAGTGAGGCCAAGTAATCTTTTAAAAGACTAGGGCGTGTTGATCTTTCGAGCTGATTTTTGCAGCGAGTTGCTGGGTATTTATACAAGGCAGAGGCTTTGATGTGTAGCTAGCCTACATGAGAAGCCGATAACGTAGTAGAAATGACCAGCAAACGCTGCCCGAAGGGTTCGGCTAAAAGCGTTTTACTCTTTGTTGAGGGAGATTTGCTTAGAATGACTAGGCTACTTCTCCCTCGCCGCGATTAAAACGCTTTTATCTCGAACAAAATTTAACCACGAAAGGTCAACGCGCCTTAATTAAGTATATGCATTAATTGATAATTTATTGGGAGCTAGGAGGATATTTCTTGATTTGCCTTTAATTATTGAATTCAGGGCTCAAACGCGATGTTTTATTCTGAAAATTAAGTCGCAAAT
Organism: Vibrio sp. 1CM8B; assembly: GCF_023161685.1. NCBI lineage: Bacteria > Pseudomonadati > Pseudomonadota > Gammaproteobacteria > Vibrionales > Vibrionaceae > Vibrio > Vibrio sp. 1CM8B. The sequence goes on from NZ_JALNTU010000018.1 coordinate 62,703, forward strand.
TATCGATGTGGGTGTTAATTTTCCTCGAACTATTTGACTCGATACACAAAGATTCATGTATATACGTGATACTGGTCACGGCGATATACCAAGTGACTTCACAATTACTTCGCAAAGTAAAAAAATTACCTCGTTGATGATTTCTGGAGCGTAAAATGTACATGGCTCAACCGGGCCATATTGATCATATCAAACAGGTCAATGCTGGTCGTGTATATAAACTAATTGACCTTAAAGGTCCTATTTCTCGTATCGATCTGTCCAAGCAAAGTGAGTTGGCTCCGGCGAGTATTACTAAAATTACCCGTGAACTCATTGAAGCTCACCTTATTCACGAAACGACGGTTCAAGAAGCCACGACTCGTGGGCGTCCTGCTGTCGGTCTGCAAACTAATAACGAAGGTTGGCAGTTTCTATCGATGCGTCTTGGTCGCGGATACTTGACGATCGCGCTCCATGAATTGGGCGGCGACGTGCTTATCGATACCAAGATTGATATCCATGAACGTGATCAAGATGATGTGCTTGCGCGTCTTCTCCATGAAATCGATGAGTTCTTCCAAACCTATGCCGAGCAACTCGACAGGGTGACGAGTATCGCTATCACACTGCCAGGCCTGGTGAATTCAGAGCAAGGTATTGTGTTGCAGATGCCGCACTACAACGTTGAAAACTTAGCGTTGGGGCCGGAGATCTACAAAGAAACCGGTCTGCCAGTTTTTATTGCCAACGATACCCGCGCGTGGGCATTAGCAGAGAAGCTGTTTGGTAACTCACAAGACAACGACAACTCTGTTCTTATCTCGATTCACCACGGTTTAGGTGCCGGGATCATTCTTGATGGTCGCGTTTTGCAAGGACGTCACGGTAACATCGGTGAGTTGGGGCATATCCAGATCGATAAGGAAGGCAAGCTTTGTCACTGTGGAAATCGAGGCTGTTTAGAAACGGTGGCGAGTTCTCAGGCAATCCGTGAGCAAGTAAAAGAGCGATTGGCAAATGGTGAAGAATCAACGCTAACGGTGTTTGAAGATGTCACTATTGAACAGATCTGTGCTGCCGCTGCGGATGGGGATCCGCTGGCTGTCGAAGTGATTGAACAGTTAGGTCGTTACCTAGGCTCTGCGATTGCGATTGTGATTAACCTGTTCAACCCAGAGAAAATCTTGGTGGGTGGTGTTATCAATCAGGCGAAGAGCGTGTTATACCCGGCGATTCAAAAGTGTATCGAAGAGCAGAGTCTATCGGTTTACCATAAAGACTTAGAGCTGGTGGAATCTCGTTTTTATAAGCAGGCAACCATGCCAGGTGCTGCGCTTATCAAGCAGGCCTTATACGATGGCCAACTGTTAATGAAAGTTATTGAAGGTTAACTCCTTTTTCTCGTCTTGTAGCCTTACCCTGAACCTTTCCATGTACTTAAGCTTTGTATAACATCATTTGTTGTACTTAGTTTAAGCATTCTGTGCATTGGCGCTTTGCTTTAACCTATTGAAGTAGGCTATTGTAGCCACAGTTATTATTTGTCACTAAGGTGTTGTATGTCTGGCGTTTTAAATTCGGTTGATCAGAGAACCAAACTGGTCGGTGAAAACCGTCTGGAACTCTTGTTATTCAGCTTAAATAGTCGTCAACTATTTGCGATTAACGTATTTAAAGTGAAAGAAGTCCTCAAAGTGCCAGTTCTCACTCGCTTACCGGGCTCTCATCATCATATTACGGGTGTTGCGTCTTTACGTGGTGAATCGGTGCCTGTTATCGATTTACGCAGTGCCATTGGCTTTCCGCCATCTCGTGCGGAATCTCAAGAGAGCAACCTGATTATTACGGAATACAACCGAACCGTACAAGGTTTCTTGGTTGGGCAAGTTCGTAATATCGTGAACACGACATGGACAGAAATCCAGCCGCCGCCAAAGACAACAGGCCGTGCAAATTACCTAACCGCTATCACGCATATTCAAGAAGAAGAGCAGCACAAGATCGTCGAGATCATCGATGTTGAGAAAGTGTTGGCTGAGATCATTGATTACGATGTTTCGATCTCTGAAGGCGTCTTGGATGAACAATTAGCTCAGGAGATGATTGGGCGTAACGTGCTTATCGTTGATGACTCTTCAACGGCGCGTAACCAGATCAAAGGCACCTTGTCACAACTGGGTTTGAACATTATTGAGTGTTGTGATGGCTTAGAAGCACTGACCTTGCTTAAGGGCTGGTGTGATGAAGGCAAAGACATCAATCAAGAAATATTGTTGATGATCACCGATGCTGAAATGCCTGAAATGGACGGCTACAAGCTGACACACGAAGTACGTACTGACCCTAGAATGCATGACCTGTTTATTACGCTAAATACTTCATTAAGTGGAAGTTTTAATGAAGCTATGGTCGAGAAAGTAGGGTGTAACCGATTTATTTCTAAGTTCCAGCCAGACCTCTTGGTTGAAGTTACTCAAGAGCGAATGCGTCAGATTTTGTAATTAATGCTGCTGTACGGTTTGTTTTGAGTGACCTTATAGAAAACGTTTGCTAATATTCACTCAGCATATTTTTCTTAACGAAATATGCTCAACTACTAGCGTAACTTTTCACACACAATCTAAGGTAGTTCCTCTTAATGATATGGTTAACGTCTAAAGTCGTCATGACTTTGAGCTTATTACTGTATAGGGAATTTAAGAAAAGACGTACGGAAGCTGAAGTGGAGTCATAACTCAACAACTGGAATTGAAGGGAAGCGGATGCTTCCCTTTTTCGTTTTTCTTTCTCTCGTTTCTTTAGCCAAGGACCGATTGAGAACAGTTGGTACTTCGCTAATGAAAATCTCGAGATTTGGTTTTCAAGCCAACAATTTCATCGGTAATATCGATAAGTTTCCCCGCGATAACATGCACGACTTTCCCTTCTTTTTCTAATATCCCTTGTACTTTTAACGCCTTGGCTGTGAGATAAGCTTGCTGTTGAGCGCGTGCGGTTGCTCCCCATACCACGACATTAATATTACCAGTGCTATCTTCTAGCGTGACAAAGGTGACACCTGCCGCGGTTCCGGGAGATTGTTTGCCTGTGACTAATCCGACAACGGTGACCATAGATTTGTGTCTTTGCTGTATTAAATCTTTCATGTGTGTGAATCGACCTAATCGTCCTGCTTCTTCGAGCAAAGTGATGGGGTGTTTGTTCAATGAAATTCCGACACTGGTGAAGTCTTCGAGTAGATCTTGCATCTCGTTGGGCTTGTGTAGTACATGTTCGTCATGTCCAGCCTCAGCATCGTCATAGGCTTGGCTAAACAGAGGTAAATCAGACGCTGAGTCCATGATCGCCCAGCGAGTCTGGAAGCGGTCTCCAGAAACGTTATGTAGCGCATTGGCCGATGCAAGTAGCTCGATATCTTTCTTATTCATCGATAACTGTTTCACCTGACTAGGGTGGCGATAACCGGATTGTGGGCGATTGGCGAGCACGCTTTGAGTTCCATGCTCGCTGAGTCCTTTGATTTGTCGCAGCCCTAAGCGAATCGCTAGACCATTCTGATGAGAGACAACCGTGTGGTCGTTTTGAGAAGCGTTCACACATACCGGAAGTATCACCACATTGTGTCGTTGTGCGTCTTGTACCAACTGTGAAGGGCTATAAAACCCCATCGGTTGGCTATTTAACAGAGAAGCGTAGAAACATTCAGGGTAGTAGCACTTCAACCAAGCTGAGCAATACGCTAACACCGCAAACGAAGCGGAGTGGCTTTCAGGAAAACCGTACTCGCCAAAACCGCATATCTGTTTAAAGATCTGCTCGGCAAACTCTGTCTCATAGCCGCGCTTTTGCATCCCCTCGATGAGCTTGTTTTTAAACTTAAAGACGTTGCCATTTTTCTTCCAAGCGGCCATCGCGCGTCTGAGTTGATCCGCTTCTCCGCCTGTGAAGCCTGCGGCCACCATCGCAAGTTTAATCACTTGCTCTTGGAAGATAGGTACACCTAAGGTGCGCGACAGTACTGATTCCACGTCTTTAGATGGATAACTGATTGGCTCAATGCCATCTCGACGCTTGAGAAACGGATGCACCATATCGCCCTGAATAGGACCTGGACGAACGATAGCGATTTGAATCACCAAGTCGTAATAAGTCCTCGGTTTAAGCCTTGGCAGCATGCTCATTTGTGCGCGTGACTCAATTTGGAATATCCCGACTGTGTCTGCTCGTTGAATCATGCCGTAAACCTGAGGATCATCCTTAAGGCGAGTGATCTCAGCAATGGTCAGTGATCGCCCGTGAATACGTTTGATCAGGTCGAAACATTTACGAATCGCAGAGAGCATACCAAGCGCGAGCACATCAACTTTCAGCAAGCCTAAGGTTTCTAGATCATCCTTATCCCATTGGATAATGGTTCGATCGTGCATCGCGGCATTCTCAACGGGAACCAGCTCATACAAAGGCCCTGAAGATATGACAAAGCCACCGACGTGTTGAGATAAGTGACGTGGAAAGCCGATGATCTCATTAACCAAATGGATAAACTGCTGCCCCTTCAAAGAATCAGGCTGTAGCCCCAATTGAGTGAGCTGAGCCTGCCAACCTAGGCTTTTGTCCCTGCGATTGGTGTTCTTGATGAAGTAGTCGAGCTGGGTTTCTTGTAGCCCTAATGCTTTACCGACATCTCTTACCGCACTTTTAAAGCGATAAGAGATGACCGTTGCGGCAAGCGCGGCCCGTTCTCTACCGTATTTTTGGTAGATGTATTGGATGACTTCTTCACGGCGTTCGTGTTCAAAATCGACATCAATATCAGGCGGCTCATCGCGCTCTTTACTGATGAAACGCTCAAACAGCACCGAGATCTGTCTTGGGTCAACAGAGGTGATTTCTAAGCAGTAACAGACCACGGAATTGGCCGCTGAACCTCGACCTTGGTAAAGAATGCCTTGGCTTTTGGCAAACATCACGATGTCATGAATGGTGAGAAAAAAGAAAGGGTAGTCAAGCTCGCCAATTAACCCCAATTCTTTCTCTATGATCTGTTGGATGTCGTTAGGTACACCTTGTGGGAAGCGAGTCTGTTTTCCTTTTTCGACCAACATGCGCAGATAACTCATGGGTGTTTCACCTTGAGGAATCAGCTCACTGGGATATTCGTAGCGCAAGCTATCTAAATCAAATTCACACAGCTCAGAGATTCGGTTGCTCTCTTCTAGCCACTCCACTTTGAAAATATGAGAGAGTTTATTGATACTCCGTAAACAACGTTCTGCATTAGCAAGTAAGTGACTGCCCACTTCGGTAATGGGCTTTTGGTACTTTATCGCAGTGAGTGAGTGCTGCAAGGGTAAGCGATTCGCGTTGTGCATCAGCACGCCACCACAAGCTGTTATCGGCAGTTGATGATGCTGTGACAGCTCAACGCAGTAATCTGTGTACTGCTGGTCGGTTTGCTTTAGGTGTCGTTGTAAGCCGATCCAAAGCCGACCTGAATGGTGCTGGGAGAGCCATTGTCCCCAGTGCGCGTCTTCATTTTTCTGTTGAGGAAGCCAAAGAATAAAGCAGTGCTTAGCCGACATGATATCCCACTCAGAGAGCTGATAATGTCCCTTGCTGCTACGACGTCTCGCGTTGGTAATAATACGGCATAGCTCGGCGTAGGCTTGTCTGTTTGGGCATATCAAGATCACTTGGCACTCTTCATTTAGCCAAAACATGCTCCCGACAATTTGCTTGAGCGACAGTTTACGTTGCTTGATTGCTGAGTGAACCTTAACGATGCCCGCCACCGAGCACTCATCAGTAACCGCGAGTGCTTTGTAACGTAAGAAGTCGGCCTGTAAAACAAGCTCTTCTGCGTGTGAGGCTCCCTCAAGGAAGGAGTAATTACTTTGGCAGAATAGCTCTGAGTATTGCTGAGACATAACGTAATCTCACTTAATCATTGCGAGTGAACATGATTGAAAAGGGACGCTGAAATTGAATAAGTAGAACGGACGAGCTAACTAAGTTTTCTTACTGACTTTCTTACCGACTAGCTAAATAAGCCGTGTAAGAACCACTGTTTATCTGGTGTTCTAAATACCCATAACCATCGACCGTTTTCACTGTGAGCAATAAAGTAGTCACGAATGATCTTCTCTCCATCCCACCAGCCAGAAACAATGCGCTCAGGGCCTTGAGATAAGGTGACGCTTTCGGTTAAGGCTTCGGGCTCTGGCAGTAAAATACTGGGCCTTAGCCGCTGTTGAACGACGCTGATAGCTGTGGTTTGTTGCTCGCTCCCTGAGGGCGTTTGCCTTTTTGCCACAGACTTACTCAATGTTGGGAGCGAATACTGATTGGCCTTTTCTGGTCTTGGGTCGTGCTGTATTTTCGGTGTTTGAATGCAGGCTTGTCCAAGCTTTGCTTGTAGTAGTGAGAGCAAATCTAACGCGGCAAGTGTTCCGGTATTACCATCAAAAAGATCATGGTAGGCCATTTGCGGTTCTCCATGACGAACCAAGCTGAGGGTCAGCCCTTGAACCGGTGCTGTGAGCTTTAGTGACTCTAAGGTGAGATGAGTCAGGCTCGCCCATTTTTCAGCAAGGTAATCACCTTGTGCCGAATAAAAAGAGACAGGGTGATCGTCTTTATCTCTTAGGTGTAAAGTCAGCGTTAACTCGAAAGCCACTCGGTCGCGTAGCTTCAAAAAACACTCGAGTTGATTCAGTAATATCAGCAACGGCTTGTCGATAAATAGGATGTTTTCAATATCAAACAACAGCTCCAAATATTGCTGGAAATTCTCTGGTGGGTGATAGAAATCAATCGGGTGCTTGAACTGGCCGTTAAGGCGACCGACATAATTCACCAGGTCGATATCAAAGCGACGCGCGACCTCTTGTAAAGGCAGCTTTAATAGATCTTCAACGATATTGATACCGACATGGTTCAGGCGTTCTACTTGCTTGGTCGGTAGCTCACTGGAATTCAATGTTTGTTGATTGACCCAAGTTTTCATCTGCTCAATATTGTTTGTTGCTTGGTTGATCGCTTGCTTACCCAAAAGGATCGCAGAAAGCGGCGAATAACCCGTAGCGAAGCTGAACTGGATATTGAGCGTTTCTAAGTGGCTTTTGAGCTCATGCCAGTAGTTATCTAGCCCGTCGTAAAGTGATAGCATGTTAGAGGCTTTAATCAGCAAACCATTAGGTGGCAATAACGCCATGTCGGAAGTGACTAGATACGCCCACTGAGCGATCTCTTTGAGCTTACTTTTCTCCAGTTCAATACTGTAAGGGTGGACGTGTAAGTTGTGGCACAACGCTGCTGCAGACCCTAAGCCCATACCAAGCGAAATTCCCGATTGCAGCGCAGCTGGGTTTGCTTGCAGTACACGGTGATCTTTTTCATCCACGATGATAATAGGTTGTTCGCGTGAGTCTTCGCTCGAATCCAATTCATTAGAGTTAAACAAGGTATCCAATTGCAGAGACGGAAAGTGCAGATAAAGCCACAACATACGCTAGCCTTGCTTCGCAATAGGAAAAGCCAGCACAGTGTTACCAGACAAAGCACGGTCTGAATTGTCTTCATAAACGACTTTCTCTGTGAGTAATGGCCAGTTGTGTGTCATGTCTAGAATAAAACTGCCATACGACCAACTGCCTTTTCTTTTTGTTACCTCTACCTTCAACCCTTGGGCGTGAGAAGACAGCTTCATGCTTAAAGAAACGGGTAGGGATAGTTGATTATGGCTGGTGGCTTTAAAGTGAAACTGCAGGCACTTACCGGTTTCACTGGCTGCTTGTAGGCGCTTGGTTTGGTGTATTTCTAGATCGGCTCCCCATAGCAATACAGAGTGACAAGCACCGCTTTTGAGGCACTGCTCAGCCGCCCACAACGCATCGAGATCGCGTTGAGGCTGGATAACGAGAATATTCTCTAGTTCAACGCCTTGACTGTTAAAAAACTCGGCACAGATCTTCCCTGGCGGGTTAATGAATATGGCCAGTTTTTGCGAGTTTTGTTGAGCTAAATAGGGCGTAAGGAGACGAAGCTCGCCGATCCCTTGTTGTGATTCAACCTCAATAACGCCGTGCGTCGGGAAGCCGCCATCAAGCTGTTTATCCAGTTGAGGATAGCCTGTTGAAGTGGTACTTCCTTGCGTTGTTGATTGTAACCCTTTCCAGATTAGCTGGCGGTCTTGTAAGTTTTTTATTAGTTCATGCATAATTAAATACCTGTATATTTATACAGTATATTTAACAATGAAAAAGATGCAAAGCAAAATGATGAAAATCAGGTGAACTAAATATTAGATGGTTGATTTAGATACAAAAAAAGCCGCTATGGAAGCGACTTTTTACTGTTGGTTAATGATATCAGTTACTTAGGTTGAGCATCGATACATTGGCCATTAATGTCTGTCACACTTGGGTTCATTAAGTGTAGGTACAGTGGGATGATGTCGAGTGGCGTTTTTAGCTTATTCGCATCTTCTCCTGGGTACGCTTTTGCACGCATGCGTGTTTGAGTGCCGCCCGGATTGATTGCGTTAACACGGATGTTAGTGTCTTCAAGCTCGTCCGCTAGGATTTGCATCATACCTTCGGTAGCAAACTTAGAAATCGCGTAAGTGCCCCAGAATGCGCGGCCAGAGTGACCAACCGTTGAAGAGGTAAATACGATGCGACCCGCTTCTGCTTTTTTAAGTGCAGGCAGCAGAGCTTGAGTCATCAAGAACTCAGACTTCACATTGATCTGCATAACATCATCAAAGGTTTCTTCATCAATCTGCTCAAACGGGCTTAGAGTGCCGAGAACACCTGCGTTATGAAGTAGGCCATCTAAACGACCGAACTGTGATTCAATGGTTTCAGCCATATCAATGTAGTTCTGCTTTGTCGCACCTTTTAAATCCAATGGGATAATCGCAGGTTGTGGGTAACCAGCGCTTTCGATTTCATCGTAAATGAATTCAAGGTTTTTAACATTGCGGCCTAACAGAATGACAGTTGCGCCATGTTGAGCGAAGCTTAGTGTTGCTTGGCGACCAATGCCAGCACCGGCACCTGTAACCAAAATTACTTTATCTTTGAGGGCATCTGTAGAGATTGGGTAATCCACTGTGCTTATCCTTCTTTCTTTTATTATGTTCGTCATTCCATTGATGTTTAATCACACAGATAACCGCAGGAATGATGAGAAATTCTTGGTAATCGTGACAAGATGGTTACAATACACTAATTCATACAATAGGGGATATGACATTGGAATTTTTGTTGGACTACGGCTTGTTTTTAGCCAAGATTGCGACCGTTGTAATCGCCATCATCGCAATTTTAGTGATTGCTAAATCTGTGGGTGGGAAATCAAGCGCGATTAAAGGTGAGCTGGAAATCACGAACCTATCTGAACACCACAAACAGACGATTGAACAATTAGAGCACCATCTACACGATGATGCTTTCATCAAAGCCCGTGATAAAGCAGAAAAGAAAGCGGAAAAAGAGAAAGTAAAATCACGCGGTAAAGAAGTGAAGAAAGCAGCGAAAGAGGGTGAGCTTGATAGCAAGCGTGAACCACATCTATTCGTTCTTGATTTTAACGGCAGCATTGATGCGAAAGAAGTGGCTTCATTACGTGAAGAGGTAACGGCGGTTCTGGCTGTGGCTCGTGAAGGTGATGAAGTATTGCTTAAACTTGAGTCTGGCGGTGGCATGGTTCACGGCTATGGTTTAGCGTCTTCTCAACTTGATCGTATCAAAGCGGCAGGTTTGCCTCTGACTATCTCGGTAGACAAAGTCGCAGCAAGTGGCGGTTACATGATGGCATGTATCGCAGACAAAATTGTATCTGCACCGTTTGCTATTGTTGGTTCTATTGGTGTTATCGCTCAACTGCCAAACTTCAACAAACTGCTTAAAAAGCATGATATTGAGTTCGAACAGTTAACGGCGGGTGAGTACAAACGTACATTAACTATGTTTGGTGAGAACAGCGATAAAGCACGCGAGAAGTTTAAAGAAGAGCTAGAAGAGACACATGGCCTATTCAAAGACTTCATTCGTGACCATCGTCCTGCGTTAGATCTTGAAAAAGTAGCAACGGGTGAACACTGGTTTGGTACACAAGCACATGAACTTGGGCTGGTGGATGAGATCAGCACTTCTGATGATTTGGTCGTAGCGGCATGTAAGGACAAAACAGTTCTAGCGATTCACTACGTACAGAAGAAAAAGCTTTCAGACAAACTAGCGGGCGTGGCAGGTAAATCTGCAGACAGCGTGCTGATGAAGCTGATTGAACGCGGTCAAAAGCCGATTGTTTAAGCTTATTGAGTTCTAGTTCTAGTTCTAGTTCTAGTTTTAGGCTTAGTGTCTTACGTTCATTTACAGACGTTTGAGCCTTAAAAAGAAAGCGCATAAGTCATCAGACTTATGCGCTTTTTTATTGCTCCACTTCCGAGCGGGTGACCACTATGTTGTAGGGGGAGCGGAGTTTTATACCAATCACTGACTTACTGTGATTGATATTAAATCTTGGCTCCATAGTCATTACGTTTTGGACAAGTAGTCAGAATCTCTCTATGACCCGTATCTTTGAGCTCTTCCAAAATCACATCAAAGCCCCACAAGCGATAGAGATGCTTCATCACTTCGTCGTAGCCTTTATCAAGCGGGATACGGTCATGAGGCACATATTGCAGTGTCATTGAGCGGTCACCACGAACATCGACGTTAAATACCTGAATATTTGGTTCAAGGTTACTTAGGTTGTATTGTGCCGCAAGCTTCTCACGAATCAGGCGATAGCCCGGATCATCATGAATGGCACTTACCTCAATGGTATTTTTACGGTCGTCGTCGAGTACAGAGAACAGCTTGAAGTCCCGAATGATTTTTGGAGAAAGGTATTGGCTAATAAAGCTTTCATCTTTGAAATTGTGCATCGCAAAGTGCACGGCTTCTAACCAATCACTTCCGGCTAACTCAGGGAACCATTCCTTATCTTCATCGGTTGGTTCTTCACAGATGCGTCGGATGTCTCTAAACATCGCAAAGCCAAGCGCATAAGGGTTTATTCCGCTGAAATAAGGGCTATTGTAGGCGGGTTGTGCGACGACACTGGTGTGGCTGTGTAGGAATTCTAAGATGAACTTATCACTCACCAAGCCTTCGTCGTAAAGATGATTAAGAATAGTGTAATGCCAGAAGGTTGCCCAGCCTTCGTTCATCACTTGAGTTTGTTTTTGAGGGTAGAAGTATTGGCTCACCTTGCGAACAATACGAACACACTCACGCTGCCAAGGTTCAAGCAGTGGTGCGTTCTTCTCGATAAAGTAGAGAATGTTTTCTTGAGGCTCGCTAGGGAAGCGGATCTTGGTCTCTTCTTCCTTACTTTTATTCTGAGGAACGGTTCGCCATAGCTCATTCACTTGAGATTGCAGATAAGCTTCGCGTTCTTCTTGCCTTGCTGTCTCTTCTGCAATGGAAATCTTCTCAGGGCGTTTGTATCGGTCTACGCCGTAATTCATCAGTGCGTGACAAGAGTCAAGGAGCTGCTCGACCTCAGCGACGCCATATTTCTCTTCACAACCACTAATGTACTTCTTAGCGAACAACAGGTAATCGATGATGGAACTGGCATCGGTCCATGTTTGGAACAGGTAGTTGCCTTTAAAGAAAGAGTTGTGGCCGTAACAAGCGTGAGCCATTACCAGCGCTTGCATTGTGACCGTGTTCTCTTCCATCAGATAAGCGATACAAGGATCGGAGTTGATCACGATTTCGTACGCCAAGCCCATCTGACCATGCTTGTAGTTTTGCTCGGTTTGAATGAATTTCTTACCAAATGACCAGTGATTGTAATTGATCGGCATACCAATGCTTGAGTAGGCATCCATCATCTGTTCTGAAGTAATCACTTCAATCTGGTTTGGGTAAGTATCTAAACGGTAATGCTGCGCCACACGCTTAATTTCTACGTGGTATTTCTCCAAGAGGTTGAATGTCCAATCTGGACCATCAGGCAGCATCTTGTCGTTTTTCTTCTTTGCAGCTTTGTCTTTCTCTGCAACGTTTGATTTCGCTGTCATGGCAAACTCCCTTACGCTGTCTCTTTCTGGAACAGTTCTCTAAACACAGGAAAAATATCATCCACCGTTTTAATGTTTTTCATGGCGAAGTTGTCAAAGCTACTCTCGAGTTTTTCGTATTCGTGCCAAAGCGTTTGATGAGAGCGGCGTGTTATTTCGATGTAAGAGTAATATTGGCAAGTTGGCAGAAGCGTATTGACCAGTAACTCTTTACAACGAGGAGAGTCATCAGCCCAGTTATCGCCATCAGAGGCTTGTGCTGCATAGATATTCCACTCATTCGCAGGGTAGCGGTCTGCGACAATTTCCTTCATCAGCTTCAGTGCACTAGAAACAATGGTGCCGCCGGTTTCTTGTGAGTAGAAAAACTCATGTTCATCGACTTCTTTAGCCTGAGTATGGTGACGAATAAACACAACATCGACGTTTTCGTAGGTGCGGTTTAGGAACAGATACAGAAGGACATAAAAGCGCTTCGCAATATCTTTTGTGGCCTGATCCATTGAGCCGGACACATCCATTAAACAGAACATCACGGCTTGGCTAGATGGAATAGGGCGCTTCTCGTAGTTTTTAAAACGTAAGTCGAAGGTGTCAATGAACGGCACGCTTTCAATCTTTTTACGTAACTCGGCAATCTCTTCTTTGAGGCGACCCTCTTCAAAAGGTTGCGCCGGCTCCGTCATTTTAACTTGGTCAAGCTGCTCCATCAGAAGGTTAAGCTCGCGTTTTTTACCTGCTGTCATCGCGGTTCTACGAGCCAGAGATTGCTGCAGTGAACGAACGATAGCGATGTTGGAAGGAATCCCCGCGCTTTGGTAACCAGAGCGGTGAGTTTTCCATTCGGTGATTTTATTGACCTGATTTTTCTCTAAATTAGGCAGAGCTAAATCTTCAAAGAGAATATCAAGATACTCATCTTTTGAAATTTGGAAGGTAAATTCATCTTGGCCTTCGCCATCTGGGCTTGCGTCGCCTTGGCCTGAGCCACCACCTTGACCGCCACCTTTAGGGCGTTCGATTTTATCGCCAGTGATGAACTGATCATTACCTGGGTGAACGCGCTCTCTTACGCCGCCTTGACCTTGGTGAAAGTTCGGCTCTTTGATGTCTTTATGGGGAATAGTGACATCTTCACCCGTTTCTGTATTGGTGATTGAGCGTCGGTTAACTGCATCGGCCACAGATTCTTTGATTTGCTCTTTATGACGTCGTAAGAAACGCTGTCTATTCACAGCACTCTTATTCTTGCCATTGAGCCTCCGATCGATAAATTGTGCCATAAGAACTCCCTCTCAGCTGATGTCGCGATCCTACTTTTTATTCGGGTATAAGAGTTATTGGTTTACTAAGGTATAAAAGTTATTGGTTTATACGAGCTGCTCAGTTGAGCAGCTCAATACCGTTTAGTTATGAGGATTTACGAACTCTTAGGTACCACTCAGATAGCAGTCTCACTTGTTTCTCGGTGTAGCCTTTTTCCATCATACGAGCAACGAAGTCATCATGTTTTTTCTGATCATCCGTTGAGGTCTTAGCATTGAACGAAATAACAGGAAGTAGCTCTTCTGTGTTAGAGAACATTTTCTTCTCAATCACAGTGCGCAGTTTCTCGTAGCTCGTCCACACTGGGTTTTGACCGTTATTGTTGGCTTTGGCACGAAGCACAAAGTTCACAATCTCATTTCGGAAGTCTTTAGGGTTACTGATACCGGCGGTTTTCTCGATTTTCTCTAGTTCACCATTCAGAGAAGCACGGTCAAATAGCTGGCCTGTTTCTGGATCGCGGTACTCTTGGTCTTGAATCCAGAAGTCTGCGTAGGTGACATAGCGGTCGAAAATATTCTGACCGTACTCAGAGTAAGACTCTAGGTAAGCGGTTTGAATTTCTTTACCGATGAACTCTACGTAGCGTGGCACTAGGTATCCTTTCAAAAACTCTAGATACTTCTCAGCGGTCTCTTGAGGGAATTGCTCACGTTCGATTTGCTGCTCAATAACGTAGAACAGGTGCACTGGGTTCGCGGCCACTTCGGCTTGGTCGAAGTTAAACACACGAGACAGGATCTTAAAGGCGAAACGAGTTGATAGCCCAGACATGCCCTCGTCAACGCCAGCATAATCTCGGTACTCTTGGTAGCTCTTCGCTTTTGGATCGGTGTCTTTTAGAGTCTCACCATCGTAAACACGCATTTTTGAGAACAGAGAAGAGTTTTCAGGTTCTTTCAGTCTCGATAGGATGCTGAATTGCGATAGCAGATCGAGTGTGCTTGGTGAACAAGGGGCTTTGGACAGCTCACTGTGTTCCAGCAGTTTCTGGTAGATCTTAACTTCTTCAGAGACGCGCAGACAGTAAGGGACTTTTACAATGTACACACGGTCGAGGAAGGCTTCGTTGTTTTTGTTGTTACGGAAGGTCTGCCACTCGGATTCGTTCGAGTGAGCGAGAATCATACCGTCAAATGGCAGTGCAGAAAGCCCTTCGGTACCATTGAAGTTACCTTCTTGTGTTGCCGTTAGTAGAGGGTGCAATACCTTGATTGGCGCTTTGAACATCTCCACGAATTCCATCACACCTTGGTTGGCTTTACATAACGCACCAGAGTAGCTGTAGGCATCAGGATCATCTTGAGAGAAGTGTTCAAGTTTACGAATATCAACTTTACCAACCAAAGACGAAATATCTTGGTTGTTTTCATCACCTGGCTCTGTTTTCGCGATCGCTACTTGATCGAGAATAGAAGGGCGCAGTTTGATGACTTTGAATTTGGAAATATCACCGCCAAAATCGTGCAGACGTTTCGCTGCCCACGGAGACATAATTGAGCGAAGGTAGCGTTTCTCGATGCCGTATTCGTTCTTCAATAAGTCACCGTCTTCGTTAACATCGAATAGACAGAATGGGTGATCGTTTACTGGGCTTCGTTCACCGTCAGCAGACAATACATAGATTGGTAGTTTCTGCATCAGGGCTTTGAGTTTTTCAGCGAGAGAAGATTTACCACCGCCCACAGGGCCAAGTAGGTAAAGGATTTGTTTACGTTCTTCTAAACCTTGCGCAGCATGTTTTAAGTAAGAAACAATTTGTTCAATCGCATCTTCCATACCGTAGAAATCTTTAAACTCGCTGTAGCGTGAGATGACACGGTTCGAGAAAATACGACTCAGTTGAGGGTCTTGAGCGGTGTCAATAACCTCTGGTTCGCCAATGGCTAGTAATAAGCGCTCGGCAGCATTAGCGTAAGCACTTTTATCGTCTTTACACAGCCCTAAGAACTCTTGCAATGTCAGCTCTTCTTCCTTGGCTGCTTCATAACGTGATTGATAGTGGTCAAAAATACTCATAGTCACATTCCCCTTGTTAACCAGTCAAAACTGACGAGCGATTGAAAAATAGGCTCTCCCTACATTTTAAGGTTAGACCCGCTTCCACAATTTTGCTTAACAATTATGTATTTATTTACAATTTTGCGTGTGAAAAACGTGGCGAGCGCAATAGGCAACTTGAGGCGCGTAGAATCAAATTATTTTACATTCGAGGGGATCTGGCCGTTTGTTTTGAGATTTTAGGTCGCTTAATAATACTCACAATGGATTTATGTGCATTAGATGTATAACTGGGCTCTATTGATTTTTTGGAATGAGGTACCATATAATGCGCGGCGTTATCAAAAATTACTCAATAAATAGGTAGATGTAGTGAAGAATAATGGGTTAAAAATAGTGGCTATCAGTGCTGCGTTACTGGCTTCAACAACAGCACATGCAAGAATCTCGCAGTGGTCATTGGGTGTTGCCGCCTCTTATTCTCCTGCTGTCTATAAAGATACACCATCAAACCGTGCCGTGATCCCTATGATTGGTTATGAAGGTGAGCACTTCTTTATGCGTGGTTTCAGCGCTGGTTATCGCTTATTACCAGCAGGCTCACCGCAAAACATCGTATTTCGAGCGGTTTATGATTCAAGAACATTAAAGCCGGGTGATTCCGATAACGTCGATATTCAAAAGTTGGATGAACGTGATGCCTCGATATTGGGCGGTATCAGCTATCAAGTGATCACTCTGGTTGGTATGTTTGAAGCGACTGCGGGTTCGGATTTAGGCTTTAAGCACAACGGTATTTATGCGGAAGCGGCATGGCGTCTACCTATTCGTCGTAATGGCTGGGCGATTACCCCATCTATTGGTTACGCCTACAACAGCGAGCGTTTGAACAATCATTTATATGGTGTGAGTTCAGCTGAAGCGGCAAGAACTAACTTAGATGAATTCGACGCAGACTGGGATGGTCAGTACTTTATTGGTTTAGGTGGCTATCTGCATGTTACGCCAAATGTTCGAGTAACTGGTGGCGTTCGTTATACCAACCTTGAAGGCGATATTGAGAATAGCCCAATACTTGAAAGTGGCATCAACATGGCCGCGAACGTCGGTGTTGCTTACGTTTTCTAGTTGCTTTGGTTTTTCTCTTTGTGTGCGAACATTAAAAAGGGTTACTCATGATGAGTAACCCTTTTTATTTATGCTGTCCCGTCCTGAAATGTGTTTACACATTGAGGACGAATTATGACTACTTCAAATAATACCTACATTAAGCGCACT
>NZ_JALNTU010000019.1:0-74226 GCF_023161685.1 Vibrio sp. 1CM8B
GTATCTCGTATCTCGTATCTCGTATCTCGTATCTCGTATCTCGTATCTCGTATCTCGTATCTCGTATCTCGTATCTCAAATATCTTTTCTTCCACGCACAAAAAAGAGCACCGAAGTGCTCCTATCAGGTTTTACGCTAGCTATTAATAACTAACGCTTATTGCCAAATAGCTGCAAGCGAATCCATCAGGCCGCTCGTTGCACCTTGTGACTGCAGTGCTTGAAGAATGATTGGCGCAAATGTTGTAACCATTGATGGATCCATACCTAATCCCGAAAACGCACTTTCAACGGCACCTTGTGAGCTTAATAACGATGATAGACTTGTAGACTCAAGGCTCGACATACCCGGAATCAGCGTTGCGAGTTCTTTGTTGTCAGCTGTGCCAAGTGAGTTTTGTGCAAGGGCCAACATTGAACCAATACCGCCAACTGCTTGGTCGCTGGTAACAGAAGCTTGGTCAGCTACCGTATCCACAAGTGGTGTTGTTTCGTTCTGTTGAGACCACATATTCACTGCTGCCATTAGTGCAGTTTGTGATAGTTGGGAATAGTTGGTATCTGATGATGAACTGGTTTGTTCAGAGTCGCTCGTGCTAGCGCAAGAGACAACAGCAAGGCTGCTTAAAACTGTGATGAGTACTTTCTTCATTATTCGTCCTTAAGTAATAAAGTAATTTACTCTTTCACTATAAACGAAAAACGGCGATGTAGTGACATCGCCGTTGGATTATTTCAATTTTATTTGCCTATAGTATTTTGTTTTACTAAAGGTTTTTATAAAAATTAAAGAATTGCTAGAAGTTCTACTTCAAATACTAGAGCAGCAAATGGTGGGATTGCAGCACCTGCGCCACGCTCACCGTATGCTAGATCTTGAGGGATGTATAGCTTCCACTTAGAGCCAACAGGCATCATTTGTAGAGCTTGTACCCAACCTTGAATTACGCCAGTTACTGGGAATTCAGCAGGTTGACCGCGAGATACAGAGCTGTCGAAAACAGTACCGTCAGTTAGTTCGCCGTGGTAGTGAACACGTACTTGCTTGTCTGCAGTTGGGATTTCGCCAGTACCTTCAGTTAGTACTTCGTACTGAAGACCAGACTCAAGAACTGTTACTTCTGAACGAAGAGCGTTATCAGCTAGGAAAGCTTCGCCGTCAGCAGCAGCAGCTTTAGCTAGTTCTTGACGTGCAGCTTCACCACGAGTGTGTAGCTCTTGTAGTGCGTTGTTGATTTCGTCAACTTCGATAGCTGGCATGTCGCCAACTAGAGCTGTTGCGATACCAGCAGCGATTGCGTCAACGTTTAGGCCTTCAAGACCAGAACCAGCAAGTTGTTGGCCCATTTGTAGACCGATACCGTAGCTAGCTTTTTGCTCTACAGTTTCAAATTTTACTTCAGACATGAAAAGTCACTCTTTTTGTCAGTACGAAAAGGGTAAGAATACCAGTATTAGCAGCGTGAAGAAACGGCTAGTCCCTGATCACTTGCGCTTTACCGTGCCCAAATCACAGCCATGTCAATTTTCTCGCTTTGGGCCTTGTTGTGACGGAAAGATCTATACTGTTGGTACTTTGGTTTTTATACTGTAGTTATTCAATGTATAGGACGCAGTGGTATGAATCGTCGTCAAAAGAAAAAACAGAAAGTTGACCACTTAGCAGAATTCAAGGATCGACTGAATCAGGTCAAAGAGAAATTGAGTTCGATCGATGTGAAGAAAATGAAAACCTCGACAGCGCAAACTTGGGGCTCATTGCCGAAGTTACACCAAAGACTGTTGATGGTGATTTCTCCGATCGTACTGATATTACTTTTTGTGCCGCTACCAGAACCTAAAGTAGACACAGCTCCAACAACATCGCGCGTTGAGCTTGAAATAAACACCGTCGGCTTAAGCGAACAGCAAAATGCCAAGAGCAGTTCATCAGAACCGAGTAACAAAAATTGGCAGGAGTACCTTGTTAAGCAAGGGGATACGTTAGCGCAGGTTTTTCGAAACAACGATTTGCCATTGTCTGACTTGAATGCGTTAGTGCGTATTGAAGGTGCAGATAAGCCACTCAGTCAGATTCGTAAAGGCCAACTGGTTCGTTTCAAACTTGCTGAAACTGGGCAGTTGGACATTCTTCAGCTAGAGAAAGGCGACACTTCGGTGATGTTCTTCCGCTTATCCGATGGTGGCTTTGGTCGCAGTAAGTAGATGAATAGTGAGCCTGAGTTAAAGCGCTTCGCTAGACACAGATAAACGATAGAAAAGAGCTAAGCATTAGCTCTTTTTTTTGGTCGCTTGAAAGGGGCGAGTGGCAAGATGATAAGCATGATTCCGATAAAGGTTAATGTATCTGGAATCTCATCGAACCATATCGCACCTATTAACGCCACAAACACCAATCCTGAATACTCAGCCAAGGCAATTTGGCTAGAGTGTGCTTTTTGATAGGCTGCAACCGCAAGGCCGTTGTAGCTCAATATGAGTGTTGCACTCAGGGCTATGTATCCCAAGTGCTCCACAGACACCGGCTGCCAGTATAAGAAGCACAGTACTAATGAGGCTGGAATAGATAATAAGGTTGTCCACCACAGCGTAGTGACCACCGTTTGCTCACTAGGAAGCTTTCTTACCAATACATTGAATAGTGCGAGGGTGAGTGCTGTCCCCAAAGCAAACAGTGCTGCCCAATGAAATTGTGATGGCCTCAAGACAATCAATGCACCAATAAAACCTACTGTCGTGGCGATAACCTTGCCGAGTGCCGGTTGCTCTTTCAATAGCAGCATTGAGAGCGGCAACATCAGTAAAGGCGCGACATAAAATACTGCGTTGGCGGTTGCCAAAGATAAATGAGTGATTGCCACAACCATGCATCCACTGCCGATCAGAATTAACTGACCTCGAATGAAGGTTACCTTAGCCTGCTGTAAGCGCCGTTGTTCTTTTTTCTGTTGTAGCCACAAAGGGGTGATGATGAGCAGAGATATCAACTGTCGGAAAAAAATATACTGTAAGGGCGGTACTTCGCCATTTAACAGCTTTACCGCTATGTCGGAAAGCGAGGCAAACAAGTTACCTGCAACCAACAATAGAATACCGGCAGTGATATTCGTCATTATTTTTCTAATCTCATGTCTATATGAGGAATGTCATCTTCGAGGTACATATCCGAGATGGTCTTGAAGCCATGGCTCGCATAGAAGTTTTCTAGGTGTTGCTGCGCGCCAATATCAATGGCCGTATTTGGCCAAAGAGCCTCACAGCGTGTTAGTGCTTCTTTTATTAACTGATGCCCTAGGCCATCACCTCTTGCTGATTGCTTGGTTGCGACTCGGCCGATGCTGGTGTTGTCGTAAGACGTACCTGGTGGTAATAAACGTGCACACGCTACTAACTCTTCATCAGAATAGCCAAGTAGGTGCTCAACACCCACGAGTGTATCTTTTCCGTCGAGTTCTGGATAAGGACAAGTTTGCTCCACCACAAATACATCGACTCTTAATTTAAGTAGTTGATAAAGCTGTTGTGTTGAGAGTTCAGAAAAGGGAATTGAGTGCCAAGTGATCATGTTTACATCCAGAGATTATCGATGCTCTGAATGTACTATGCGCGATGATTGTTGGCATTAACTATTGTTAATTCGACCTTTAATTCTGCTCAGGCTGATTGCGGTTATTCCTAGGTATGCTGCAATTTGATTGTCGTTCAAGCGCTGCTCAAGGTCGGGATAGTGCTCGCAGAACAGCTGATAGCGTTGCTCCGGTGTATAGAGCAGCATGAAGCGTTCTTTGTTTTCCTTATGCATCAGTTGTGTTTCTAACAGCTTTAAATACAAAGGATTATTTGATGCACGCCACTCGATAACCGCATTCATTGGCAGCTCTAACATGGTGATGGGAGTCAGCGTTTCTAATAGGTAAGGGGACGCTTGGCTTTTTATCAGACTCTCAAAGCCGATGATCCAATCTTGTTCCCAATAGAACTCTTTACTGTATTGCTTACCGTCATTGGTCAAGTAGCAGGCATGGCACAAGCCTTCAAGTACAAAGTAGATTGAACTCGCCATCTCACCTTGATTGATCAAGATGTGTCTGGTTGGCAACTCAAGTGGCTTGGCGACAGCAACTAGAGATTCAATCTGGCTTTCAGAGAAGTCGAAGCTTTGTAGTTGTTCGATAAAAGAGGTGTGCATGAAAATAACCTAACCCAAATAAGTGCCGAAATCATCGCACTTATTTGGAGAGAGGTACAGAGCAGGATAAATCAGCGTCGTGCGTGTTGCTCTAGGTAATCTTGAGCAAGTTCTCTACCCATGTATTTACCCAGAGTCTTCAGTGGTACCTTTTTAAGGTTCACCACAATCAAGCCATCCAAGGCATCATTAAATGATGGGTCGACATTAAAACACACCAGTTTACCGTTCATCCCTAGATATTGGCGCAGCAGTACCGGCAGGCCTTTACCTTGCTCCATGCGTGCTAACACTTTAGAGAGCAGAGGCACACTTGCTAATGAAGAGAGTAGGTGATTCTGCCAGAACACATGACTGCTGGTATTGAGAGGTGATGAAGGTGAAACCAAATTCGCCTTTTCCTCGTCGTAGTGATGGATTGATAAGGTGGTCGCGATCAACAGACGCGCATTGTGGCTGTAATCATTACTGATACTGACAGGGCCGAACAGATGGGTGTATTGAGGGTGACGAGACACAAAGGTCGCGATGCCTTTCCACAATAGTAACAGTGAGTTCAGGCTCTTTTGGTAAGGCTTACTTACCACTGATCGCCCAAGCTCAATGCTGTTTTCTAACGTATCAATGAATTCTTGGTTGTAGTTAAACAGGCTACGAGAGTAGAGCTGATCAAGCCCGTGCTCTGCGATGAGTTTGTCGACCATACCGAGTCGATACGCGCCAACCAGTTCTGCCTTGGTTTTATTCCACACAAACAGTTGATGGTAGTAAAGGTCATACTCATCTAAATCACAGGCAAGCCCGCTGCCTTCTCCGACTTCTCTAAAGCTTTCTTCTCTTACTCGACCAATCTCGCGCATTAAGTTAGGAATAGATTGGCTTGGCGTGCAATAGACCTCGAAGTCCCCTTGCTCAAGTAACTTCATCTCTTCCGGAAGAGAGTCGACCTCTATTGCCAACACTTCTGGTGGAATAGGCGCAATCACTTGGGTATCAAAAGAGGGGGCGTGGATTGGCGTGTTCGGGCTGTCTTGTTGACTCATTAGGTAGGTATTGAGTCGTAGGTAGTTGACGATATCCATCTCTTTTTCAAACGATTTGATCTCTGAATACGGAATCGATGAGCTAATCGAGATAGAGATAGTCGTCGCCTGTTTATTAAGAAGTTCACGGCCGAGTAGAGCGGTTCTTAATAGTGGATGAACACGACCTGCTTGGTAGAACAGCTCGCTGTTTTTACCATTGATAAAGATAGGCACCGTGGTGGCTTGGTGACGTTTGACGAATTTCGCTACCGACTTGCTCCACTCGATGTCTGTCAGTGTTTTTGCCCCTTTACGGTAGCTCGATACTTCACCCGCAGGGAATACAATCAGCAGTCCGCCATCAGCCAAATGACGATTGGCGTCTCGAATGGCTTTGGCATTGGTGCGTTTTGATTCTTTACTATTAAAGACATCGACACCGATGAAAAGATCATCCAGCTCCGGCAGGCGCTTAAGTAACTCATTCGCCAACACTTTCACATCCTTCCTTACTGATCCTACGAGATCGGCAAGGATCACGCCTTCGATTGCGCCAAGCGGATGGTTGGCCACAATCACCACTGGCCCTTCTTCTGGGATATTTTCTGTGGTGCCAGATGAAACCGAGTAGTCGATATTGAGCGCCGACAGGGTGTGATGCATGAATTCAAAGCTAGATAACTCGTTTGGTCGATCTTGATAGAGTCGGTCTAGCTTAGATAGCCCAGTTGCCCACTCGACAACAGACTCACCTAAACCAAAAGGCGTGTAACGTGGTAAACGAAAAGGACTATCAATCATAATGAAGCTACCTTATTGACTAAAATTGTTTAGGAAACTGTCTTGATTCTTGAAATCTTTTACACTTAAAAACGCACCGCATAACCACACTAGGCATGCCATGCCAAACAATAATCCGCCGTCGTAACCGACAATTTCACCCGCTGCATTGAACTCAGGCATCTGAATACCGAGCGGCGTAAACAGGTGGAAAAATATCGCGCCGCTCATAATCCCCACGCTCATGATGGCACCCAGGCCATGCCAACGCGTGAACAGCAAAATGGCCGCTATCAATTCAGCGAATCCAATCAAGTAGCCGCCAAACGAGCCGAACCAACTGAGCCCTGACCATGTCGCGAGCGTGCCAAAGATATGCTCTGTCTCGTATGAGCCAGTGAACTTAAAGAACAGCGACTGAATAAACACAAACGCGATAAATGCCGCAGGGGTATGTTTGGCTGGAGTAAATGTCATCGTTATTCCCTTACTTAATCAGTTGCGGCCAAACTTTATCGGCTTGTTGAATATGCTGTGCTTGGTCTTGTTCCCAACGCTGCTTAATCTCTTGGTCGTAGTTGAGGTAAAGCTTGTTATCAACAATCGTCCATTGATGTGGATCACCCGGTGCAAAGTCACTCTTCGCTGATACTGCCCAAGCGCAATAGCCACCATATTGAGGGGCATATTTTTCAGGATTATTAACAAATAAAGTCAGATTCTTTTCAGAAGAGAAATACCAATCCGCGCCTTTGTACTCAGTGCTGAATTTTTTACTGCCTTCAATGGGCTTACCGGAAGTGAAATACGCGACGGTATCGTAGCCATCGAGCGCCTTACTGCTAAAGAAACCAGTGTAGATTTCATCGGCGGCAAATACGTACGGGCTAACAAGTAGCAGAACCATGGTTAATAGTTTTCTCATGATGGACTCCATCTATAGATTGATTGCGGGTGATAAATCAAAGGTAAAGCGTTGCTGATTTATCTGGCATGGTTTAATGGGTTCGCATGGTGAGCCGGGCGCATAAAACATAGAGGCTTGGCCATGCAGATTACGTAAGTGTGTAAAGCTCACGGTATGTGCGTCTTCGCGATGCATACAGGTCGCTAAATGAGGTTGCTCATTGTGATGGTGAGAGTGGAACATCAGTAAGTTCTGTTGATTCTTACCTGCCGCCATGAGCTGATCATATTTTGCTTGTCGGTAGGCTTGCACTCGCTCTAAATCAACACCGGATGAGAACAGTGGAGAATCAGTGTCGACTATTTGCTGTTGAATACCATCCCACATGTAGGCGATAACCAGACCATTGTGTTGGGTTAGATTGGGCGCGAAAGCCAGCAAGGTAAATGGGGCAAAAGAGTGTAGGTCTAGCTTGTGAAATGCTTCAGAGAGCTGACTGATATTACGACTCGATGATAGATTTTTAAGTAGCAAACCGCGGCTGACTAACGGCCCAACAGGTACTGTGCCTTGATAGTTATTGAGTAGGCACAGCGAAAGCCCGAACTCATTAATGCTTATCCAGCTACCGCCGCCAGTTGGGTCGAGTGGCATGATGATATCGACACCGTTGACTCGATATTGTCTGGGTGGCATTGCCAGTGCTCGCGTCTTTTGTTCATCACGATTAAAAAAGACCTGATAACCATTCTCTTCAAGCAGCCAAGATACTGAACACATGATTATTGCTCCCTCAGATAGCTGTTGGTGGTTGGGGCATAACCAAAGGTATTGCAGGTTTCAATATCTAAGAAGGTGGTGATCACCTTGATCATCGCGTAATGATGATTGGCATGCAGTGCGGCAAAGGTGACCTCTCTTTCGAGCGTTGAAGGCAGGCTTGCGAACACTTGAGCGTCCATCGAAACCTCAGTTTGGATCATGATAGGCGCTTCGAGATCTCGACGGTCTAATCGTTCAAGCCAGTTGATCACATAGTGGATCTCTTTGACTGCAATAGAGCGGTCGTATTCGACAGGATGACCACGACGACGAGTGTTGTAATCAACGGTCTCATCCTCTTTTAAAATCAAGGCGTGAAAAAGATCCAGTGTGTGACGAGTATGTTCACCGATAGAGCTTGTAACGTGTGGCTTTGCTCGTGTTAGGTAATCGCTGTCAGAAATCGCTAACAAAAACTCTAGACCCTGATTCAATATCTCTACCGCTCCCTTGATGCTAGGAGAGAAAGAAGTAAGGGCGCTCGGTTGGGCTATGGGGTTCATTCATGATCCTCGTGCAAAGTTAGTCGGTAGTCGGATATTGTTGAACAAGACGTCGCTCTTCTTGCCACGCCGCAAATAAGCTCTTGAAAGAAGGGGATTGGTGGCCTCGTTGTTTTTGCTGAGCGCCAATATCAAAAAGAATGCGGTATTGCAGGAGTAGCGTAGAAAATATCTCTCGTAATGGGGTGTTGCGATCCCAGATATGTCCAGCCTCACTGCTTGCGCCATTGACCTCAAGAATCGTGAAATCCTCACCGTTCATTAGGCTGTGCATGTCTTTAAACTTGACGTCGAGTCGACCAAAGTGAAAGCCATCGAAGTCGTCGAATATCTCGTCTAAGCGTTCTGTTAGAGCCTGAGTGATGTATTGATTACCGTCTCGGAAGATACAGCCACGGCTATGGCTGCCTGCAAACGCGAGTTGGAACTCTTCGCCCTCTGCGAGCACTTGATCCAATTTATCTTCATGCCTTGGCAAATAGAGGTGGCTGAGTTGCCCTGCGCGCGGGCTGTTTTCAATTAACTGTTTGAGTGTCGACTTGCCATCACCCATCACCATTGGCGCATATTTGAGTGTGATCGAGATGATCTCACCTTGCTTTTTGTTTGGATAACGAACATAGAAAACACCCGCTTCCGCTTGATAAGGCGCCTTTTTCTGCAGTAGAAAGCGAGCATTATTTGGGAAAGATTCGACATATTGCTCAAGTTGATCTTGGTTGTTGATCAGCTTTACTCCAACACCTCGACAGCCAAGATCCGGCTTTGCCACGATTGGGAAATCAAGATCCGACTGGATGAGTGCGCTGCGCGCATCTTCGGCTTGTTTTTTACTGCTAAGATCCGTTTTGGTTAGGGTAATAAACGGTGAGATCCAACGCTGACTTGAAGATCCGGCAAGGCTCAATATCTCGTGTTTTGATTCGCCTACCATGCCGCTTAACTTAATGCTTGGATTGGCGATGAGCGGAAGTGCCCAGTCAAAGTGCCGTAACCCTTGCATCAGGCTTTGAATGACCACTGGCGTGTAGAAAAACCAAGTCGGAAGAAACTCATAAGGAGAGACACTGCGCACGGTATCTTTTTCAAGTAGAGGCATGCCTGCATTAATTTGATGTGCGGGAATGATGCGAATATCTTGCGGTGAACTCATGATAGCCCTCTAGAGTAGGTTTTATTCATTAATCGATTGCCGATAAACAGCAAAACGATGGCACACGGGATGATGATCCATTGATATTCAGAGGCTTGCAGCCAGGCTGATGTCCCTAAATAGTAGATGGCAGAGAAGACAATGCCAGTCCAGAGCGCAGTTGCGCTGATGACGGCAAATAAGAAAGTAGGCATTGGGATGGCGAAAAAGCCACTCAGAGTAAAACCAACGGTGCGTAGTCCAGGAATAAAGCGGATAACAAAAAGGCTGCTGAATGCGTTTTGGCGTAATTTGGTACGAAGCGAACGAAAGTACTTATTGGTGAGGGCTTTATATCGAACGCCTCGGAAGTAACGTCCTGATTTTCCTAAGTAGTAGAGACCTAAGTCACCTGTAGCAATACCGATGAAAATGGCAAGCAGCGCATATTGAGGAAGAATGAGCCCTTGCGTGGCTAAACCGGCAGCGGTAACAATCGCAAGATCTTCAAGCAGGTAAGAAAGCGCAATAATGCCAAGCATCAGCCATAGCAACGACTCCTCCCCTGAATGTAACCATGCTTGAATGCTCTCGACCGTGCTCATCAAATGTCCTTTTCTATCCTATAGATGAATGGCTTAATGACCATTCATTGAGTGTAGTAAATTAAATAGACACGAGGAGCAGAGAAAAACTTACAGACAATTAGCGCTTTTTTGTGCTGATTGAATGCAATGAGTGGTTTGAGGTATGCGGTTTCGGTGCAGAATCAGAGGATGATAAAGGGTTAGAAACCTAAGGTTTTGGAGTGAATATTGAGAAGAAAAAAAGGCTGAGTCGTTAAACTCAGCCTTTAGAAGGTTAACTATGGATTACTTAAGCAATCTATTTAGTTAGGTCAATCTGGTAAACAGCGAAACCAACATCGTCAGTCGCAACACGTTTCATCGGGTATTGACCCTTCTCTTTGATGAACTCTGCTGCTTTCTCGCTTGGCGACGTTTCAAAGCGGATATCTAGTTTGTTATCTGTTTTGATTGGTGCAAATGACCAGTTGTTGTCAGCCGTTGGGCTTACTTGACCTTGCTCTTTGCTTACGCGAGAGATGTAGTTTGCAAGAACAGTGCGGTTCTCATCTGGTGCATCAAATGCGATGAAACCTTCACCTGTGCCTGGGAATTTAGCACTGTATGCACGGTAGTTGTTGGTTGCGATCAGGAAGTCTTGCTTCATGTCGATTGGCTTACCTTGGTAAGTTAGGCCAACAATACGCTGTGAATCAGGGTTAACCACTTTACAGTTTGCATCGTATTTAGCAGGTTGAGTTACGTCGATTTGGTAATCAACACCGTCGATAACATCGAAGTTGTAAGTACGGAAGTTATCCCACTCGATCAACTGTTGTGGTGCCGTTGAGTTAACATCCACTTGGTTGAACTGACCTGCAGAACACTCAAGCCACTCTTTTACTTCGTGACCTGTTACCTTCATTGCAACTAGCGTGTTCGGGTAAAGGTACAAGTCAGCTGCGTTACGGAATGTCAGTTGGCCAGATTCAACTTCAGTGAAGTTCGCTGGGTCATTCTTACGACCGCCCGCTTTGAATGGCGCAGCAGCAGAAAGTACTGGTGTACCGTCTAGGTCTGGGTCACCTTGGATGAACTGTTCAACGTAATCTTTCTGTGCAAGGTTAACAATCTGTACTGTTGGATCGTCTTGTACTAGAGACAGGAAGCTGTACATCACGTCGTCTGCTTTACCAATGGGTTGGTTAACAAACTCACGAGTACCTGCGTGGTCTTTTTCTAGTGCTGTTACGATGCCTTCATCAGCTGCAGCAAGCGATTTCTTCTCGATCTTGTCGTAGATAGGGCGCGCTTCTGATTGGCCTTTAACGACTTCCCACTTACCGTCTTTTTGTGCAAGTGTTAGGTCCATAACACCAACGTGGCTACCCCAACGACCTGGCATTACTGCCGCAACGCCGTTCATTGTGCCCGTTTCGTTGTCGATGCCTTGGATGTCATCAAAACCTTTACCTGGGAACACTGCGTGAGAGTGGCCGAACGCGATTGCATCAATGCCGTCTACTTCAGATAGGTAGAACGTTGAGTTCTCTTCGCCATTTTTGTATGGGTCCGTTGATACGCCTGAGTGAGGGATAGCGACGATAACTTCAGCGCCTTCCGCTTTCATTTGAGGTACTAACTCGTTAGCCGTCTCAATGATATCGCGAGCGATCACTTTTCCTTCAAGGTTCTTCTTATCCCACGTCATGATTTGTGGTGGAACGAAACCGATGTAGCCGACTTTTACTTCATGCTCTACGCCTGCAGTATCTTCAAACGTGTGCGTCTTGATGATGTAAGGCGTGAAGTAGTGTTCTTTGGTTTTTGCGTCGTAAACGTTAGCACTGATGTACGGGAAATCAGCGTCGTTGATTGACTCTTCTAGGAACTCAAGACCGTAGTTGAATTCGTGGTTACCTAGGTTTGCAGCGTCGTAGCTTAGCTGGTTCATAGCTTTGTATGCAGGGTGAACTTCACCCGCTTCGATGCCTTTGTCTGCCATGTAGTCACCCATTGGGCTACCTTGCAGCAAGTCACCGTTATCAACTAATACGCTGTTGGTTACTTCGTTTTGAGCTTCTTTTACTAGAGTTGCAGTACGTGCTAAGCCGATTTTTTTCGATGGCTTGTCTTTGTAGTAATCGTAATCCATTAGGTTGGTATGGATGTCCGTTGTCTCTACGACACGTAGTTTAATCACTTCATCGGTATCTGGTGTTGTTGTACAGCCTGCTAGAGTCAAACCAAGACCCGCAAGTACAGCCAATGACAAAGGTTTCATTGCAACTTTCATTTTGTAGCTCCAAAGTGGATAGTAGAAAATTCGTTGCGTAATGTAACAAAATGCAATGAAACAATGATTACAACGAATGTTAATTCGTGACTTAGATCGATTACTTTATGGTGTTCTGCAAGACGCCTCCCAAACCTGCTCAATCAATGCACAATTGATATCGATAAGATTAGTCCATTCATTTCACCTGCTTATCGATAAATCAAATTCCTTATCAGCTTTTCGAATAAAAAATGAAATTTTAGAATTTCCAGTAATATGAGAGGCTCGTCATAATGCCTATATCAAGGACGTATCAGGCAGAGGAATAGCAAGGATAGCTCAACACGAAGCTTCTGTTTTCTTCTAGTGCCAATACTCCCATTCACTCTAGTGGATGAGTTAAATCCCATGCTTGGCAAGACCAAGTAATGAATTGCTCGTAACGCGAGCCTTAAAGGAAGCACTGAAATGGACCAAGAACGTTTAACCCACCTAAAACAGCTCGAAGCGGAAAGTATTCATATTATCCGTGAAGTGGCGGCTGAGTTTGATAACCCAGTGATGATGTACTCCATCGGTAAAGATTCTTCTGTGATGCTTCATTTAGCTCGCAAAGCGTTTTACCCAGGCAAGATTCCATTCCCACTATTACACGTTGATACGGATTGGAAATTCCGCGAGATGATTGAGTTTCGTGACCGCACAGCAGAAAAGTACGGTTTTGACCTTTTGGTACATAAGAACCCTGAAGGTATCGAGATGGGTTGTAGCCCATTCGTACATGGTTCTTCGAAACACACAGACATCATGAAAACTCAGGGCCTTAAGCAGGCGTTAAACAAGTATGGGTTCGATGCGGCTTTCGGTGGTGCGCGTCGTGATGAAGAGAAATCTCGAGCGAAAGAGCGTGTTTACTCTTTCCGCGATAAGAACCACACATGGGATCCAAAAAACCAACGTCCAGAGCTGTGGCACACCTACAACGGTCAGGTGAATAAGGGCGAAAGCATTCGTGTATTCCCATTATCAAACTGGACTGAACTGGATATTTGGCAATACATCTATCTAGAGAGCATCGATATTGTTCCGCTTTACCTTTCTGATAAACGCCCAGTTGTTGAGCGTGATGGCATGCTGATCATGGTTGATGATGACCGTATGGAGCTGCAAGAAGGTGAAGTGATTGAAGAGAAAAGCGTTCGTTTTCGTACTTTAGGCTGTTACCCACTAACCGGAGCGGTTGAATCTGAGGCGAATACGCTAACAGGCATTATTGAAGAGATGCTGGTGGCGACGTCTAGTGAGCGTCAAGGTCGAGCGATTGACCATGATCAGTCGGGCTCTATGGAGCTGAAAAAGCGCCAAGGTTATTTCTAAGAATCTAAGGAAAGAAAAATGAATAGTGCAGTAGAAGCCGAATTGGCTGAACTAGGGATTGAAGGTTATCTAAGTCAGCATCAGCATAAATCTATGCTTAGATTTTTAACTTGTGGCTCGGTAGATGACGGTAAAAGTACTCTAATCGGTCGCTTGCTCCATGATACAAAACAGATTTATGAAGATCAGCTAGCAGCGGTTCACTCGGATAGCCAACGAGTGGGTACCACAGGTGAGAAGCCTGATTTGGCACTGCTTGTTGATGGTCTGCAGGCTGAGCGTGAGCAAGGGATTACGATCGATGTGGCTTACCGCTACTTCTCGACTCAAAAACGTAAGTTCATTATTGCTGATACTCCTGGGCATGAGCAGTACACGCGCAACATGGCAACAGGCGCTTCAACGTGTGATCTGGCGGTGATCTTGATTGATGCTCGTAAGGGCGTTCTGGATCAAACACGTCGTCACTCGTTTATCTCTAACCTGCTTGGTTTGAAGCATTTCATTGTTGCTGTAAACAAGATGGATCTGGTGGATTACGCGCAAGATCGTTTTGAAGAAATTCGCGATGAATACTTAGAGTTTGCTGAAAACCTAGAAGGTGAAACTAACATTCAGATCTTGCCAGTTTCGGCGCTTGAAGGCATCAACGTTGCTGCACCAAGTAAAGAGCTTGCATGGTTCGAAGGCCCATCTCTACTCGAAGTGTTAGAGAACGTCGACATTGACCAAAAGCGTTCTGCGGGTGAATTCCGATTCCCAGTTCAGTACGTCAATCGTCCTAACTTAGACTTCCGCGGTTTTGCTGGCACCGTTGCCTCTGGCCGTGTCAGTGTCGGTGATGAAATCAAGGCGCTGCCGTCGGGTAAAACCTCGAAAGTTGCACGCATTGTAACTTTTGATGGTGATTTGGAGTCTGCACAAGCGGGCTTGGCGGTAACACTGACCCTTGAAGATGAGATTGATATCAGCCGTGGTGATTTGATTGTGCTAGAAAACGCGCAGATTGAATCCACTAATCACGTTTTGGCTGATATCGTGTGGATGACAGAGCAACCATTGCAACCGGGCAAAGCTTACGACATCAAGATCGCAGGCAAGAAAACCGTTGGTCAGGTTGAAACAGTTCGTCACCAATACGACATCAACAACCTATCGACTCACGCTGTCGATGAGTTGCCACTGAATGGCATTGGCTTGTGTGAATGGTCACTGAACGAGACTGTCGCGCTGGATAAATACCGTGAGAGTGCCGATACCGGTGGTTTCATCGTTATCGACCGACTAACCAACGTGACGGTTGGTGCGGGTTTGATTCGAGACCGTTTGGACTCTGTTGAACAGCAAGTCGGTAACGTCTCTGCATTTGAACTTGAGTTCAACGCATTGGTTCGCAAACATTTCCCTCATTGGGATGCCAAAGATCTAAGCCAACTACTGAAGTCATAAACGACCAAGTAACAGCTTATTGAATCAGGCGGAAACCGATCGTTTCCGCCATAAAGGACGGGTATATGTGGCAACAAGGATTTGTATTAGCAATTTTGCTCGGCATCATTACTTGCCTGCTCGTTACCCGTATTAAGCCAAGCTTTATCTTTGCTGGCGCGGCGTTTATTGCTTTTATGGCTGGCATGATCGATTTGTCGAGCCTAGCCAATAACTTCACTAACTCCTCGTTACTGACTTTAATTCTTCTGATCCTCGCATCAAGTGCGTTGGAGAAAACTCGCTTAATTAGCTGGGTTAGCCGCAATATCTCTGAAGGTAGGCTAGGTACCGTGGTTGCGAAGTTGGGTATTTCCACAGCGTTACTTTCTTCTTTTACTAATAACACCGCGGTGGTTGTTTCTTTGATCGGGGCGATCAAACGTAATCAACAGCACGCGCCGTCTAAGTTACTTATCCCATTGTCATACGCTGCCATCTTAGGTGGCACCCTGACATTGATCGGCACCTCTACCAATTTGATCATCAATAGTTTTGTTGAAGATGCAGGTTTACCGAGCTTAAACTTTTTCACACCTACCTTGATCGGTTTAGCGGTTTTGGTCGGTGGCGTATTGATCCTTATCCCTCTTAGCTATTTTCTACCCAGCTATGATGATGGTTCTCAAGATGATCTGCCTTACTTTTTAGAAGCCAGAGTGGAGCCCGGTTCACCGTTAGTTGGTCGTAGTGTTAGCGAGAACAACCTAAGAGCTTTGAGAAAACTGTTCTTAGCGGAAGTGATTCGCGACGGTAAAACCACCGCGTCGATAGACCCTGACTTCATACTTCAAGCTCGTGACCGATTGCTATTTTGTGGCGATGTCGAAAGTGTGGCAACACTGCAAGAAATCCAAGGTTTAACCCTGTTTGGTCAGCATCATTTGAATGGCCAGAGCTTCGTTGAAGTGGTGGTGAGTTCGTCGGCAAGCTTCTGTAACAAAACCCTGAAAACCAGCCAATTTAGAGACCGTTTCGATGCGGTTGTGGTTGCTATTCGTCGTGGCCATGAACGCCTTGAAGGTGGCCTTGGAAACATCACATTAACCGCTGGTGATACCCTAATTTTGGTTCCCGGCAAACGCTTTGAAGAACAGCGCCAACAACACAACAAAGAGTTTGTGTTGATGAATGACTTAGATTCGAGTGCCAAGCTTGATGCCGATAAATCGACGTTTGTGTTGCTTGGTTTTGCCAGTGTGATTGGCCTCGCTCTTATCGATGCAGTACCGATTATCAAAGGCTTAGCTGGTTTTCTATTGTTGTTGGTGGCATTTGGCGTGGTGCAGCTGGGTGAGCTTCGTCGCCGTTTCCCAGTCGATATTGTGGTGATCGTGGGCTCTGCACTTTCTATTGCTCAACTGATGATTTCATCGGGTTTGTCTGAGCGCATGGGGCTGATGTTCATGGAGGCGTTTAATGGTTGGGGCGTATTCGGTGCGTTAGTTGCTACCTACTTTATGACCTTGGTTTTGACAGAGCTGGTGACCAATAATGCGGCCGCAGCACTCTCATTTCCGATTGGCTACAGTATGGCAGTAGGTTATGGCGTTGACCCTATGCCGTTCATCATGGCGGTACTGTTTGGTGCCAGTGCCAGTTTTATCTCTCCATACGGCTACCAAACCAACTTACTTGTTTATAGCGTAGGTAATTACCATTTAACGGATTATCTGCGTATTGGCATTCCAATCTCGATTGTTTATTCGGGTTTGGTATTGACCCTAATTCCTTATTTTTTCCCATTTTAATGCTGTTTATTTAAAGGACTAATTATGACCGCAGTACTCAAACCCAAAGATGAGAATGTTGTGTGGCATCAACACTCGATTGATAAAACATTTCGCGCGGATCTGAAATCACAAAAGCCAGCCGTGCTCTGGTTCACCGGATTGTCTGGTTCTGGTAAATCGACAGTCGCAGGAGCATTAGAAAATCGCTTGGCACAGCTTGGTTACCATACTTACTTATTGGATGGCGACAATGTGCGTCATGGATTATGTAGTGACCTTGGCTTCTCTGAGCAAGATCGTCGAGAGAACATCCGTCGTATTGGTGAGCTTGCTAAATTGATGGCAGATGCAGGCTTGATCGTGCTGTCAGCCTTTATTTCTCCGCACCAAGCTGAAAGGCAACTCGTGAGAGATTTATTGCCGGAAGGTGAGTTTCTTGAGGTGTTCGTCAATACGCCATTAGAGGTTTGCGAACAGCGTGATCCTAAAGGTCTGTATAAGAAAGCACGTGCCGGAGAGATCCCGAACTTCACAGGTATTAGTTCAGTGTACGAAGCGCCTCAGAACCCTGAGATTGATCTACCCGCAGGTGAGAAGACACTCGATGAATTGGTCGAACTGTGTATTGATGCGTTGGAGAAGCGTAATATTTTAGCCAATTGAGATCGTTGGTATGACTAAGGCTGTCCACTTACTTATCGACTTATTCATGACTGATAAGTAGTGCAGCCTTGGTTTACCGAGACAAGAAACCTATCCTCTAGATTCTCTTTATTCCTCTCAATTCACCTCACTTTTTACACCGTCTACTCTTTACACCGTCGAGTGTCTAGACGGTGTAATTCACACTGCTTTTCACTTCTGTCTGAACCGTGAATTTCTGGCTCAATAGTGCAATCAGTTGGTCGTAATACTGCGTGTTTGGCTTGTTGCCAAGCAAGGTACAAAGCTCATTGCCTGTAGGGCTGAATCGATAGTAAACCAGCTTCACGCCTTTTGATAACGGTGCCAGTGACATGCTCTTACCTTGATAGGTTAGGTGCAGGGCTGGATCGAAATCAATCTCTCCGGATTCCAATTCTGTACCCAGA
Source organism: Vibrio sp. 1CM8B (assembly GCF_023161685.1). Taxonomy (NCBI): domain Bacteria; kingdom Pseudomonadati; phylum Pseudomonadota; class Gammaproteobacteria; order Vibrionales; family Vibrionaceae; genus Vibrio; species Vibrio sp. 1CM8B. The sequence continues at coordinate 17,892 of NZ_JALNTU010000019.1, forward strand.
ATAATCCCGAGCTCTATCAAGTGGAGCAGGCTGGAGTAGGGCAGGTTGTGCCCACCAAGGTTGATGGTGTTGGTGGTATCCCTTTTGCCAAAGCTGAATAGCCCTGCATGAGATTTAAAACCGAGTAAGAGCTTTCTGCTGCTATCGCTACCAAAGCTACAACCCAGTGATGCCGCTCTTTGTAGAGTTAACGCTTCTTTTGGTGTCATGTCTTTTAAGATCTGCAGTGCCTTCATCGATGTCGAGCCTGGATTGGTGACTTCTCGTTTCAGTACTTGAGCCCATAGCCTTTGCATCGATGTATTGTGGATCTCTTGTGCCATGTCGAAGAAACGATATAGCCAGTCCTGATCCGGGTCTCCAGCCGCTTCATCCTTACACGAAGAGTGCGCCAACTTTAGAATCTGTTCTAGGTTCTTTTGGCGAAGCTCTCTACGCTTTTTCTCTCGCAATAGTGCCCGTTCGATAAGCGTACTCTCAGCTTTATCGTTTGGCTTGGCACTATGACTAATTAAGGAATCGAGGCCGAAGCTTTGTGCGATGTGCAGCATTCTGCTGGCACTGTCGGCAATATGAGGCTTTTTCTCATGCTTATGCTGTGTGTCGCTAGCATGCTCAATGATCACTGGCTGTTTAGTTTCTGACATAAGAGTACCGTTAGGAGATGACTCAAGACCAATCGTAGTAAATAATTGCTAAACCTAGCTTGTTAAAACGCTCGATAACTGAGCTACAATTTTTGATTGTAGAATAACTACTTATCAAAAAGCGCCGCCTTGCTCTTAAGCCTTTTTCCTACGCTATTCCTGAACACTTACTTATTGTGATTGGTATAACTGCCTAAAATGTAACTCTTTATCTTATTGGTGGCTAGATTTTGCGTGCAGAGTTGAAGGTTTCAACAAAATTTTACTTTTGCTAATGATAATAAAATGTTAAATTTGTTGTAGTTCTCAAGGAGGAGTTATGAATCAAGTCAATGATAACAAGCTGAAGAAACAGCTTAGTATAGGGTTATTACTCGCGACTTATGTCGCTGTTCTAGCTTACTTATCTAATTACATCGCGTAATTCAGAAGAAAATTATCGTTATTAAACTGTTATTGAATGATCGCACTCGTTCAGTGACGGCAGCTCATCCTTGAGCCACCCTTCTAATGACTACATGTCGTCATATTCTTCAATCGCAGTACCTTCAATAAGATAACCGGTTTGCGCTAAGTCATGGCTGATTGACTCAGTTTTCAGCGTTCCGACCAAATAGATCACATCCCATAACTGCTGTATTGGTGCACCTTTCGGGAACTTCACGTAGATGATTTGGTTCGGTGGTGGCGGTGGCACGTGGATACATGCGCCAAAGTACGGTACCAGCAGAAACTCAGTGATCATATTTTCATCACCTTCCAATGGAATCACAAAGCCAGGAATCTTTACTGTGCTGCCATTCAGCTCTGGGCGAACAGCACCAAGTGTTGATTGTTGAGGTTTATCCATACTATTGTGGTCAACCATCGGCATACCAAATGAATCTAGCTGAGCGCGCTCTGATTCTGGAATCAAATCAATCCATTCAAGTGTTAATACCGATTCGTCATTCTGAGTGGTTTCAGCGTGAGCTGTACTGATAAATGGGAACAGAAGTATCCCAAGTATCAGTAGGAATTTGCGTTGCATCGTAGGTTCCTATTTTAGATTCGAATCGTCATGCCATCAGACAATGACTGGCGGTAAGCCCTGAAAGCGGGAATAAAGCCGATAATGATTCCGGCAACTTGTACCAGCATAAGCAGTTTCCACTCATGCGGTGTGATTGCGGATATCGATATGTTGATACCATAACTTTGTTGCACAATAGGAGCAACCACTGCGATCAGCGCAAACAACACCGCAACACCTAATGTAATGCCAAGGAAGGTTAGCGCACTGGCTTCACTGATCAGTAAACCAAACACATGACGAGGTCTTGCGCCCATCGCTCGCAGGATAGCCATCTCTCGACGCCTTTCTTGCAAGCTAGTGAGTAGGCTACTGAGCATGCCCAATAAACCGGCGACAACAACAAACCCTGAAACAATCAGTAGTGCTTGTTCTGCTACAGCCATCATTCCCCACAATTCGTGAAGCGCAATGCCCGGCATAATGGCGCTTAAAGGTTCTTGGCGGTAGTTATTGATTTCTCGTTGCAGTGCGAAGGTTTGAATCTTCGAATTCAGCCCGAGCATCATCGCGGTAATCTGCTTCGGTTGGAAATCAAAAGTCTTTAAGGTTTCGGCATCCGGCGTGTGTCCTAGGTTAGCACCTGACTCCCAGCCAACATGAATCGCTTCAATAGCCTCTAACGAAACATGCACGGTTTTATCTACTGGTGTTCCTGTTGGTGCCAGTATTCCGACAATTTTGAAGGGCAGATTATCGTGACGGCTAAACGCAACATCACTGATACCGTGCGCAAGAATGATTTGATCACCGATTTTGTAATCTAGCTTCTTCGCGACGTCGGCACCAATCACTACGTCAAATAGCTGATTAAACTCTTTACCTTGCTGAAAAGTAAGTGGTTGCTTACTTCCATAGCGATAATTTTCAAAGTAGCTATGGTTGGTACCCATCACACGGAAGCCTTTGTGTGAATCGCCCAATGAGATTGGTATCGCCCACTTTACTGCGTTGTGCTGGCTAAATTCTTCATAGCTTTTCCAGTCGATGTTGTTGGTCGCATTACCGATTCTGAATACAGAGTAAAGCAGCAGGTTTACCTGACCAGAACGGCCACCAACGATAAGGTCAGTACCTGAAATCGTATTGGCGAAGCTGCTTTTTGCTTCGGTTCTAACGCGTTCTACGCCGAGCAAGAGAATGACGGATACCGCCACCGTGAGAATAGTGAGAATAGCCGTGGCTTTACGGTTGAGTACGCTTTTTAAGGCTAAGTGAGTAATTACTTTCATACGACAACCTTAGCTTGGTTAACGGTTTTTAAATCTATGGTTCGAGTGAACAACTTTTCTAGTGTTGGATCATGGCTAACAAAGATAAGAGTAGAACCTGCCTGGTTGGCTTGTTCTAACAACAGTGCGATAAAAGCTTCTCGGTTGTCATGATCCAAAGCCGAGGTTGGCTCGTCGGCAATAATGATTTTGGGTTGGCCAATCAAAGCACGAGCGGCAGCAACACGTTGTTGTTGACCTATGCTCAACTCGGTAACGGGCTTATCCATTAAAGCTTGAGGTAGCTTTAATCGGAGTAATAACTCTCGAGCCGTCTCTTGTAAGCTTTTCTGGCTTTCTGCGACTTGCTGTTTACGAATCTGTGAAAACTGGCAAGGAAGCGTCACGTTATCGATAACTGATAGATAAGGAAGCAGGTTAAATTGTTGGAAAATATAACCAATATGATCGGCTCTGAATTTATCTCTTTGACGAGGTGTAAGCTGAGTGAGGTCTTGATCAAGGATTGAGACTTCTCCTTGCTCAGCTTGGTTGATTCCGGTCAGTAGCCCTAACAAAGTTGATTTTCCACAACCACTTGGCCCTTTAATAAAAAGGTGCTCTTGGGCTTGGATGTACAGAGAGGGGATCTCTAGCGTTGGTGGTAATTCAGGCTTCCAACGAAAGCTGATATTTTCGAGTTTGACCACAAATGATGAACTGTCAGAAGACATGCTAGCTCCAATAATTAAAGCGGTGTATCTACTGGACAGTAATTTGAAGCATAAATTCCCCAGAACACACCGATTTGAACAGCCAAGTAAGCGATGACTTACCTGGCTGTTTATTTTACGTTTAATCCGATCTAGGAGTGATTAGAATCGGAAACTAATACGCTCTGCGTTAAGCACTTCTTGTACTTGAGCTGTGTCTGTTAGTAAGTTCACAGTCATTTTTTCTGTATTACCGAACTTAGAGAACCATTGAGTGCTAACTGTGTCTAGCTTAGCAACGTCTGAACATTGGTAATGGTACTCAACGGTGAATTCGCCGTGGCCACCTTCAGAGTGGTCATGACCTTCGTGGTCATCATGATCGTGTTCAGCGTGGTCATGGTCTTTGTGGTCGTCATGATCTTGCTCAGCATGGTCATGGTCTTTGTGGTCGTCATGATCGTGTTCAGCGTGGTCATGGCCTTCGTGGTCGTCATGACCGTGTTCCGCATGGTCATGGCCTTCATGGTCGTCATGATCGTCTTCTAAGGTGTTTGCCACTGACTTGAACTTCAGAGTACAACTCGCATTGTTAAAACTAAACAGCTCTTCTGGCTTGTTTAATTGTGCGATAGCCTGCTCAAACACTTTCTTCTGTTCTGCAGTTTCTGGAGCATGTTCAAACCCAACCACATCCGCGCCTGGAGCTGTTACTTCAACAAGCAGTTCTTGCCCATCTTGCGCGATGTTTACTTCAACTTGACCATGTACGTGTGCATCATGAGAGCGGAATTCTTCGTTAGCTAGAACATTTGTAGAGACAGTCATGCCGATAACAACGGCTAAAATAGTAGGTTTCATGTTTTTTTCCTGAATAAAGGTTAATTAAAAAGTAGTGGTAATTAAGCGATATTTACAGGAGGTGAGCGTGCCAAATAAGCGAAATATAGCCGCTGTAGTGAAGTTACTGACTCTGTGATAGCGACAGTAAATTCCGAATGGAACTCTGGAATCTGTGGTAGTGAGTGCGCCGTGATGAACTGATTAAGCGAAAACAGCTCACAATGGTGTGAGGTGTGGTGCTCTGGTGCGATATCCACGATGTGTGTTGCGGCTAACACGCTTAACATGAGCATAAGCCCAAGCAAGAAGCCTGTTTTGCGTTTCACATTGTTGGGTGTGTTTTGCCACATCAGGATGATTAACCACAGAATTAAAAAAGGATACTGTTATAATATAACAATATCCTTTGGTTAGGTCTCGAAAAAGACGCGAATATCTTATTAAAGACTCGCTTTAATCAACTCAATGACTTGAGTGACTTCTGATTCGTTTAATGCACCTTCTTTTACAAACAAGATTTTACCTTGCTTGTCTTGAACGATAATCGCTGAGCTTTCTTCTTTTAGAGCCCATGATGACGCAACGGCGCCGTCTTCATCTAGGACCATAGAAGACCATGGAAATTCTTCTTTGCTGCTTTCGGCAGACGACTTAACAAAAGACCCAGTACCCCAAATCGCATCATCTTGGTTGATGATAGTGGTGGTTTGGTAGCTGTCTTCTGAGAACTTCGATGCGGTAATGGCTGCCATCAATGGTGCGTTGAGCTCTTTAGAGCTGCTGCGGCCAGCGATAGCTTGAACGACGCGAACTTTACCTAGAAGATCATTGGTTGCCCAAGCTTGATATCCAGTATTTCCGTCGTTTAGAACAATCTCACCATAGTTACTCACATCGACGGCAGGCAAGGTAGCGCCTACTGATAGGTTGTGAGCATTGGCGAAGAGTGGAGAGGCTGCGGCTAAAAAAGCCAGTAGAGTTTTGTTTTTCATTATATTTTTGTTCCGCTTATTGGTTTGCACTGGAAGTATAATATGAAATTTGAAAAATGCCTCTTTAACTTTTTTATCGTACGACGTAGAAAGAAGTTGCAGGCTTGTTACCAAAAGGTATAATGCATCAATATCGAGATGAACAATAGATTATCTTGCTGTTTGCTAAAGGAATTAGCGATTAAATGTGCTTTGAACAACGACGCTGTTCAGGTATGTGACTGTAGTACTCAAATGGAATTGAGGTTGTATTATGTTAAGAAAATTTTCTACTTACCGTCCACATCAGGTGGCGCGTTTCGTTAAAGTCCTGTTCAAAGGCCAATTTGCTATTGAAGGTGTTGGAGAATTTCGCTTCGACCAAGGCAAGGTGCTTCTTCCTGAAGTTTCAGACAAACAAAAGCTCATTATTTTTAAAGAAGTTAACGGCACGATTGCTGCGTTGCCGGTGTAACTGCGCTTTATCGATTTGTTTGCACCGAATAGATTAACAATGAAAAGGGCTTCCTAATGGAAGCCCTTTTTAATGCGTGTACTTTCTCGCTGGTATGTCGAACAGCACTTTATTGTGGAGGGAAACAGACACCTGTTCCACCCAACCCGCAATACCCATTCGGGTTTTTAGCTAGGTATTGCTGGTGGTAGGTTTCTGCGAAAAAATATTTTCCAGCAGGCAGAACTTCCGTCGTGATCTCGTTGCCTAAAGATTCAGTCATTGCTCGTTGATATTCACGTTTAGAGTGCTCAGCGATAGACTGTTGTTCTTCACTGAAGGTGTAGATCGCAGAACGGTACTGAGTCCCTAAATCGTTGCCTTGGCGCATTCCTTGAGTTGGGTCATGACGCTCCCAAAAGGTCTCAAGTATTCGAGCTAGAGAGGTTTGTTCACTATCAAATATGACACGAACGACTTCGGTATGGCCGGTTTGCCCAGTACATACTTGTTCATAAGTGGGATTAACCGTGTAACCGCCAGCGTAACCAACGGATGTTGAAATAACGCCATCCAATTGCCAAAACAAACGCTCAGCTCCCCAGAAGCATCCCATACCAAACAGGACTTCTTGTTGAGAGTCCGTAGGCGCATCGAGCAGGTCGGTTTGATTGACGAAATGGCGCTCAGTGATTCGAATTGGGTCAGCATTTCCCGGTAGTGCAGTTGCTGCAGAAACCAGTTGTTGTTTGTTTAGCATGTTATATTCCTTTTCGCATACGTTTACCGCGCTGGCTTTTATTTAACGTGGGTTCATATTAACTGTTGGTCAATATTGAATAAGTCTTTAAATTAGACCGTGTTATTCCAGGATTTATTACAGACTCAATGCCTATTTAGCGGTATTATTTCTTTTCACTTATTAACGTATTGATAACTTCTTCACCAATTAAACATGATAAGAAAAACTTTACCAGTTCTGATTGGCACTCTATTGTCATCGACGCTCGCTTTCGCTGACGTTTCCCTTGAAATCAAAGGGCTAGATGGAGCGCTTGAGGATAATGTTGATGCTTATCTGAGTGCGATCCCTGAAGAAGAGTATTCGGTTTCACTAAGATTCCAATCCCGCTTGGAATCTATGATTAAAGAAGCCCTGAATGCGTTAGGCTACTACCACCCTAAAATCACATTTACTCACTCCGAAGATGATACCGAAATGACCGTTACGGTTGAGCCGGGAGAGCCTGTTGTTATTTATACTTCAGATATCGTTCTGACGGGTGAAGCCAAAGATGACCCAGACTTTTTAGCCTTGATAGCGAAGAGTAGCTTGTCTAAAGGTTCGACTCTGAATCATGGTAATTATGACTCTTTGAAATCGTCGATCCGCAACCTTGGCTTAGCGAAAGGCTACTTCGATGGTGCTTATGATCTTAGTAAGCTAGAAGTCGCTCCTGAATTGAATCGCGCTTATGTTCGTCTTCATTATAACAGTGGTATCCGCTATCACTTTGGTACTACTCAGGTTACTGGTAGCCAGATAGAAGAAGATAAGGTGCAGTCACTTAAACCATTTGAGGATGGCGAACCTTACTCAATAACCAAAGTCGGTGAGTACAACCAAAACCTGTCTAATACGGATTGGTTCTCCTCGGTATTTGTTGAACCAGATTTAAGCCAGTTAGGCGAAGGTAGAGAAATTCCGATGAAGGTTAGCCTTGCTCCGCAAGCTCGTAACCAAATCGAAACGGGTATCGGTGTCTCAACCGACCTTGGTGTGAAAGGCACTCTCAAATGGAAAAAACCTTGGGTTAATGATCGAGGCCATAGCTTCAATAGTAGCTTGTCGATCTCGAAGCCTGAGCAGACGATCACGGCAGCATATAAAATCCCATTGGATGACGTACTTAATGACTACTACCAAGTTAAGTACGGTATGAAGAATTTGGATAATCGTGATACCAAGAGTTTGGAATCAAACCTTGCCTTAGAAAGATATTGGCGCCTGGATAACGGCTGGCAACGCACGGTGTTCATTCGATATTTGGTCGAAAACTATGAGCAAGGTTTGCAGGATGACTTGGCGCAATTTGTGCTGCCGGGTATTGCTTTCTCACGCACTCGAACACGAGGTGGTTCGATGCCGATGTGGGGCGACAAACAAACCATTATGTTTGAAGCTGCTGATGATACCTTGTTATCTGCAACTAAGGTTGTCCGTTTTCAAGGTCAAACCGCTTGGATTCGAAGCATTGGCGACAATCACCGAGGCTTAACTCGACTTCAATTTGGCGGCAACTTTGCTGACGAGTTTGATAAGCTATCTCCCTCCCTAAGATTCTTTGCTGGTGGTGACAACAGCATTCGTGGTTATGGTTATGAGTCGATCTCTCCTCGAGATGAAAGTGGTGCACTAACGGGTGCAAAATTCATGGCAACCAGTTCGTTTGAATACCAATACCGCTTGGTTGGAAACTGGTGGGGAGCGGCATTCTACGACATTGGTGATGCATTTAATGATAAACCTGAATGGAAACACGGCACTGGTGTCGGTGTTCGTTGGGCGTCACCTGTTGGTCCAGTGAGTTTAGATTTTGCTTGGGGTCTAGATGCGAAGAAAGGCGATGAGTTCCAACTGCACTTTAGTTTAGGGCCAGAATTATGATCAAAGTGATGGGCAAATGCATTAAGTGGACGTCGATTTCATTGACGTCTATTTTGCTGTTGTTGATAGCCCTGCTCGGTTTTGTTTTGTTCACCAATCTAGGGTTGAACACTGTGCTGTGGGGCGCTGAAAAAGCATTGCCACAATTGAAAGTGGAGAGCACCAAAGGGGCCCTGTTCCCAAGTTTTACGCTTAATAACGTTCAGTTTAAAGATGACAACCTACATATCGATACCAAGGTTCAAAAGCTGAACTTGGCTATTAATCCTCGCTGTTTACTCGACCCTAAGTTGTGTGTCGACCGCTTAGCGATTCAAGGTTTGGACTTTGCATTTACGGAATTACCTCCAGTTTCTGAAGAAGAAACTGAACCGACTCCGCCAGTGACATCAGTGAAAACGCCGCTACCAATCGTGATCAATCGCATCGCATTGTCTGATATCAAACTGAAGATTCTAGGGCATGAAATCGAGTGGGGTTTGTTTTCAACGGCTTTGAGTATGCAAGGTGAAAAGCTGACGGTATCGCCAACCTTATTTAATGATCTGAAAGTTAAGCTCGCAGAATCGACAGAAGAGCCACCAGCTGAAACGGTAGAACCAGAAGCTGCTGCTCAAACGGCGATTGAACTGCCTGAAGTCTGGATTCCGTTACAGGTTGTGTTAGAGCGCTTTGATTTAAATCACTTCACCTTAGTGCAAGAAACCCCAATTGTTGTCAATCATCTTGGACTCGAAGCTCAAGCGGGCGGGCATAAAGTGGATGTTTCAACACTTGAGCTCGACATGCCACAAGCAAGCGCGAATCTAACGACTAAGGTTGAGCTCAAAGATGGCTACCCGCTAGACCTTTCTTTAGATGCTTTGGTGAAAGAAACCGACCTTGCTGGGCAGAAGTTGTCTCTGAAAGCGCAAGGTAGCGTGGCTAAACTAAACCTAGATTCCCAATTTTCTGAGCTGATTGAGGCAAAGTTGTCTGGGGATATTCAACCCTTAGAGCCGACTCTGCCATTTGACCTTCTTTTAGAGGGCGGACAAGCGCAGTGGCCCCTTACCGGAAAAAGCGATTACCAAGCGACAATTGAGCAATTCAAAGCTGATGGCTCACTAGATGGTTTCAATGTTCTTCTTAAAGGTGAAGCCGATGGTAAGGAAATCCCTGAATTAGCCATCGATCTACAGGGTAAAGGCACGACGGAACAAATTGAGCTCGAGCGTCTAAAACTGAACACGCTAGGCGGTGAACTTAACGGTGTCGTTAAAGCGAACTGGAAGAGTCTCGTTAACTGGCAAGCTGACGTGACACTCAAAGGTATTCAACCGGGTCTGCAGTGGCCAGAAGCCGAGGGCAATATTAGCGGAAGCATCGTCACCTCAGGTGAGTTGACGGAAGCGGGCGGTTGGGCAATTGAACTGTCTAAATTGGATATTGAAGGGATCTTGCGAGAATATCCTCTGGATATCGAAGGTCAGTTGTCAGCGTCGGATCGCAGCGCGAGCGGTGAACCAAAACTGAAAACCAGTGGCTTGAGTTTGGCTCACGGTGTTAACTCGATTAAGGCTCAGGGTGAGCTTGATAAGAAATGGGACATGGGCGTTGAGATTTACTTCCCTGAGCTTGTAAAAAGCGTCCCTGATTTGAAAGGTAAAGTGATTGGTAATATCCAGCTAAGTGGTCCAACGAAAGAGCCTGAAGTCGATCTCGCTCTAAATGTGGATAAGGTAGATTGGAATAACGAAGCAACACTAGAATCCTTGTCGCTTAATGGCTCTGTGATTCCTCTGCCATTGCCTGAAGCTCAAGCCGATCTTGAATTAAAAGCTAACAACCTAACCTATCAAGATCAAAGCGTAGAAAGCATTGATCTCACGGTGAGTGGTGGTGAGAAGAAACACACAGTGACACTTGATGTTATATCCGACATCGCGTCTACAAGCTTAGCTATTTCAGGAGAGTTGATTCAAAAGCCTTCTCTTATTTGGGATGGTTCGTTAGACAGAGTCAAAATCACCACTCAGCAAGGCCCTTGGGTGTTAGACCAACCTGTCGCGATAAAGGCGGATGTCGATAAGCAGTTTGCCGATGTGCAAGCGCACTGTTGGAAACAATCGGGTTCAAGTGTGTGTTTGGATGAAGACGTTCGTGTCGGAAAATCGGGTGAGGCCAAAGTGGCCATCAATCAATTCGATTTCGAGCAGATTAAAGCCTTTGTGCCTAAAGAGACGCAATTACAGGGCTTAGTCAATGCAACCGCTCATGCTAAGTGGTCTGAACAAGGTGAGCCTGAGGTCACGGTAAGCGTTGATATGCCGAAAGGTCAGGTTGTTCAACAAGTGGGTGAGCCAATCACACTGGGTTGGGAAAGCGTTGCATTGAATGCCCAACTGAAAGACAACAAACTGGATGCCGACTTTAAGTTGGATGTTTCCGACAATGGTGACCTGTCTGGTACGGTGTCGTTACCGAATATTCTTGCCGAAGACAAAATGGTCGATGCGGCAATTAAGCTGACCACGTTCCATCTTGATTTCTTACAACCAATTCTAGGTGAATACAGCTTATTGAAAGCCGACCTTGAGAGTGATCTTCAAGTTAAAGGCTCTTTGATGCACCCTCAAGTCTTTGGTCAATTCTCTGTTGATGGTATTCAAGTAAAAGGCGACGTCACGCCTGTTGATGTGAAAGATGGCCGCATCGACCTCGACTTTGATGGTTATAGTGCAAAACTGGATGCGAATGTGGAAACGCCTGATGGTCACCTTGATATTGAGGGAACCGGAGATTGGCAAGATCTTACAGCATGGCACTCTAACGTTAGAGTTTTCGCTGATGAGTTGATGGTTGATATCCCACCTATGGTTAAGGTGAAGGTCGTGCCAGATATGACCATTGATGTCACACCAGAACTGGCGAAAATTACCGGTGATATTGCCTTACCATGGGGACGCATTGTTGTTGAAGACTTACCACCGTCAGCGGTTGGTGTCTCTTCTGATCAGGTTATTTTGAATAAAGATCTAGAGCCAGAAAACGAAGATACGATTCCATTTAATGTGATGACCAACATTAATATCTCCATTGGTGATGACTTTAAACTGTCTGCCTTCGGTCTTGAGGGTGATTTGGTCGGTAAGCTCAATGTGGCTCAAAAAGACCAAGGTCCATTTATTACAGGTGAAGTAAACATCGTCGATGGTACTTACCAATCATTCGGTCAAGACCTGTTGATCGAAGAGGGTAAGATTCTAATGAATGGACCTCCGGATCAGCCGTATGTAGCCATCAATGCGATTCGTAATCCTGATAATACTCAGGATGATGTGACCGCAGGTATTCGAGTGACAGGCCCGGCGACAGAGCCGACCATCGAGATTTATTCTGACCCTGCGATGCCACAAGCGAACGCACTGTCTTATATTTTGCGTGGCCAAGACATCGACGGTGAGTCAAGCGGTTCGATGACAACGACCTTAATCGGTTTGAGTTTAGCGAAGAGTGGTAAGGTTGTCGGCGAAATCGGTGAAGCCTTTGGTGTACAAGATTTGCAACTGGATACTGCAGGGTCTGGCGATGACTCTCAAGTGACGGTAAGTGGTTACATCCTGCCAGGCTTACAGGTGAAGTATGGTGTGGGTATCTTCAACTCTTTAGGTGAGTTTACCGTTCGTTATCGATTGATGCAGGATCTTTATGTTGAAGCTGTGTCAGGTCTCGACAGTGCTGTAGACCTTCTGTATCAATTTGAATTTGAGTAGAGCAGTTTGAGATCGAGTCGCTCTGGTTTTATCCATTGGTTGGAATGCAAGTAGAAAGGCTCATGGAGGGCGTATGCAGCATCTTGTTTTTGTTTATGGAACCTTGAGGCAAGGTCAGTCCAATCACCACTATTTGAAGGGCTGCGAATTATTAGGGCAGTTTGATACACCCAAGGAATACGCACTTTTTGACTTAGGTGCCTATCCGGCGATGATTCTTGGAAAGAAAAGTGTCGCTGGTGAGGTCTATATCATTAACGACGAAATTTTAGAGTCGCTCGATCGGCTAGAAGATGTTCCTGTTGAGTATCGTCGCGAGCAAATAGAGACTATATTTGGATTAGCATGGGTATATTTGTATCAGCTTGATCTAACAGCTAATAAAGAAATACTTTCGGGTAACTGGTGTAAGCGGAACAACGCTTAGTCGCTATATATTCTGAGTTATCAAACAAAAAGCCAGCATGTGAATGCTGGCTTTTTTAATGACGCTATTTTGAGGAATGAACGAGAGGTTTAGTCTCGGTTCAGCTCAAGAAACTCTTCTACTTTGCGAACCATGTCTGTTGAACCAACAAAGAAAGGTACACGTTGGTGCAGCTCAGTTGGTTTGATATCCATGATACGTTGAGCACCGTCTGAAGCGATGCCGCCCGCTTGTTCCATAAGGAAAGCGATTGGGTTGCACTCGTAAAGCAGGCGCAGTTTACCTTGAGGGTGACTTTGCGTGCTTGGGTACAAGTAGATGCCGCCTTTCAGCAGGTTACGGTGGAAATCTGAAACTAGAGAACCGATGTAACGTGATGTGTAAGGGCGGTTGTCGCTTGGCTCATTCTCTTGGCAGTACTTGATGTACTTCTTAACACCCGTAGGGAAGCGGATGTAGTTACCTTCGTTGATTGAGTAAATCTTACCTTCGTCTGGAATCATCATGTTTTCATGAGATAGGCAGAAGGTACCCAGTGATGGGTCGTAGGTGAAGCCATTTACGCCAGCACCTGTTGTGTATACAAGCATGGTTGAAGAACCGTAAATCACGTAACCCGCGGCTACTTGCTTGTGTCCTGGCTGTAGGAAATCTTCTTGTGTTGGTGGAGTACCGATCGGTGATACTCGACGGTAGATAGAGAAAATTGTACCAACCGATACATTCACATCGATGTTTGAAGAGCCATCAAGTGGATCCATCAGTACAACGTATTTTGCGTTTTTGTTGAGCTCTTTATTGAAGGCGACAGCTTCGTCTTCTTCTTCACTTGCAACACCACAAACTTGGTCACGAGCTTCTAGAGCCGCTTTAAATTTGTCGTTCGCGTAAAGGTCTAGCTTTTGTTGCTCTTCACCTTGCACGTTGTCTGTACCAACAGCGCCAGTGATGTCGACTAGGCCAGCCTTGTTGATCTCACGGTTAACAATTTTTGCAGCAAGTCGAATAGACGACAAAAGGGATGATAGATCACCGCTTGCATGGGGGAAGTCACTCTGTTTCTCAACAATGAACTCACCAAGGGTGCGCATCTCAGACATGTTATTTCCTTAAACTTCTCTCAATATTAGGGGGGATTTGAGCACTGTAGATTCGGCCTCTTGAGTGGGCTTTATTCATCTAGACGCTTACCCAAATTCTAAAGGTTAGATCTTTTTAATGGTAATGAACTAAGCGACACAGATCTCACTTACTATGTCGACTCAATTTGTTTTGCATTGCCGCTCGCTTTTAATCGCCATTTAATGATAATGAGTGCAAGCCGTTTTTAATTAGGCATCGTTTATTTAGCCAAGCGTTTGGAAGCAATTTATGCATATTCATATCTTAGGAATTTGTGGCACCTTCATGGGTGGTGCTGCGGTATTGGCTCGTCAATTAGGTCACAAGGTTACGGGTAGTGACGCGAATGTTTACCCACCAATGAGCACCTTGTTGGAATCGCAAGGGATTGAAATTATTGAAGGGTTCGACCCTAGCCAATTAGAACCAAGGCCAGATCTCGTGGTTATCGGTAACGCAATGAGCCGCGGTAATCCGTGTGTTGAGTATGTGTTGGATAACAACCTTAGATACACCTCTGGTCCTCAGTGGTTGCAAGAGTTCCTGCTGCATGACCGTTGGGTGTTAGCGGTATCGGGAACGCACGGTAAGACCACGACATCAAGCATGTTGGCTTGGATCTTGGAAGACTGTGGCTATGCACCGGGCTTCTTAGTTGGCGGAGTGTTGGGTAACTTTGGTATCTCTGCTCGCCTTGGTGAAAGCATGTTCTTCGTGGTAGAAGCCGACGAATACGACAGTGCTTTTTTCGATAAACGATCTAAGTTCGTTCATTATCACCCAAGAACCTTGGTGATGAATAACTTAGAGTTCGATCATGCGGACATCTTTGACGATCTTGAAGCGATTAAGCGTCAATTCCATCATTTGGTACGCACTGTGCCAAGCAATGGCCGCATTTTCTCACCTAAGCAAGACACCGCGATTCGAGATGTTCTAGCTCGCGGTTGCTGGAGTGAAACTGAATCGAGTGGCGAACAAGGCGACTGGGATGCCAAGAAACTGGTCAAAGATGGCTCTCAATTTGAGGTTTACTTCCAAAATGAATGTGTTGGAACCGTAAATTGGGATTTAGTGGGCGATCACAACGTAAATAATGCCTTGATGGCGATTGCAGCTGCACGTCATGTGGGCGTGACACCTGACCTTGCTTGTGAATCACTAGCTACCTTTATTAATACTAAGCGCCGTTTGGAGTTTAAAGGCGAGGTGGCAGGTGTGTCTGTTTATGACGATTTTGCTCATCATCCAACGGCGATTGAACTTACGCTCGGCGGATTACGTAATAAGGTCGACACTAAGAAAATCATTGCCGTTTTAGAGCCTCGCTCTGCCACCATGAAACGTGGTGTGCACAAAGAAATCCTGGCTGATTCGTTGAAGCAGGCGGATTCTACCTACTTATTCCAACCGGATAACATTGATTGGTCAGTTCAAGATGTTGCAGACGCTTGTCACCAACCTGCACACGTGAGTGATGACATGGATGCATTCGTTGCTAAAATTGTCTCAGAGGCACAAGCTGGCGACCAAGTATTGGTAATGAGTAATGGTGGCTTTGGTGGCATTCACCAAAAACTGTTGGATGGATTGGCACTCAAAGGCTAACGGCATCCACGACCTTATAATTTGAAGTAATTGAGAACATGACAAAACACGATAAAGCGATAACTCTTGCTTTCACTGGCGCATCCGGTGCGCCTTATGGCCTACGTTTACTTGAATGCCTTTTGGCAGCCGATTATCAGGTCTACTTGCTGATTTCATCGGCAGCGCGAGTGGTATTGGCGACCGAGCATGAACTTAAGTTACCTGCTGGGCCAGATGCGGCGAAACAAGCTTTGGTTAAACATCTTGGCTGCGACCCTGAAAAGCTAGTGGTGTGTGGCAAAGATGATTGGTTCTCGCCGGTTGCCTCTGGTTCAGCAGCGCCGAAGCAGATGGTAGTGTGTCCATGTTCAGCGGGAAGCTTGGCTTCGATTGCACATGGCTTGTCGGATAACCTGATTGAGCGAGCAGCAGATGTGGTCATGAAAGAGCGAGGCCAATTGTTGTTGGTGGTTCGTGAGACGCCATTTTCGACGCTTCATCTAGAGAACATGCACAAACTCTCGACCATGGGCGTAACGATTATGCCAGCGGCTCCGGGTTTTTATCATCAACCTAAGTCAATTGAAGATCTGGTCGACTTTATGGTAGCGCGTATCCTTGACCACTTAGGTATCGAACAAGGTTTAGTGCCACGTTGGGGCTACGATCAACGTAATTGATCTAAACTTGATAGCTTATTGTTAAAAATCAAATTACAATCCTGAACACTCATCGGGGAGCGAACCATTCAAATAATGAATGCGAGCTGAGATCAAGCAGATGCTTGGGACCCGTAAACCTGAACCAGATAATGCTGGCGTAGGAATTGAGTTAGGAACAACCTATACCGTTCTCCTCCCTCAAACCTGTGCCGCTCAGACCATGGAGAGCGTCCAGTGAAATTCACATTAACTACCCTTGCTGTTACTACAGCTATTTCTTTTTCTGCCTTTGCTGCAGACAACACTTTGACTGTATACACCTATGACTCTTTTGCTGCGGATTGGGGCCCTCGTCCTGCCGTTGAAAAAGCATTCGAAGAGAAGTGTGGTTGTGATGTGAATTTTGTCGCTCTAGAAGATGGCGTGTCTATTCTAAACCGTTTACGTCTTGAGGGCGGCAACAGCAAAGCCGATATCTTGCTAGGTCTCGACAACAACCTGATGGCTGAAGCGAAAGCGACGGGCTTATTGGCTGAGCATAATGTTGATACTTCATCAGTAACACTGCCTAATGGTTGGAACGACAGCACTTTTGTACCCTACGACTTTGGCTACTTTGCTTTTGTTTACAACAAAGAGAAGTTGGCAAACCCACCGAAGAGCCTTAAAGAGTTGGTTGAGCAGCGTGATGATCTCAAGGTTATCTACCAAGACCCACGTACATCAACACCAGGCCAAGGCATGATGCTTTGGATGAAATCAGTATACGGTGATGAAGCGACAGCAGCATGGAAGAAGCTTGCTCAGAAAACAGTGACTGTAACCAAAGGCTGGTCTGAAGCTTACTCAATGTTCCTAGAAGGTGAGTCGGATTTAGTGTTGTCTTACACAACGTCTCCGGCTTACCACATTATTGCTGAGAGCGATTCTAAGTACGCAGCAGCAAGCTTTGAAGAAGGGCATTACACTCAAGTGGAAGTGGCCGCTAAGGTTAAAGGCAGCAAGAACGAAAAGCTTGCTGATGAGTTTATGGCGTTTATCCTAAGTGATGAATTCCAATCGGCGATGCCAACAGGCAACTGGATGTACCCAGTGACCGATATTGAGCTTCCAAAAGGGTTCGAGCAACTTACGGTTCCTCAGAAAGCGCTAAGCTTTACGCCCGAAGAAATTGCAGCTAAGCGTAAGCCATGGATTCGTGAATGGCAGAGTGCACTTACTTTTTAACTTTCTATTTAAAAACTAGCTTTCTGTATTTAAAGGTTCATCCGTTATGTTTGGAGTGAACCGTTTACGGTAAAAAATCAATCTATGATAAAGAAAACACCTAAGGTAGGTATCTGGGTTGCGATACTCATTACCGCCTTCGTGGTTTCAGCAGTTGGGGCATTGCTTAGCAATGCCCCTTCTCTTGATATCAGCCAAGTATGGTCCGATCCCTACTATTGGCATGTAACGAAATTCAGTTTTTATCAGGCGACACTCTCAACGGCACTGAGTGTTGGCTTTGCTATACCTATTGCTCATGCGCTGTGTCGTAGGCAATTTTTTGGACGCGCTTTGTTGTTAAGGCTGTTCGCGTCGACCTTAGTCCTGCCGGTGTTAGTGGGTGTATTTGGCTTACTTGCGATCTATGGCAATAGTGGTTGGTTAGCTAAGTTTTTGGCGAACTTCGATATTGAATTGCCATTTTCCATATACGGATTGAATGGTATTTTGCTGGCGCACGTTTTCTTCAACTTGCCTTATGCCAGTCGCTTACTTCTGCAAGCGTTAGATACCGTGCCTGCCGAGCAACACAAGCTTTGTGCTCACTTGGGTATGAGTCATTGGAACAAATTCAGATGGGTTGAATGGCCTCGCTTAAGACAGCAATTACCACATGTGTGTGGCTTAGTCTTCATGTTGTGTTTTACCAGCTTTGCTACCGTGATGGCGCTAGGCGGTGGACCTAAATCAACCACTATCGAGCTCGCTATTTATCAGGCGATTAAATTCGACTTTGACCTTCAAGCTGGTGCCTTGCTCGCGATATGGCAAATGCTGCTGTGTGGTGTGCTAGCGGTGAGCATTCAACGCCTATCGAAGCCTATTTCAGTGACGGCCAGTCAGCTGTCGGAAGAGAAATATTTGGTTAAGGACAGCTGGTGGTCAAAAGCTTGGGATAGCTTTTGGATCATCATAGTCTCAATGCTGGTATTGCCGCCATTAGCTATGGTTATCGTCAGTGGAATTAACTCGCAGGCATTAACCGTACTCAGCAGCGAGCCGTTTTGGGCGGCGTTAATGACCTCGGTTAAAGTCGCGTCATTAGCAAGTGTTATCGCAGTTGGTATTGGTATCGCCATACTACTGACTAGCCGAGCATGGCGTTTACAGAACAAGAATTTTCGAGCCGATAAAATCGAGCTGATTGGCACTATTATCTTGGTGACTCCGGGGCTGGTGATCAGTACGGGTATCTTCTTATTACTGCGTTCATTCACCGATGTATTCAGTTTAGCTTTCTTTATCGTGATTGCCGTCAACAGCTTAATGGCGCTGCCTTACGTAATTAAAACCCTAGCTCAACCTATGCTGCATTTGTCTCAGCAGTACCAGTATGTGTGTGCAAGCTTGGGTATGACAGGTTTCACGCGTTTTAGGTTAGTGGAGTGGCGAGCATTGCGTAAGCCGATGGCGCAAGCCTTCTCGATTAGCTTTATGTTGGCGATGGGTGACTTAAGCGCGATTGCTTTGTTTGGTAGCCAAGATTTTAGAACTCTGCCTTTGTACCTATTCCAATTGTTAGGCAGCTATCAAATGGAAGCGGCGGCGGTAGTTTCTGTGAGCTTACTGTTACTGAGTGTCGGCAGTTTTAGCTTAATAGAATTCTTATTTACTCGAAGATCTAAGCTCGATGCTAAAGAATTAAGGAACCGATGATGTTAGTGATGAAAGATGTGGATTACCACTATCACAGAGAGTTGTTTAGCTTTGATTTTCAAGCTGAGCAGGGCGATATTGTTGCGCTTATGGGGCCGAGTGGTGCGGGTAAGTCTACACTGTTGGCGCTAGTTGCTGGTTTCATCGAGCCTACATCGGGTGAGATATCAGTGGCTGGGCAGTCGCTTATTGGTAAAGAAGCACATCAGCGCCCGTTGGCGATGCTGTTTCAAGAGCACAACCTGTTTGCTCACCTTACGGTGCGAGAAAATATTGGTTTAGGTCTGCATCCAGGTTTAAAGCTTACTGCAACCCAAAAGCAAGCTGTGGAGCAAGCCGCAGCACAAGTTGGTGTTGCTGAGTATTTGGATAGATTGCCTGAGCACTTATCCGGCGGTCAACGCCAGCGTGTCGCGTTAGCGCGTTGTTTTGTTCAGCCTCATGATATTTGGTTACTTGATGAACCTTTCTCTGCGCTTGATCCTTTGCTGCGTGAAGAGATGCTTAGCTTAGTGAAGCGATTAGCGGCAGAGCGAAATATTACGGTCTTGATGGTGACTCACCATTTAGGTGACGCACGCAGTATCGCGAATAAGTTTGTGTTTGTGGCGCTAGGTAAGGTGTTAGTTGAAGACTCGATAGAGGCACTGACGACGGATCATCCACAGGCAGAATTAAGCTCATTTGTTAAGGCGGGTGAGTAACGATTCATCACTTCGATTGAATGTTTCTTGGTATTGAGTGTGTCGAAAATAAAAAGACCTAGCATGCGCTAGGTCTTTTATTAACTCTATGAGTAAAGCGAGATGACATTTAATCTTCTAGCTTTAGCTCTTTTAAGATTTGGAAAATCTCACGAGAAGACTTCGAAGGCTTGTTCGCTGATTTCTCTTTTTTAGCTTGGCGAGCTAGCTGACGAAGACGCTGACGGTCTGCTTCAGGGTACATATCCATGACTTCTGAAATAGCCGCATCACCTTCAGCAACAACACGATCACGCAGTTGCTCAAGCTTATGTAGTTCAGCTGTAGCTTGTGAGTGTTTGTTACGTACTTTATCCAAAGCCGCTTGAATTGGCTCAGGATCGACATTACGCATCACTTTACCAATGTATTGAAGTTGACGACGCTTCGCTTCATTTTTAAAGCGTTGTGCATCTTTAATCGCTTGTGCCAAATCTTCAGACAGCGGAAATTTGTCTAATACAGAAGGCTTTAGACCAACAAGCTCTTCTCCCAGCTTTTGCAGGGCATCCATGTCCGTTTTCATTTCTGTCTTACTTACCCAGATGATTTCTTCTTCTGGTTCCCATGGGGCTTTTTGGTTTTTGCGAGCCATCTTTTCTGCCTATGTCACTATCTCAAACGAATATATTGCCTATTTTAGCAAGAATCTTGGGGAGAAAGCGAAATTCTTGTTATCCTACGTAATATTGACCTAAAAAATTAGAATAGATATGGATGTAAAACAGCAAGTCGCCCAGCAAAGAGTTGAGCTAGAAGCCGCAGTAGCTAAAGCGTTGGATATGGCATCAGTGAGTGCAGACGCAGCTGAGGTCGCTATTACTAAGTCAACGGGTTTAAGTGTTTCAACACGTATGTGTGAAGTGGAAAACGTTGAATTTAATAGTGATGGTGCGCTAGGTATTACTGTTTATCGCGGCCAGAAAAAAGGCAGCGCATCTACATCTGATCTGAGTGAAAAGGCTATTGCTCAAACAGTCGCGGCTGCGCTTGATATCGCTCAGTACACGTCTGAAGACCCATTTGCAGGTCCTGCAGCAAAAGAATACATGGTAAAAGAAATTCCAGACTTGGATCTTTTCCACCCTGATGAACCAAACCCTGATTATGCTGCTGAGATTGCGATTGCTGCTGAGAAGCAGGCGTTAGCTTATAGCGACAAGATCAAACAGAGTGATGGCGCAAGCTACGACAGCCACTATGGCGTTAAGGTTTATGGTAATAGCCATGGCCTACTAGCAAGCTACGCTTCAAGCCGCCATAGCACGAGCTGCTGTGTGATTGGACAAGGCGCTAACGGTGAGATGGAGCGTGACTACAGCTACACCGTTGCACGTCACCGTGATGAGCTATGGACGCCTGAGCGCGTAGGTCAAGAAGCAGCAGAAAAGACCATTAGCCGTTTGGATGCGAAAAAGCTACCAACAGGCCAATACCCAATTATGTTCGCTAACGATGTTGCTACTGGCTTGATTGGTCACCTTGTGATGGCAATCAGTGGCGGTAATCTTTACCGTAAATCATCGTTCCTATTGGATCATTTAGGTCAGAAAATCCTACCTGACTGGTTTAACATTTCTGAGCGACCACATATCCTGCGTGGTTTGGCTTCAAGCCCATTTGATAGCGAAGGCGTGTTCACTCAAGATCGCGAAATCATCACTGATGGTGTTCTGGCAACTTATCTACTGACGAGTTACGCAGCACGTAAAATGGACATGACACCAACAGGCCATGCGGGTGGTATTCATAACTGGTTCGTTAATTCGACCGGCCAAAACTTTGAGCAGATGTTAAAAGAGTTGGGTACGGGTTTCCTAGTGACTGAAGTGATGGGCCAAGGCGTTAATACCGTAACGGGTGATTACTCTCGTGGCGCTGCGGGCTTCTGGGTTGAGAACGGAGAGATCCAATACCCAGTATCAGAAGTCACAATCGCCGGTAACCTAAAAGACATGTTTACTCAGATTGTTGCTGTGGGTAACGACGTAGAAACACGTTCGCAAATTCAAACGGGTTCTATCTTACTTGAGTCGATGAAAGTCGCGGGTGAGTAATTTTGCCTAATTTGCTTCAGTTTAAATATGAGATTTAGACCTGAAGCTAAAATCTGATGCATTAAAAAGGGAGCCAATGGCTCCCTTTTTGTATTTACCGAGTCGGTAATCAAGCTAGATAAGTATGGTTGCTAAGCCTAAGAACACCGATAGGCCAATAACATCGGTTACTGTGGTCAGTGCCATACCGCCAGCAAGGGCTGGATCGATATTCATCTTCTTCAACATCACTGGGATAGTTACACCAGCAATACCTGCGACAATCAAGTTGGTCATCATTGCAGCTGATATGATGCCTCCCAGTATCCAGTTACCTTTCCAAGCAACCACAATACCACCAATGATAACAGCCCATAACACGCCGTTTAGGAAGCCGATGGCCGCCTCTTTGAGTAGTAATTCGCGTTTGTTACTGTCACCGATATGACCGAGTGCCAAACCACGAATCACAAGAGCAACGGTTTGGTTACCGGCAACACCACCCATCGAAGGTACAATGGTCATCAGTACTGCAATCGCTGCCATTTGGTCGAGCGTTGCTTCAAACATATTCGATACTGATGCGGCAGCCAGCGCAGCAAGAACATTAGCACCAAGCCACACACTACGACGACGAGCGGATTTTACGACTGGTGCGAAGGTATCTTCGTCATCGTCCATACCCGCCATACTCATCATTGAGTGCTCGGCATCTTCACGGATAACATCAACCACGTCATCGATGGTGATACGACCAACAAGATGTTGATTGCTATCGACTACTGGCGCTGAAACCCAGTTACGACGTTCGAACAGGCTCGCAATATCGGAAGCGCTGGTTTCAACCGCGATTGCTTCGTCGGCATCTTCCATCACTTCGGAAACTGCGACATCAGGCTGAGTCGTTACCAGTGTAGTAAGTGATAGGTTACCGATAAGACGTTCTTCTTCATCAATAACATACAGAGCGTCAGTTGCATCAGGCAGTTCGCCACGCATACGCATGTAGCGCAATACAACGTCGACATCGACATCACCACGAATCGTGATTACGTCGGTATTCATGATCGCACCCGCTGAATCTTCAGGGTACGACAGGGCCGTTTCAACTAATGCACGATCGACGGAGTCCATTTGAGAAAGGACTTCGCGAGAAACATCGTCGGGTAGGCTTCGAAGTACGTACGCGACGTCATCGGTTTCCATGCCTTCGGTTGCTTCTGCTAAGGTCTCCGGTGCCATTTTTGACACAAGAGCATCTTTGACGTCTTCGTTTAGTTCATCAAGAATTTCACCGTAGTCTTCAGGATCGGTGAGTTGCCAGAGTACGTCACGACTTTTGCGAGGGGAGGCTTCTAAAAGGTGTGCAATATCTTCAGGCTCCATGTCCTGAAGTTGTCGGCGTACGTGAACAAATCGGCCGTTTTCTAGGGCTTCGCTGACTTCTTGGAGGGTTTGGTGAGCTTGGTCGAATTCTAATTGCTCTGCCATATTTTCCTCCTATCTCATTATTCTAACAATGGTTGGAATAGTAACTTAATTCTGGGACTTATTTAAATCATAAACTTAGCTAGAACTAAGATTTAATATTGGTTGGTTCGTTGTTTGAGTCTTAGGCGTTGCGAGTGAAGCGTTTTCGCTACTCCCCCTCATCAAACTTGTCTTCAATGAGATGACAGACGGCATCCAATGCTTGCTGTGAATCGGTGCCTGCAGCTTGAATCGTAATATGTTGCCCTTGCGCTGATTCCAGCATAAGTAACCCCATTACGCTGTCTGCTGTCGCTGTTTTATCTTCTTCGCTATGGATAGTGATGGTTGCATCAAAGCTTTGTGCAAGCTCAACCAACTTTACGGCTGCTCTAGCGTGAAGACCCAAGCGATTTTGGATCAGTACAGTTCGAGTTAATTCCATGGTTAGCCCTGTTGGTGCTTCTCTAGGGAGGCGTGTCTGATTTGAACTTGATGGCCAAGTTGCTCGAAGTACTCACCAATTTTCTGAGTTAGATAAACCGAGCGGTGTTTGCCGCCAGTACAGCCAATCGCGACCGTTAGGTAACTGCGATTGTTCTTCTCTAACATTGGTAACCACTGTTCAACAAAGCCTTGGATCTGTTGCTTGAGCTCTAGAACTTCTGAGTGTTCTTCAAGAAAAGAGTGAATGGGAGCATCTAGACCGGTTAGTGGTCGTAGTGCGGGTTCCCAGTGAGGGTTCGGCAAAAAGCGAACATCAAACACGTAGTCGGCATCACTTGGCAGGCCATACTTAAAACCGAAAGATTGAAAGACAATAATCAGCTCTTGCTTCTCTTTGCCTTCAACTTTAAAACGAACCTTTTCACTCAATTCGTAGAGGTTGCAGTCACTACTGTCAATCACAATGCTGGCGTGCTCAGCGAGAGGTGTCAGGAGTGTCTTTTCTAAATCAATCGCTTGCTCAAGAGAGAGCTTTTCTTGGCCGATCGATAAAGGGTGAATTCTGCGTGTTTCGCTGTAGCGCTTGAGTAACGTCTGCTTGCTCGCATCTAGGAATAAGACGTTCACATCGATATTAGTGGCAGAGTCTAGCTGTTCTAGCATCTCTGTGACTAACTGAGGCTCTTTCGGTAGGTTACGGATATCAATGCTAACGGCGACGTTTTGATTGATCTCACGTACTGATTCGACGAAGTCGTTGAGCAGGTTTACTGGAAGGTTATCGACACAGTAATACCCCAAGTCTTCAAGGACTCGCAGCGCAACACTTTTACCGGCCCCCGATTGGCCACTAACAACGATTAATCGCATGTTATTACTCGCAAGTTGGCACTTGAATCATTATGTCGTAAAGCTCTTGATCGCTTTGAGCATTACGCAGCTGTTTAAGCGTCTGCTTGTCGTTGAGTCGCTCTGCCATACAAGAGAGGGTTTTTAGATGCTCCTTGCACTGTTCACTTGGAACAAGCAGGGCAAATAGTAGGTCGACAGGACGATTATCAATCGCATCAAATTCGATGGGATCTTGGCATTGCAGTAATACAGCAATCGCTTTATCACTGACATTCATACGAGCGTGAGGAATAGCAATGCCATTACCAATACCTGTACTGCCCATTTTTTCACGGCTCAACATGCACTCAAACAGTTCTGTTGAATCTTGACCACAGCTTTCTGCTGCGATCTGACTGATGAGCTCAAGGGCTCTTTTTTTGCTTGTGCATTGGACTGCACTTTTGGTGCAGTCCAATGAAAGTACTTCGCTTAATTGCATGTTAGTGACTACTTAGCTTTTCTTTGTGCTTGTTGAGTTGGCGGACGAGTTTATCAACCAATGAATCAATCGCGGCATACATGCTTTCATCTGTTGCTGTAGCATGGATTTCCCCCTGATTTATATGCAGGGTAGCTTCTGCGATTTGATTGATTTTCTCAACTTTTAAAACAACCTGAACGCTATTGATATGATCAAAGAAGCGCTCAAGTTTGTCGAATTTGGTGTGAACATAGTCTTGCATTGAATCGGTAAGATCAACGTGATGGCCTTGAATATTGATTTGCATAGACTTTCCTTTTCAGTTGGTTGCCTGATTATAGTTGCTAAGTAACTAGCGACTAAATGAGCTTATAGCAGGCGTTTACGCTGACTCGATGGGGCAATGCCCAGAGACTCACGGTATTTCGCTATGGTACGTCTAGCTACCTGAATTCCTTGGTCAGCCAGTAAAGCAGCAATCTTACTATCACTTAGAGGCTTCGCGGTATTTTCCGCTGCGACAAGCTTCTTAATCAGTGCGCGAATTGCTGTAGATGAACATTCACCGCCATTGTCAGTGCTGACATGGCTTGAGAAAAAGTATTTGAGTTCGAAGATGCCACGTGGCGTATGCATGAATTTTTGAGTCGTCACACGAGAGATCGTGGATTCGTGCATATCAACAGCTAACGCAACATCATTCAGTACCATTGGCTTCATCGCTTCTTCGCCATGTTCGAAGAAATCACGCTGATGTTCAACAATGCATCGTGCAACTTTGAGTAGCGTCTCATTTCGGCTCTCTAGGCTTTTAATTAGCCACTTTGCTTCTTGCAAATTTGAGCGGATGTATTGATTGTCGGCGCTGTTGCCTTTACTACCCAGATCAGCGTACTGCTGATTCACTTTCAGCTTAGGCACGCTATCAGGGTTAATGGTCACTAGCCATTTGCCAAGGTCTTTGAAGACAGATACATCCGGAACCACATACTCAGTTTCATCCGGGGTAATCTTACTGCCAGGGCGAGGGTCCAGCTGTTGAATCAGTTGCAAAACTTCACGTAGTTCTGCTTCTTTCAACTTGGTCTCTTTGATAACCAGTTTGTAATCGCGGTTGCCGAGTTGGTCGATATGGCTAGTAAGTACTAACTTAGCTTCGTTGAGCCAAGGCGTATCTTGGGGGAAGGTTGCCAGTTGCAGTAACAAGCAATCTTGCAGATTGACTGAACCAACACCTAGCGGGTCAAACTGCTGAATTCGTTTACGTACGGCTTCAATTTCATCAAGCTCGATCTCTTCATTGTCGAAGTTTTCAAGGATGTCTTCACAAGTTACAGTGAGGTAGCCATAGTCATCGATAGCATCTATTAATGCAAAAGCGATGCTTCGGTCAGTGTCAGTGAATGGTGTTAAGTCGAGTTGCCAAAGTAGGTAATCGTGCAGGCTTTGAGTCGTTTCGCCTTGATAAACCGGCATGTCGTCATCAATCGCAATACCCGTATTACCGGTGTTTGCGCTGTAGACGTCTTCCCAAGTTGTGTCGATTTCTAGTTCGTTGCCAATCTCTGATTTTTCGATTAAGTCTGAGCTGTCAGGTAAGTCTTGCTCTGTGGCTTCAACTGTTTCTTTTTCGTCACTGCTAGGTTTTTCTTCCGATGTTGGCGTATCTTCATTGCCTTCTTCGACATCGAGTAGTGGGTTAGATTCAAGTGCTTCTTGAATCTCTTGTTGCAAATCTAAAGTAGACAATTGCAACAAACGAATCGCTTGCTGCAATTGAGGAGTCATTGCTAACTGTTGGCCTAGCTTAAGTTGTAATGAGGGTTTCATTCAGTGTGACTTACCTAGTTATTATTCTTAGAACTCTCGATACTCTCTATATAATCATAGACGGAATTGTTCGCCTAGATAAACTTGTTTAACTTGTTCGTTATTGAGAACATCTTCAGGAGTACCCTCAGCGATCAGGTGTCCTTGGCTTACGATGTAAGCTTTTTCACACACGTCTAATGTTTCACGAACGTTGTGGTCGGTAATCAAAACGCCCAAGCCGCGATCGCGCAGGTGAACAATGATTTTTTTGATATCGATTACTGAGATCGGGTCAACACCGGCGAATGGTTCATCCAATAGAATGAACTGCGGGTTTGCTGCGAGTGCACGAGCAATCTCTACACGACGACGCTCACCACCTGACAGAGCCATACCATTGCTGGTGCGGATATGTTGGATGTGGAACTCTTCTAGCAGGTCTTCCAGCTTATCTTGGCGTTGTTCGTTGGTCATTTCATCACGGGTTTGTAAAACCGCCATGATGTTGTTCTCTACAGATAACTTACGGAAAATCGATGCTTCTTGAGGCAGGTAACCGATACCAAGACGAGAACGGCTGTGCATTGGCAAGATACTGATGTCTCGGTCATCAATGCTGATGGTACCTTCATCACGCGCAACCAGACCAACAATCATATAGAAAGATGTGGTTTTACCTGCACCGTTAGGCCCAAGCAGACCGACGATCTGGCCTGACTCTACCTGTAAGCTTACATCGGTAACAACCTTACGTTTACTGTAGGTTTTCGCTAGGTTTTTTGCTTTAAGAACAGCCATCGTTACTTATTCACTTCCGTTGGTTGTAAAACCGTTGACACTCGTTTGTTTTCACCACTGTCAGCGACTAATTTCTGAGAACCGATCTGGTAAGTGATCTTAGAGCCGCGAATGATGCTGCCATCTTGAGATAACATCGCATTTTTGGTCATGATCAGTCTGTCGGCAATAAGCTGGTAATGTAGGTCATCAGCTTCACCGTAGAGTGTTTTACCGTCGTCAGTAAGCTGAGAGAAGGTTGCTGGCTTACCGAAGCCTTGAATTTCTTCAATCTCACCATTTACGGCGTTACGAGTAACAATAACCTTATCGGCATTGATATTGATGCTGCCTTGTTTAAGGTTCACATCACCAAGGAAAGTCACTTGGTTACTTTTCATATCCAATTGCTGGCTGTCTGAGTCAATGTAGACAGGTTGCTCACTATCCGAAGACAGAGCATAGACATTAGGTGCCGCAAGGGTCAAAGCGAATAAACTAAGGTGTAAGAGTTTCATATCTACCTTGAACAGAATTAAAGAGGGTAGCATTGTTGGTACCGAAGTTACCTTTCATTGCTTGTCCCTCAGTTTCAAAAAATGTACCGATCATATGGACCGGAGTATCTGAATAAAAATCTCGGCTAGGCAGCTCAACAACCATTTTATCAGTGGTCATTGTATCGAAGCTGGCTTCTGGCAACAGGTTCTTTGCCACAACGTTGTCATAAAAAGTGACAACTTGATTCTTATCCATAATCGCGCGATCAGCGGTGACTTGCCATTCAATCGTGTGCCCTTCACGGAATACCGAAAGAACTGGGTTTTGAAAGTGCGTATCGCCAACCACTGAGTAGTGTTCTAAATACGTCGATTCAACCTGATAGCTGCGAATACCGCTTTCGTCGTAGCTAATGTTGTTCAGGCTTTTGCCACTAAACGCGGGCAGCTCCAAATTTGGAGCTACTTGTATCGTTGATGTTTGCTCTTTGTCGTACAGGTAATAGGTCGACCAAGAGGCAATAAAAATGAGTATTAAATAGATAATACGAGTAAAACTCATATGCTTAAACCTTTATGCACGTCGAGTTCATTTCTTGCTTGTAAAATCAGGTCGCAGACTTCGCGTACTGCGCCATGACCACCGTTAATGGTTGTCACGTAGTTTGCACGCTTCGCAAGTAGCGGGTGACCATCTGCCACACAGACCTTCAAGCCAACTTTTTCCATTACAGGCCAGTCAATCAGATCGTCTCCGATGTAAGCTGTATTTTCAGGGTTTACAGAAAGCTTATCGCAAATATCTTGGTATGCCTTAACTTTATCGTCTTGACCTTGATAAATTAGCTTAATGCCTAGAGCGGTCATACGATTCTCAACAATTTGAGATTTGCGACCCGTAATGATCGCGATTTCAATGCCAGCGTTCATCAGTGATTTTATGCCGTAACCGTCACGAGTGTGGAAGGTTTTCAGCTCTTCACCGTTGTTGCCCATGTAGATGCGACCATCAGAGAAGACACCATCGACATCGCAAATTAGCAGTTTGATATCTTTTGCGATGGCAAATACATCTGAGTTTACAGTGCCGTATAGAGTTTCGACTGTCTGTGTCATTACATTACTCCTGCTTTCAGTAAGTCATGCATGTTTAACGCTCCGACTAATTTACCTTCTTGGCACAACATCAGGCCATTGATGCTCTTCGCTTGCATCAAGTTTAAGCCTTCAACCGCGAGCATGTTTGGCTCAGCTACTGTCGGGTTTAGTGTCATCACATCACCGATTTGCGTGTTATGGATATCAACGCGTTTGTCTAAGATACGGCGTAAATCACCATCGGTAAAAATACCGGCCATTTGGCCATCTTCACCAACGATTGCTGTCATGCCTAAGCCTTTCTGAGAGATCTCTAACAGAGCATCTCGAACGAGCGCATCCGGTGCCACAACAGGCAGTGCGTCACCTGTGTGCATGATGTCGTCCAGTTTTAACAGCAGTTGGCGACCTAAAGCGCCACCTGGATGAGACAGTGCAAAGTCTTGAGCGGTAAAGCCTCGAGCCTGCAAAAGTGCAACGGCTAATGCATCACCCATGACCAAAGTTGCCGTGGTGCTGGTTGTTGGTGCTAAGCCCAGTGGACAAGCTTCTTCTGGTACTGAAATTTGTAAATGGATATCAGACAAGGTAGCCATGTTTGATGCTGGCTTGCCTGTCATGCTGATGATCTTGATGTTCAGACGCTTTAATACTGGGAATAGGCTGAGGATTTCTCCAGATTCGCCTGAGTTGGATATTGCAATCACAATATCGCCAGGTTCGATCATGCCTAGATCGCCATGCGCTGCTTCACCTGGGTGTACAAAGAAAGCCGATGTGCCGGTACTTGCCAATGTGGCTGCGATTTTGTTGCCAATGTGGCCTGATTTACCCATGCCCATCACAACGACTTTGCCTTTGTTGTTCAGGATAAGGTCGCAAGCTTTACAAAAATCATCATTAAAATATTGGTCTAATTGAGTGAGACCTGCAACTTCGGTTTCCAAAACTTGTTTTGCAACGCTGCGGTAATCAAATGGCTGAGACATCAAATACTCCAAGTACGGGAAGTTAAATCAACAATTAAGCCGACATGTTCATTAGTAGGTAAGCTTGGTAGGCCACGAACGTCACAATTAACACGCCGCCTTCAATGCGATTCACACTACGAGATTTTCCTAGTGCCATCACAACAAGCAGTAGCGATACGCCTAGCATTACCCAGAAGTCACGACCCATAGCGAATTCGCTCAAGATAGAAGGGTTGAGAATGCCCGGGATACCCATAACAGCAAGGATGTTGAATACGTTTGAACCAATGATATTACCTACAGCCATATCATCTTCACCCTTCATAACGCCGGCTAGTGATGCTGCAAGCTCAGGCAAGCTAGTGCCTACAGCTATGATAGTTAGACCAATGACAAGGTCGCTCATGCCGAAGTATTTCGCGATGATTACGGCATTATCAACCAACATATCAGCAGCCAAAGGCAGGATGATCAGACCAATCACGACCCACATTGCGGCTTTAGGGTTGCTAACACCCTCTGGGATTTCTGACTCTTGTTCGTCAAGGAAGGCATCACCGTTCTTCTTCTCACTGCGGCTGATTTGCAGCATGGCAAATAAGAAAGCGGCGAAAAGAACAAACAACAACACGCCTTCATAAAAACCTAAATGGTTATCCCAAAGCAGTGCGCCAGCTAATAAAGTGACACCAATCATTAATGGTAGTTCACGGCGAATCACACCAGAGCTAATCGATAGCGGCTTGATTAGGGCGGTAATACCTAAAATCAACGCAATGTTAGCGATGTTTGAGCCTAATACGTTGCCTACAGCGGTATCTGTTTTGCCATCAAGGGCTGCTGTAGCTGAAACCATCATTTCAGGAGCCGAAGACCCCATTGCTAAGATCGTCATACCGATAACTAGTGGTGAGATACCGAAGTTTCGAGCAAGAGCAGCGGCGCCGTAAACCAGCTTATCTGCACTCCACACCAAAAAACCTAGACCGATAATAAGAAACGCAATCGCTTCAAGCATGATGATTCCTAAAAAATTAATAAAAAACGGAGAATTAACCGCTAATTTTGACCTGTTGCTAGATAAAAGGGAAGTCACTCGGCAAATTAATTACCAGTTAGCAGGCAAGAAAGAGAGCTCAATAGATAATTTTCTAATGCTTTCAAATCCCTGCATAGATTCCTGTTTAATATGAATTAATTGAACAGTGCTTTTAATTCTAAAGTAGACTCATTATTATTGCAGCCATAATTGGCGTTTTTTAAAGCAAGGAAACAACAAAAATATGTTGAACACTGAGCTTGTGAAAGTTAAGAACCTCAGCTTCTCACGCGGTGAGCGCGTTATCTTTGATGACATCAGTTTAGAGGTGCCTCAAGGCAAGATAACCGCAATCATGGGGCCGTCTGGGATTGGCAAAACGACTTTACTGCGTTTGATTGGTGGGCAATTGCCGCCAGATGAAGGTGAAGTTTGGTTTGATGGCGACAATATCCCAGCATTATCACGTCGAAAGCTGTATCAAGCACGCAAGAAAATGAGCATGCTATTCCAATCGGGTGCGCTTTTTACGGATCTCAATGTCTTTGATAATGTGGCGTTTCCGCTGCGAGAGCACACGGAACTTAATGAAAAATTCATTCGTACCATCGTATTACTTAAGCTTGAAGCGGTAGGATTACGAGGGGCAGCGCAATTAATGCCGAGTGAGTTGTCTGGCGGTATGGCGAGACGAGCAGCGTTGGCTCGTGCGATCGCGCTGGATCCAGAACTTATCATGTACGATGAGCCGTTTGTTGGCCAAGACCCAATCACTATGGGCGTATTGGTTGAATTGATACGAAATCTCAATCAAGCCTTGGGCTTAACCTCGATTGTTGTTTCTCACGATGTGCCAGAGGTGATGAGTATTGCTGATTGGGTTTACCTCATGGCGGATAGCAAGATCATTGCAGCTGGAACTCCTGATGAGTTGTACAACAATAGCGATCCGAGAGTGCAGCAATTTTTGCAAGGCGAAGCCGATGGCCCAGTACCATTTAGATTCCCTGCGAAGAGCTTAGAAAAGGATTTGTTTTAATATGATTGCTAAAACTATTGCGGGTGTCGGTAAGCGCACACTTGCGATCTGTGAGTCATTTGGTCGAGCAAGCCTGATGTTATTTGGGGCTTTGTTTGGCATCCCGCGACTAAAAAACTTCCCTTTATTAGTAAAACAACTTTATAGCGTTGGCGTTCAGTCATTGGCTATTATTTTAGTTTCGGGTCTGTTCATTGGCATGGTGCTCAGCCTGCAGGGCTATGTCGTGTTAATAGACTACGGCGCTGAGGGAAACCTTGGCCAAATGGTCGCGCTTTCACTGTTGCGTGAGTTGGGGCCTGTGGTGACTGCGTTATTATTTGCAGGTCGAGCCGGTTCAGCACTTACGGCAGAGATTGGTTTAATGAAGGCAACAGAGCAGATCTCAAGCCTTGAGATGATGGCCGTTGACCCTCTTAAACGCATTATTGCACCACGTCTTTGGGCCGGGCTTATCTCAATGCCATTGCTTGCTATGATCTTTATGGCGGTAGGTATTTGGGGCGGCCAACTGGTTGGTGTTGATTGGAAAGGTATTGATCACGGCAGTTTCTGGTCTGCGATGCAGTCTTCAGTTGAGCTTGGCCGAGATATTGGTAACAGCATGATCAAATGTATGGTCTTCGCTATCACCGTAACTTGGATCGCACTTTTCAATGGTTATGACGCGGTACCGACTTCTGAAGGTATCAGTCAGGCAACCACACGCACTGTAGTGCACTCTTCTCTAGCGGTACTAGGGCTAGATTTTGTTCTTACCGCATTGATGTTTGGGAATTAATCATGCAACAAACTCGAAAATTAGAATTATGGGTCGGCACCTTTGTTATTGCCGGAATTTGCGCAATCTTAATCATGATCTTTCAAGTCGCTGACGTAAAAGGCATAGGTTCGAACCATACTTACAATCTAAAAGCGACCTTTGACAACATTGGCAGCCTAAAAGTTCGTTCTCCAGTGAAAGTGGGTGGCGTCGTTGTTGGTCGAGTTAAAAGTATTGAGCTTGATACCGAGAGCTACCTTCCTGTCGTTGAACTGTCTATTGACGGGAAGTACTCACAATTTCCAGATACCTCTAGCGCTCAAATTTTAACATCTGGCTTAATTGGTGAGCAGTACATTAGTCTGGTTCCAGGCTTCATTTTTGATGATGAAGAGATGCTGGTCGATGGTGATGCAATTGAAGACACTAAGTCAGCATTAGTACTAGAAGATTTGATTGGCCAAGTGCTGTATAGCGTTGGTGGTTCTAATGACAGCGAAGCTAAGGAATAAGATGATGTTGAAAACTATTAGTCATTTAAAAACTATTGGTTACTTGAAATCAATGTTTATGGCGGCAATGGCGTTGCTTATTTCTACCCAAGCATTTGCTGCAGAATCGATTGACCGTACTCAGCCTTACCAGATGATGACTCAAGTTGCCGAAGTGGCATTTGAGCGTTTGAAGAGTGAACAAGACAACATCCACCAAGATCCAGAGTTATTGAAGGTCATCGTGGAAGAAGAGTTGATGCCTTATGTGAATGCACAATATGCAGCTCTTAAGTTACTTGGACCAAACTTGAAAGGCGCAGATAGAAAAGACGTCGGCGTGTTTATCGATTCATTCCGTAAATACCTGGTTTCTTCTTATGCCCAAGTGCTGACTCAATACACGGATCAGACGATTGAATTTGGTCCAGAACCAAAAATCAAAGCGGATAGCCGTATTACGAGCATCAAGGTTGATATCATCGATACGCCGCGACCAAACATCAAGCTTGAATTTAAGCTTCGCAAAGACAAGAAGTCAGGCGAGTGGAAAGCATTTGATATGGTTGCCGAAGGTATTAGCCTGTTGTCGAGCAAACAATCGGAGTGGAATACTAAGATTCGTCAAGAAGGCATCTTACAAGTTGCTGACGAACTAGAGAAATTAGCCGCACAACCGATTCGTTTTGAGAGTAACAAATAATGAGCCATTCTCAATGGCAAGCACTAAGCTCTAAAGAGTATCAGCTGCTTGGTGATATCGACCGAGACAGCGTACCTGCAATCTGGCGTATATTGGAAAAGTGGCAAACGACGGAATCGAGCGTTGAAATTGACCTTAGCCATATAAATCGAGTCGATTCAGCAGGAATGGTGATGCTAATTCACTTATTAGAGCATGCAAAAAATCAAAACTGTCATATAATGCTCAGTTTCGTGCCAGAACAATTACGAACGTTGTTCCAATTGAGCAATATCCAGCCAATGATGGCAGAACACATAAAAAATTAGGCAGGAGCTATTTGTGGACAGCACAAAAGTACAAGAATTATTAGCAGAAGCACTGAACCTTCAGGAAATTTTCGTGAAAGGGGAAGGCAGTCATTACGAAGTTGTTGCGGTTGATCCATGTTTTGACGGCATGAATCGAGTTAAGAAGCAGCAACTAATCTACGGCCCACTAATGGAATACATTCAACGCAATGACATCCATGCTCTTTCTATTAAGGCTTTCACGCCGGAAGAGTGGGAACGTGATAAGAAACTGATGTCACTTTAAGGTTTATGATGGAAAAGTTTCGAGTTATTGGATCGGATAAGCCGCTAAGCGGCGATGTGACGATCTCAGGCGCAAAAAATGCAGCGCTACCAATTTTATTTGCTTCAATTCTTGCTGAAGAGCCAGTGGAAGTAAGTAACGTTCCTCACCTACGTGACATCGATACTACGATGGAACTGCTTAAGCGTTTAGGCGCAAAAGTATCACGTAACGGTAGTGTTCATGTTGATGGTAGCGAAATTAATGAATTTTGTGCGCCTTACGATTTAGTAAAAACAATGCGAGCTTCTATCTGGGCTTTAGGCCCTTTAGTGGCTCGTTTTGGTGAAGGTCAAGTGTCACTTCCAGGCGGTTGTGCAATTGGCGCTCGTCCTGTTGATTTACATATTCATGGCCTAGAGCAACTAGGTGCGACCATTAAGTTGGAAGATGGTTATGTGAAAGCAAGTGTTGATGGCCGTTTGAAAGGCGCGCACATCGTGATGGACAAAGTAAGTGTGGGTGCCACCATTACTATCATGTGTGCAGCAACGCTAGCGGAAGGTACAACAGTACTCGATAACTCAGCGCGCGAGCCTGAGATTGTTGATACGGCTGACTTCCTAAACAAACTAGGTGCTAAGATCTCTGGCGCAGGTACAGATACGATTACTATCGAAGGCGTTGAACGTCTTGGTGGTGGCCAACACTCTGTGGTTGCTGACCGTATTGAAACAGGTACTTTCCTGGTTGCTGCTGCTGTTTCTGGCGGTAAAGTGGTTTGTCGCAACACCAACGCTCATCTTCTTGAAGCTGCCTTAGCGAAGCTTGAAGAAGCGGGTGCGAAGGTTGAAACGGGCGAAGACTGGATCAGCCTTGATATGACGGGTCGTGAACTGAAAGCGGTGAAAATCGTAACGGCACCTCACCCTGGTTTCCCAACCGACATGCAAGCACAGTTTACTCTGCTTAACATGATGGCGAAGGGCAGTGGTGTTATCACTGAGACTATCTTTGAAAACCGCTTTATGCACATTCCTGAGTTACAGAGAATGGGTGCAAAAGCGGAAATCGAAGGCAACACGGCTATCTGTGGTGAAACGGAAAAACTGAGCGGCGCTCAAGTAATGGCAACGGACCTTCGCGCATCTGCGAGCCTTGTTATTGCTGGCTGTATTGCTCAAGGCGAAACTATCGTTGACCGTATTTATCACATCGATCGTGGCTACGATAAGATTGAAGATAAACTGTCAGCCTTAGGCGCAAACATTACACGATTTAGTGAGTCGAACTAACCTAGGTTAGTGGATTAATGAATCAGTAAGATGAAAACATAAAAGTCGGAACCTTGGTTTCGGCTTTTTTATAGTTGTATTTACCGCAAGTAAATCTATTGCTCATTTTTGCGTGAATAGATGAATCAACTTGGCGGTCGGTGAGGAACAAAATGATAGCAATATTACGTATTTTCGCAGTGGCGATATTTGCGATTCTTATGTTTGTATTTGGTTGTGGTTACTGTCTATTAAGTCCACGTAACCCGAAACACGTATTTACCTTTGGCCGTTATTTCGGTCGCATGTCGAAAATCTTCGGTATGAAACTAGAGCTTCGCATTCCAGAAGATGCCTACTCTCGCGGCCAGCACGTTTATGTGGCGAACCACCAAAATAGTTGGGATCTATTCACGATTTCATCAGCGGTAACGCCAAAAGTGGTGACGGTTGGTAAGAAAAGCCTAGTGTGGATGCCTCTATTTGGTCAGCTTTACTGGTTGACGGGCAACATCCTAATTGACCGAGCTAACCGTAGTAAGGCTGTGGGTACGATTGATCAGGTCGTGACTAGTCTAAAAGAGAGTGATGTTTCGGTTTGGATGTTCCCTGAGGGCACTCGTTCTCGTGGCCGTGGTCTGCTGCCATTCAAAACAGGTGCATTCCATGCTGCGATTGGTGCTGGCTTACCTATCATCCCTATCGTGTGCAGCTCAACAGGTGGCGTGAAGCTAAACCGTTGGAACAATGGTCACGTGATTGTTGAAATGTTGCCACCAATCAGCACTGAAGGCTACGACAAGTCTAATGTTCGTGAACTGGCTAACCTAGCTCGTGAGCAGATGGCCGCTAAGCTTGAAGAGTTAGACAAAGAAGTGGTTGAGCTTAATAAAAAGTAATTATCTAAGCCAAACAACAGACAATAAAAAAGGTTGCCAATTGGGCAACCTTTTTTGTATCTAATAAACATTCAGCATTACGCTAAGTCGTTTATTAGAGGGTGTTTAATCTAGAGATTAAAACCTATTTGCGAACCGCAATAGCTTCGATCTCGATACCTACATCTTTTGGTAGACGGGCTACTTCAACACATGAACGTGCAGGGTAGTTTGCAACGCCGTGCTCATCGAAGAACTTACCGTAAACTTCGTTTACTGTGCCGAAGTCGTTTAGGTCTTTAACGAATACTGTTAGCTTTACGATGTCTTTTACAGTTAGGCCTGAAGCTTCTACAACCGCTTTAACGTTGTCTAGAGATTGGCGAGCTTGCTCTGCGATATCAGCAGATACTTCACCAGTTGCTGGGTTTACTGGGATTTGACCAGAAGTCAGTACCATGTTGCCAAGGTCAACGCCTTGTACGTATGGGCCGATTGCAGCTGGAGCAGATTCTGTGTGAAGTACTTTAGTCATTGGTTTATTCCATCAGTTATTAGATAAAAATCAATTTTCAGTGTGCCTTCAAACTTTGGATAGGTAAAGAGCAAAATACCCCGCATAGGCGAGGTATTTGATAGTTTTTACATTCGGTCAGCGTTGCCGTATGGCGTTATCTTTCTGTCACGATCTCGCGAGAGAATACTTTTTCGCAATACTTACACTTTAATCGAATATCTTCTTTCTTTTCAAAGATCTTAAAGCTGCTTTCAACCGGTTCATTGTGAGTAATACAGTTGGTGTTTGGACACTCGAAAACATCGTTGATTTGCTCAGGAAGCTCTAGGGGGAGCTTCTTAACCACTTCGTAATCTTCGATTTGATTCACTGTTGCGTGAGGCGCGTAAAGAGCCAGCTTGCTCGCCTGTTCTTCTGTGATAAACACATTCTCAATCTTGAGCAGGTCTTTTCCGCCTAGTGCAGAAGACGGTAGATTCAGGCCAATCGTCACGCGCTGATGAGAATTGTGCATGTCGAACAGTTTTAGCACCTTGATCCCGATATTGGCTGGGATATGGTCGATAACAGTACCGTTTCTGATTGCTTCAACTTTTAATTGAGTCTCTTTAGACATGATATCTCTCCTCTACAGCGTTTCGTTAAGAACAAGGGCTAGCAATGCTTCACGAGCGTAAACACCATTCTCTGCTTGCTGGAAGTAGTAAGCGTAAGGTGTTTTATCGACATCGACAGTAATTTCATCAACGCGAGGAAGAGGGTGCAGAACCTTCAAGTTATCGCGTGCATTTTCCAGCATTGAAGCGGTCAGGATGTATGCGGATTTGATGTGCGCGTATTCTGACTCATCGAAGCGCTCTTTTTGAACTCGAGTCATGTACAAGACATCAAGCTCAGGAATCACATCTTCCATGTCCGTCAATAGTTGGTACTTGATGCCCGCTTCATCAAGCTCTTCGCAAATGTAGTCTGGCATCGCTAGAGCTTCTGGAGCAACGAAGTAGAAACAGATGTTGTCGAACTTCGCTAGTGCTTGAGTTAACGAGTGAACCGTACGGCCGTACTTAAGGTCACCAACGAATGCAACGTTTAGGTTGTCGAGGCGGCCTTGTGTCTCAGCGATAGAGAATAGGTCTAATAACGTTTGTGTTGGGTGTTGGTTTGCGCCATCACCTGCGTTAATAACAGGTACACCGTTTGAGAACTCAGAAGCCAGACGTGCTGCGCCTTCTTGAGGGTGACGCATCACGTAAGCGTCAACGTATGAAGAGATAACCTGTACCGAGTCCGCTAGCGTTTCACCTTTCTTTGCCAAAGAAGTGTTACCACCACTGTCGAAACCAATCACATCACCACCGATGCGTTGAATCGCAGTTTCAAAAGAGAGACGAGTTCGCGTAGAAGGTTCGAAGAAGCAGCTGGCAACAACTTTGTTCTTGATGAGTTCTGGGTTTGGCTCAGCCTTTAGCTGACCTGCCGTTTGAACAATTAATTCTAGCTCTTCACGAGAAAGCTCTGGAATTGAGATGATGTGCTTTTGATAGAGCGAATTCGCCATGATCTTCTTCCCCACAATAATGTATTGGCCATAAAAAAGCCCCCCATAATGGGAGGCTTTAAAAAAGTGCTGAAAAGCAGAATAGACGGCCTGGTAAGCATCTTAGCTTACGAGCAATATTTGGTGTTTTCACAATATTACTATGTGTTATCACAATATTGGTTGGCGTCATTTTCACTACTCTCAGACAAATTGCCGAGAATTATACGCTTTCAATTTGTGAGCGCAAGCGATTACATCAAGCTTTTGTTTACTTTCAGTATTCGCTATTGACCCAGTGTCGCAACCATTACCGCTTTGATGGTATGCATGCGATTCTCAGCTTCATCAAACACAATTGAGTAATCCGATTCAAAGACTTCGTCTGTTACCTCTAAACCGTTCATTCCATATTTGTCTGCGACTTGCTGGCCGATCACGGTTTCATTGTTATGGAAAGCGGGTAGGCAGTGCATGAATTTTACTTGAGGATTGCCAGTGAGCTTAATGACATCCATATTCACTTGGTATGGTTTCATTACCGCTACACGTTCGTCCCAAGCTTCAGGGGCTTCACCCATTGAAACCCAAACGTCGGTGTATAGGAAATCACAACCTTTCACGCCTTCAGCAACGTCTTCGGTTAGCGTGATTTTTGCACCAGTGTTTTGTGCAATGGCTTGGCACTCTTCGACAAGTTGTTCTTCTGGCCAAAAGGCTTTTGGCGCGACAAGGCGAATATCCATGCCCATTTTCGCAGCACCGACTAACAGTGAGTTACCCATGTTGTTACGTGCATCTCCTAGGTAAGCAAAGCTGATCTGGTGCAGATGTTTACCGCGACCATGTTCGATCATTGTAAGGAAGTCAGCCAAGATCTGAGTCGGGTGGAACTCATCGGTTAGGCCGTTCCAAACTGGCACGCCTGCATAAGCGCCTAAGTCTTCAACGATACTTTGGCCAAAGCCACGATATTCGATGCCATCGTACATACGCCCCAATACACGCGCCGTATCTTTCATTGATTCTTTTTGACCAATCTGAGAGCCAGAAGGACCAAGGTAAGAGACCTGAGCACCTTGATC
The DNA here is from genome assembly GCF_023161685.1 of Vibrio sp. 1CM8B. Taxonomy (NCBI): domain Bacteria; kingdom Pseudomonadati; phylum Pseudomonadota; class Gammaproteobacteria; order Vibrionales; family Vibrionaceae; genus Vibrio; species Vibrio sp. 1CM8B. The sequence continues at coordinate 58,002 of NZ_JALNTU010000019.1, forward strand.
AAAGGCGGCCACTTCAAACGCACATCGTGTTCGAGTTGATGCTTTCTCGAAGATCAAAGCAATGTTTTTGCCGTTGAGTTTCTTCTGTTCCGTACCTGCATACTTAGCTTTTTTTAGGTCAGCAGACAGGTCGAGTAAAAACTGAATCTCTTTAGGAGTAAAGTCGAGAAGTTTTAGAAAGTTACGATTGCGAAGATTAAAGGCCATCTCTCGCTCCTTGCGTATATAGAATCAATGAAGAACTTAGTTAAACATAAAAATGCTATATTTGTGAATATTTATTTTATTGATTTGATAAAAAAGGCCAGTAAATGAATGCTGGCCTAGATAAGTTATTGTGTCGGTTTAACTGAGCTCTTTGACTTAGATACCATCTCTTTCGATAGGGCAACTCATACAGCGCGCGCCGCCACGACCACGGCCTAGCTCGTTGCCAGGAATCGTTAGAACTTCGATACCCGCTTTGTCGTATTTCTCATTGGTGTAAACATTACGTTCATAACCAATCACGGTACCTGGTTTCACCGTCAGTACGTTGTTAGCGTCATTCCACTGTTCACGCTCAGCTTCGTAGTTATCACCGCCGGTTGTGATGATCTTCAGTTGATCAAGGCCTAGTGCGCTTTCAATCGCTGACAGGTAGTTTTCAGCTTTCTCGACACGCATTTCACCATTTTCTTTTGGCGTTAGGCGCCAAGTATCTAGATCTTTGCGAACAATCTCTGGATAGACAGAGAAAGTGTCGATATCCATGTGTGTCATCACCGTATCAAGGTGCATACAAGAGCGGTGTTTTGGTAGATCGATCGCAATCACTTCGGTAGCTTGGCCTGATCTAAATAAGCTCGCCGCTAGGTTTTCGACACCTTGTGGTTTAGTACGCTCTGAAATACCAACCAGTACCGCACCTTTACCGATAACCAGTACGTCACCGCCTTCAATGTTAGCGTTGTCGTAGTGAAGGTCTTCATCACCAAAGTACTTAATGAAATCTTGGCCTGCGAACACTGGGTGCCAGCGGTAGATAGCACGTAGGTGATTCGTTTCACGTTGACGTGCAGGTTTCATCATTGGGTTAAGCGATACACCGCCGTAAACCCAGCAAGAAGTATCTCGCGTAAATAGGTGGTTAGGCAGTGGCTCGATAACGAAATCGAGTGGTCGATGCATTTTAGGCAGCATCGATGATGATTTGATAGGAAGCTCAGAGTAGGCCAAGCCACCGAGTAAGATCGTTGCTAGATGCTCATTATCCATTTGAGCAAGGTAGTTTCTTAGGTCACGGGCGAAAGTCGGCCCATAACGGAAATCTGAGATTTGAGTATTCAGTAACCACTCGCGAGCCTGAGATACGGCAAGCGTCTCTACTAGCAGGTCATGCAGCAATAGCACTTCTACGTCTTGGCTGCGCAGCGTCTCTGCAAAGGCATCATGTTCTTCACCAGCGGCTTCAACGGCAAGTACATCATCAAATAGAAGATCATGACAGTTTGAAGGGGTGAGGTGGGTGAGTGCTCTTTCAGGTCTATTTAGGAGAACTCGTCTCAATTGACCGACTTCGGAGCCAACGTACAGCTTACTCATTTTGCATCCTTACTATTAATCCAGCGTCTATTTATGACAAGCTTGTCCGTAATATGCAAGTTTTGTAGATTGAGTAAATACAAGGTATTTGGCTAATAATTGGTCATAAAACCTGTAATTTTTAAGTTTACACAGATTAAATTCCAACTAACTGGCTATCGAACGGAACAACGTTTTTGAGGATCTATGCTCAATTTGTGGCTTGTTAGAATTGAATTTTGCTTATTAATCGTGATTTTTTATTCACTATTATGCACTTTTTGATAACAAGCTGAGGATTTATGCACCCCAAAAGCGGTTTAGCGTATGCACCTAACGTGACTAATCACGCAAGTTTTATTCAATAAGCCCTAAAGTGTCCATAAAAACGAAATGCTAAAATACACGTCAGTTAATAAAATGTTGAAAATTTGTTTCTGTGATTTTGATTTCACTTTTGAATTGATATTGGCTCAGCGATCTCGTGATAAACTTACCTTTCTAGGCCTGATCTGGGTGGCTTTTCTGGACGATCCGTGCCATATTTCGTGGCAATCAAATTTGATCTTTTCATAGTCAACACTCTGGAGCAGACACATGTCTCACGAAGATGAATATCTATCAGTAGCGGAATTAATTGAATTTCAAAAGGAAGAGACTCGCGACATCATTACAGCATTAATTGAAGATGGTAGCGATCCTGAAGCTCTATACGATATCGAGCATCACCTATTTGCTGAAGATTTCGATGTGCTTGAAAAAGCGGTTGTTGAAGCATTCAAAATGGGCTTTGAAGTGCTTGAAGCTGAAGAGACAGAAGACGAAGATGGCAATAAGCTGCTTTGTTGTGATGCAACGATGCAATGTACTCTGAATGCAGAAGCGATCGATGAGCAAGTTGAGAAGCTTGTGAACCTTGCAGAGAAGTTTGACATTATCTACGACGGTTGGGGCACTTACTACGAAGGTGAAGATGCTATCTACCCAGACGAAGATGATGAAGGCGAAGAGTAATTCTTTCCCAATTTTGAAAAATGCCAGCCTCGAGCTGGCATTTTTTTACCCTCAGAAAAATAAATGTCTTTATATGCATTCATTCATTATAATGCGGTCAAAATTGATCTAGCTCAAGGAATGATATGCGGTTGCTTCTCGATGGTCTTTGGCAAATTTCGCCACTGACGGATCTCTCTATCCCACAAGATGACATCACCTTTCCGGCTCCGTTAAGCTCAAAGCTCCCTGATAGCTTGAGTGAAAACGAAATTGCAGAGCAAGAGTGGCATCTGATGCACGACATCGAAGTGGATGACGCTATGTTGGCGTGTCCATTTGTTGAGTTAGTGATGGCAGGAGTCGATTACTTTGCTGAAGTTCGGCTTAATGGTGTGGCTGTTTTTGATTGTGATGGTAGCCAAGCTGAATACCGTAAAGATATCCGTCCTTATATGCAGTCCGGCCGAAACCGTTTCGAGATCCTTTTCCTTGAAGAAGAGGAGAGCTTATTGCTTGAAGAGGATATGGATCCGTCTATCTCTTCACAGGCTATCGCTAAATCTGATTCACGCATCGGGATTTGGCAAGCGCCATATCTGCAGTTCGTTCGAAACGTCAAGCTAGAACAAGTTGTCACAGAGCAGATCTGGCATCATGGTGGTGGCTGTGAGTTTAAAGTGGATGTTATCTATCAAACGCTAAAGGCGGGGTTAGTATCGGCATCCATCAAGTTTAATGGTATGACACTCGTGATGCCGATTGATGTACGAGCTGAACATACTGGCGTTGTGTTCCAGGTTGAGGCGCCTATCATTTTTGATATTGAGAATCCTAACCCTAAGCATCTATACCCATTAGAAGTGGTACTTGATGGGCAAGAAGAGAGTTCTTTTGTGGCCTTGAACCCAACCTCTTGCGTCAGTAACTTTCTACGTTAACTCCGTATATTTTAGCGCTATCTTCTTTCGCTATAGCGGCGCATTCTGCTTATAACGATTTGGCCATGACAACCTCACAAGCGTCGTGGCCTGTCTCTCCCCAAGCTGAGTCAAGATGCTCAAACCCAAGCTTCTCATAGAGTTTGACCGCAGCACCTAAGCATTCCGTCGTTTCTAGATACATGTGTTGATACCCAAGTCGTTTGGCTTGCTTTAAGCTCAAAGCGACAATTCGCTTGGCTAGGCCATGCCCTCGAGTTTGCGGTAAGAAGTACATCTTTTGCAGCTCACACACATTGGGTTTACCTGCTAGAGGGGCAAAGCCACCGCCTCCGACGATCTTTCCGTTGTGTTCGATAACCCAGTACATTGCATTCGCTTGGCTATAGACAGAATACATATCATCGAGTGTTGGGTCAGCCACGCCATAACCCTTATCTTCTGTAAGCCCATGCTCAGCCGAAACTTGGCGAATGACTTCTGCCAATTGTTGGTTATCTGATTCTGTGAGTGGGCGTAATACAAACTCATCTGCTTGGCATGCTTTCGTTAACCCTTTTAAGTAACTCTCAAGTCCTTGTTTAAGTAGCTGCTGTTCGTTGCCATTGAGTGTCGAGAGTACTTTTTCAAAGAAGATGCTTTGCTGTTGGTCGAGTTGAGATAACGCATCAACACCTTGAGTGGTCAGGGCGACTAATTGGCTACGTTTGTCTGCTGGATTCTCTAGGCTTTCAACTAAGCCACGCTTGATCAGCCCCGTGACCGTGCGGCTAGCATTCGATTTATCTACGTTGAGTTGCTGCGCCAATTGGTTGATGGTGATTGGTTGCAACTGGATTTCACCAAGAGTATGAGCCTGGACTGGAGTGAGGTCGACATCACCACACTGCTTATCAAGCATGCCAAGTAAACGAACCGTTTGACGAGAATAGTCTCTTAACTGTTGAGAATTCATAACTACCTACCTTTGGATTAAGAAATAAAGTTGCGCATCGCAATTAATTTAATTGCGGTGCGCAACTTTGTCAATGGTAAGATGAATTCTGTTCTTCGATGTAGGTTACTTCAATCACTCTCTGAGCTTTAGATTAAGCGTGTTGGTGTAAGAAAAACGGAGCTTGTGCTGTTTGGCTTTCAGCTTTTCGTAACCAGACTTTCTCGTGGAAGTAGTAAGCAACTGTATTTAAAGTTGGCTCTAGCAAAGCCATCACGCCGCCGATGAAAGCATCTCCAGTCAACAAGTAGACAACGGTAAAGGCAACACTAAAGTGGATGGTAGCAAAGCTTGCTGTTTTTAATTTGGTCATCCACTGACGAGCTTTAAGCGCTGGAACTTGAGCCCATGCCTTTTCATGAAAATAGAAGGCAACAGTATTCACAGAGGGCTCAATCATAGCGATTAAGCTACCAATTAAGATGTCGCCTGTTAGTACGTAAGCGACACTAAATGCGATAGTAAAATGTAATGCAGCAAAGGTTAGTGTCTTTTTCATGATAATTACTCAGTCGTTGTGTTGATAGGTCTATTATTGAGAATTATTATCATTAAGTATAATGGGAAGTGGAGATTAATTTGATAGATGAAACCTATCAATCAGTGAGGCTAGAGTGAGAAGCATTGGAATATTGGAATATTGGAATATTGGAATATTGGAATCAGAGGTATAAAAAAGGCTGGTCACCAAGACCAACCTTTCTATTTAGAGCGAGAAGTTCGAAGCCTTCTCGGTCACTCGGTTTTAAAGCGCAGCGATTGTCGCTTTTTGCTCTTCAAGCTTAACAAGAGTTTCCTTGTAGCCTTCAAGCTTTTCACGCTCTTTCGCGATAACGGCTTCTGGTGCTTTAGCAACGAAACCTTCGTTACCTAGCTTACCTTCGATACGCTTAATCTCGCCGTGAGTCTTAGCGACTTCTTTATCTAGACGAGCAAGCTCAGCATCTTTGTCGATAAGACCCGCCATTGGGATCATCAACTCAGATTTGCCAACCAGTTTAGTTGCACAAGCAGGAGTCTCTTCACCATCAGCTAGAACTTTAATATCGTCTAGCTTAGCTAGAGAAGTAAGAACGATCTTGTTCGCTTCGATACGAGCTGCATCTTTCTCATCCGCTACTTTAATCATTACTTCTAAGCCTTGGCTTGGTGCAATGTCGTATTCCGCACGTAGGTTACGGATAGCAGTGATGAAAGTCTTAACCCATTCGATGTCGTCAACGATCTCAGCATTGAAGTTAGCTTCATTAAACTGAGGAAGCGCTTGAGTCATGATCGTCTCGCCTTCAACGCCGTCTACTAGCGGCTTAACGCTCTGCCAGATAGATTCAGTGATGTAAGGAAGAACAGGGTGAGCAAGACGCAGAGTCTTCTCAAGAACCGTGATAAGCGTGTAACGAGTCGCTTGTTGTTGAGCTTCAGTACCTTTCCAAAGAACAGGTTTAGTTAGCTCTAGGTACCAGTCACAGAATTGGTTCCAGATGAATTCGTAAAGCGTGTTTGCTGCCATATCTAGACGGTAGTTGTCTAGGTGAGCATTAAACTCTTTCGCTGCAACTTCAAACTGAGATTCAATCCACTTGTCTGCTAGAGAGAATTCCATGTTTGCACGGTCTTCTACAGACAGTGACATGCCACAGTCGTGCTCTTCTGTGTTCATCAGTACGTAACGGCTTGCGTTCCATAGCTTGTTACAGAAGTTACGGTAACCTTCAAGACGCTTCATATCCCAGTTGATGTCACGGCCAGTTGAAGCCATAGCAGCAAGAGTGAAACGCAGCGCATCAGTACCGTATGGTTCGATACCATTTTCGAAAGTCTTACGTGTCGCTTTTTCGATCTTAGCAGCCAGCTTAGGTTGCATCATGTTGCCACAACGCTTTTCTACTAGCTCTTCAAGGCCGATGCCGTCAATCATGTCGATTGGGTCAAGTACGTTACCTTTTGACTTAGACATCTTGTCGCCGTTTTCATCACGGATAAGACCCGTCATGTAAACAGTTTTGAAAGGTACTTGAGCTTTGCCATCTTCGTCTTTCACGAAGTGCATGGTCATCATGATCATACGAGCAACCCAGAAGAAGATAATATCAAAACCAGATACTAGTACTTCAGATGGGTGGAATGTTTTCAGTGCTTCAGTATCTTCAGGCCAGCCTTGTGTGCCGAACGTCCAAAGTGCAGAAGAGAACCAAGTGTCCAGTACGTCGTCGTCTTGCTTAAGCACAACAACAGGCGCTAGGTTGTTCTTTTCACGAACTTCTTCTTCAGTGCGACCTACGTAAACTTTACCATTGTTGTCGTACCATGCTGGGATACGGTGGCCCCACCAAAGTTGACGAGAGATACACCAGTCTTGCACGTCACGCATCCACGCGAAGTACATGTTTTCGTACTGCTTAGGTACGAATTGGATTTGGCCATCTTCAACGGCTTTAACTGCTGGCTCTGCAAGAGGTGCTGTGCGCACGTACCATTGGTCAGTCAGCATTGGTTCGATAACCACGCCACCACGGTCGCCGTAAGGGACAGTTAGGTCGTGATCTTTGATCTCTTCAAGAAGACCAAGCTCATCGAATTCAGCAACGATAGCTTTACGTGCAGCAAAACGCTCCATGCCTTGGTACTTAGCAGGGATGTCCGTTGAGTAAACATCGCTTTCTTCGCCGTTCGTAGTGAAGACTTCAGCAGCATCACGGATATCAGCGTTGAACGTTAGGATGTTGATCATCGGTAGGTTGTTGCGCTTACCCACTTCGTAATCGTTAAAGTCATGAGCTGGAGTGATCTTCACACAACCCGTGCCTTTTTCCATGTCTGCGTGCTCATCGCCTACGATAGGGATAAGACGGTTTACAACAGGAAGTAGGATTTCTTTGCCGATAAGATCTTTGTAACGAGGATCTTCTGGGTTAACAGCAACGCCAGTATCGCCAAGCATAGTTTCTGGACGAGTAGTCGCAACAACGATGTAGTCTTTACCATCAGCCGTTTTAACACCATTCGCTAGCGGGTAGCGGAAGTGCCACATGAAACCTTTTTTGTCTTTGTTTTCAACTTCAAGATCCGAGATTGCAGTGTGCAGTTTAGGATCCCAGTTTACTAGACGTTTACCACGGTAGATTAGGTCTTCTTCGTATAGACGAACAAACACTTCTTGAGTCGCAGCCGATAGGCCGTCATCCATAGTGAATCGTTCACGATCCCAATCTACAGATGCACCAAGACGACGAAGTTGTTGAGTGATCGTGCCACCTGATTCGCCTTTCCATTCCCAGATCTTGTCGATGAAAGCTTCACGACCGTAGTCGTGTTTTGTTTTACCTTCTTCAGCAGCAATCTTACGCTCAACAACCATTTGAGTTGCGATACCAGCGTGGTCAGTACCCACTTGCCAAAGCGTGTTTTTGCCTTTCATACGTTGAGCACGGATAAGCGTATCCATGATCGTATCTTGGAACGCGTGACCCATGTGTAGGCTGCCAGTGACGTTCGGTGGCGGGATCATGATGCTGTAAGCTTCTTTTGATGTGTCACCGTGTGGCTTAAAGTAGCCTTTCTCTTCCCAAGTCTTATACAGAGCTTGTTCGATTGATGTTGGGTTGTATGTCTTTTCCATAGTGCTCTTAAACGGATACTGTGAATGGTTAATCGTGGTCAAACTTCATAAGTGAAGCTTCTTGAATCTAAATCCAAAGATAGCTTTAACTATGAGGTTTGACTATGGATGTTGAATCTCGATAGTTTGTAGCTGATATCCAGCCTGACGGTAAATTTTATACCTTTCTCGAGCGAGTTGCTTAGCTTTTTCTTCGCAAGGGACGAAGTCTATCACCTGAGCAAAGGCGTTCGCAAAGGTTGTATGATTATCGGCCAGATTAATTACTAGCTGACGATTCCAATTATGTTTTACGCCTTGATAGCCAATTTCGATGTTGGTTGAATACTTCGGGCCTTCGCCAACTAAGTTGTGCGCAATAAACTCACTGGGCTCGACTTGCCAGAAAACTTCAGCAATACGCTCAGCATGCTCTTTGTCATTACAGTTGAGGTAAAGTTTAGCGCCTTGTTTCGCAAAGTGCTGAGCAAGAAACAGCACATAGTGAGCAAAACCATCTTTGCTGGCTTGCGGGCTGTCTGAAGGCACAATGTAAAATGTAGCAGTCTGCATACTTAATACTCGAACTGAAAATCGTGGATATCAATGTTACTTGGTTAACAGGGTCTAACAAATAGCGCTTATTAAAAAAGGGCCCGTAGGCCCTTTTTATTATTTTGAAGATTGCTCTTCAGTCTCTTGGCCGCTGCGGTTCAATAAGAATTGGACTAGCATTGAGACAGGACGACCTGTCGAGCCTTTCGCTGCGCCTGACTTCCAAGCTGTACCAGCACTGTCGATGTGTGCCCAGTGGTACTTCTTAGTGAATTTAGACAGGAAGCAACCAGCAGTAATTGTGCCGCCAGGACGGCCACCGATGTTCGCCATATCAGCGAATGGGCTGTTTAGCTGCTCATGATACTCGTCTGCCATTGGTAGACGCCATGCACGGTCACTTGCTTGCTCAGAAGCATTAACAAGTTCGTGAGAAAGTGGGTTGTGGTTCGATAGAACGCCACTGATGTGGTGACCTAGAGCGATAACACATGCGCCAGTTAGCGTAGCGACATCGACAACACAATCTGGTTCAAAACGCTCAACGTAAGTTAGAGCATCACATAGAACCAAGCGACCTTCAGCATCAGTATTGAGTACTTCAACCGTTTGGCCTGACATTGTCGTTAGGATATCACCTGGACGGTAAGCATTGCTGCCTGGCATGTTTTCACAACCTGCTAGGATACCAACCACGTTAATTGGCAGGTTCAGCTTAGCCAGTGCTTTCATTGTACCGAATACAGACGCCGCACCACACATGTCGTACTTCATCTCATCCATGCCTTCACCTGGCTTAAGCGAGATACCGCCTGAATCGAAAGTCAGACCTTTACCTACTAATACAATCGGCTTCGCATCTGGATCCGGAGCGCCTTTGTATTCCATGATAGACATCATAGATTCATTTTTAGAGCCACGGCCAACTGCTAGGTATGATGTCATACCCAGTTTTTCCATCTCTTCTTCGCCAATGATCTTAGTCTTCACTGTCTCGTAATCGTCGGCTAAACGACGAGCTTGAGAAGCAAGGTAAGCAGGGTTTGCGATGTTTGGTGGCATGTTGCCGAGATCTTTAGACGCTTTTACACCTGAAGCAATAGCAAGGCCGTGAGAGATTGCTTTCTCACCCAGGCTCAATTCGCGACGTGTTGGTACGTTGAATACCAATTTACGTAGTGGGCGACGAGTTTCTGGTTTATTGCTCTTGAATTGGTCAAATGTGTAAAGACCATCTTTAGTCGCTTCTACTGCTTGGCGAACTTTCCAATAAGTGTCGCGACCTTTAACGTGAAGTTCTGTAAGGAAACATACTGCTTCCATAGAACCTGTTTCGTTTAGTGTGCTGATGGTTTTTTGGATAATTTCTTTGTATTGACGTTCGCCTAGCTCACGTTCTTTACCACAGCCTACCAGTAGAACACGTTCTGAAAGTACACCAGGTACTTGATGCAGTAGTAGCATCTGGCCAGGTTTACCCTCTAGATCACCGCGACGAAGCAGTGAACTAATGTAGCCATCGCTAATCTTATCTAATTGCTCGGCTACTGGAGAAAGGCGGCGCGGTTCGAATACACCGACAACGATACATGCGCTGCGCTGTTTCTCTGGGCTGCCACTTTTTACACTGAACTCCATGCGTACTCCTACATCCTGAAGACAAATCGAACTAAATGTTAGATAATGGGTTCTTACTTGTTGGATCCTATAATGGAACTAACCTTAAAGAAGAACGCTAACACTTAGCTAAAAATTTAAAAAAATAAAAGGTTCAACGGGAAATTATAGTGATTCAATCAAAAAAACAAGTTTTGTATAGGTAATTTGAGCGTGATTATTGTTAGATATTTGATCCGCGAGACAATCAAGAGCCAATTTGCGATCTTTTTTGTTCTCTTTCTCGTGTTTCTCAGCCAAAAATTCATCAGTGTTTTAGCGGACGCCTCTGATGGTGATATCCCTGCGAGTCTTATATTGTCGATTGTTGGCTTAAATATGCCAGCGATGGGCCTATTGATGCTTCCACTCAGTATCTATATTGGTATTTTACTTACTTTTGGCCGCCTTTACGCTGAAAGTGAAATAGTGGTCATGAACGCCACCGGTATCGGTAATAAATTCCTGATCCAATCTGCGCTTTACCTCGCTTTGATTACGGCATCTGTTGCAGCCTTTAACTCATTTTGGTTATCTCCTTGGTCACAAGACAAAGTTGAACAAATGTATGAAGAAGTGGCCGCAGAAAACAGCGTTGATTTGCTACCAAAAGGTAAGTTTGAAGGTACGCCGGATGGTTCTTCTGTCGTGTTTATCGATGATATCGACGGTAATAAGTTAGAAAATGTGTTCGTTGCTCAAATGCGTCCGCGTGATTCTGTACTGCCAAGTGTTATGTTCTCGAAGTCAGGCGATGTAAAAGAGCTCAGTGATGGTCGCCAAGTGATCGTAATGTACGATGGTACTCGTCATGAAGGTATCCCGACTCGCCTTGACTACAGGGTGACACACTTTGAAGAATACGAAGGCCTGATTGGTCAGCGTGAAGTTGAGAAGAAAGGTCGAGACTGGGAAGCGATCCCTACGCTTGAACTGATTGGTAACTCAAATAATAGTGCGAAAGCAGAGTTGCAGTGGCGTATTTCTTTGGTACTTTGTATTCCATTGTTGACCATGCTTGTCGTGCCACTGTCTGCGGTAAACCCTCGACAAGGTCGTTTTGCGAAAATCGGCCCAGCAATACTGATTTATCTCACCTATTTCTTAGCAATCAGTGCAACTAAATCTTCAATTGAAGAGGGGAGCATTCCTGCGGTAATCGGCATGTGGCCAATCAATGCGTTATTGTTATTTGTCGCGATTGGTGCAAACTTTATGGATAGCGTGCCAGTAAGGCGTTTGAAAGAAAAATTCAAGAATAAGAGGTTGGCTTAAGCCGTGTTTAAGATTCTCGATTTATATATAGGCAGAACCATCATCGCAACGACGTCACTGGTATTGGTGACGTTTGTTGGTCTCTCTGGGATCATCAAATATGTAGAACAGCTAAGAAAAGTTGGCCGTGGTACATACGATCTATTACAAGCGCTGTACTTTGTTTTACTGAGTATCCCTCGTGATATCGAAATGTTCTTTCCAATGGCAGCACTGCTTGGCGCGTTGATTGGACTTGGTATGCTTGCTGCAAGTTCTGAGCTTGTAGTTATGCAGGCCGCTGGTTTCTCTAAGTTAGATATCGGTCTATCGGTACTTAAGACCGCTATTCCACTGATGATCGTGGTGACATTGCTTGGTCAATGGGGAGCACCGCAAGCGCAGAAGATGGCTCGTGATTTAAGAACCATCTCGATTGCTGGTGGTAATATTATTTCGACGCAAAGTGGGGTCTGGGCTCGTGATGCCAATGACTTCATCTTCATTGTCAAAATCGATGACCAGAAGCTATATGGAATGAACATGTGGCGCTTTGATGAAAACAAGGCACTTAAGACCGCTATTTACTCTGACGAAGTGGATTACGTTGGAGACAACGTGTGGACGATGAAGGATGTAGAGATCACGTCTTTTGAAAATGAGCTTCAAATTACCAAAGAAAGTTTACCGACTTACTCTTGGGAAACATCATTAGCTCCAGACAAGTTGGCGATAGTAACGGTTAAACCAGAAGAGCTGTCGTTAAGTGGGTTGTATGATTATGTTTCTTACCTGAAGGCGTCAGAGCAAGACGCATCACGCTATGAATTGGCGCTGTGGAGAAAGATAACCCAGCCAATTTCGATCGCGGTTATGATGTTGATGGCACTGTCGTTTATCTTTGGTCCTTTGCGTAGTGTAACCATGGGCGCGAGGATTCTGTCAGGTGTTATTGCTGGCTTTACCTTCTATATATCCAGTGAGTTCTTTGGCCCGGTGAGTTTGGTTTATCAAATACCGCCCGCCTTTGGCGCAATAGCCCCGAGCGTGGTGTTCCTTGGAATTGCCATCATGCTCTTGAGGCGGAAATTGTAAATATAAAAAAGGAAGGCATAACGCCTTCCTTTTTTGATCTTGATTGGATCTAACTTAAATCACATTATCGTGCTTGTGGTAACACAACGACTTCGGTCTTTGCCCAGATATCGTGAAAGCCACGTTTTTCAGGATCGAATGGAACACATAGGTTTGCCAGTCCAAAACCTGAAGTACCTAAACGAATCAGCGCCTGAGTTACTGTGATAGCCGAGCCATCTTTGTTTTGAACGCGCAGCTTCCAAGCTCTCATGCCGAGAGTTTGACCAGCTCTAGTCCAGAAGAAGACGAAGAAATATACCCAAACGGCCACTAAGTAAAAGGTATATGCAGGGCTCCAAATCGGATGGTTGGTTAAGAAGTCACTAACATCGGCATATCCGCTGTGGTTAAAAATGCCGAGAGCCATGAGCGCGTGTAGTAGGGCGACAATGACGCCAGCCGCCAACATTTCAATAGCGATTACGATCAGAGCGTCGTAGAACAAGGCACCAAATCGGCGCATGACTCCTGCTGGTGGCAGAGTGTTTGTTGATGTCATGTGTTATTACTTCTTTAAAAATTGAGGCGTCAGAATATAGTTTAAGGCTTAGCCTGAAAAGAGACATGACGCACAGCTTATGACTTAGTGGCGAAATTATCGGCAAACACACATGAATTCAAGTTTTTATACTTGCCACATCAGTTCGCATACGTATAATGCCAAACATCGAAAGGGCAATGCCCCAAGATAATGCCGGTATGGTGAAATTGGTATACACGACGGATTCAAAATCCGTTGCCTTCGGGCGTGGCGGTTCAAGTCCGCCTACCGGTACCATATTTAAATGACAAAGCCTCGACGAAAGTCGGGGCTTTGTTGTATCTGGGATATAGGAAGCGTTGCCTTCTCGGTGGCGGCAGGAATGCCTGTCCAATCAGTCCGCCTACCGGTACCATATTTAGATAAAGCCCTGATCAGAAATGGTCGGGGCTTTGTTGTATTTGGGATATAGGAAGCTTTGCCTTCGCGGTGGCGGCAGGAATGCCTGTCCAATCAGACAGATCTTGATGTTTCATTCCTAAATCCCATAATTTCCCTTCGCTATTCGATCTGATATGAATTAATTATCTTAAATCATGATGTTACCTGTCATTCTCTCTTCTATTGTCTATGTTTAAAGGACTAACAGAGGAGAGAGATATGCTGACAGTAACCCCTTACTTATTTTTTGATGGTCGTTGTAGTGAAGCACTGGATTTTTATCATAAGTGTTTTGGTGGTGTGGTTTTATCTAAGCAACTTTTTAGTGATGCACCACAGGTAATAGAGGGAGCTCAACCTGATTGGGTTATGCATGCTGAGTTTGAAGCGTTTGGTATGAAGCTGATGATGTCTGATGGTGTTAAGGCAAAAGAACTCGAAGGTAACAATCTCGCTCTCTCTCTTGTAACTGAAGATACCGCGACTCAAGAACAAATCTTTGAAAAGCTTAAGAAGGGAGGGCGGATAATGACTCCACTCGCAGATACGTTTTGGGGGGCTCGATTTGGCAAAGTAGAAGATAAATTCGGTATACGCTGGATGGTGCACTGCGACTCTTTAAGTTGAACCTGTGAAATTGGATAGTGAAATTGCTGCTTGGTTTTATTAGAATTATAAATAGAGATTAATCATCAATATTATATATAAAAATGGGCAGCATAAAGATTACCGTAGATCGCATTCAGCCCGGTCTGCATATACGACTCCCCGTAAAATGGAATGAACACCCATTTTTATTCAACAGCTTTAAAATCAAAGATGACGCTCAAGTAAAAGTAATTCGACATCTTGGGATTAAGCACGTCTATATAAACCTGAGTCAAAGTGATACCTCACCTTTACCTGCTAATCACGTAGGTGAACAAGAAGTCGATATTGATTCACAGGTAAGTCTTGAAACGGAAAGAATGTGGAAAGATAAGCATGAGCGTATCGAAACCCTTAGCTCTTACCGCCGCAGGGTGAGTCATTGTGAGAGAGAGTTTGAACGCTCGCTTGCTCGAATGCGCTCTGTGATGACCAAGATCCGTAACAGACCTTTAGATGCGGTGGGGGAGGTTAAGGCTCTTGTTGATGATATCGTTGAGACCCTAGTGAGCGATGATAACGTCACCTTGCATCTTATGAATGCTAAAGCGGATTTTGAAGACCTCTACTTTCATACACTGAACGTTTCGGTTGTTGCACTGATGATAGGTAAAGCTAAAGGCTACGATACGCAGCAATTGAAAGCTCTCTCTTTCGCGGCAATGTTCCATGATATAGGCAAGATCAAAATACCAGCTGCGATATTAAGAAAGCAGAGTGCACTAACGGTGCCCGAAGAGAACTACCTGAAGCTTCATACTAAATACGGTGCAGATATTGTATCGGCAATTGATGACTTTCCTGAAAGTGCTAAAAAGGTAATCGCTCAGCATCATGAGATGAATGATGGTTCTGGTTACCCCGAGGGCTTAAAAGAACATGAGATTGATGAATTTGCCAAGATAGTCTCTGTGGCTAATGCATTTGATAACCTTTGCCATGGTAAAGCGCAATCTCAACAAATGATCCCGTATTTGGCACTGTCCCACTTATATAAGAGCTGCAAGCATCTATATAGCCAAGGTAACTTGGGGCTGTTGGTTAAGTTCATGGGAGTCTACCCCCCAGGAACCGTAGTACAGCTCTCAAATGATTCGATTGGGATTGTGATATCCGTTAACGCTAAACATATGCTTTATCCAAATGTACTTATCTATGATCCTAGCGTGCCAAGAACCCAAGCCCCGATCATTGACCTCTTTATTAAAGAGATCAAAATCGTTAATGCCGTTCATCCAAGCAAATTACCTGAACAAGTTCGAGAGTATCTAAACCCTAGGGCTCGTTTATCTTACTTTTTTGATAGTGGAGAGTAGTTATCCACAGGTCGTTGTGGGTAATTTGTTCGAAACTTGGGGTGAAAATGGTATAAATAAGCCCTTGGTTGAAATATCTTCGCTTAACCTCTTTTTTCAATAAAAAACGCATTTATTGCTTGCCAATATGAGCGGCATCTCTATAATGCCGCCTCACTGACACGGCAGACGCCACAAGGCTTCAGCGAGGAATGTTAGTAAGGCAACTAGCTTTAAGCGATGATTCGCTTCTACTTTTAGAAAGTAGGAATTAATTCCAAATAAGTGTTTGACACTGAGAATTAAATCGCTAGAATGGCCGCCTCTTCCGAAGTGATGCAAGTCACAACGAAGAGAAGCTCTTTAACAATTTAAACCTATCAATCTGTGTGGGCACTCGTTGATGAATATCAAAACGTTATTGGTTCTTTTTCGAAAGAGCGTAATAGCAGTTACTTCGGTAACAAATTGATTTCAATGAACTGAGTGACCAATACGTTTAACTACTTGTAGTTAATCGGCACAGTCAATTCATTATCATTCTGTTGGAATGGTAATAGCTTTAGAATTACATGTTTACTTCGGTAAATATTAGTTTTGAAGTCAGTATTCGTTGAGTCACAAAATCTTAAATTGAAGAGTTTGATCATGGCTCAGATTGAACGCTGG